>CAWAYY010000001.1:0-157819 GCA_963786255.1 Pirellulales bacterium
TCTACCGGAGTGCAACTCAGCGCCGCTTCGAGTTGCTCCAGCGTGCGGCATAAGACGTATAACTGTGGAGCGACCGGCGCCGCCTCGGAAGGCGCGGAGATGACTTCTCTGCGCAAGCGAGCGAGCGATTCAAGATCAACTTTTCTGCGCGCACGGCCGGCCCGGCGAATTTCCATCAGTTCCGCTACGGCCTGTCGCCGCAGGTCGTTGAGCACGCTCTTGGGAACCATGGCCGGTTCAGCGATCTGCAGCTCGACGCCGCCCAGTTCGAACGGCGTATCGCCCAGCCGGTCGAGCTGCTCTGCGCCGTATCGATCGAAAGCGGATGCTTGCGCGCCTGCTCCAGCGGACCGGCCCACTCGGCAGTAGCTTCTTGCCGCTGATCGTCGCAAACGGTCAAACGCAGCGAGCCGCCGATGCGGCCCTGGAGCGAAAAAAAGACCGGCGCCCGGCGCGGCTTGGCATCGCGCGCGTAGGTACGATCCATCCGCTTGCGGAAGTCGGGATCGTCGGTCTTCCAGACGAGACAGCCCGGCGATAAGGCCGAAAAATTGACGGCGCCGTGACTGAAGGTCAGTTCCACCCGCAGGGCTTCGCTTCCGCGGCGCGGCGTCACTTCGAACACGCGGCCGCCTTGCTCGTCCTGTTCGGGATGTCCTTCGTCGAACACCACGCCATCGCCCGGCTTGATGACCGCCGCGAGCTGTTCGGCCGCGCGGTGTTCTTCCGCCAGTTCGATGAGTACGCCGCGACCCGTCTTGGCGACGACGGCGCCGACGCGGACGCCCCGGCTCTTGGGAAACCGCCCGTGAACCAGCCGCTGATGATCGACGCCTGCTAAAAAGCCCGGCGTGAAGCCGCGCGAGAAGCTCTGCGACAGATCGAGCTGCATCGGGCGGTTCAGCGTGAAGGGCCGCGACTCGCGCGCCGCATCGAGCGCTGCGCGATCCAGTGCGCGTGGTCGCCGCGACGTATTGCGCGCTTTTCAATCGCCCTTCGATCTTCAAGCTGCAGACGCCGAGCTTGACCAGTTCGCCGACCAGCTCATGCCCGGCCAGGTCCTGGGGACTGAGCAAGTAGGCGTATTCGCCCAGGTCTCGTTTCGCGCCGTCGACGATCAGCTCGTACGGCAGTCGGCAGGCTTCGGCACATTGGCCGCGATTGGCGCTGCGGCCTCCGAGCGCCTCACTGGTCAGGCATTGACCGCTGTAAGCCACGCACAACGCGCCATGCACGAACACCTCGACCGGCAGATCGACGCCCTGGCGGACCTTCGAAATTTCGCTCAGCGAAAGCTCGCGGGCCAGGATCACGCGTTCGACGCCCAAACGGCGGACGAACTCGATGCCAAGGGGCTCGGTGAGCGTCATCTGCGTGGAACCATGGACCGGCAACCCCGGCGCCAGCAGACCGATCAGCCTCGCCAGCCCCAAATCCTGCACGATCACGGCGTCGCTTCCCGCCGCGGCGATGTTCGCCGCCGTGCGGGCGATTTCCGGCAACTCGTCGGAGAAAACCAGCGTGTTGAGCGTGACATAGCCTCGCACGTTGCGGTCGTGCAAGTACTCGATCACCTCGGGCAGTTCTTCCCGAGTGAAGTTCGTCGCCCGATGCCGCGCATTGAAGTTCGACAGGCCGAAATAGACGGCATCGGCGCCGTTGGCCACGGCCGCGCGCAAGGCGTCCCAATCCCCTGCCGGGGCGAGAAGTTCGGCGGAAGCTTGGGATCGAAACACGGTTGAATCAGGGACAAGGACCAAGGACGGACATAGCGAACTTCCCGCGGCGCAGCTCGCAATACGCCATGAACGCTGAGGACATCAGCGCCGCTGCCTCGGAATCTTCACAGATTCCGCTACGATGGCGGGCGCATGGCTCAGTATAGATCGAACGGCCTGATCGTAGCGAGGGGCGGCTTCTCAGGCCGGCTGCGGGTTTCGCCAAACCTGGGCGCCGCTGGCAAGGGGATGCTCTACAATACCCCTCCGCCGCCTGGAATCATTGCGGCGCACTCGCCATTAAACCAAGGAGATCACTTTGCACATCGTCGCCTTTTCGCTGCTCTGTGCGTTCGTGCTGGGCTGCAATTCGCCGTCGGCTCCTGCCCCGGCCGCCAAAAACCCGGCCGCCCTGCCCAAACTCGTGAAAGTCAAGCTCGGCCTGAACTGGTATCCGGAGGCCGAACACGGCGGCTTTTATGAAGCCTTGCTGCGCGGATACTACCGCGACGCCGGACTGGACGTTGAAATCGTCAAAGGCGGCCCTGCGGCGCCCGTCCTGCAGCAAGTAGCCGGCGGACGGATGGAATTTGGCGTGTACAACGCCGACGGTCTGCTTTTAGCCCGGGCGGAAGAAGCCCCGGTTGTGGCCTTGATGGCGCCGATCCAGATCAGCCCGCGCTGCATCATGGTCCACAAGAGTTCGGGCATTAAGGATTTCTCCGAACTAAAGAATATGACCATTGCCGTGGGCTCGTCGCAGCCCTTCTATCGCTACCTGCGGAAAAGGGCTCCCTTGGCGGGAGTGACGATCGTGCCCTATCAAGGGAGCGTGGCGCAATTCCTGACCGACAAGGATTTCGCCCAGCAGGCTTACGTCTTCAGCGAACCCTTCACGGCCGAGCAGCAAGGCGGCGATCCCGAGTCGCTGATGGTTGCAGATTTGGGCTTCAATCCCTACACGAGCGTGTTGTTCACCAGCCAGGATTACCTCAAGCAGCACGCCGACGTCGTAAGCAAATTGGTCCGGGCGAGCGTTCGCGGCTGGGAGGATTACCTCGCCAATCCGGCAGCAACCCATCAAAAGCTCCACGAACTCAATCCCGAGATGAGCCTGGAGGCGTTGGATTATGGCGTCCGGGCGCTGGCGCCGTTGGCTCGTGACAAGGTCGCCGAACAAGAGGGGTTAGGCTGTATGTCGCTGCGGCGCTGGCAAACGCTGCTTGACCAACTCGTGGAGATCGAATTGATTCAGCCTGACGCCATCAAGGCCGCCGGCGCCTTTACGACCGAGTTCCTGCCGGGCGGTATAAAACCAGGCGGAGAGGGAAACGAGCAGGAGAAATGACGGACGGTAGAGGCCTGACAAAAACGAAGCCTGGAAAGCCAGGGGGCTGCCGGGCGGTTGCCGAGGCGCCGTTCGCCGGGCGGCCCGAGCGGGCGGAACGAAACGCGGCAAAACAGGGCGGCGCAGCACTGGGCGGCGCCACGCGAGCAAGGGACGCGAAACCTGGGCTGCCCAACGGATCGGGGATTGCAAAACCGGTCCATTGCGGCCCTCTCCTGAGTCCGGGGCCTTGCCGGCTTCTGCGGAGCACCAATTTCGTATTCGAATGGGGTTGCAATCGCGAACAATTCGGGGAAAATAGCGAGATTCGCGCTTTTGAGAAATAACGGCCATGGCAAGCTATCGCGGTGAGATCGCGAGCAGCCGCCCGGCCGACAAGACTTTGCAAGTCGTATCAGCCATTAAGGATAGGTAATGTCGGAAGTATTGAAGGTCGAGCCGCGGACGGCGTTGGGGAAGAGAAATGCCCGACGGTTGCGCGATGCGGGAATGGTGCCGGTGGTGCTGTACGGCCACGGTGAACAAAACCTCAGCTTGGCGGCTGCGGCCGACCAGGTCAAAGCGGTCATCCGTCACGGCGCACGAGTCGTCGATCTGACGGGAGCGGTTTCGGAAAAGGCGTTCATCCGCGAACTGCAGTGGGACGTCTTCGGGCTCGACGTGCTGCATATCGACTTCACCCGCGTATCGGCCGGCGAAAAGGTCGAAGTCACGCTGACGGTCGAGTTGCGCGGCGAGGCGCCGGGCGTGAAGGACGGCGGCGTGGTGAACCAACTGGTGCACGAGATCGACGCCGAATGCCTGGTGACCTCGGTCCCTGACAAGCTGCACTTGAGCATCAACGATTTGAAGCTCGGCGACGAGTTGACCGCGGCGGACATCGATGTGCCCGCCGGAGTGACGCTGTTGTCGGACCAGGACGCGGTGATCGTCGAGTGCACGCAGCCGAAGGCGGAAGCGGAAGAGGAGATAACGTCGGAAGGCGCCGAGCCCGAGCTCATCGGCCGCAAGGCGGAAGAGGAGGAGTAAGGCTGGCGAGCCCATGAAATTGGTCGTAGGACTGGGCAATCCCGGCCGCAAGTACGAAGCAACGCGGCATAACGTCGGGTTCGAGGTGCTGGCGGAGTTAGCCCGGTTGCACGGCAGCGGCGGCAGCCGGTCGAACTTCCAGGGTCAAACGGTCGATGCAAATTTGAACGGCGAGCGGGCATTGTTGCTCTGGCCGCATACGTTCATGAACAAGAGCGGCACGAGCGTCGTACAGGCTCGCGATTTTTACAAGGTGGCCAATCAGGATTTGCTGGTCGTGTGCGACGACCTGAATCTTCCCTTGGCCAAGCTCCGCTTTCGGGCGCGAGGCTCGGCAGGCGGACAGAAGGGGTTGGGCGATATCATCCGTTGCCTGGGCGGCGAAGATTTCGCTCGACTGCGGATCGGCATCGGCCAACCGCCGCAAGGCTGGGACGCGGCCGACTACGTGCTGGGCAAGTTCGGCAAGCCCGAGCGGAGCGAAGTCGAGGCGGCAATCTGGCGAGCAGCCGATGCCGTGGTGATTTGGGCCCGCGAGGGCGTCGACGCTTGCATGAACCGATTCAACGCGTAATTCGAAATCATTTGTCACAATACAGCATGGCGTCTGGCGACTCGCCCGACGCCTGGACCGAGAACAACGGGTCGCAAACGCACGAGGAGTGAAGTCTTGCGCAAAAACGTCTACGAAGGTTTGTTTATTTTCGACTCCAACCGGTACAGCCGCGATCCGGTCGGCGTCTCCGGACAAATCACCGAGTTGGTCACGAAGCTGGGCGGCGAGGTGCTGGTCAGCCGCCTGTGGGAGGAACGCCGCCTGGCCTATCCGATCAATGGCCAGCGAAAGGGAACCTACTGGCTGACCTACTTCAAGCTGGACAGCAGCCAGTTGACGACGCTGGAACGCGACCTTCAACTGAGCGAAAGCATTTTGCGATCGTTGACGCTCAAAGTCGACGCGAGGATTGTCGATGCCCTGGTCAGTCATGCCCAAGCCACCGGCACGGATCTGGCCAAGAGCCGTCGCTCCGAGACCGCCAAGACCGAAACCTCGGACGAGACCGGAGAAGAGGCGACGGGAGAAGAGGAAGAAGTCGCCGAGACGAACTAAGTCGCCGTTTGTATTGAGGAGCGAGGGGATATGGCGAGCTTTAACCGAGTGATCTTGCTGGGAAACTTGACGCGAGATCCTGAATTGCGGTACACCCCCAGCGGCACGGCGGTCACGGAAGTCGGCCTCGCCGTCAACGACCGTCGCAAGAACGCCAACGGCGAATGGGTCGATGAGACGACATTCGTCGACGTGACGCTCTGGGGACGCACGGCCGAAATTGCAACCGAATACTTGACCAAGGGGTCGCCCCTGCTGATTGAAGGGCGACTCAAGCTTGACCAATGGCAGGACAAGGAAGGCCAGAAACGCTCCAAGCTGCGAGTCGTCGGCGAGCGAATGCAACTGTTAGGCGGCAAGCCGGGCGGTGGCGGCAGTGGCGGCGGCGGAAGGAGCGCGGGCGGCGGTCGAGGCGGACCCGTCTACGATGAGTCGGAATATGGCGGCGCCCGGCAGACCAATACAGCGAACCGAGCAGTTCCCGCTCTGCGGACGCTCCGGATGATGACATTCCGTTTTAAGCAAACTCTTGTTGGAACCTCTCATGCCCAAACTCAGTAATAAGCTGGCCCAGGGCCAGAAGCGCAAGGCCCATCGCGCCAGCAAGCGCCTGCCGCGCGGTCCGCATGGCGGTATCGAGCTGATGCTCATTCAATCGGTCGATCATCTCGGCAAGCAGGGAGACGTCGTCTCCGTCAAGCCGGGCTACGCACGCAATTACCTGCTGCCCCAAGGGTTGGCGGCGCTGGCCACCGACCATCACAAGCGGATGATTGAAAAGCACCGTGCCCGGTTGCAGGCAATCCAGAACTCCCGATTGGCCGGTCTGCGAGCCCAGGCCGACGACTTGGGCCGCCAGAGCGTGACCATCGAAGCCAACGCCAACGACGAAGGGCATCTCTACGGCTCGGTCGGGGCCACCGACATCGTCAATGCCTTGAAGAAGGCCGAGATCACCATCACAACCGACCAGGTGCGGCTCCGCGGTCCGCTCAAGGAGCTCGGCTTGTACACCGTGCTGATCCATCTGGGGCACGAGGTCGAAGCCGAGCTGAAGGTCTGGGTCGTGCCGACCGTCAGCGACGACATGCACGAACCGAAGAAGCCTGCCGAGGCCAAGCCCGCCTCGCCCGAGCCCAAGCAGAGCTAAAAACGGCTGGTTGCGGCGATCAAATTCCAGCAGCCAGGCGCCTCGGCGAAAAGCCATGGCGCCTGGCTTTTTTATTTTCCTCCGCGGGTGATTCCCACGGCTCGCGCCAGCGTGGTAGAACAACAAACGGCGCGGCGTCTGGGCGGCGGAATCGGCAACACACGGAGGGTCTCGTACGCGATGGCAACTTTCGAGCGAAATGGCGACCGCGCAGCTCCTGCGCACCCGTGAGCGAAATTCTCGATCGCTTGCCGCCCCAAAATCTGCAAGCCGAACAGGGCGTGCTGGGCAGCCTGCTGCTGGACCCGGAACTGTGCGACGAAGTGGCGCTGCTGCTCAAGCCGGCCGACTTTTATTCGCCCGCCCACCAGGCGCTGTTCAATCACCTGCTGGCCATGCACAACGACGGTCTGCGGATCGACGCCACGTTGCTGCACGAACGGCTGAAGAAGTCGGGCGACCTGGAGATAATCGGCGGCCTGGCCTACCTGGCCGAGGTGGCAGACTCCGTACCCACCGCGGCCAACGCCGCCTACTACGCCGACATCGTCAGAGACAAGGCCACGTTGCGGTCGCTGATCCACGCCAGCACGGAAATCCTGAGAGACGCGTACGATCAATCGCTGGAGAGCCGCGAATTACTCTCCCGCGCCGAGGAACGCGTGTTCCGCATTCTGGAAGATCAAGGCGCCGGCGAACTGGCGGCATTGCAGGACGTGCTGCACGAGGCGCTGACGCGGATCGATGCGCAGACTGGAAAAAGGGGGCGGCGTGGGGGGCATGCCGACCGGTTTCACGGACCTGGACGGCATGACCGGCGGCATGCACGAGGGCGAATTGTTGATCCTGGCGGCGCGGCCCAGCATGGGAAAAACGGCATTTTCCAGCAACATTGCCGAGCATGTGGCCATCGAACAGGGGCGGACCGTGCTGTTCGTCAGCCTGGAAATGTCGCGGTTGGAATTGGCCGAGCGCATGCTTTGCGCTTACGGCCGGATCAACGGCCACAAACTCCGTAACGGCTTCATCTCGGCGGGCGACCGCAGCAAGCTGGTGGGCGCCTCGACGAAAATGAGCACGGCGCCGCTATTCATCGACGACACGCCGAGTCGTACGATGACCGAAATCGCCGCCACCGCGCGGCGTTTGAAGCGGCGCGAGAACCTGGCGCTGGTGGTGATCGACTACCTGCAGTTGATCGAGCCGGACAATGCTCGCGATCCGCGTCAGGAGCAGGTGGCTAAGATCGCCCGCCGCCTGAAAGGCTTGGCGCGAGAATTGAAAGTGCCGGTCCTCTGCCTGGCGCAGTTGAACCGGCAGGCGGAAGTTTCCAAAGACAACCGGCCGCGGTTGAGCCATCTGCGCGAAAGCGGCGCCATCGAGCAAGACGCCGACGTGGTGATGTTCGTGCACCGCGACGAATACTACATGAACAACGAAGAGGACAAGGCGCGCGTCGCCGGGCAGGCTGACATTATCATGTCCAAGCAACGCAATGGACCGACCGGCGACATCAAGCTGGCCTGGCTTCAGGACTATACCCGTTTCGAGAACCTCGCTCGCGACGAGTACGATTTCAACAACACGGACGGATTCTGATCCGATCGATTCCGATCACTTCCACCCAGCTCCGCCCGACGCACCGTTCTCAAATTTGATCCGGCGGACTTCGATCCGGGAACTGCGAACGATCGCCCGCCGCTCCGTCCGCGATCCCGCGCGAAATGCCGGTTTCCGTCATGGCGGCGCGGCCGCGTCCGAAGTTCGCTTCGGCAGCCATTGGCGGACGACCTTCGTCAGCTCGATCACCGTGACCGGCGCCAGCGAAAGCAAGAGGAGCATCAGCCACTCCTCGAACGGATAGGCGACCACCTCGAAAACAGGCCGCGTGAAGGGGAGCAGCACAATGCTGACTTGCAGCAAGCCGGAGATGATGACCGCGCCGAAAACGAACGGATTGGTGAACGGACCGAGTTGAATGAAGGTCCAAGTGCGGCTGCGCACGGCTAAGGCACGGAACAGCTCGCCGAACACGACTACGCAGAAGGTCATCGTGCGGGCCCGCTTTTCGTCGCCCGGATGCGCCGCATGAACGATGGCAAACGCCGCCAGGCCGACGAACGCCAACAGGATCCCTTGAAAGATCACGACGGCGCCCAGTCCCAACGAAAGCATCGATTCCTGCGGCGGACGCGGTTTGCGGCTCATCACTCCCGGCTCGGGAGGTTCCAGCCCCAAGGCCAGCGCCGGCAGCCCGTCGGTCACCAGATTGATCCACAGCAACTGCACCGGCTGCAACGGCGCAGGCCAGCCCAGCAGGCTGGCGACCAGCATCAACAGCATCTCGCCGATATTGCAGGAGAGGAGATAGGTCAGGAATTTCTGGATGTTGTCATAGATGGCGCGTCCCTCTTCGACCGCGCTGACGATGGAGGCGAAGTTGTCGTCCATCAGGATCATGGACGACGTTTCCCGCGTCACGTCGGTGCCGGTGATTCCCATGGCAATGCCGATATCGGCCGCTTTCACCGCCGGCGCATCGTTCACGCCGTCGCCGGTCATGGCCACCACTTCGCCGCGTCCCTTCCAGGCCCGGACGACGCGCAGCTTGTGCTCGGCCGTCACTCGCGCATACACGCTGATCTGCTCGACCTGTTCGGCCAATTCCTCGTCGGACAACGCGTCCAAGTTCGCGCCCCGTAACGACTCGGTCGTCCGGGGCCGCCATGCCGAGCTCCCCGGCGATGGCCGCCGCCGTGGCCGGATGGTCGCCGGTGATCATGATCGGCCGGATGCCGGCGGCGCGGCAGGTCGCCACCGCCTGTTTCGACTTCTTCGCGCGGCGGGTCGATCATGCCCGCCAGACCGACGAACACGAGTTCTTCTTCGTCGAAGGCATCGCGCTCGCCGGAATAGTCGCGATAGGCGAAAGCCAGCACTCGCAGAGCATCGTCGGCCATCCGGGCATTGTCGTGTATGAACGTCTTGCCGCCGCGTCGTCCGTCAGCGTTACAACCCGGCCGTCGCGACGCTCCGCCGTGCATTTCGCCAGGATCGCTTCGGGGGCCCCTTTGACGAACATCACGACGCCGTCCGTCTTGCGGCAGCACGACCGACATCGCCTTGCGGTCGGAATCGAACGGCATTTCGTAGATCACGCGCCGGCCATGGTCCGGACCTTCGAGTCCCGGCTTTCATCGCCGCGACGATCAGCGCCTCTCGGTCGGATCGCCGACCACCTGCCAGGCGCCTTCGCCATCGCCCGTAGGAAAGACCTGCGCGTGGTTGCAGCGGCTGGCGATTTCGAGCAGCAGCATCAGCTCGCCGTCGTCCTGAGCGCGGACCGCGGTTGCCTGGCCGTCGGCGCTCCGGCGGAACTCGCCGTGCGGCGCATAGCCGGAGCCGGTGACGCGGTAGGGCTCGCCGCCGGCGACGATCTCGCGCACCGTCATTTCGTTGCGGGTCAGCGTGCCGGTTTTGTCCGAACAGATCACGGTGACCGAGCCGAGCGTTTCGACGCTGGGCAGCTTGCGAATCAAGCGCGTTGCGTCGGACCATGCGCTGCAGGCCGAGCGCCAGCGATACGGTGACCACGGCGGGCAGCCCTTCGGGCACCGCCGCGACGGCCAAACTGACCGACAACAAAAAAGCATCGATCAAGGCATCGCCATGCCAAAGCTTCAGCGCAAAGACGATGCCAACCAGCACCAGACAGATCGACGGCCAGGACCTTGCCGAGACGGGCCAGTTTCCGCTGCAGCGGCGTCGGTTCCGCTTCGTAAGCTTGCAGCATGCCGGCGATCTGCCCCAGTTCCGTCTGCATGCCGGTGGCCGCGACCACGGCGCGGGCCTTTCCGCCGGCGACGACGGTTCCCAGGTAGACCATGTTGCGCCGGTCTCCCAGCGAAACCTCTTCGGCCAGCACGCAGTTCGCGTCCTTGTCCGACGGAAGGCTTTCGCCGGTCAATGCCGCTTCCTGCACTCGCAGCGAGAAGGCTTCGAGCAAGCGGGCGTCGGCCGGCACGTTATCGCCGGCGTCGAGATCGATGACGTCGCCCGGGACAAGCTCGCGGGACGGCAAGGGCTGTAGCTTGCCGTCTCGCAACACGCGAGCCAACGGCGCGGCCAGTTCCTGCAACGAGGCCAAGGCCCGCTCGGCTTTTTCTTCCTGTACGAACCCCAGGATGGCATTCAACAGCACGATCGCGATGATCGCCGTCGCATCGGTCCACTCGCCCAGGGCGCCGGAGACGATGGCTGCGACAATCAGCATCCAGACGACGACTTCGTTGAATTGACTGAAGAATTTCCGCCATAGAGGTTCGGGCGGAGAAGAGGCCAGTTCGTTCCAGCCATAGCGGTCGCGGAGTTGCGCGACTTGCTTTGACGAGAGCCCATGTTGCTCGTCGGCGTCGAGGGCCAGCAGAACGCTCTTTGCGGATTGCGCGTGCTCGGCTCTTGGCGGCATGGAAACGTTCACAGGCAAAGGGTCAGGGGCGCTGGCATGTTACTTGTTATCGGCATGAAGGGTCGAAAAAAGCGCCCGGAGCCTCCGCCTAGGCTCCTTGCGCGGAGAGCAAGCAGCATTCCCCTGGCCCGAAACGTCGCCGCCGGCGCCGCCCGTACCAGGACTAGCCTATTTGCCCGACTTGACTGCCGCCGGTTTCGCGACGCCGAGCGACTTCATAAGCTTTTCATTCTCGAGCTCGGCCGCCTTGAGTTCCTTAGCGATCTCTTCCGTCAAAGCCGCAATGCTCTTGCCTTCCGTAACGCCCTTTTCGAGCCTGGCGATAATCGCTTCAGCCTTCATCTGATGCGCTTCAATCGCCTTCAAATGCGCTAGCAGTTGCTTGTCGTCCTTGGCTTCCTTCCCGCAGCTTGCCGTATTCCTTCTTGGCCGTGGTCAGGTTGCGGCGAATCTCGCCGGCGTGTTCCTGAGCGGTTTCAACGGGAACCTGATTGTAACTGCGACCGTAGTAGCCAAGCGTTTCCGCGTGGCTAATGGCGCCCTGGTGATATGACAACGCGCTGTGGGGCCTGAAATAACTCCCCGTGATTTTCCGGTCCGCACGAAACGACGGATCTTCAGCCAGGGTGAACTGGGACAGCGACAGCAGGCTGCCCGCCGCAACGGCAAGAATCAACACTCTAGACATCGTTTGCTCCTTGAACTTGGAAACACAAAAACATCGGTCGTCGCATTCAAACGCGCTCCCGAGCACAAGGTTAGCTCCTGACGAGCGGCCGCCGGGGCCCCCGGCTGCGATTGGCGTGCCATTGTCGCACTCCGCGACGGACGACTGCCGCCGCTCTCGCCGAAATACCCTTGCCAGACAGAGACTTGCGGCGAAATGCATTGCGACGATCGGCCGCCGTTCCCGCACGCTTTTCTTGCCCCGCGTTGGGTCCGGAGACGATTATCCGGCATGTATTGTGTGCAGATTCGCGCGCTCCCCGGGCCGCACGGCCATGGCAGAGCCGCTTCAGGCGCCACCGCTTCCGAGGTCCTTAGCCTCCGTCGGCCGGGCTTCGATCCGACGGAGGCCAGCTTGCATGTGCGGCAGTCGCCGCACATGGCTGGTCGGCTGGGCTTACGGGTTTCCGGTGTTCCAGTCCCAGACCTTCATGCCTGCGTAGACGTTATCGCGGTAGGTGTTCCAGAACTTGTTGGCGTAGTCGCCCGCATCGTAGCGATCCGTCCACATCAACACGCCGCGGTTGCCGTAGATGCCGCCTTGCTCGTCGCGGAAATCGCCCGGGGCATACCGCCGGCCTCGTGGCGGCAAGTCATTGCTCCGATTTCGATGAACGTCCGCTACGCCTGGGTAGTTGACGTAGTCGTCGAACTCGTATCGCCCGCGAAGATTCGTCCGCGGTCTCGCCGCCGAGACCGAAGAGGGCATGGAAACGCGCGGGCGGTTTTCGGCGGCATACGGGCTGTAAGGGGTATACTCGCTGACATAGGGCGGGCTGCGTCGCGATGCAACTGCGGGCTTCCGCCGACGCATCCGGTTCATGGCGGCGGCAAACCCCGCTGAATAACCGCGCCGGTAGGAATCATCTTGCGCAGCGGCTTGCCGCCCCGACTCCCCGTCGTTTTTATCTGCCGTCTTCTCGGCATTCGCGGCGGATGCGAACAGAACGCTCGCAGCGCAAGCAACCAACATCGTTTTTGTGTACAGCATGGCTTTTCTCCTCACCGTCCGGTCTTTCGCCGGGCAAAAACAGCTCCGGCAACTTTGTCGTGAAACCTACGACCAAACGCCGCAAGGGCTGCGCCGTTTCTTGACGATTTCTCAGTGCATTGCGGGACGATGAGATCGAACGGCGCCGCGTCTGCCGCGTGCGGTGGGATGCGGCGCCCGACGATAGGGGGCGGCTGCAAGCGAATGCCGGAAGAGAGCGAAACGCTCGAAGGCCAGCAGAAGTGCCTGCCTGAAATAAGCAAACCGGGCCAGCCTGAATCAGGCTGGCCCGGCGTTAAACGTTGCTCGTACGGTCAGGCGATTACCAGTTGTACTGGCCGCGAAGGACGAGGCCGTCGAAGGTGATCGCGTTGCCTACGTTGACGTAGTTGTTCGTCTGCACGGCCTGGATGTAATTGGCAGTTGAGACCGTGTTGAACCAACTGGCGAAATAATAACCGCCCCTGATTTGGAAGCGGCCGTTGCGGCTCTGCCAACCGGCGCCCAGTTCGAATTCCAACATCGGCACAGTCCGGAAGTCCTTCCAACTGGTCCACACTTGCGTTTGCTGGAAGTTGTTGACCTGCAAGTAATCCGAGCGGAAATTGCCGACCAGCATATCGGCAAAGCCCTTGCCGTAGATCAAGAAGCCTCGGTTGTACGCTTTGCGTTGCCCCAACAGGCCGACGCGGGCGCCGCCGCCGTCGAAGTTGATGTTCGAGCCCACATTCGTGGAACCCGGACCGATCGGCTGCGATTCGCGGAAAAACTGACTCAAGTGCGCGTAACGCGTACCGACCGAGTAGTTCAAAGACCAGTTCGATCCGCCGGCAATCAACCGGCGATAATCGAGGTCGACCAATTGGAAGCGGATATTGTAGCGAGACAACGACGCCAGGCTGTCAGACGCCGTCGTGTACGTGTGCGGATCGGTGACCAGCGAGTGAACGGTCAGCGGCGGGTTGGCAAACACCGAACCGTTTGCAATGCTCTGGAAGTACGTATACGTGAACTGGACGCTGGAGCAACGATCGAGGGCCCAGGTGCCGCCGATGCGGAATCCCGGCGCGAAATTGGGATTGGCCGTCGCCACGCCGCCGAACGGAACCGCCGTGGCCGGATTCACGCCGTTGCGAGGCACGGCATACGCGACGTCGGCGTTGCGGGGACGCAAATACAGAAAATCAAAGAATACTCCGGTGCGATGCGCCCAGAACGGCTCGCAGCACTCCTGGCAGCAGGACATCGCCTCGCAGCAGCCGACCTTCGTCGTGGCCGGGGCAACGTCGATGTCCGTATCGGCCGGCGTCGGTTGCGGCCCCTCGTTTTGCACGACATAGCCCGCGTACTCTGGAGTGGGCCCCGGATCGTACTGCCCCGGCGCTCCGACATAGCCGTAGCTATAGCCTGCCAGATTGGCCGGAGTCGTCACGGGCGCCGGTTCCATTTCAAAAAGCGGCGCCGTTGCCCGAGAACTTGTCTGTTGAGCTAGTGCAGGCGTCGCCATGCACGCTAGCGATGCGGCCGTCATGGCCTTGTAAATGAGCTTTTTCACGCCTTTCTCCCTCTTACGCCATCATGGGCGCAGGATCGAGTAATCCGCCGATTGGTTGGTGTATCTCCTCAACACTCAGCATCGGTCGGACAAGCGTCCGTCCCCACATAATGCCTACGCGCCGCAACACTCGCCCCAGTTCCCCTAGAGTTGCGACCGCCCCCGGACATGGGGCGCGCAGAAAGTGAAAATTTGCCGATTGGCGAACGGAGAGAATTGCGTCCCGGCGCTCGGATCAGGCGCAACGCCTTCAGCCGCGGCGCCGGTTGAGGCGCGACAGTGCTCCCAGCGTGATCAAGGCCACGGAGCCGAACAGGAACATCCACAAGCTGGCGCCCGCGGCTGCAATTCCTGCGCAAAGTCCGCCCGAACAGGCGCCGACGCCGCTCCCAATCAAGCAGCCCCGCCGGCGTCGCTTGTAAGACAAGCCGACGAAGAAGCCGACAACGCCGCCGATCACGCTCCCGATGGCGACATGCGCGACGATGAGCGTGCTGTAGCCGTTGAGTCGCCAGTCGGGCCATTCCGCTTGGAGCGAGGCGCTGCGAGCCAGCGCGGCCACGACGCCGGCGGTCGTCAGCAGCAGGAACAGAGCTGCCAGAGAAAAGCCGCGCGGCGGAGGCGCCTCCGGCGCCTCCGTGTACTGATCCATGAAAGAATGCTCGCCCACGAAACGATCTACTCCCTGCGTTAAAACCCCGCGGCGAAACTGCCTAGCGATCGTCGATCAATTGCCCGTCGGCGCAATGTCCGAGGCGCTGATAAACGGAAAAATCGATCGTATCGACCAGATACCGAACCGAGCCGTCGGCAAAAGCGAACTGGGCTCCTCGGCCCATGTGCTGGCTCTCAAAACCGCCGACGACGAGTGCCGGATTGCCGGCGGCGGCGCTCGGCTGGTACTCGGCCGTTTCACTGAATTGAAATTCCTCGGTATAGCTCCAGGGCATTTGGGCTGTACTGCCAGGCAGCGGCGAACGTTCCGGCAAATCTTCCAGGGGAACCGCCTGCTCTTGGCGAATCAGGCCCATCGACGCCATCGACGCCAGCAGGCCGCCTGCGGCGGTCGTCTCGTTGATCGGCGTGCCGGTGTTCCGGAGGGTAGACCGGCTGCCGGAAAGCCATCCCAACTCGGCGCCCGCTTTGAGCACGATCTCTCCCAGCGCGATCGTTTGTGCGCGGCCGTCGCGAATATCGCTGTACCGCACGCGGCTATTCAAGAACAAGACGCCATGATTGTCTTCGTCGATCGGCGCTTCGACGTCATGGTGGCAGCCCGCGTAACTGCCGACGCCGCTGAAGTTGCCCATTGAGGCGTCGCTCGGACAGCGTAGCAGCGGCAAACTCAAGCGCCTCGCCGCTGCGTTTTTCGGATGGTACGCGCCAACGGAAAAATCGAGATGGCGGTACACGTTGCCTTCTTCAATGAACGGCAGAATCTGGGCGATCCAGCTCATCTGATATCCGACAGGCCGGCTTTGCAGCGGACGCGTCCCATCGACCGTGCCGGGCGGCAGCGTCTCATGAGACGCTTCGTAATTCTCGATCGCCAACATCAGTTGCATCAGGTTGTTGCCGCACTGATGCCGCCTCGCCGCTTCGCGCGCGGCCTGCACGGCCGGCAATAGCAGCGCGATCAGCACCCCTATGATGGCAATGCAAATCAGCAGTTCGATCAGCGTAAAGGCCTCGCGGCGGCGAAGGCGTCGTCTGCCAAGGTCGAGAATTGGCATGATTAGAACCCCGTTCTATCGTCCAGCAATTGGCCGTCGGCGCGGTGCCCGAGTTGTTGCAGCGTCTTCTGATTGACCGATTGGCCTATGAAGCGGGCCGAACCGTCGGCAAACAGAAAATTCGCACCGCCGGGATGATGGCTCTCGAATCCGCCGACGACCAACGCCGGCTTGACCTGAGGCGTCGGCGCCAGTGCGCCATTTCGCCCCGGAACGCTGGCGCCGTCGTCGATCGCCGCCAATAAGCCGGTCGAGGACGAGTTAATCGGCGAGCCCGTGTTGCGCAACGTGGCGCACGTGCCGGAGAGCCAGCCGAGATCGAGCCTGGTGACCAGCTTCTCGCCGATCAAGATGGTTTGCGAACTGCCGTCGAGCATATCCCGGTAGCCAATGCTGCTGTTGAGAAACAGCACGCCGTGATTATCGGCGTCAATCGGCGCTTCGACGTCGTGATGGCAACCGGCATAATTGCTGACGCCCAGCGGTGCGAGCCTGGTCGAGTCCGGGTCCGAGGGGCAGAGGAAGACGTTGGCGCCCCAGTTCCGCAACGGCGCATTGGCCGGGGCATAAGCGCCGGCGGCGAAATCAAGGCGGTCGTAGGCGTTCTGCAGTTCCAACTGCGGCAGGATCCGCGCCAGCCAGTTGATGTGCTGGCCTTGGGCAACGCTCTCGATCGGGCCCGTCGCATTCACGACGCCCGGCGGCAACGACTCGTGCGCGGCTTCATAGTTCTGAGCGGCCAGGGCCAGTTGGCACAGGTTATTGGTGCATTGCACGCGTCTTCCCGCTTCGCGCGCGGCCTGCACGGCCGGCAACATCAATGCGATGAGCACGCCGATGATGGCAATCACCACCAGCAATTCCACCAAGGTAAACCCGAGTACTCGCTGCCGTTTCATCGTGCTTCTCCGGAAGGTTCCGCTTCGACTTCGATCTGTTTCCTCATCCGCGCACGGCGGCGCTCGTCTCGCGGATAATCGGCCTGTACGACAATTCTCCGCCAGGCGGGACGATCCGGCGCCGCGACGACTTGGATGTTTACGACGCCCGGCTCGGACCCGCCGATCTCCTCCGCCGGCAGAGTCCACGTTTCGCCCTGGTAGCCGGGCTCGGCCGCCAGCCGCGCCGCGGCCCGTTCCACCCCCGCCTCAACCAGCCAACGAGACTGGCAGAGCCGCTCGCGCGAGTCGAGCAGCTTGCGTTCCAGCAGAACCAACCGCAGCAGCGCTCCGCCGATGACCGTCAGCAATACCAGGCACACCAACGTAATCAGCAACGCGGCCCCACGGCGAGCGGCGCATCGTCCTTTCATGGTTGGCCCCCTTTCTCCGGCGCCACAATTCCAAGGGCTCGCCGCAGCGTTTCCTCTCGCCGCCGGTCTCGGCCTACCGTCGCTTCGACCCGCCAACCCGGCCGCGTGCTTCGAGCATGCTCGTCAGCGCCCCATTGCAAGCTGGCGATGCTAATCGCCGGCCCCGTTTCGACGCTTAGCTTGGCGGGCGGCGAGTCGGGCAAGGCGTAGCTTTCCTGGCGAGTTGCGCTCGAGCCGCCGTTTTGCCGCGCAGCACGCGCCCCGGCTCGGCGACATACGTCACGCTCTCGCCGCCGGAAAGGCGGAACTTCAGCCGCGCGGCGGGCGGCCGAGACGCTTTGCCATCGCCGGACGGCGCCGGTTCGAGCTCCGCAACCTCGGCAGCCGCTGCATCCTCACGAAACGCCTGCGCCAGGCGGCAGAGCGTATGGCTTTCGTACAAATGGCGCCGGCTGCCCCGGTCCGCCGCCAGCAGCATGCCAAGCAGCACCGCCGCCGCGGTTCCGATCAGCGAGCCGATCGAAATCACGACCAACAACTCGACCAGGGCATAGCCTTGCCGGCGGTTTCGCAAGCCGTTATTCATCGGCCCCTCCTTGGCGAAAAACCCAGGTCGTCAGCCGTACGCGGCGGCGATCTTTTGCCGGTCCCGGCCGCCAGGAGAGTTCCAAGCCAATCCGCTTGCCGGTCGGCGGTCCGGCTTGCTCTTCGACAGTCAGTTGAAGCTCTCCATCCGGCAGCAACTCATCCGCCTTGGCCGCGGTCCGAATTTGGGCCAGGCGTTGAGGAGTCAGTTCGTCCCAACGCTCCTTGGTCGCACGTTCCAGCAGGTTCTCGGCGATCTCGACGGCGTGCAGACGCCATTCCGCCGTGCGCTGCTGTCGCTTCATGGCGCCGATCGTCGTCAGCGCCACAGAAACCGCAAGCGTCAGCATCGCACCGGCCGCGCAAGCTTCGACCAAGGTAAACGCCCGGCGAGTTGAAGCAACGCTCATAATAAATGCTCGATCAGCGTGATCAGGGGAATGAACAACCCGATGACGATCAGGCTCGTCAGGCCGCCCAGCGTCAGGACGACGATCGGGGTGAGCAGTTGAAAGATCGCCCGCACACGATGAGCGCATTGCCGTTCCATGCCGGCGGCGGTTTCTCGCAAGGCCCAAGGCAGGTTGCCCGCTTGCGCGGCGGATTTCAACAATCCGGCCTCGCGCTCGCGAAGCAGACCATGCTGCAGAAAGCTCTGGCGCCAATCGGCCCCGAGCGAAATATCGCCCAGCGTCTTGATGAGCTGGTTCCTCAAAGAGCGATTGGGATAAGTGCGAGCCAGTACGGCCAGGCCGGCTTCCAGCGGCTGGTTCGCCTCCGCCGCCAGGGCCGCCGTGCGCAACACGGTCGCCAGCTCCCAACGGCGCACCAGCGCGGAAACCAGCGGCGGATCCCAGTGGATCGCGCCGAAATACCGCAGCCCTGCATAAACGAACAGTCCTGCCGCCATGAATTGCAGCAGCAGGCTGAGCGGAAGATAAGTGACGAAAGCGTCGCTGACGTTGACCAGCATGATGGTGATGCCCGGCAATTTGGCGTCAAAGTCGTCGAAGATTTTCACCATTGCCGGCACAATCTTCAGCATGCAAAACGACGTAACGGCAACCATGGCGGAGCACGTATACAACAGGTACCAGTAAGCTGCGGCGATTTTGTCGATCACGCCGCGAGGAAGATGAAGCCGGGCCGCCTCGACCAGGGCGGGGCCGAGCGCTCCGGTCGCCTCGCCGGCTTCGATCACCGCCATGGCCTTGGCGGAAGCCAGCCCGCGGGTTTGCCGCAAGGCCTGGCTCAGCGGCGTTCCCTCGGCCACAAGCTGGGCCAACTGCCGGGCCATCAGGCCGAAACCGCCGCGCCATTCATGCGAGAACGCCTCGATGGCCGGAGACAACGGCATGGCCTTCTTGACGACCGCCGCCAGCACTCCCGCCAACGCCGCTTGCCGGCTGGCGCGGTATTTCCAGTATTCGTCCGCCAACACCACGGCGGCTGCGGCCATCAGGACGAGCGACAGCGCGCTCAAGAAGAACAAGCAAGATTCCAGCAACCCGATGGCGATCATCACCCGGCCGACGACCGAAAGCGATAAATGCAGCGCATCCTCCGGCTCTTCGGTGCGGCCGTAATAGAACAACCGCAACGAGACCAGCACGGAGATGCCGAGCAACACCAGGCCGGGAAAACTCTGCGCCGAAATTGGATTGTAGGTCATGGCGTCACGTCAGCTTCTCGATCAAACCGATCATCGGAAGCAGCAAGGCCGCAACCAGAAACAACGCGCCCCACAATACGGCCAGGAACGTCAGCGCCGGCACGGCCGTCCGCAACAGACCCAACTGCGATTGCAGCCGCGCCTCGAACATGTCAGCGGCCGTGTTCAGCGATTCAGGCAAGGCCGCCGCTTGCCGTCCCCAGGCGACGATGGGACTCAAGCTGCGAGGAAACGCCGAATGCAGCAGCAGCGCCTCTTCGAGCGAATAACCGTTTTCAATCGCTCCCGCCGCCTTGCCGCAAGCGCTGGCCAGGTCCGCGTCGCGAGCGCCGTCGCCGGCCATGCGCAGCGATTCCGCCAGCGGCAGACGGCTTTCCAACAGCAGCGCCAGCATTCTTGTGAACCGAGATAATGCGGCCCAGCGCAGATCGGCCCCAGCAGCGGAAAAGTCTTCAGCATGCTGCAAAGCTCGGGCAGGTCGGAAGCCAGCCAGATGATCAGCCAGGCGCAGAACACCACGACGACATTGCCCAGCAACGCGTAGACGCCTTTATCTGAAAAACCGACGGCAATCTGCGTCGCGGCCGGCAAATCGGCGTCGAAGTCGTCCAGGATGACGGCCAAGGCGGGAAACACCGCGGCGGCAAAAAAGGCGAACGCGCCAAACAAAATTGAGATCAAGACCGCCGGATAGGCCAGGGTCAGCGCAACGCGACGCCGCAATTGAGCGGCATGGCGTTCCATGGCGACGAACTCTTCCAGCACGGTCGCCATGCGGCCCGAATGCAATCCGGCCAGGACCAGGCCCCGCACGTGAGGCGGCAATCGCTCGCCTTGCGCAGCGAGCGCTTCATCCAGCGGCAGGCCCGCACTCAAGCGGCGCGAAATCGCCAGCAGCGCCCGCGACAGGCGGCGATTGGGCGCTTCCAGGGCCGCCGCTTTCAAGCCCGTATCGAGCGGCAGGCCCGAGGCGGTCAACCCGGCCGCCAGCGCGCTCAAGTCGACCGTTTCGGCAAGTGAAAGCCGCCGTTCGGCGGGCACGATTTCCGCCATCACAATCTCGGACGCGTCGGCAGACGATTCGAGAGTCGGCGGCTCCAGGATTCGAATTGCCGACAGCCCGTCGAGCGATAACCGGGCGATCGCCTGGTCGCGAGAAGGCGCAGCAATCTCGCCGGACATCCGTTGCCCATCGCGGTGGTCGGCCTCGTAACGGTACGTCGGCATCTCGGCTTACATCTCGCTCAACGTTTTCAATAGCGAAGTCCAGGGCCAGAACAGCAGCAAGCCGTACGCCAATACGGTCCCGCCGCCAATGCCGACCGTCAACAGCAGCGGCAACAGCAGCCGAGCGGCCTCGGCGCGTTGGCGGGCGCGCTCGCGATAAGTCTCCGCCGCATGGCGCAAGGCCGCGTCCAAGGCGCCTTGCTGCTGGCCGGTTTGCACCAGCCAGCATAACAGCGGCGGAAAACCGGCGCGGCGCTCAGGCATTCTTCCAGCGAGGCGCCTTGCCGCAAACGGGCAACGAGGCGTTCCGCTTCGCCCTGGATTAACCAACTGCCGCTGGCTTCAGCGGCCAGCGAGACGCTTTCCTCCAGCGGCGCCTTTGCTGCGACGAGCAGCGAGAGCACGTCGGCGAACATGGCGGCCTGCAGCGAGCGCAACAGCCGGCGTCCGCCGGGTATCCAGCCTAACCACCGCGCCGCTCCCGACTGCACGACCAGCGCCCGTCCCGACAGCAGCCACCACGCCCCGAACACGCCAAGAATCAGCAGCGGAACCGCAGGCCCCCAATACTGAATCGTCGACCCGGCGCCGGTTGCTCGCTCCACCCACGCCGCCGACTTGAGATCGAACGACTCATAAGCCGGCGCGGCGAGAGGCGCGGTCCAGAGCACGAAGCCGATCCACAGCAAATAAGCCAGGAAGAACACGATCAGCGGATAGAGCAGTCGCCGCCCGCCATCGACCGCAATTCAACCATCTGCCGGGCCGTCGTCGCCAACTTCTCCAAGACCACGGTCAGCCGCCCCGTCCGGATGCCGGCCTCGACCACCACCGCGTACATCCGCGGCAAGCGGCCTTGCTCGGCCGCGAGCGCCTCGCTCAGGCTCTCGCCGCGCGAGGTTCGCTCGCCCAACGACGCAGCGATCTGGCCGAGCCGTCCCGGCAGATCGGGCGCCAGGTCGAGCAGTCCGCGATCCAACGGGATCCCGGCGCGCACCAATGCAGCGATCTCGTCATTCAAGGCGATCAAGTCGTCCAGCGAAATCGCGGACAGCGGTTGCAAGCCTGTGCGGGCCACCCAAATCTCCCTCGGCACGGCTGGTCAGAAGGCACAGCGACGAGAACCCGGTGATGTATCGCCAGAAAGGCATTACGGGCTTCGACTTTGATTCTAACCGCTCGGCCGCCGATTCCTAGCCGCGCGGTGAAACGCTCCAAGCCAACCTGCCGGCAGCATCCCCGCTAATGGGTGCTTAAAACCTTAGCAACTCTTAGCGCCGCATGACAACAAACGAACCTTCCCGCCAACGATTCCGGGACCGGCCGAATCGCCCGATGCGGAGCCGTCGACCGTGTTCGACCCGCAGCAAGCGTTGTCGCGGATCGCTCCTGCCTCCGCGCAACATCGCCGGCCGCCTCAAACCGTCCCCGCGCTTGTTTTCAGGGAGCGACATAAATCTTCTCCTCTCTCGATCCTGCCGCTCGAAGCGCGGCCTGCCCCGCCCCTTGAGTGACAGGGTGAAAAGAAGCCGGCATCGATGACGGGCTTTGCCGCTGATTCTAGCTCTCCGCTGGCTTGCCGCGTGCGCGAACGTCAAAGATGAACGGATCGGGAGCCGAGAGTCATCCTGCCCCTTCTACCGGCTCGCTCTCACGGAGCCTCAGTCGGACGTGTGATTAAGTTCGTGAACTAGGAAGGCCACGTTCCTGCGCTCGAAAACCCGAGCACGCGCCGCACTTCGGCCGGACTAGTCAGGCCCGCCTCAATGGCCTGGACGGCGCTGGTTACGGATCAGGCGGCGGATCGACGTCATCTGGCCGCAAGGCGTCTTGAGAGGCCCGACGCACGGTCAAAACGTAAACTTCAGCACCGCGGATGGTGAACACGGCGCGGTAACCGCGCCGTGAGCCAAGGCCGACGAGTTTGTCGCGAATCTCGTAGGGAAAGCCGTCGCTTTCGGCCGCGGGGCCATTGCGTTCTGGGAGGTCCGCCAGCGACCGCAATTGCGTGTGCATGGCATCAAACCACCGTGTGGCCTGTTCGATGGAATGATTCTTCGCCCACCATCGAGCGTTTGCCTCGATGTCCGCTTCACGCGCGGAAGAAGGATCACGCGAAAGGTCATTGCGCGTGCGGAAACCCGAGCCGCGACCGCATATCGGTGAACGCTTCATCGAGCGGCTTGCCGAGCCCGGCTTCCATCTCCGCGATCCCCTGAAGAATGGCGTCGCGATCTTGCTGGCAACGCAGAGCTTCCATAGCACGCCGATGAATTTCGCTATCGACGATCACGTAGGTGCGATTCGTGCTCGGATCGACGACTTCAAGTTCGCCGTGGCCGGCCGCGTGCAGGGCGTCGGCCAGGTCTTTGCTCAGCTTCGCGCTCATGCAGTAATTATACCCTCGATTGCTCCGAGAGGAGAACATCATTCGGCCGACGTCGCCTTCGCGCGCGTAGGAACGCGGTGCGAGGAATGCAAGTCAACCATCCGTTGGCGCGTCGCCATGCCGTCCAGCGCCACCCCTAGGAAGGCCACGTTCCTGCGCTCGAAAACCCGAGCACACGGCGGACTTCGGCCGGACTGGTCAGGCCCGCCTCGATGGCCTGGACGGCGCTGCCAACGCGTGGTCATGCCGGCGGCGATGGCCAGTTGCTCGAGCTGCGCCGCATCGCTGCGCGACAAGATGGCGCGGCCCAAGTCGGAGTTCTCGGCCTTCAGCATTTCGGCCAGCAGCACGCGGCCTCGGTAACCCGTGCCGCGGCACTCGCCGCAAGAAGCCGGCGCCCAGGCGCCGCTTGGCCGGCAGGCCAAGCAATGCGTCGTCGTCTTCGATCGGTTGAGCGCAGCGGCACAACTTGCGGACCAGGCGCTGCGAGACGATCGCCAGGATGCCGCTGCGCAGCAGGTAGGGGGCGATGCCCATGTCGGACAAGCGACTGATGGCGCCGGCGGCGCTGCCGGCGTGAAACGAGCTGAGCACCAGATGCCCTGTCAGCGATGCCTGAAAGGCGACTTCGGCCGTGGCGCCGTCGCGGATCTCGCCGACCATGATCACTTCCGGATCCTGACGCAGCAAAAAGCGGAGCCCGGCGGCCAGGTCGAAGCCGGCCGCCGGGTTGACCTGCGACTGGGCGACGCCTTCGACCGCCGCCTCGATCGGATCTTCCAGCGAGACCAGGCTGCGGCGGCCGGCGGTCTGCGCGGCAGATCTCGTGCAAGCAGGCGTAGAGCGTCGTCGTCTTGCCGCTGCCGGCCGGACCGGTGACCAGGATCGCCCCCGACGTTTCGACGAGCAGTTCGCGCAACTCGGCCGCCATCTCCGCCGCGAAGCCAAGGCCGTCAAGATCGACGCTGCCGCGCATGATCGGCGAGCAACCGCACCACGGCCTTTTCCCCATACAAGGTGGGAAAGGTGCTGACGCGCAGTTCCACCTCGGTCTCGGCGGAGCGGATGCGGCCCTCTTGGGGCGAGTCATTGCGATAGGTGAGCAAGCCGGCCAGCACTTTGAGCCGGCCAATCACGTTCGTCGCCGCGCCGCTGCGGCAGGCGAACAATCGGCTGCAGCACGCCGTCGATCCGCCAACGCACGTCCAGCCCCTCGGACGCCGGCTGCAAGTGCAGGTCGCTGGCTCGAGCGGCTTTTCCTGCCGCCAGCAGCCGCTCGACCAGCTCCGTGGCGTATTGCGGCTGGGCCGGGTCGAGCGCTTCCAACTGGGCTCGCAACGGCATCGCCAAGGCATCGGGGCGGCAGGAAGGATCAGACATCAAAAGGACCGTTTCCTCTCTGAGGGATCGAGACGCCGTTTCTCGACGCCGGAGTTTAATCGACCCGGGCGGCTCGAGGAACATCCGACTCGCGACGCCGGCGAATAGCAGAATCGGCGACAATTCTGACCTGACTCGCCCGCACGCCCGGAGCCCGCACGGATTCCGCTCCGACGCGAACGCGCTTTCAGACATTATGACCGGCATTGCGTGACTTTTCTAATTTCAAGACAAATCTCTCGAAATCTTTCCGCCGAGGCCGTTCGCCTCTTTCAGCCGGCCACGACGCATTTACAATGGCGCCAGTCGCCGACGCACGCCATTTTCGAACATGACGGGTCGAGCACAAAGCCCCACGCAAACCTGCCATGAACATGCTTGCTCGCTTACCGCTCGCCGCGGCCGAGATGGCCGCCTATGGCCCCTCGTACGGTTATCTGAATTTTCTGATCCGCTCGCCGCAGCCTCTCGAAGCGGAAGCCACCTGGCAACGCGTAGCGGGCGACCCGCCCGCGGCGGCCAACTGGATCCGCAACGCCTGGCCGCCCGTCTTTCTGCGTGGCGCACTGATTGCCGCCAAGAAACGTCAGGACCACGTGCTGGGCATCTCGGCGCATTACGACGTGTCCAACGACTTCTATGAGTTGTTTCTCGACAAGAAGTACATGTTCTACTCCTGCGCCGATTTTATCACGGGCCGTGAGACGCTGGAGGAGGCGCAACAGAACAAGGCCGATTTCATCTTGCGGCTGATCGATCCGCAGCCCGGGGAGCGGATTCTCGAATTGGGCTGCGGCTGGGGCCCGATGCTCAAACGCATCTACGAGGCGACCGGCGACAAGGAGAACTTATGCGGCTACACGCTGTCCAAGGAGCAGGTCGCCTACAACGAGGCGCACAACGGCTTCCGGGTCGAATTCCGGAATTTCGTTACCAGCGAATTTCCGACGGAGGCCTATGACAAGATCTATTCCATCGGCGCCTGGGAGCACGTCCGGCCGCAGGAAGTTCCGCAACTGCTGGGCAAACTCTACCGCGCGCTCAAGCCGGGCGGACGCCTGGTCCAGCACTTCTTTTGCCGCCTGCAGGAGGCCTATCCGCCCAGCGCGGTCGTCAGCCAGATTTTCTTTCCCGGCTCGGTCAATTCGTCGCTGCGGTATCAGATTCGGGCCTGCGAAACGGCCGGCTTCCGCGTCGCTCACGCCTCGATTCACGACTATCGCCCCACGCTGCGCGCCTGGTTCGACAACCTGGAGCGCAACCGCCAGCGAGCTCTGGAGCTGGTCGACGTAACGACGTTCAATCGCTACCTGGTCTTCTTCCCCGCCTCGTGGCGATACTTCCACGAGATGACCGGCTTTGTCGTTCGCCTGCGGCTGGAAAAGCCGGGCTGAAGCTCGCCGCCGGCTATCTCGCGTGCAGCTCGATGCCGTCGAAAGAGATCTCGCCGGTGGCGCCGAGCATGCCGATATACAACACGGCCATCCGCGCGTTGCGAGGCACCGGCACGCGCGCCTGCTTCTCGGTCCAGTCGAACGTGCCCGTCCAGGGACCGATATCCGCCTCGCCGACCTGCTCCCGCGTCAGGTCGTAATAATTGACGATCAAGCGGGGCCGCTGGTCCGGATTCAGCGGCGAAGAGCGGACGTCGGCCGCCTTGACGAACAGCTTGACGTCCAACTCGCGAACCTGGCTGCCGTCCACGCCGAACGCTTGCAGGGCTTGGGCGAAGCGTCCCGGAGTGGAGTTACTGAACGTCAGCGCGGCGCGGCCTTCCGGCGCATCGCCCGGCTGCGTCAGGGTTCCTTGACGTACGTAGTACCAGCCGTCGGGAACGCCCTTGATGGCGGTCGATTGTTCAAACCCGCCGTTCACCAAGGACGGCCGTGTCGAATCGTATTCCACCTGGCGCTGATCCTCGGCCGTACCGGTCATGGGCACGAACATCGTGCCTTCGATCGCCTCTCGCTCCAGTTTGCCGCCGACTTTTTTGAACAGATACAAGACCTGATGGAACCGCTGCCCGACCGGCACGATCATGCGTCCGCCTTCACGCAACTGGTCTTTCAGCGGCTGCGGGATTTTCTCGGGCGAGCAGGTGACGATGATCTTGTCGAACGGGGCGTGCTCCGGCCAGCCCAGGTAGCCGTCGCCGATCTTGGCGTGGACGTTCTTGTAGCCCAGCCGCTTGAGCGTTTCCGCGGCGCGCAGGCCCAACGGGCGCTGGATCTCAATCGAGTAGACGTCCTTCACGATCCCGCTCAACACGGCGGCCTGGTAACCGCTGCCCGTGCCGATCTCCAGCACCACGTCGGTCGGTTGCGGATCGAGATGCTCGGTCATCGACGCCACGACGAACGGCGGCGAGATCGTCTGTCCCTCGCCGATCGGCAAAGCCATGTCGAAGTAAGCCTTCCGCCGCTGGTCGGTCGGCACGAACTCGTGGCGAGGAACGGAACGCACCGATTCAATCACGCGCGGGTTGGTCACGCCGGCCGCCACCACCACATCATCGACCATCGCGCGGCGTATTTCCGCATAGCGGTCGGCCGCGGACGCCGGGGCGGCGAAAGCGGCCCCCAGCGCCGTCAACAGCAGGAAATGCGTCGATCGTCGAATGGCCGTCGTCAACTTGCCAGGCGGCATGGATCGTCCTCGTTCGTACCGGACTTGCGAAAGGCCGACCTTCGAAGCGTCTTCAGGCGATTTCCACCTCGTCCATGAAGCCCAACAAGCCGCGAGCCCGAACCGGGTGCTGGAGCTTGCGAACCGCCTTGGCTTCGATTTGGCGAACGCGTTCGCGAGTCACCGAAAAGATTTTGCCCACTTCCTCCAAGGTGTAAGAATAGCCGTCGGCCAAACCGTAACGCAACCGGAGAATCTCCCGCTCGCGATAGTTGAGTCCTTCGAGCATGTCGTTGATGCGCTGCTTGAGCAGTTCCTGCGTCATGGGCTGCAAGGGATCCTCTTCGCGGTGATCTTCGACGAATTCGCCGAAGAAGCTGTCGTCATGATCGCCGACCGGCTGGTCGAGCGAGAGCGGCTGACGGGTCATTTTCAGGACGCAGCGAGTTTCTTCCAACGTCAGCCCGGCGGCGGCGGCGGTCTCCTCGACCGTCGGCTCGCGACCGGTCTGCTGCAGCAGATCCCGCGTGACGGTACGCACGCGGCCCATGGTCTCGATCATGTGTACCGGCAGGCGGATCGTGCGGCTCTGGTCGGCGATGGCCCGCGTAATGGCTTGCCGAATCCACCAGGTAGCATAGGTCGAGAATTTGAAGCCGCGGCTGTGCTCGAACTTGTCGACCGCCCGCATCAAACCGGTGTTGCCCTCCTGGATCAGGTCCAGGAAGCTCAAACCGCGGTTGCGATAGCGTTTGGCGATCGAAACGACCAGCCGCAGGTTGCCGGCGGATAAGACGCGTTTGGCCGCGTCGTAGTCTCGCTGGTACGCCGCGGTCCGCGCCGTCCGGGTCCGCAGCGTCGAGGGGCTCTCCAAGGTAATCTGCATCAAGTATCGCAACTCGGATCGTAATTCCGCGGCGCGATCGGCGAATTGAGCGTGGCCTCGCAGTTCGCGCAGTTGCGACATCAGCGAATCCATCCGCCGGGAGATTTCCTGAAGCTGTTCCATCAGCGGCTGCAGCCGTTGGGTCCGCAGCTCCAACTCTTCGACCAGGCGAACCGCCTTATGGCGACGCAGCACCAGCCGGCGCCAGGCTTCGCGCCGCTCGGACATCTTGTGGCTCTTGCTGATCGCGACTTTGAAGTCCGCCCGGTTCCGCCGCAACAAGTGTTCGAGCGTCGCCAGGTTGGGCCCGAGCAAGGCCATGATCTGCTTTTTCTGGGCCGCATCCGTTACCGAAACGTCGATCGTGCGGTCGAGCCGCAGCTCTGCATCGCGGACCTTCTTCAGCAGCGTGACTGCGCCTTGCAGAATGAAATCGCTGCCCAGCAAGGTCAAACGGTACTTCTTGCGAGAAAGGTCGATGCTCTTGGCGGCGGCGATTTCCTGGTCGCGGTTGAGCAGCGGGATCTCGCCCATCTGCATCAGGTAAATTCGCACCGGATCCTCGATCCGCTCGGCGCCGCTGAGGCTTTCCAACTCCTCGTCGCCGAAATCGCGAGCTTCCTCCTGGGCATCGGCCGTTTCGTCCTCGCCCTCAAGGCGGCTGTCCAATTCACGGTCGTCTTCGGCGAACTCCTCTTTCAAACCGGTTCCTTTCCCTCCGCCGCCTGACCGATTGCGCTTGGTTGTTTTTTCGCTCAAGGAAATGTTGATACTCCGCAGGGTTTTGCTCGACGGGCGACTGGCGATGTTCTTACCGGTTCCACAGGCAGGCTTCGTGCTTTTGGCCAAGGTCAGGCTCCTCGCGGCGGTTGAGGTCAAGATTTAAGTCCAGACGTGCTCTCGTGTTCGATGCGAGCGATTAAAAGCATGTCTGGCGCCAACAGCCGCCGCGAGCCTCACCCGATGTGACGCAAGCCAATTACCACAAATGACTTAAGATGTTGTCGCCAAGCGTGCCGCAGGGGGCGAAAAACAGTCCGATGATGCCTGCAGGCATCAAATGCCCCGCACGGTACGTGGCCTTTTTTCACCTTACTGCTCGCCAACAACGGCGGGAAGTGCCCGGAAAGGGCCAGAAACGCCCCCCCAATCACCGAGGCCTGGCGGGAAACGGCCGAGGATGCGCCGGGTTGGCGCGAAAATACGGGCCTCTCAATGACAAGAGCCGCCCAAGGCGGCTCTTGGTCACGGCCATCAGAGCCGCACTGTTGCTATTTGGCATCCGGCCGCTCGCTGGGGGCCGATCGCCTGTTCGGCTTATTTGTCTTTGACGATGCTCATATCGGAATCAAAGCGGGCTTCGTATGCCAGACTGTTCAAGAACTTGTTGCCGACAATGAATTCATCGGGCGTGATCTCGCCGATCAGCGTCCGCAACATGTCATGCATGCCATCGGTGACGATCCGCACTTCCCGATAGTTCTCAGTCCCCAAGCCTGTGCTGTAGGGCTGCTTGACGCGCTCTGCGAACAGCGAATCAAGCGCTTCGCGCTGGGCGGCGAACTCCTCGCGTGTGAGGATCTTCGGCCAACGGATCTCTGCCTTGGCGGGATCCCACTGTTCGGCGCTCAGCCGGGCGGGCATCCGAGAATTGCTGAAGCTGATCAGCTTTTCCATGCTCGGCGTCGGCCGGCGCGTTTCTGCGCGATAGCTGGCGTTCATCCGCCGCATTTCGAAATAAGTCTCTTCTCGCTTCTTCTGGTTATCAATCCAGTGCTCGTAGGCGTCTTGATAATTCTTCTCGCCCATCGAGGTCATCAAGTTGTATTGGCCAGCGGCCATAGTCTGCGCGGCGGAGCCCAGCAGAAAGCCGCCGGCGGCCGTTGAGCCGGCGCCCATGAAGCCCCATCCATAGCCAAAGCCCGGATAGCCCATGCCGCCGAAATAGGCGCCGCCATACGGACCGCCCATCATTTGAGCCTGAGCCGAGCTGACCACTGAAACAGCAGCGACGGCAATCGCTGCGACAAACGTAAAGCGCTTCGTACTCATGACTCGTCCCTCCAGGCCTGTAAAACCGCAAATGGGATCTTCCCAAGTTGTCTTCTGCAACCGACGTGTCGGCAATACGTAGCAACCCGCGTACCGGTTCGAAGCCCTTTCCTTAATTAAAACCACCGGGGCGCCCCCAAATCAATGTCTAGGTGCAAAAAAAAGTCGAAGCGTTACTCCCTATCGATCGGTTGTTCGCCAGGCAAAGCGAGCGGCAATTGGCCAAAGCGGGTCGCCAGGGCACACTCGCAGTCAAGGAAACGCCGATAAAATCCCAGGTTTTACGATTTTCTGCCGCGAGGCCCGGATTGTCACCAGGCAGCGCGGGTCCAGCGCCCGCCCGAAGCGGAACGCCGCGTGCAGTTCTTTTATAACCTTCGAAGCGAATTTCGACGGGCGGAGGAAAACAAGCTGGCCAGCACCCGGAAGCACGCGCCGACTCCCCAATTCCGTCCCAAAATAAGACGAACCGTGAGACGACTGACCCGCCGCCCGCTCCCCGCCGGCAACGGGAATCGCGGCGGAGGCGGGCGGGACAACGGGCGCCACCGACCCCTTGCCCGGTTGGGCTAACGCCTGAATCATTCGGGCGTTATCATGCGTCAGGTTGATATCGAAGAGGCCTTGGGAGACGGGAGTTTCATGGCTTTTAGTTCCTCTGAACGCCTCGACGAATTAGCGCATCGCTACGCCGAGTTCGAGGCGGAAATCGCTACGGGCGGCGGGCAGGCAGCCATCAACCGGCAACATGCCAAGGGGCGCATGACCGCTCGCGAGCGAATCCAGCAGCTCATCGATCCCGATGCGCCGTTTTTCGAGCTCGGACTGTGGGCTGGCTGGGAAATGTATTCCGACTGGGGCGGAGCGCCCGCGGCCGGGGTGGTCTGCGGCATCGGCACGATCGCCGGCCGTCGGCACATGATCATCGCCAACGACGCCACGGTGAAGGCCGGCGCGTTCTTTCCCGCCACCGCCAAGAAGGTGCTGCGTGCGCAGCGGATCGCCTTTCAAAACCGCCTGCCGCTGGTCTATCTCGTCGATTCGGCCGGCGTGTTTCTGCCGCTGCAGGAGGACGTCTTCCCCGACGAGGACGACTTCGGCCGCATCTTCCGCAACAACGCCGTCATCTCGGCCGCGGGCATCGGCCAGCTCGCCGCCATCATGGGCAACTGCGTCGCCGGCGGCGGCTACCTGCCGGTGCTGTGCGACAAGCTGCTGATGACCGAAGGCTCCGGCCTGTACCTGGCCGGGCCGGCGCTGGTGAAGAGCGCGATCGGCCAGGAGGTCTCCAGCGAAGAGCTGGGCGGCGCCGAGATGCACGCCCAGGTCAGCGGCACGATCGACTATCGCGACCCGACGACGCGGCCTGCCTGGCTCGCCTGCGGCGGCTGACGGCGGCCGTGCGCGCCCGATGCAGATTCGCCTCCCGCGCCTTTCGTGCGGCATGCCGCCGCGCCGCCCGCCGCGGCCGGGCCGCGATATTTACGATCTCGTCAGCGCGGATCCGCGCCGCGAATACGAAGTGCGCGAAGTGCTCGACTGCATCGTCGACGCCGACAGCTTCGACGAATACAAGGCCGAGTACGGTCAGACGCTGGTTTGCGGCACGGCCCGCATCGGCGGCTTTCCGGTCGGCATCGTGGCCAACCAGCACCACCAGGTGCGTCCTGCCGAAGGGCCGATGCAATTCGGCGGCGTGCTGTACGTCGATAGCGCCGAGAAGGCGGCCCGCTTCGTGATGAACTGCAACCAGGACTGGCTGCCGATCGTGTTTCTGCAGGACGTCAACGGCTTCATGGTCGGCCGCGACAGCGAACGGGCGGGCATCATCAAGGCCGGCGCCAAGCTGGTCAACGCGATCAGCAACAGCCGGGTGCCCAAGCTGACGGTGATCATCGGCGGCTCGTACGGCGCCGGCAACTACGCCTTGTGCGGCAAAGCCTTCGATCCGCGGCTGATCTTCGCCTGGCCCACGGCCCGATGCGCCGTGATGGGCGGCGAACAGGCCACGTCGACGCTGCTGGACATGACCATCAAGAGCCTCGAGCGACAAGGCCAGAAGTCGACGCCGAGGAACTGGGCGGCTGCGTGACAAGGTGCACGCAGCGACTACGAGCGCCAGACCGACGTCCGCTACGCCGCCGCCCGCGGCTGGGTCGACGGAATCATCGATCCGGCGCAGACGCGCGACAGAACTCATCTTCGCTCTGGAAATCGCCACCCGGCACGCAGAGTCAGAGCCCTTCCGCCTGGGCGTGTTTCAAGTGTGAGGGAAGAGGGAGAGAGAGAGGAGAGAGAGTTTGGGAGCTGAAAGCCGACTTCCGACTTCCGACCTTGGACCTTGGACCTTCCGGCCTCAGGTCAAATCCCGATACTCGCGGCGCTCGAAGACCAGCATCGCCAACAAAATGGCGCCGAGAGCAATGCCGCCGAGCGCCCAGGCGCCCGCACTGGCTGAGAGCGGTTCGAAGAATTCAGGCCGGGTCAGCCCTTCGCTCGCGCCGTAAGAATACATCAGCGACCGGCCGTAGTAGTTGACCGCCACGCGTTTGATGATGCCAGGCAGATTGCCGAGCAAGACCTCCATGAAGATCGCGTAGATCAAAGCCACAATCGTGGCGTGCCGCAGCGAGACGGCAAACAGGTGGAACAGCGAGACGTACGCCAGCGTGATGAACAGCACGGTCGGCAAGTAAAGCTGGTACGCCAGCTCGCCCGGCTCGCCGGCCAGGCGGCAGTAAATGAAGAAACTGGCCGCCGTCAGGCCGATGGTCAACGGCAGCGTGGCGGTGAATTTTGCCAGCAGGATCAACCAGCGCGGAATGGGCCGGACGAGCAGGAACAACAGCGTCCGGTCTTCGCGGTCGCCGCCGATGCTGGCCGTGCCGTAGGCCAAGGCGCAGATGGGTATCAGGATCGAAGCGAACACCAGGATCAGAAAGTTGCTGTACATGGCGAAGGCCGCCTCGACGTCCTCCATGGCGCCGTAGCGGCGTTTCAGCAAGAACAGCCCGCCGGCAACCAACGGGAACAAGATCATCAGCGTGCTGGCCGACCAGAGCAGCCGGCGGAAGGAGAGCCAGACGAGCGTCAGCCAGGCGCGGAGCAAGCTCATCGCACGCCTCCCTCAAGATAGCCGAAGACGGCGTCGGCCCCGGCGTCGAGCGTTTGCAGGCGATGTACTTCGAGTCCTTCGCGCACGACCAGCTCTCCCAACTCGGCAAAGAACCGCTTGGGCGCCGAGGTTCGCACGATCAGCGCCTCGTCGCGGATCTCGATGCTGCGGACCTCAGGGAACTCCGCCAACAGGGCGGCCAACGCGGCGCAGGCTCGGCGACGATTTCGATCGTCAGCGGCTGATCGTCAAGCATCTCGCGAATTTCGCCCAACGTGCCCGAGGCGAGAATCCGGCCCCGGGCGATCATCAGTACCGTGTCGGCGAGCTGTTCGATCTCCACCAGGATATGGCTCGACACGAGAATCGTCTTGCCGGCGTCGGCCAGCCTGGCCAACAGATCGTTGATGACCTTTCGTCCGCCGGGATCGATGCCGCTGAGCGGCTCGTCCAACAACAGCAGGGGCGGATCGTGAACCAGGGCCTGCGCCAGCTTGATGCGCTGCCGCATGCCGTGGCTGCAGCCGGCGATGCGCCGCTCGGCCCTCGGCGTCATGCCGACCTCGTCCAGCGCCCGCTCGGTCCGCTCGCGCGCTTCACGGCGCGGATAGCCGTACAGCCGCGTCATGGCGTACACGAACTCACGGCCCGTCATCTCCTCGTAGAAACTGTTGATGTCCGGGCTGTAGCCGAACAGGCGTTTGGCGGCGCTCGACCAGGCGGCGTGCTGGCCGATCCGCACGGAGCCCGAGCTCGGCCGCAATTGTCCGCTGGCCAGCTTCATGAGCGTCGATTTGCCGGCCCCGTTGGCGCCCAGCAGGCCGGTGATACCCGGTCCGATGCGGCAACTGATGTCGTTGATGCCGATCACCGGGCCGTAGAATTTCGTAACGCGATCAAAACAGAGCATCATGCCTCGCCCCGCTCACTCGACGACGTCAACCGCGCGCACCCGCCGCACCAGCGCCACGAGCGCAATCGCGCAACTGACCGCCAGAAAGGCGGCCGCCCACAGGGCGAACTGCCGTTCGTCGCCGTTTTTCAATTCGCCGAAGCCCAACCTCCCGGCATAGTGAATGTCTCGCCAGGGATCGATCAGGTTCCAATAGTCGTATTTGTCCCTGGTCAACAGCGTGCGCAACGGCTTGGGCAGAATGAACAACGTCGCCCAGGCAATGGCGATCGGCGCCACGCGCTGCAGATAGGCCGACAAGCTCGCCAGCCAGATGCTGAGCACCACGGCCAGCACGGCGCCGTAAACCAATACGGCCGCCAGCGACCGCCAGTTGTCAATCCAATATTGCAGCGAGGGACTGAACATTCCGTATTCGAAATACAGTAGCAAGGCCGGAATGGTCGTGAGCAACGAGACGATGGCGCCAATGGCGCCCAGCTTGCCGATGATGTAGTGCCGCCGGTCGATCCGTCGCGATAGATAAAAGGCGACGGCGCCGGATCTGAAATCGCTGCCGACCAGCAGGCTGCCGGAGAAGGCCAGCAGAATCATGACGGGCACGCATTGCCGTTCCATGAACGCCAGGTAGCCGTTCTTGGCTTCGCCGCTCCGCGACACGGCAAAGCCAAGCCGCTCGAGCGCCTCCTGACGAATTTCAGGCGGCTGGCCTGCCTGGTTCACCGCGTAAATCATCGCCCACACCAGCAGGAAATGAGTCAGTCCCAGCGCCAATACCAGCCAATACGCCTTGCGGCGAAAGACCTGGATCAGCGCCACGCGCACGATGGCCAGCGATGCCGACCAGGGCGAACGCAGCGGACCGTGCCAGCCGTGATAATGAGCGACGTCGATCGACATGCAGGCTCGCTACGGCGTTAACACGATTTTGCCGGCCAGCGTCCCGGCCTTGTTGAGCGTATTGTCTTCCTGCAGGCGATGGGCCTGCGCCGCGTCGGCCAGGGGAAGGACGCGATCGATGCGCGGCTTCAATTGGCCGCCCGCCAGCCACTGGTTGATGTCTGCCGAACAGGCTCGCTGTTCGTCGGGCGTGGCGTTGAACATGGCAAAGCCGAACAGCGAACAATCCTTGACATAGAACGGGCCGACGGGGAATACCGGCCTGGCGTCGCGGCCCGCCATGACGATCATCCGTCCGCGTTGCGCCAACAGCGGCACGGTGCGTTCGAAATCGGGTTCGCGCAGCGTCTCCCACCACACGTTCACCCCGCCGGGCGCAAACTTGCGAATGGCGGCGTCGACGTCTTCGGTCTTGTAATTGATGGCCAGGTCAGCCCCCAGACTGCGGCAGACTTCGACCTTTTCCGCCGAACCGGCCGTAGTTATCGCACGAGCGCCAACCGCCTTGGCCATTTGCACCACGGTTGAGCCGACGCCCCCCGATCCGCCGTTGACAAACAGGATTTCGCCCGCCGCCAATTTGCGCAGCGGAACAGTCCCAGATGCGACGTGATGCCGACCAGCGCGCCGGCCGCCGCTTGCTCGTCGCCGACGCCCTCCGGCGTCGGATAGAGCCAACTCTCGTCGACCGCGGCGAACTCGGCAAACGTTCCCTGGCGGCCCATCAATCCCTGGTTGCTGCCCCAGACGCGCTCGCCCGGGCTTGAAACGCTGGGCGTCGGGGCCGCACTTCTCCACCACGCCGGCCAGGTCGCAGCCGACGACGAACGGCCGCGGCAGTTCCATCTTCACGGCGCCGCTGCGAATGTACGCGTCGATCGGATTGACCGCCACCGCCTTGACGCGCACCAGCACTTGCGCCGCCGTCGGTTCGGGCTCCGGCAGGTCGCCATAAACAATGTTTTCCGGGGGACCGACTTGCTCGATATAGGCGGCTTTCATGGGCTTGCTCAAACGGGACCGGGTGTACCACAAGGTGTCTACGAGTTTCCGAGACGCTCGAACAAGGTCGATGCGACCGGGTGATTATGTTGGCAAACGCCCGGGTTGTGCAAGTTGGCGCCGTCGATTGCAGCGTTTCGCCACGGATCACACGGTTCAAATCAAAATCGCAATTTTCTTGCACTTCAGCGCAAGCTGCACTAGGATCCCCGCACCGCCCAGTCGGGTGGAGCCGCCTTTTTTTGCCGCCTCATACTTTTTCGCCGGAGACCGTTATGGACGCTGCTTCGATCGCGTTGCTGGCCCAAAATGATTTTTCTCAGGATGCTGGCGGCGCCGCTATGGGCGTGATCTTGCTCATCGAGCTTGCAATCGCCGTCGTGGTCATTGCCGCGGCGTGGAAGATCTTTACCAAAGCGGGAAAACCGGGTTGGGCCGCGCTGATTCCTATCTATAACATGGTGGTCATGCTGGAAATTGTCGGCAAGCCAATCTGGTGGCTGCTGCTGTTCTTCATTCCGTGCGTCAATGTGATCGTGGCAATCCTGGTCGCTGTTGAACTTGCCAATCGTTTCGGGCAAGGGGCCGGCTTTGCCGTGGGCTTGATTCTGCTGCCGTTTATTTTCTATCCGATTCTCGGTATCGGAAACGCACAGTATCGGCCGGTCGGAGCGATGTGAGCCCGGCAATGATCTAGATGCGTGCGGCTTGGGAACGTTAGACAAATCGCCGCGCTCATGCGAAAATCCATCTGATGAGCCGGAGCGTCGGCAACGAACAGCGAGTTTGTTTGCCGGCGCTTTTTTGTCCCCTGTTCTATCGCGCCTCCCACCAGCGAGCCTGTCGCCATGTCGCACTCATCTTCCTCGAAAAACCGATCTGCATCCGCCGCCGAGCCCAAACCTCGGTTGGACCGCCGCGAATTGCTCGGCTACGCCACGGCTTTCGGGACGACGTTTCTCGCCGCCCAAGGCTTGCTGGAGGCGGCCGAAACCGATTCTGAATCGGCGAAGCCGCAGCCGCGCAAGGCCCGCTCGGCCCACCGCCGCTTCGAGATGAAGAAATCAATCAATCTCTGGGCCTTTCCCTATCCCCAGCAAATGTCGCTGGAAGACTGCTTCGCTTTGGCGAAAGACGCCGGTTTCGACGGCGTGGAAGTCAATTTCGCCTTGGAGGGCGAGCTGTCCGCCGAATCGAAGCCGGCCGAGATCGAGGCCATACGCAAGTTGGCGGATAAGGTCGGCATTGCCATCAGCGGCGTCTGCTCGTTTCTTTATTGGCCTTATTCGCTCACGCATCACGATCCGGAGCGGCGAAAGCGCGGCTTGCAACTGGCCCGGCAGATGATCCAGGCGGCCGGCCTGCTCGGAACCGAGAACCTGCTGGTCGTGCCGGGCGCCGTCTACATCCCCTGGTTGGAAGGCGTCGAGCCGGTGCCCAACGACGTCTGCCACGAGCGGGCCCGTGCGGCCATCAGCGAGCTCGTGCCCATCGCGGAACGGGCGGGCGTGTACCTGAACCTGGAAAACATCTTCGCCAACGGCTTCCTGTTCAGCCCGCAGGAGATGATCGATTTTGTCGATAGCTTCGGCAGCAAGCACGTGCAGGTGCACTTCGACACCGGCAACATCATGGAGTACCAGTTCCCCGAGCATTGGGTAAAAATGCTCGGCAAGCGGATCAAGAACATCCATTTCAAGGAGTGGGACAAGCGGACGCACGAGTTCAACCTGCACACCTTCCGTACGCTGCTCGACGGCACGACCAACTGGCCGGCCGTGATCGAAGCGCTCGACCAGGTCGGCTACCGGGGTTACCTGACGTTTGAGTACTTCCATCCGTTCCAGCACTACCCGGAAGCCCTGATCTACCAGACTTCCGACGCGCTCGACCGGATGCTGGGCCGCAAGCAGGGCTGAGTTCCCGCGGTCTCGCGGTCACAAGTCCGGACCGGGCGGCGCTGAGATTGGCGGCGGCGGGCGACCACGCTTGCTTGAAGACGTGACTTCGCCGGGGGTTAGGCCCATTCGCCGAAACAAAACAGCCGGGCAGGCAGCGCTCGCGATGCGATTGCGGCGACTTCCGCTTCAACGACTCTTCCGCCGGACTTGTCGGCCTGCGATTTCGTGGTAATCTTAAGCTCTTCGAAGCTGCGCGGCCGGACCGCCCGAGACCTTGCGGCCGTTCAGTTTCGAACGTTTGCCCGCCAGGGCGCCGATGGTGGCTATAGCTCAGTTGGTTAGAGCACCAGATTGTGGATCTGGGGGTCGAGGGTTCAAGTCCCTTTAGCCACCCCTTGACGTTCTCTCCCAAAAAAAGCCCCCCGATTCTGGTCGGGGGGCTTTTTTCATAGGAATTCTTTTCGTCGTAGTAGCCCTTCGGGCACTCGAAGCGGCGGGCGATTGTCGGCATTGACTTGCAGGTCGCTTACAAGTCGCCCGTCTGCTCGCGGCCGCTCTTGCTTCCCAGCGCGCCCAGACGCCGTAAGGGCTGGGCCCCGTGGTGACGTTGGCGGCGGTCAACGTTCCGCAGTTGATGCCGTCGCTGAGGAAGCGGACCGATCCGTCCACCATCAACCCTTGAACTCCGGCGGCGTGATAACTGGAGGCGCTCAGCAATTCCCAACTCACATAGTTGGTGCTGTAACCGCAGGACGGCGAATTCGGCGGCAACACGGTGGTGAATGCCGCGCAGTGCGGCGACCCGTCCGGCCAGATGTTCGTGAAATCAGGCCGCATCACCGGTTGCGAGGCGGGATAAAATCCGCTCCCCGGCTGCACCGCCAGGCAGACGCTGGGATTCAGATCGTAGCCCGTGATCCCCTGGGCGACCCAAGCCTTTGCATCGTATTCGTTCAGCTTGCCGATGACGTGTTCGCTCATCGCGATGGTATTGCTCGTGCCGTCCGTAATGTCGCGAATCTTCGTATGCGTGGCGTAGCCGAACACACCCCGAGTCGCTCCGGCCCAATTGTCCTTGATCGTGTCGCCTACCGACATGCGGTAGCTGCGCGTCTTGATGCTGCCGGTTCCCGAGGGAGAGGCGGAGGTCGGATCGGAAGGGCACAGGTAGACGGGAATCGCCACCTGCCAAGGCGCGAATGACGTTGTCCAGGAATAGAGCGACGTGTTCGGGGCCTCGCCAATCTGAGTGGCCAGCGCCTGCTGCTCCAGAAACGGAAGCAGCGCGATCCAGCCCATCGCGTTGTAGGTGGAATACGCGCCGCTGCCGCGCATCATCGGAAAGCCGCTGTTCGTGTCGTGATAGCCTTGCAGCGCCAGCCCGAGCTGCTTGAGATTATTGCTGCATTGCGACTTTCGCGCCGCCTCGCGCGCCGCCTGCACCGCCGGGAGCAGCAGCGCGATCAACAGCCCTATGATCGCGATGACGACCAGCAACTCTACCAACGTGAAGCCTGAGCGCAATGTGAAAGTACGACGATTCATGAGGCGAACTCCGCAAATCAAGGAATGACGTTGAGCTAAGCAGGGCTTACGACTCGACGCGCCCGGGGGGCGACTCGCTCGCAACGTTTCCCTGCGGCGACTAGCGGACAATCACGGGGCCCGCGAGCCATGAGACAAAATGAACGGATGCTACGCTTGCGGTTTGAGAAGCTACGACTTGAGAGACCATTCGCAGCCGCCCAAATCGCGAGTGATTCGGAGCGGCCGGCCGACGCCGCGCTGCGCGCGTAGCATGCCGAAAAACAAGCAGGCGCCGCCCGTTCGTTTACGGAGTCGCTGGCGTGTAGTTGCCTAGAGCGCAACAATTCTCTCCCAGACCGTCTCCCCCCCAGACCGCCTCTCCCGGACCGCAGACGCGTTGATGGATGCATTGAACGCCGAGCCCTTAGCCGTCATAGTGGAAGCATAAGCAAATGTCAATCAATTTAACATTCATCGCAATGCTGACATATAACTACAAAACAACTTTAATTTTCACGACACATACAATAACTAAGTCGTCTAAAACTTAAGTTTAAAACTAAAAAGACAGTCGTACTCGGGCGGTCGCCTTTTTCTCCGTCGCTTAGAATGCGTTCGGCTGCAAAGCCGCGAATGATCGAGAGTCTTGACCCTAGCCACCAGGAGTAAAAAAGACATGAGGATGTTCGTCAGTTGCGTTCGGAGTCATTCTTTCGCGGGAACGCGTCTCGCGGTTTGCACGATGGCGATCATCGTCGCGTCCGCTTTCGGCTGCTCGAAGGGAGGCGGTGCGGCCGCGAATCGCGTCGGCACGCATCAGGTGACGGGCAAAGTTACTTACAAGGGGCAGCCGGTGGCGGGCGCCACGTCTCCTTTCATCCGAAAGCCGGACAAGGGCCCGGCGCCTTTAGTCGCACGGACGCTGAAGGGGCGTTCGTGTTGCAAACCTATGAGCCGGGAGACGGCGCCGCCGCGGGCGAATACGTCGTCACCGTGCAGAAGCTCGAAACGCCTGCCGCCAGCGGTGCAAGCGGAGAAGATCTTTTCCGCCAGATGGAAGAGAAGTCGAAGTCCGGGCAGTCGCCGGCGGAAGCCCCGGGAGAACCCAAATCGCTGCTTCCGGAAAAATACGGCAGCCCGGAATCTTCGGATTTAAAGGCCGTCGTGCCGGGAGCCGACCCGAAGGCGTTCGAGTTCGACCTTCAGGACTGACGCGACTTCGGTGATTTCCATGCCGCGTCGCTCCGGGCGACAACGCCCTCGCATAAGCCGCGCGGTCGCGGCGGGAGGCTCTAACTCGAGTGAAGCGCGGGAACCGATTGTCGGGCGTGCGCCTCGCGCACGGGCGGAGGCGCACGCGCCGAGCGGCGGGATCGACCGGTTGTTTCGAAAAAACGGCGACGACAGTGCACGGCGAGGGCGTGGCACGCATCTTGCTTGCTGGGAAACGCACTGTCGTGCGTGGATGCCGTTTCTCGAAAGGAGCCTTGTCATGTCTCATCCGTTGCGGAGCGTCTTTCTCGCCGTGGCCGCATGCCTGATCGATTGCGCATGGTTGGCCGCCCAAGACGCTCAGACGTTTTATGATCGGGGCTACGACTCGAACGCGAAAGGCGATTACGATCGCGCCCTTGCCGACTTGAACGAGGCTCTGCGACTCAGTCCCTACCACGCGCGCGCGTACGTCGAACGGAGCTTCGCTTATAACATGAAAGGCGAGCACGACCAGGCGCTGGCCGACGCCGATCAGGCGGTGCGGCTGGATCCGGGTAACGACGCGGCCTTCAATAATCGCGGCTTTGCGCGGTTGGAAAAAGGCGAGTACGACCTGGCCATCGCCGACTTCAACCAGGCGGTGCGGATCAACGCCGCCGACATCGCCGCGCACAACAACCTGGCCAACGCCTGGAACTATAAGGGCGACTACGACAAGGCCATCGCCAGCGCCGATAACGCCTTGCGCTTCAACCTCCGCTATGCCGACGCCTACGGCAACCGCGCTTATGCATGGAGCAAGAAGGGAAACTACGACCGCGCGATCGCCGATTACACGCAAGCCCTGCGGCTCAAGCCGAATAGCGCTTACGACCACAACGAGCGCGGCTTCGCATGGATGCAAAAGGAAGAGTACGACCGGGCGATCGACGACTTCAGCGAAGCCCTGCGGATCGATCCGAAATATACAATTGCTTACAGCAACCGAAGCTGGGCCTGGGAATCAAAAGGCGATTATGACAAGGCCATTTCGGACGCAGACAAAGCGCTGAGGCTGAATCCCGAATTCTCCTTGGCCTACAATAACCGCGGCTTCGCCTGGCTGGAAAAGCGCGAGCTCGACAAGGCGTTGACGGACTTTGACCTGGCCGTCCAGACCGATGCCGAGAACGGATTGGCCTATATCAACCGCGGCGTAACGCGTCGCCGCCGGGGAGAATATGAACCGGCGCTGGCCGACTATCATCGAGCGCTCAAGGTCGATCCCCAGAATGCCAGCGCGCACCAGGCGCTCGCCTGGTTGCAAGCCACCTGCCCCGACGAGCAATTCCGCGACGGCAAGGCCGCATTCTTGAATGCAACGCAGGCTTACCGGCTCAGCGGCGGAAAATATGCCAGCCATTTCGACACGCTGGCCGCCGCCTACGCCGAAAATGGCGACTTCACGCACGCCCGCGAGTGGGAAGTGAAAGCAATTGCCCGCGAGAAGTCCGATAAAAAGAAGGGGCAGTATACGGCTCGACTGGAACTCTACCGCCAGCAGAAGCCGTATCGCGACGAAGTAAAATGACGCTCCGTGAATAACCGAGGAGTTGTCGCCGCTGTCCGCCTAGGAGCCGCAGTTTTGCAGCGACGCCGGCGCGGCCTGGGGTTGATCGAACGGTTCGTGCTCGACTCGGCCCGGCGTTGCCAAAATCGCCGGGCCTTCGCTTCGCGGGCGCCAATTGAACCAGTGCGCGCCGAGCACGACTTGCCGCTGCTCGTCGGGCAGCATTTCGTTGCGCACGTCGGCGATCTTCGTCCAGTGGACGGTCGGACGGTAATGGTGCTCTTGATGGTAGCCGTTGTTGAACCAGATCAGATTGTAAAGCCGGCCATAGCAGCTCACGGAATCGGCCAGCCGATTGCCGGGCGTCGCCCGATGATGCTCCAGCCAGTTTTCAGCCAGTGCGAAGACCTGGCCGCCGTACCAGACGGGCAGCAGGAAGCAGAAAAAACACCTCGGTTCCGTCAGCAACACGCTGACCGAGAAGCCGGTTAGGGCGCCGCATTCCAGCCAGACGAGCCACGCCCGTCGCCTGGCCTTGGCTTCGAGGTACGGCGCCCGCAATTCCGTACGGAACGGCCCTAGAAATGCGTAGGTGAAGAGGCCTTCTTCGCGCTCCGGATGGGCCGCAAAGCGATAGGTTGACGAGCGGTCTCTCGTTTCGGCTTCGCCCGCGCGTTTCTTATCATTATTGAAACGGTGATGGTTCAGGTGATGGTACTTGTACAGCGTCTGCGGCATGCCAAGCGACAGGCTGTTAATCAGAGAGAAAGCACAATTCAACACCGGCGCGAGAAAGAACGGATTATGCACGAAGTTGTGGCCGACGCACTGATAGTTCGTGCCAATCAGCCCGATGGCGAGCGCCGCCAGCATCGACTGACTGATCCATCCCAGTTGGTCGAAGTAGCGGCAGTCGGCAAGAACCAGCGCCGGCATTAACAACCCGAGCGTCACGAGCATCAGGTCTTTACGGCTATGAGCGAACATGGCGGCGCCCGAAAGGCGTCTGGCGACCCAGCAGAGAATCGTTTTTCCCGGCGGGCGCCGACGGGCAGAAATGGAAAACGCGTTTATCGCGGCGAGCAGGGTACCGAGTTCGCCCAATTGGTGCAAGGCGGACCGGTCCGCGTCTAATCGCTCAAGCCGGCCAACTCGCACAAGGCGGCGGCGGCCACCGGCTGGGGACAGCTCCAGACCAGAAAGAACAGCGCCTCGCGGCACCAACGCCCTGCCGGGTGTCCGCTCACGTACCCGCTTCCCTTGGCGGCGGTCAATGCGGCTTGCGCCGAGCGCAGGACAAAGCTGTTCGCTCTGCGCGCGCAAGTCCTCCGCCGAGCAGGCCGCCGCGCCGGCAACCAGCGTAAACAAGTCGTGCTCCAACCGTCGATGTTCTTCGCGCAAGCTGACCGCCGCGGGCGCCAGATCCGAACGCTTTTCGGCTTCCGCTTCGAAGAATTCCAGGGCGGCGGAGGCCAGCCCGATGGCTAACGCGGAGGTTTGCGCTCCGCCCGTTCCTGCGCCTTTGGCTTGCGATAACACGTTTTCGACCGGACCGGCCAAGAGCCACTCGGCGCCCAGCGCACGTTCTGGCAGCGGACTTCGCCGGTGTGCGTCGAGCTCAGCCCGACCAGGTTCGCCGGCGGTTGCGGCGCCACGCCCGGCAGGTCGGTCGGCAGCACGGCCAGAATCTGCCGCCCGTCGTCGCAGGTGGCGCCGATCGTGATGTAATCGGCCTGGCCGCCGCCGGTGACCCAGGGAATCGTCCCGTCCAGCGTGAAGCCGTCGCCCGCTTCGTGCGCCGCCAGAACGGGGCGGGCCAGGTGCCGGCGGCTCGTCGTCAGGTGGGAAATGCCAACCGTGGCCAAGGCCTCGCCGGCCGCCAGCCGAGGCAACAACCTGGCCTTCAACGCCTCGTTGCCGCTGGCGGCAATACGGCGAGCCGCGCCCTGAGGCTGGGTCAGCACGAAGGTCGTCGCCAGACAAGCGCCGCTAAGACGCAGGTAAGCCCGGATCAGCTCCTGTTCGCCCCAGCCCTGACCGCCAAACTCCGGCGGAACAAACCAACGGAATACTCCGTGCCGGCGGCACGCTTCCAGTTGTTCACTCGGCCAGGCCCCGGCGGCGTCGAGCGCGTCGGCGCTGGCGGCGAGCCGTCGGCACAAGTCAGCTAGGGCCGGGTCGTCCGGGGAGCAGATGTGCGAAGGAGAGGTCATTGAGGGGGTCTCTAGGGAGTTTTTCTAGTCGGCGGGAATGCGTCTCGGGAACACTGGGGTCGCCCCGTTTTACCAAATCGCTATAATGCGCGCTTCTAGAAACGCTAGCATTGCTCGCTCGCGCTTGGTCATGCGCAAGGATACATGGATGAGTCAAACAGACACTGCCCCTGCTTCTACGCCCCCCAGACGGTCTGCTGTGGGAGTCGGTTCCGCCACCCCTTACGACAAATGCCTGGCTCTGGCCAATAACCTGTGGTGGAGCTGGCAGCCGGAAGTCGTCAATCTCTTTCGCGATCTCGACCCGATTCGCTGGCGCCAGCTCGATCATAACCCAATCGCCCTGCTGAGCGAATTCACGCCCGAGCGGTTGGAAATGCGGGCCTCCGAATTGGTCCTCTACAGCCGGATCAACCATGCCTATCGTCTGCTGAAGGAGTATCTTAGCAGCAATCAGACCTGGGGCTCGACGCACGCCGGCGTGCTGGGCTCGAAACCGGTCGCTTATTTCTCGGCCGAGTTCGGCATGCACGAATCGGTGCCGATCTACTCGGGGGGCCTGGGCGTGCTCTCGGGCGACCACGTGAAAACGGCCAGCGACCTGGGCGTGCCGTTCGTGGCCATCGGCCTATTCTACGATCAAGGGTATTTCAAGCAGCACCTCGATCAGGACGGCTACCAAATGCAGGAGTATCTCGACACGAAGGTCGAGAACGTGCCGATGGTGCCGGCCGTGGGGATCGACGGCAAACCGATCCACGTCACCATCGACACCCGCACGGGCCAGTTGGTGGCCAAAGTCTGGTTGATGCGCGTCGGCCGGGTCAGCCTGTACCTGCTCGACAGCGACGTCGACGGCAACAGCCCGGAAGACCGCGAACTGACCAGCCGGCTGTACGGCGGCGATCATCGGACGCGCATTCGCCAGGAGTTGGTGCTGGGCGTCGGCGGCGCCCGGGCGCTTGAGGCGCTCGGCATTTCGCCCGGCGTGTATCACTTGAACGAAGGGCACAGCGCCTTCGCCACGCTGGAAGCCATTCGCGACATGATGCACTCGGACGGCCTGAGCTTTGACGAGGCGCTGCGGGACGTTGCGCAGCACACCGTCTTCACCACGCACACGCCCGTGCCGGCCGGTCACGACCGCTTCGACAGCGGGCTGATCGAAGAGCACTTGGGCCCGCTGCGCGACCAATTGGGCATTTCGCACGATCAACTGATGGGCCTGGGACGCGTCGAGCCGCACAATGGCGGCGAAACGTTCTGTATGACCGTGCTGGCGCTGAAACTATCGCGGCGGGCGAACGCCGTCAGCTCTTTGCATGGGCATGTCAGCCGACGGATGTGGGCCCATCTGTGGCCGTGGCGCGTGGAAGAGGAAATTCCGATCGGCCACATCACCAACGGCGTCCACGTGCCGAGTTGGCTGGCCTGGCAGATGCTGCAGCTTTACGACCGCAACTTTCCGGTCAACTGGTTCAAGAACATGTTCGAGCCGGAATCGTGGCAGGGCATCCACCACGTCGATCCGGGCGAACTTTGGGAATCGCACCATGCGTTGAAAAACCTGCTGCTGGCCTTCGTGCGCCGCCGCGTCAGCCGGCAGTGCCGCCGCCGCGGCGAAAGCGACGACGTCGTCGAAGCGGCCCGGAACATGCTCGATCCGAACGTGCTGACGATCGGCTTTGCCCGCCGCTTCGCCACCTACAAGCGCGCCGACTTGCTGCTCACCGACGTCGATCGATTCTACGAACTGCTCTGCGACCCCAACCGGCCGATCCAGGTGATCTTTGCCGGCAAGGCCCATCCGGCCGACGAACCGGGCAAGCAGTTGATCAAAAAGATCGCCAATCTGCGGCACGACCCGCGATTTGTCGGGCGCGTCGCTTTCCTGGAAGACTACGACATCAACGTCTGCCGCCACATGGTGCAAGGCGTCGACGTCTGGCTCAACAATCCGCGCCGGCCGCTCGAGGCCTCGGGCACCAGCGGCCAGAAAGTCGTGCTCAACGGCGGGCTCAACCTGTCGGTGCTCGACGGCTGGTGGGCCGAAGCCTACGACGGCAGCAACGGCTTTGCCATCGGCCGCGGCACGAGCCACGTTTCCGACGAAGTCAACGACCATCGCGATGCGGAAGACCTGTATCGAGTGCTGGAGCAAGAGGTGATTCCGCTCTACTACGACCGCGATATCGATGGTTTGCCCCGGCATTGGATCAAGCGAATGATGAACTCCATCAGTTCGCTGGCCTGGCGGTTCAGCGCTCACCGCATGGTGATTGATTACGCTCGCAGCGCGTACCTGCCCGCCGCGGGCGGCATGAGTTGCGAGATGAAGCTGCGGTAAGGGCCCGGCAGGGGCACGGTCGACGCGCCCCCTGACGCTGCCGCGCTTTTTCTCTACAATAGCCGCCTTGCGCCGCGAAAGAGCGGCCGGAAGCGGTTTCGCCGTGCGGCCTTGCCCACCCACAGGGAGCGGCCGGGACGTGCGGCGAAAGGAAACGTTGAATTCGTTTCCGCCCGTTCCGAAGCCGCCGGCGTCTTGTTTCGCACGCTTTAGCCCTGGGTCTTGCCATGTCGATTACGCAATTCATGGATCATCATTTCCGGCATTTCAACGCTCGCGAGACGGTCGACGCCGCGAAGGCCTGGAAACAGCACGTGGAACAAGGCGGCAAAATGCTCCTGGCGATGGCCGGAGCGATGAGCACCGCGGAACTGGGCATCTCGCTGTCCAAGATGATTCGCGCCGGCAAGATCCACGCCATCTCCTGCACCGCCGCCAACTTTGAAGAAGACATCTTCAACCTGGTGGCCCATAACGAATATCGCATGGTGCCTCACTATCGCGACCTGTCGCCCGCGGACGAGCAGCAACTGCGCGACGACGGGTTCAACCGCGTGACCGACACCTGCATCCCCGAAACGGTCATCCGCCATATCGAAGGCAAGTTGCTGGAGTACTGGATCGAGGCCGGCGAAAAGGGCGAATCGCACTTCGCGTGCGAGTATTTCTATCGCCTGTTCGAAGACGGCGTAATCGACGAACACAAGCAACTTCCCAAGGAACACTCCTGGGTCTGGGCCGCCTACGAGATGGGCATTCCGGTCTACGCACCCGGCTACGAAGACTCGACGCTCGGCAACATTTTCGCGGCCCGGGTGATGGAAGGCGAAGTGAAGAGCCACTCGGTGATCAAAAGCGGCACCGAGCAGATGGAGCACCTGGTCAAGTGGTACTTGGAGAACGTTGAGCAGCACCGGCCCGGCTTTTTCCAGATCGGCGGCGGCATCGCCGGCGACTTCGCCATCTGCGCCGTGCCGCTGATCATCCAGGACCTGGAGAAGAAAGTGCCGCTCTGGAGCTACTTCGCCCAGATCTCGGACTCGACCACTTCGTTCGGCTCCTATTCCGGCGCCGTGCCGAACGAAAAAATCACCTGGTACAAGCTCGACAAGGAGGCGCCGAAGTTCATGATCAACTCCGACGCATCGATCGTCGCGCCGCTCGTCTTCGCCTACGTGTTGGGGGAGTGAGGAGAGAGGAGGATTGAAGCTCTTCCCTCGCTCACTTCGGATTCGGCACGAACGGGCCGCCGCGGCACTCTTTGAGGTAGTTGAGCGCTCGCACCTGGCCGGTCATTTCCAGATCATCGCGGTAAACGGGGTCGTGCCAACCCTCGATGTCGATCGAGCCGCGATAGCCGCCCAGCCGCAACGTGCTGATCACGTCGTTCCAGTTCGTGTCGCCGAAGCCCGGCGTGCGGTGATGGATGTACTGCTTGCCGCCGCGGATGCCGCACGTGCGGATGATATCCCACATGATCGTGGCGTCTTTGCCGTGGACGTGAAACACCTTGTCGACCCACTGCCGCAACTGCGGCAAGGGATCGATCAGGCTGACCAACTGATGACACGGCTCCCACTCCAACCCCAAGGCCGGGCTGGGCGCCTCGTTGAACATCATCTCCCAGGCCGTCGGGGCGTGGGCGATGTTGCAGTCTCCGTAGTCCCACGTGCCCCGCTTTTCACAGTTTTCGAAGGCGATCCGCACGCCGCAATCTTCCGCCTGCGCGGCCAGCGGCGTGAAGACTCGCTTGAACGCCGGCATCGACTCGGGCACCGGCCGATGGGGAATCCGCCCGGCAAAACCGCAAACCAGCCGGCAGCCGAACTTCTCGGCGGCGTCAATCAGCACGGCAAACGCCCGAGCGACTTTCTCATCGACGAGCGCATTGCCGTAAACGCCAAGCGAGCTGATGCTCGCGCCGCCGCCATGCCGTTCCAGCACGTCGCGCACCTCGGCCGCAAGCTGATCGAGGTCTAACTCCGCCACGTTGAGCGGAAAAACCAGCTCGAAACTCTCAAAACCATGAGGCAAAATCTGGCGAATATAGTTCGCCGGGGCCCGGTCTGCTTTGACCAACGTACCGATGCGAATATCGTCGTGCATGGAGCAGAGAGGAGGGAGTTGAGATTGGGGAGTAGGAAGTAGGAAAAGTTGTTGACTCTTCGGCAGCGGGCGTCAGGTCTCGAGACCTACCGGCTTGGCTGTCATTCCGATCTCCGAATTCCGACATTTAACCTTAGCCTTTCGACTTTCCCGACGCCTATCCCAGTTTCTTGCGCAACGTGGCCCGGTGGATGCCGAGCAGGTTGGCGGCGGCGACGCGGTTATGGCTCGTGCGTTCGAGCACGGCGGTCAACAACGGCGGTTCGGCCTGGTCGAGAAACTGCTGATAGAGATTCTCCGGCAAGCTTGTGCCGGCCAGACGCTTGAGCGTCCAGTTGCGAACGGCCCGGCCCAAGTCGTCCTCCGCTTCGGCGGGCGGCGCCTGGCCGGCAATCCGCGGCGGCAAATGTTCAGGCGTAATGGCGCCGGCCCGAGCCAACAACGCAGCGTGCTCGACGGCATTGCGCAGCTCGCGCACGTTTCCCGGCCACGGGCGGCGCCGCAACTCGTCCAGCGCGGCGCCGGTAAAGTGAACCTTGGCGCCACCGGACCGCAAGAACCTCTGCAAGAACCGTTCGGCCAGCAACGCGATATCGTCTCCCCGCTCTCGCAACGGCGGCAGATGGATCTCGAATACCGCCAGACGGAAGAAAAGGTCCTCACGGAAGTTCCCTTTGCGCACTTCGTCGCGCAGGTTACGGTGCGTCGCGGCGATTACGCGGAACGTGCTGCGGCGCGGCTTAGTGTCGCCGACCGGCACAACCTCTCGCTGTTCCAGGGCTCGCAGCAGTTTCACCTGAACCGGCAGCGGAATGTCGCCCGCTTCGTCAAAAAACACCGCTCCGCCGTCGGCCAGCTCCAACAGGCCTTGACGGGCGAAATCGGCGCCGGTGAAGGCGCCGCGGACGTGGCCGAACAATTCGCTCTCGACCAGCGTCGGGTTCAGCGCCGCCAGGTTCACGGAAACCAGCGGACCGGCCGCCTCGCGCGAATGGCGATGGATCGCCCGGGCCACGAGCTCCTTGCCCGTGCCACTCTCGCCGGTAATCAGCACCGCGGCGCTCGTCGGGGCGACCAGCGCAATCCGCTTGAAGACTTCCTGCATCGCCGGGCTGGCCCCGATCAACTCTTCCTGTTCCGCCTCTGCCGCCTCCGCTTCGGTTTCTACGACATGCGCCGCGCCGGCGCTGTCTTGACGCTGCGCCAAAGCGCGGCCGATCACCTCCGCCGCCCGCTCCAGATCGAAGGGCTTGGTCAGGTAATCGAACGCGCCGTTGCGGATCGCCTCGACGGCCGTCCCCAGGCTGCCGAAGGCGGTCATCACGACGATCGGCGCCCCAGGCGCCAGTTCCTGCAGGCGAGCCATGGCCGACAATCCATCGACGCCCGGTAAACGGACGTCGAGCAGCACCAGGTCGAAGCGCCCCTGTCTCGCCAATTCGAAGGCGTCTTCGGCCGACGAGGCGACTTGCACCTGGTGACCTTCTTCCCGAGCCAGTCGGCCCAGCGCCGAGCAGATGCTCTCTTCGTCATCAACGACCAGGATGTGAGACATGGCAGTCATGGGTGCTTGCAGCATGGAAAACCCGTCAGGCCTCGGGGACCGTGGACTCAGTTGCAACTTCAGCTTCTGACATGGAATCGTTGGCCGCCGGTTCCGCAGCGACGGCCGGCAGAGTCAGTTCAAAACACGTTGCCCCGACGCCCCGAGAGAATTCTAACCGGCCGCCGTGCGATTCGGCCACCTGCCGAGCCACGGTCAAGCCCAAACCAACGCCTTCGGGTTTGGTGGTGGAAAACGGTTCGAACAGCCGCTCGATAAACTCGGCCGGCGGACCGGCGCCGCTGTCGAGCACGCGCACGTGGCAGCAGCCGTCCGCTTCGTCGCCCCATTCAACTCGCACCCAGCCGCCCGGTCCTGCGGCCTCGACGGCGTTCAGGATCAGGTTCATCAGCAAATGCCGCAACTGCTCGGGATCCGCCTCCAGGCGGCGCACCGGCGCATCGTTGGCGGCGACGGTCAGTTCCACTTTTCGGTGACGGCAGGCAGGCTCGACCAGTTGCACGGCCGTGCCGATCACTTCCTCAATTCGGCAGTCGACGCGTTTGAGCTGCTCCGGCTGTCCGGCGGCGAGAAACCGCTGCAGATGCTCTTCAGTCAACGCCAGTTGCCGCAGCGCGACATCGAGGCTTTCGTCGTCACCCTGGCGACATGAGCGGCGATGCAATTGCACCGCCATGCGCGCGCCCGTCACGTCGTTGCGCAGATCGTGCGCCAGCCCGCCGCTGAGTTGACCGAGCAGCGACAAACGTTCGCTGCGCTGGATGGCGCGGCGCATTTCCGCCAGTTGCTCGGCGAGCCAATTGATGCCGCCCGCCAGGTCTCGCAGCTCGTCGTTACGGCGCGGCAGCGGCCAGGTGCGAAAATCGCCTTGTCCCAGCCGCGCCACTTGCGAACGCAGTTGATGAATCGGGCGGCTGAGCCGCGCCGCTATCAGTGCGGCCAGGAGCGTAAACAACGTGAGCGCAATGCCGCCGATCGCCAGCGGCGGAAACGCAGCCGCCCGACGGCTCTCGCGCCAGTGCTTCTCGGGATAGAAGATATAGAGCACCAGCGGCTCCGGTTGCGCGCCGCGACCGCGAATTCGCAGAGCGGCAAGGAAGTAACGGTTGTGATCCAATTCCGCCGGCTGTCCGAGTTGCAGATCTTCCCAGCGCTGGACGGGGGCGGCGGTCTTCGGCAACTCGGCGACCCAGTTCCGGCTGGAGGCCACAATGCGGCCCGAGCGATCGGCCAGCGCGAATTCCGCCCCGCTCAATCCCGCCATCTGCCGCAGCACAACGTCGTTGAGCGGAAAGCCCAGGCTCGAATCGAGCAGCGTGCGAGCCACGCGGCGCATCTGCTCGTCGATTTCATCTTCGGCCCGCTGCGCCGCCAGATACGCGCTGAGCACGCTCACGCCCAGCACCGCCGCCAGCATAATGCCTGCCAGAGGCAGCAGAATCTGGTATCGGATCGGCCAGCGCATGACAGCGGCTTTCGTAAACGGGATCGACTCAGGGGCAGACGAACAATGGCGTGCCGCCGCCTTTCCCACGCCTCGTAGCAGAGGCCGGCCCGGCGCGTCAAAACGCAAAGCAACTTTTGGTCTCTTCCTTCAAACGGGACGGGCCCGCCTGCAACAAAGAACCCGCGCCCCCTTCCATCGTAGGCATGTCCGCCGAGGGGTTCAATCGCCGCGAAGATCGCGTCTCCTTTCGCCCCTACTGGCTTTGCCCGGCGGAACCCAGTACGGTAAAGCCCTGGAAAGGCCCTGCTGGCAAGCGACAGCCGTTACGCGATTGACAGGAGCCAATTTACATGTCGCCGCAGAAGCGAAAGAACGTCCTTATCACTGGCGTCAGCCGCGGGCTCGGGCGGGCGATGGCGGAAGGTTTCATTGCCCGCGGCCATCGGGTCTGGGGCTGCGCCCGCAACGCTCAAGCCATCGAGGAACTGCGCCGCCGCTGGCCTGCCCCGCATGCCTTTGAGGTGGTCGACGTCAGCCGCGACGGCGAAGTGAAGGCCTGGGCCGAAACGGCCGCGGCGGCGGGCTTCGTGCCCGATCTGATCGTGAACAACGCGGCCCTGGTCAATCGCAACGCCCCGCTGTGGGAGATTGCCGCCGTAGAGTTCGATCAACTCATGGCGGTGAATATCTCCGGCACGGCCAACGTGATTCGGCATTTCCTGCCGGCAATGGCGGCGCATTCGTCGGGCGTGATCGTCAATTTCAGCTCCGGCTGGGGACGCTCGACCTCGCCCGAAGTGGCGCCGTACTGCTGCACCAAGTGGGCGATCGAAGGCCTGTCGCAAGCGCTCGCCGAAGAGTTGCCTTCCGGCATGGCCGCCGTGCCGCTCAATCCCGGCATTATTGACACCGAAATGCTGCGCAGTTGTTTCGGCCCCGGCGCCAGCGCTATCCCGATCCGGTCTCGTGGGCCGAACGGGCCGTCCCCTTCCTGCTCTCGTTGGGCCCGCAGCACAACGGGCAACCGTTGACCGTGCCCGGCGAAGAGGAGTGACGGCGGATCTCGAAACGCCCCGGCCCATAGACGATGCCGGCGGCCTTCGGGCATAATCCGCGGGATGAGAGACTTTCAGCTTGAAGGATTGAGCCACGATCCGGTCCACGGCTATATCGCGTTCACCAGCCCCGGCGGAGCCAGCGACGGCGAGGCGACGGAACGCGACGTCATCGATCACCCCTGGGTGCAGCGGCTGCGGCAGATCCACCAACTGCAAACCGCGTGGTGGGTGTTTCCCTCGGCCGAGCACACGCGTTTCCAGCATGTGCTGGGCGTGATGCACCTGGCCAGCCGCGCTACGGCGGCGCTGTACGACAGCCTGCTCGAGGTTTGCCCTGAGGCGCCGAACCGGGCCTATGTGGAATCGTTGCTGCGCCTGGCCGGGTTGCTGCACGACGTCGGCCATGGGCCTTTCGGCCATTTCTTTGACGAGCATTTCCTGGTCGGCTTCGGCCTGACGCACGAGATCCTGGGCGGGGCCATCATCCGCAACGAGTTGGGCGACCTGCTGCGCCGCGTACGCCGCAATCCCAATGGCCGGCTGAACGATTCCGAACAGATGGATCCCGAACAGATCGCCTTTCTCATTGCCCGCCCCAAGCCGGGCGCCGAAAACCCAGGCGCCGAAACTATTGCGCCGCGCTGGTTGTGCCACTTGCGAAGCCTGTTCTGCGGGCTGTACACGATCGACAACATGGACTTCGTGCTGCGAGACGCCTACATGTCGGGCTTCAGCAGCCGGGCCTTCGACCTGGAGCGGCTGCTGCACTACAGCTTCTTCAGCGAGCGAGGCTTGACGATCCACGCCCGCGGATTGCCCGCGCTGGCGCGGTTCATCGGCGTGCGCGCCGAGTTGTTCCGCTCGATCTATTTCCACCGCACCGTGCGCGCGATCGACCTGGAACTGGCCGAGTTATTCGCCGAAAGCAAGGATCGGCTGTTTCCCGGCAACCCGCTCGAAAAACTCGACGCCTACCGCCAGTTCACCGAATGGTCGCTGCTGGTTGATACGGTCCGTTGGGCCGACAGCAACGACGTTCGGGAGCGGGAATTGGGACTGCGCTGGCAGCGGTTCGCCGGCCGGCACGTGCGGTGGCGGATGGCTTGCGAACGGACGTTATTCTTCTCGCCCGGCGCGGCCGAATCGAGCAGCATCTTCAGTCAGGCGGCGTTCGTCGAGCGGGCCCTGCGAGACCGGCTGCCCGCGGAACTGCGAGACTTGCCGCTGCGCGTCGACCTGGCGCGGCACGTTCACCGGCCCGGCACTGCGCGGCCCGACGGGCGGATCGAACTTTCTCTTTGATCCGGCGCGAAACGAAATTCGAGAGCTGTCAGCCAGCGAGCTGTTCCGGCAGATCCCGCTCAGCTATCGGATTTGCCGAGTGTATGCCGAGACGAGCGAGCACGATGCGCTGCTGTCGGCGGCACTCGACGCCCTGGTCGATCCGGGCGGCAGCGACGACCGCACGAACATGTAGCGGAAGTGCCGGGCAACAAGAGCGCACGGCTAAAGGGTGGGCGACGATTTGGCAGCCGTAGCGGAATCTGTGAAGATTCCGAGGCGCCGCTGCTGCGGCGGCTGAAGACTCAGCGGCGCCGGTACTCGTAATACTTCGGATTGATCTTCATTTCGCGGTGATAATCCTGCAAGGCGTCGTAGATGCCGCCGCGGCCGACCTTGCCGTGAAATTGGTACTGATTCAACCGCGAACCGAAATACGAGAGCTCGCCCCCCGGTCGTCTCGTGTCGGCGCGACTCGCGATGCTCTCCTGCCGGATCAGCTCATCCTTGTCGGCGTCGTAGCGGATCACGCGCGGTCCAGAATTCAGTTCCGATCGCGACCTGACGTTCCGCGCCTCGCTGGTCGAGCCCGAAACGGCCCAGCACCCCGCGGCCAGCACAACGAGCATCCCCAGACGCGTGCATGACATAAGCAATTCCTCCGGCGAAGAGAACAAGACGAGCGTACAAGATGCCCAGCGTTGACGCCTATGAATGGTAACCTGACAGCGGGGGCGTTGTCTATTGGCTGGCGCCAGGCAATTACCGCTGCTCGGCGTGACCGTCAAATGGTCCCGCGACGTCTAACACGAGCAAACGAAGTTGTTGAATAACTTCGCGCCCGCGGTCTGACTTCCGATTCAGGCTATTCACGGCTGGCAATTCAGCATGCCCTGGATCGTCAGGCAACGGCGCCGGAATCACATCCATGCCTTCAGCGCGAAGATCCGCCACACGAAGGACTGCGATGTAATACTGCTTGCCTTTTCGTCCGCGGGCGCCTTCTTGCTCGGGGCCCGAAGGGTTGTAGCTCTCCCGGGAAAAAGATAATCCCGTGACATCGCTGTCACTCGGTCGAAATGCCTCCGGGGCAATGCCTTTTGTGGCGGGGTCGTACCAGAGTGTTGCTGCGGGAATTCGCCGAAAGAGCAATTCTTCGTCGGCAAGCGGCTCCATGACATCGGCCCCTGCCATCATCAGCGAACGCCAGCAGGTAGGGATACCTCGTATCGCTCAACAAGCTTTGAACCCGAAAACCTGAGGTACTCAACGTTGCCGTCTTCCGCGACCTCGAGCGAGTCGAAATCACGATCGGCCTCAAACTGAAACGCAACGCCCCCGTCCCCGGTCGGCACGATCCTCGTTGGAGCCAAAAAACCGTGAATGCGAAGAAAACTTGCAATCTCGCAGGCTCGCGTGATCGTTCCAATTGATGGCGGCACGACCCCATCGTCTTCCAAAACACTGGGATATTTGCCCCACTCTAGCAGCGTTCGATCAACGAGTTCCTTCCATGCCTCGTTCTTGTTGTCTCCAACGCATGGACCTCTCTGACAGGCCGAAGAATCCACGTTTGTCTCAATAACCCTCCCAAGTGCTGGAGAGATAGATGCGGACTGTTCAAGAGCGTCAAGCATTCGATAGTCCCCAATACTGATTTGCAGAGTCACTCATCAAGTTTTTGAACGAGCGCACTATGACATCACGTCCCAAATCTAATCCGTCAAACACCGAAAGCGCTTCAGATCCGTCAACCGACGCAGGTCCGCGAGCGGTGAGCGTGAGGACGATGTCTTCGCTCTTTTTCGGATCGGGCTGTTTTCCATGACGCCACTCGACGTGAAGCCGACCCTGTTTTGGCGGGATCTCAAAATGCCATTCGCCACCGAAGCTTTGTAGCGGCAGCGACTCGGGAATGCGCGATATCGGATTCAGCGGCAAGAAAAACGACCAATCCTGAGGGTTTTTCCAGACTGTGCCCTTCCCAACATGGTTGACGTAGGTGATTTCCCATTGGTTAGGCTGAAGCGAACCGAGCCCCTCATCGCGCGTGAAATGGTCAAACTTCGAAAGAGCCCAGCGCAGACCGTCACGGATAGCTTCATAACGAGGATAGATTTCGCCACCATCGCCGAGCCAGTTAAAATGCAACCTGCCGTTTTGAACCTGAACCATCCGGTCTCCAGCCTGGTTCCTTATCTGCAGTCTGGTCGTCGGGCTTTGGATAAGTTTCAACTGAACGCCCATCCGGCCCCACATTCCACCCGCATCGAATCGTTCGAATTGAGGCTCAAGCGGGGGGGCATCGGCTACCGTCGGCCACTCATCGCCAAGCGTTTTCCAAAACGCACCCAAATGAGCGTTTTGGAGTCCACGCAAAGGTTCAAACTGAACGCCCAGGATCGTTTCAACAACGGGGGGGCGTGAATAGCTCGGCGACTCGGTCACGCGTTCGTCTGTCATGTATAACCGATCAAAAATTGCTGAGCGGCAGAAATCTGCTTTCAATTCGGCGAGGCCGCTCCCACTGAATTCTAGGCAACAAGTCTACTACATCGGCAAACTTCCCACCACTTTGCTCGCGCCTAGCTCCGGGCGTCCCTTTCACCGCTAAGCAAATGAATTCATGCTGCTTGTGGCGGACGCCGGCAAACAACGCGGCGGCATCGTTGGCGATCGGCGTCGGCGGGGCTAAACTGAACGTTTTGTCCCTCCGCCCCGACCGTGGCCTATGTCTGAGCAATTCGAGTATTACGACAATCCGCTGATCGCCCGCTACGCCTCGCGAGAAATGTGCCGGCTCTGGGGTCCGCAGCGCAAGTTCGAGACATGGCGGCGGTTATGGATCGCATTGGCCGAGGCCGAAGCCGAACTTGGCCTGCCCGTCGCCGCGGAGCAAATCGCGGAGCTCAAGGCGCACGTCGAGGACATCGACTGGGAAGCGGCGGCCGCCTACGAGCGCAAGCTGCGCCACGACGTAATGGCGCACGTTCACGCCTACGGCGACGTTTGCCCCGCCGCGCGTCCGATCATCCACCTGGGCGCCACCAGTTGCTACGTGACCGACAACACGGATCTGATCCTGATTCGCGAATCGCTGGAACTAGTCCGCGACGGCCTGGTCCGCGTGATCGACCGGTTGGGGCGCTTTGCGGCCGAGCGCCGCGACCTGCCATGCCTGGGCTACACGCACCTGCAGCCGGCCCAGCCGATAACCGTCGGCAAGCGCGCCTGCCTGTGGATCTACGACCTGGTCCAGGATTTGGAAGAGATCGAACAACGGCTCTCCCGGCTGAAGGCCCGCGGCGTGAAAGGAACCACCGGCACGCAGGCCAGCTTCCTGCAGTTGTTCGGCGGCGATCATGAAAAGGTGCGTCAGCTCGATGTGCTGGTCAGCCGCAAGCTCGGCTTTTCCGCCAGTTATCACGTGACCGGCCAGACCTACTCGCGCAAGGTCGATTCGCAGACGCTCGCCGCGCTGTCGGGCATCGCACAAAGCGCCTCGAAGGCGGCCGCCGACCTGCGGCTGCTGCAGAGCCAAAAGGAACTGGAGGAGCCGTTTGAAACTTCGCAGATCGGCTCTTCGGCCATGGCCTACAAGCGCAACCCGATGCGGGCCGAACGGATCTGCGGCCTGGCGCGTTTCGTGATCAGCCTGGAATCGAGCGGGGCCCACACGCTGGCCACGCAGTGGCTCGAAAGAACGCTCGACGACAGCGCCAACCGCCGCTTGACGCTCCCGCAGGCCTTCCTGGCCATCGACGCCGTGCTGTTGCTGTACCAGAACATCGCCTCAGGCCTGGTCGTGTATCCGAAAGTGATCGCCCAGCACTTGCAGGCGGAATTGCCGTTCATGGCGACCGAAAACATCCTGATGGCCGCCGTCGCCCAAGGGGGCGACCGGCAAGATCTGCACGAACGCATTCGGCAGCACAGCCAGGCGGCCGCAGCCGTCGTCAAACAGCAGGGCGGCGCCAACGACCTGATCTCTCGGCTGCAGGCCGACCCGGCTTTCGCGGGCATCGACCTGGCGGCGACGCTCGATCCGGCAAAATTTGTCGGCCGGGCGCCCGAGCAGGTGGACGAGTTCGTGCGCGACGTGGTTGAACCGATCCGGCAGCGTTACGCGGCGGCGCTGAGCTGGCGAAGCGGAACTGCGCGTTTAAGGGACATGAAGTCGGATTCTACAAAGCCGACTTGTGGGTAAACGGATGCGTGATCGTTGAATTGAAAGTCGCGAAATCTTATGTCGCGGCTGACGAGCCTCAACTTCTCAACGAACTCAAAGCCACACGCGTCAAGGTCGGCCTGCTCATCAACTTCGGCCGAACCAAAGTGGAGTTCAAACGGATGGTCTTCTAATTCTAAATCGCATCCGTGTTCAATCCGTGTTTCATCCGTGGCTAAAAACCTTAGCCAGGCCGGCCGCGTTTAAATCAAGTCGAGCGGGCGGGTGCGGCGCTTGGAACGGCTGCAATCGGCGCAGATGCCGTTGATGATCAGGCGATGGCCGAGCACGCGGAACTGGTGCTCGCGGCCGACGGCTTCGCGGATTTCCTTGATCGCGTCACTGTTGAACTCGATCAATTTGTCGCACTTCTGACAGTGCAAGTGATCGTGCTGGGGATAACCATAATCGTGCTCGTAGACCTTGCGGCCCTTGAGGTCCATCTCGCGCAGCAGGCCCGCTTCAACGAGCTCGCCTAAAGTGCGATAGACGGTGGCGCGGCTGACCTTCTGGTCGTCGTTCACCTTGCGCAATTGGGCCAGCAGGTCGTCGGCGTCGAAATGATCGTGGCGGCTGAAGACCTGCTCAACGATGATCCTGCGCTGCGACGAGCGCCGCTTACCCCGGCTTTGGACAAACTCCTCGAACCGTTCCAGCGGCGAGAGTGCGACCTCGACGGTCCCGAGCGAGAAATCGTGCGACATGAGCTTGCACTGCTGACTAAGAATCGAAGGGCCCGCCCCCGGCTGGCGCCGTGAAAAACACCCTTAGATTCTAAGTCCTTTCCGCGCAAGGCAACCCTGCGGCAGCCTTAGGCTTCGGACGCGGGGCCGCCTCGACATCCAAGCGAGCTAACGACTTAGAGCGAGGCGCCGCCGCGCTTCCGATTGACAAATCAGGCCAACTCGTTCAGCACGCGGTCGAGCGCCGAGCTCAACTTGTCGTCGGTTTCATACGTGCCGGCGGCAATTTGGGCGCGAATCGCGCTAACGCGATCCTGACGGATATCGGGCAACTGGTTGGCCATCTCGACCAGCCGTCCGGCGTCGGAGATTTGCACCTCATCCTGGCCGAACGAAGACGACGGGGCTTGCGGCGCGGCCGCAGTGCGGGCGTGCGGGGCACTGATCGACTGGGCGCCATGTAACTGCGCGGGACCGTAAATCTGCATGTGGATATCTCCCAGGCTAGAACCGTAGCCGGACGATGCGAACGAGTCGCGGGTTGGCGGCTTTAACTCGGCTGTTCCTGCGGCCAGGCCCGAAAGGGCCTCTTTCAGAAGCGGGGCCGACTGAACCTCATTGAGCTAACACGCTCCGCAAACCAACCTTCCTCGCTCAAGAACTGTACTTCATAACGCCGGCGCCGCATTCCATGTCTTGGGAGTCGACCTCGCGGGCACGGAAACATTCGCACCCGTTTCATCGACCTCTTAGGCGACGCCGATTGAACCATTCCTCTGTGCTAGGTCTTGTGCCGTAAACCAAGGCTGCAAACGGCTATAACGTCTTTGACGAACGCCGGCCGCCTTGCGCTCCGCGACGCTTGCCGCGGTGGAAAGCGTTTTCCGAAATCAACGCCTTGGCGAACTTGCACATCACCTGTTGGCTCAGGACAACCTTGCCAACATTGCTCGATACGCATACGCACGCCGTGTGGTTCGTTGGCTCCGAAAAAAATGACGGCCGGGATTATAGGAGCTTCCCGAAAACTGGACAAGATCGCTTAAATGCGATAGCTGACAGCGAGTTACGTCAGTCTGCCGCCCCAATTCATCCTTCGCATTTTTGCTTCGCCGCGAAACTTTCCAGCCCCACGCCGGTTCAATCCTTAGCACGGATGATTCTTCAGCCTCTGCCAAGGCGAAGCGTCGACGAGGCGAAGCAACAACTTCTTCGCCTGCCCAACGCCTCGAGTTAGCGGCGAGCGGTTTTTCGAGCAAGCTCGTTGTCAAAGCTTCTCGGGGCCTGACGAATCATCCGGGCTTGCGTCGTCCAACGCGAATCCAACGCTCTCCACCTCACGAAACGCCACTTCTTCTTCCCTTGCGCGGAGGTTTCTTCCATGGTCCGCTGGTTGTCTGCCGCAGTCTTGTCATCGCTCGGGCTTGTCGCCCCAGACTGGATTCTCGCGCAGGAGAATTCCGAAACGAAACCGCCGCTGCCCGACGTCAATGAACTGTTCCAACAACTCGACGCCAACAGCGACGGCCAGGTGGCCGACGACGAAGTGAGCGATGAGCACAGCCGGCTCTTCAAACGGCTGCTGCGCAAAGCAGACAAGGACGGCGACGGCAAGTTGAGCCGAGCCGAGTTCGTCGCCGGCTTGCAAGAAGAACGGCCGCAGCCGCCGGCCGACGGGCGGCCCAATCCGCAACGCAACGAAGGTCTCCGCCGATTTGCGCAAGCCGATCCGGAGCAGCTCTTCCAACGGCTCGACGCCAACGGCGACGACAAGTTGGAGCTGGAAGAAATGCCCGAGCAGGCGCGGGAAGGGCTGCGCCGGTTCTTCGAACAAGCCGACGCCAACCGCGACAAGTCGCTGTCGTTGGAAGAGCTCCGCAAGGGCCAGGAGTATTTACGCCGCCTGACGGGCGGCGCGCGCCGCCGAACACGCAGACCGCCAACCCTACGAATCGAGGAGCTGGACCAACAGACGGCGCCTTGTTCGGCGCACTCGACGCCAACGGCGACGGGTCTCTGTCGAGCGAGGAGCTCGCTGCGGCCGCCGACTCGCTGAAGAAGTTCGACCGTGACGGCGACGGCCAGCTCACGCGCCGCGAACTAACCGCCGACGCCGGCGACCGGCCGGCGACGCGCCCCGCAGCGCCAAATCCTGAGCAGCGCGCGAGCGTTTCAACCGTTTCGACAAGAATGGCGACGGCAAACTCGCGCAAGATGAGTTGCCCCCGTTCTTGCAAAACCGTTTTGACAGGCTCGACGCCAACTCCGACGGCTTTGTCGATCAGGAAGAGCTGGTACGAGCCCTGGGGGCATTTCGCGGACAATTTCAAAATCAACGCCGCCCCGGACGACCGTCCCGCCCATCCGACGAAGCGCGACCCTCAGAAAACAAGAGTTAAACCAGGCGCCGATTGAAATGGCTGCTCGACGGGCGGCCTGCGGAGAGCACTATCCTCCCCCGACTTCCGCAGGCCGCCATTTATGGCATTCTGATCTCGCTTCCGTAGATACCACCTTTGGAAGCTTCGTTCGCACGCGACCGGTCGCCCACGGTACGTCGCGGCGTCATCTGGTCGCCGGACAATCGCTCGTTTTTTGCCCATCTCACCTGAGCGGGATGCCCGCGGCAGACCGCTTCGGCTAATCTCGCTTTACATTTGGGGTTCTGTTCCGACTGAATAGACTTGCCGGTGCGCAAAGCGATCGCTGCTGCCCGCTTGGTGAGCGTTTCCGCCGCGCTTTGTGTATTCCTTGAGCAGCGGGCAGACGGCGCCGCTGGCGGCCGTCCGAGGCGTGTGGCCAGTGGGCGTTTCGTCACTTTCCCGCAACGCCGTGGCTCAAACGCAACGTAACGCCTGCCGGCCCCGAGACTTGGAAATAGCCGTTCAGAACGTTTTTCCGGCCGAACCTCGACCCTATCTGAGGCGTCTTGCGTATAAACGATAGTTGGCACGCAGTTCGCTATGAGAATGCGAACCAGATGGTTATGTCAGCCACCCACGCGGCGCCCTCACTGACGAGGCGGCACAGAACATAGGGAGAGCAGCCATGAACCCCACGTCATCGAACCACGAGCAGCGAGCTCGGGAGCACGACAAGCAATTCGGGATGCCGGTTGAAGACCGGTCCGTTTACGCCCCTTTTGCCGAGTGGCTCGACGGCGAACTGAAGCTGCTCGTCGATCGTTGGATTCACCTGGCCGCCCCCAACGCCAACCGTCGAGAGGCGGCGCTGCGACGACGTATGTCTCGCTAAAGGGATGACGCGAATCTAATCGCGGTATGCGATGTAGCGGAATCGGTGACGATTCCGGGCCTTTGGACGATGCCAACGGAACTCTCACGCGTTCCGCTACTGGTTCGTGGCAGAATCTATTGCGCAACTCAGTGAGAGGCTATTTGAGCAGCCATTCGACCGCCGCGCTGGCTTCATCTTGCTCCGCGCCGCGGTAGGCATGAACCGCGCCCTGCTTGCCTGCCGCCTCATACGCGGCCTTGACCACAGACGGCGTCTCTTTTTCACCGGCAAGCCAAAGGGCTCGCGGCGCCGCCAGAGCCAGCATGCCCGGCAGGTCGCCGTACTTCACGGCGCCGGGCAGAAAATCGGCGTCGTCAAAGCTCGCCAGTTTGCTGAACCGGAAGCCGTCCGTGTCGATGACCGCGCGGTTGACGGCGTCGCCCGCCTGGACGCAGGCGGCCGCAGCCAGGCGACCGGCGCCGTTCAGGCCGATCACGTCGATCCGCTCGGGCTTTCGTTCGTGGTTCTGCACGAAGGAAATCAAGCTCAGAATGTCATGCGTCCGCTGAGCGAATAGCGGGTGGTTGTAGCCGTACGTGAAGCCGGCGAATTGGCGATCCGTATTGGTTACCTTGCGGTTCTTGGCCGGAGCTTCTCCCGGCGCCAGGAATTCGCCCTGGTAGATCATATCCACGGCCGCCACGGCCGCGCCGCCGGCGATGAGCTTGGCGATCTCCGGCTTCAGCCCGCCGTCCGTGCCGTACAGGCCGGCCTTGCCCGCTTCGTCGACCCAGACGACGACCTGCTTGTTCCAGGGTTTGGCTTGCAGCATGAGCGTCGGCAATTCCTGGCCGTGTTCGGCGTTTCGCAGTAAACCGGCGAATTCCCAATAGCCGCCGCGATCTTCTTTGCTGGTCAATTCGAACTCAACCGTGCCGGCAGTAGGCAAGCCGTGGCCGATCAGCACGTCGACGGCGCCGCCGACAATCTCGCGGTACTTGGCCAGCGAGGCGGCATCGTTCGGCGTCAACTCGGCGAGTTGCTTGTCAGAAGCTTCCGCCAGCTCTTTGCTGAAGCGGCGTTCGAACTCATCGCCTGCCGCGGGCTTGGGATGCTTTTCATCCCAAACGCTCATCTCGGCCACGGTGAGTGGTTGGAAGTCCTCTTCGACCACCGGTTCTTCCAACCCCAGCTTCAGGTGCTTGTTGAACCAGCCGTACATCGCCGCGCGGCTGACATAGTTATAGTTGTGCGGGAAATGGATGAACGGAAACGCCTGCACCTTTCCTTCGGCGCCGAGCAGTTTGTAAAGCTGGACGAGTTCGGGCAATCCCTTGGTTGCGATCTGCCTGGTCCAGTCGTCGGCGCCCGTCATGCCCAACGGCTTGGGAGCGAACAGCGCAGCCAGCTCGATGTTGCCGGTATCGACGCGCAGATAGTCGCAGTTTTCGCACGTGCAGCCGCCTTGCATGGCGGTTGAGACCATCACGGCGGGAAACGCGACGGCGGGCCGGGGATCGACCGCGCACAACAAAAAGGTTTGCGTACCGCCGCCACTGGCGCCGGTCACGGCAACGCGCGACGGATCGACTTCCGGCAAACTGAGCAGCCAGTCCAGCGCTCGCACGGAATCGAGGGTCTGCAGGCCCATGATATGCTGCAGCCGCAACTCGGCCTGAGGGCTGAATAAGCCCCAGTTCTCCGCGCCTTCCATCTCCCGACGCGGCTTGCCGTAGCGGTGAGCGACGTCGAACGCGATCTGCTGGCTGTCGGCGTAGCCGATCATGTCGTAATGAAACACCACGCAGCCCATCCGAGCCAACTGCATGCAGCGGGCTTGCAGAGGGAAGCGGCCGCTGTTTTCGAACCGCTCGGCGCCTTTGACAATCTGTTGCCGCGCCGCCTGGCGGCCGGCGTCATAGAACCGGCCGTTGGCCCAGTGCCCGTGCGGGCAAAGCACGCCCGGCAACTTGCCGCTGCGCCCTTGGGCCGATAGAGGTTGCCGGTGACGTAAAAGCCTGGAAAGCTTTCCAGATAGACCTTCTCCACGGTGTATTCGGGGCGATCAACCTTGCCATGCACGACGGCGTTGACGGGCGTTTTGGCCGGCTCCGGCCATAGTCCGGTCGCCACCTTCGTCTGCCGTCGCACTCGTTCGGCCCGCTGCTGCCATTCCTGCTGCGTCGCAGGCGGTTTGAAGGGGAAATAGCCATTCAGGTTTTTAGGCTCGCCGAGCCGCTGGTCGTTAGGCTTTTTACCGGCCGGCAAAACCCGCGGCGCCTCGGCGTTCGCCTTTGCGGCGCCCAGCCCGAACGCCAGAATCCCCAATAGAAAGACGGTTTGCCGCCAGAAGCCGCGACGCCAAACAGAAACCGGGGGAAGACCGCTCATGGTACAAAATCTCGCGTTAGGAATGTCCGCCGTCAGAAAGCGATGCGGAACGCATCAGCGGCCCCCAATGTAAACCCCCGCCGGCGCCGATGCCACCGTTTTTCGCAGTCAACCACTTGCTGCACGCCGGGCGGATCGCGCCCAATGGGGGCTGGCCTGATAAAGTGTCGTCTGATCCCGTTCTTTCCTCCTCTCACCCCTTGGGCCCGGAAAATGTCGACCGCCTGGGAATTGCTTACGGATCGACTGCGGCTGCGTGCTTATCGCTCGGACGACGCCCAAGCGATGTTCGCGGTCTTTGGCGATCCGAAAGTGATGCGGTACAGCATGAGCGGGGCGGACCCGTCGCTCGAGTCCACGCAAGCCCGCATCCAGAAGCTGATGGACCACCAGGACTTGTTCGGCTTCAGCTTGTGGGTCGTCGAGGACCGCCTGACGTGCGAGATCGTCGGCGACTGCGGACTCAAGCAGCTCGAAGAGGGACCGGAGATTGAAGTCGGCTACCGTTTTGCGAAGGCTTGCTGGGGACGAGGCTATGCGAGCGAGGCCGCCGCGGCGAGCGTGCGATACGGCTTCGGCACGCTGGGGCTGGCAAGGATCGTGGCCGTCGTCGAGCCGCCCAACGTCGCATCGCTCAAGGTTCTGGAAAAGGCGGGCCTCAAGTACCAATGCCTGGCTCATTACTATGGCCGGCCGATGAGCTACTTTGCCATCGACCGCGAAGCGTGGTTGGAGCAATACGCTGATCGACGCAAACCGCGTTCGGAGAGCGGTTAGAAGAGGCCCCCGTGGGCCCCGTATGCAGCTGCACCCAATGCGAGCTCGATCGCTCGTGCTCTAGCCGTGCCGGACATTTGTCAGGCGGTCGGCACGACACGGTTTGCTCGGTGCGAAAGGTTTAGCGAGCTTGGCGGTCTTGGCCTTCGGCGGCATCAGATCCTCGAGTTGCTTCGATCGGAATTGCGAAAAGCTGCATTCGAGCCTTGGCCACGCTACTCGGCGACGCCGAGGATGCCGATTTGGATCGATTCCTGGCTGCGCCCCGTTGCATTTGCACGAGCCAGTCGTTGGCGCCGCCGAGTGCCAACGATTCAAAGGGGGAAACTCCTACCCAGCGGAGGGGTTCACGATGGCGAGGCGAGTGGAGCGGAGCGACCGCCATGCACTGAGTTCCTCGCCCGAGCGAATTCGCCGAGTATTTCGCCGATACGGTGGAATCAGATGCGGCGGAATCTGCGGATAAATGACGTTCGGCCGCACATTGACTCAATCCATTGGCGTTACGGCCCGGCGACAGGTACAATTCCACCAACAACCGGGCGGCGAGTGTCGGCAAGAGTATGCCGGCCAGCGTCCCCCATGGAGTCACCCGAGAAACGAACAAATGGCCGAAGGCACGATCAAGAAGTTGACGGACAAGGGTTTTGGTTTTATCAGCACTGGCGGTTCCAAAGATCTGTTCTTCCATTCAAAGTCCCTGCAAGGCGTTCGCTTTGAGGAACTGAGGGAAGGCCAGGAGGTATCCTTCACGGAAGGTCAGGGACCGAAAGGTCCGTGTGCCGAGAACGTCAAGCTGGTGTAGAGCCGGGCGAGCTGCGTGCAGTCGCAGAGCGAACTCGGCGAATTGTAGTTGGCGATTTTGATCTCAGCCGCCTTGCCGAGCGGGTATGGGCAGACTCAGCTCGGGCGGTCCCGAGGCATGGGTTATGGATTGCGGCTCGTCAGCGCGCAATCTTTGAGTTCAAAATCCTTGAGCCGCCCGATGTCGCGGCGCAGCGCGCCGTAAGTGGTGATCGGCAGATCCTGGCTGGCGAACTGCTCGGCGCGGCGCCGCCCGTATAATCGGTGTCCGTATAATCCAGGACCGCAATTGCGGTGTAAACTGCCGCGCTTCGGCGATCCAGTTGTATACCGGACTTCGTGGCGCCACCACCAGCTAAGGCGAGTGCGTAGCGGTCGCGCCGCTGGCCGATTCGCCCTCCGCCGGACGCTGGCACCGAGCAATGCCAGCACCTGGACCGTCGGCATTGACAATGAGCAGAAATATTAGGAGTCGCGGTGACTGGACTCTATCAGTTCGTGATGGAGCGTGTCGTATTCGGCCTTGTTGTGGTCGCGGCGATTTGCCGCCCCACGAACTCCTTTGCCGAGGTTCGACCCAATGCGCTTATCTCCGACGGCATGGTGCTCCAACGCAATCGGCCCATAAAGATTTGGGGAACCGCGGAACCAGACGAGTCTGTCACGGTTCGATTTCGAGGGCACGAAGCAGCGACGACCGCCGACGGCGCCGGACGATGGAGCGTAACGCTCGCGAAGCAATCCGCCGGCGGTCCCTTCACGCTGACGATCGAGGGACAGAACAGCGTGCAGCTCGAGAATGTCCTCGTGGGCGATGTTTGGGTCTGCAGCGGTCAGTCAAATATGTGGTGGCCCGTTGCCTCGCGGCCTGGCTCGAAGGAACTGATTGGGACCGAAAACCCGGCCATTCGCTTATTCACCGTGCCGGCTTGCAGGTCGAACGAACTGCAAAGCGACCTGGAGAACCACTGGCAGGAATGTCGTCCCGAGACTCTGGCCGGCTTTTCAGCGGTCGCGTATTACTTCGGCCGCCGGATACAACAAACGCAACACGTGGCCATTGGACTGATCCACGCGTCTTACGGCGGGTCTGGGATCGAGGCATGGATCGGCGCGTCTGCGCTCGCCAATGATCCAGAACTGGGTCCGTTGCGCGAGCGAAGCGCAAAGGCAGCCGAGCAGCGACAAGCGCAACGCCGGCGACTTCAAGACGAAATCGATCGCTACGAGGCAGCGGTGGAGAAGGCGAAAAGGGACGGCGCGAAGCCCCCCGATCCGCCGCGCGGCATGGCCGACGCGGGCTCATCGCACTCGCAGCTTTATAACGGCATGATTGCTCCTCTGCTGCCGTATGGTATTCTCGGCGTTCTGTGGTATCAGGGCGAATCGAACGTGGGCCGCGCCGCCGAATATCGCTGCCTGCTCTCGGCGTTGATTCGCAGTTGGCGTTATGAGTGGCGCCGAGGAGACTTTCCGTTCCTGCTGGTCCAATTGGCGCCGCATCACAAGATCATCGACCAACCGCAAGACAGCGAGTGGGCCCGCTTGCGCGAGCGCAGTGGCAAACCAGCCTCGCAATCGCCAACACGGGCATGGCGGTGATTACCGATTGGGGCCATGAGACCGACATTCACGTCAAGCAAAAGCGGCCGGTGGGCGAACGGTTGGCATTGCTGGCCCGGGCTTTGGTTTATGACGAGCCTGTGACTTATTCCGGGCCAATGTTTGGTGCTGTGCAACGCGAGGGCCAAAACCTGATCGTTCGGTTTGATCACATTGGATCGGGCTTAATTGCCAAACGCATGGTGCTAGAGGACGTTACGAAGGACGGCCGTACCGGATTGGCAGGCGGAGGCACTCCATGTCGCCAAGGACGATCGCCACGCCAGTCCCGTCGCGTTGCAAGGCTTTGCGATTGCAGGGGAAGACCGACGATTTGTTCCTGCCCTTGCTGAGATCCGTGGCGACACGGTGGTCGTTCACAGCCCTCTCATCTCAAATCCCATCGCTGTGCGCTATGGTTGGGCGGACTATCCCACCGGCAATTTGTTCAACCTCGAGGGACTTCCCGCCGGACCGTTTCGTTCCGATGACTGGCCGCAAGCCGTCAAACCTCCGGACCGATCGCAGGAGCAGCCGCAACCGGCAAGAAGAGCCGCCGCGCGGTAGTCCCGAGGGAAAAGCGGGGCGCCAGGCGAAAGCAGATCGGAACTATTTTTGGAATTAGTTCCGACCCGATTTTCATTCCCGGGCCACTCCAATCACAGCGTCGTGCTGGCTGAATCTTGGCTTAAGCCGCCGCATCCAGGGTCCGGTTACCTGGGAAGCAGGCCAACGCCGTGGCGGTAAAGTCGGCGACACCCGGCATCGACAACAGCAGCCGAGCGTCCCGGCTGGAGCCGCAACGCTCCTCAATTACCGCACGCGGCGCACAGGCATTTCCACTTCAGTGAAGCGCTTGTTGGCAGCCACGAATGGGCTGTTGTAGCCCATCACTCGAAGAGGGCCGCTGGCTTCGTAATCCTTGACATGCTCTTTGAGCCAGGTTTCGAGATGGCTCTTTGCATCGGCCAGCTTTGCCTTTGTTACGTTCCCACGGACGCCAATACTCAACACCGTCATTGCCGGGACGTCGATCACGTCGACCTTTTCGTCGCTTCCCAAATCTCCTTGCTTGGTGCTCCGATAAAGAAAGGCCATTGCATTTGGCTGAAGCTTGCCCGTTTCACTCGCGCTATAGGTCGTCTCGACGGGCGCGGTCATGGCAATATCTTTCTTCTTGATGTGCGTAAACAGCGTCCAGAACGAGCCCGCTTCAGCTCCCGTCATCTGCGTTCGAGCCAACCGGTATTCAGGATAATGCTTGATCTGGATTTCACCGACCGGCGTCGGCTCCGGGAAACCTTCGGGCAGCGGCGCCTCGATGAGCGGCTTGAAGGCCATCGTTTCGCGGGCTCTGCGCAGCGCGCATTTTGCAGGGTTTTGGTCGCCCGAGATGATTCCTTCATATCTCTCTCGGCAGCCAGAGCGTCGTTGAGAATCTCGCGCACGACGACATTGCTGGAGGCGAGGCTCAGCACTTGTTCGCAGCCCTTCTTGTAGAGATTTCTCTTGACCGCCAGGTCCGATTCCTTCGCGGCTCCATCCATGATCTGGTCAATTGACTCACGAGCGTTAACCGGTCGTTCGATCGGGCTTGGCGCCTGCCGCACCGGGGCCTGTCCTGATGCGCTCTGAACGATGAATGCAGACATGAAGACGCCCCACATTAAAGCGATCGTGGTTTGCATCCGAAATTCCCTCGTAAAAATCAAAATAGGTTCGTGTTCCGCCGTCATCGCGATCTCACGTTCGTAAAGGAATGCGATCGGAATGGGGATGGCGGCGGCACGACGCCATCCCGGTCAATCCCATGCCGGAAGCATCGCCGCCATTGCGAGCCCCTTCAGTTGCATGTCCTCCCAGGTTGCGAACGTTTTGCCGCGGCCAATCGGCCGCGACCTAAAACGGTCAAATCGTTCACATTAATGTACGCGCGTCGTTCCTCCAAGGCAACATGAATTACGAGTAAATATTGGAAGCGCGATGGCGGCGAGATCCCATTGGCGTCCAAAACGTTCATTTAGTATGGTTTTAATGCAGGGTTGATCAGGCTCTGGCCAACTGCGCGGAGATATTGAGCTTGAGCCGTTGGGGGCGGAAGCCGCTTTGCACATGAAGGGAAGAGGCCAAGGAAATGCCGGCTCATCATTCAACGACTTATGTCAATACGACTCAAGTCGCCAAGGCGTTGGGGGTGAGCGTCAGCACCGTGAAGCGTTGGGTGGACGATGGCGTCTTGCCAGCGTACAAGACCGCCGGCGGTCACCGTAAGTTGCTGCGAGCAGACGTTCTCGAGTTGCGCGTCGCGGCGATCTTCCGCATGCTGACTTGTCATACCTGGCCGGCGCGAGCCGTCGAACTCCGCAGGCCGCCCCAACCGAGATTTCCGCGGAGTTGTATCAGTCGTTGCTCGTCGGCGATGTCTTGCGAGTGCGCTCCCTCATTCAGGCGCGTTCCGTCGCGGAACGTCGATCGAGAATTTGGCTGACCAGATCATTGGACCGGCCATGACGCGAGTCGGTCAGGATTGGGAGACCGGAAGACTCGACGTCATGGAGGAGCACCGCGCTTCCCAGCTATTGGCGGCCGTGCTCTATGAGTTGAAGGCCGTTCTCGAAGAGGCGCGGGCAAGAACCGGCCTCGTGCCGTCGGGGGCGCTCCAGAGAATGACTACTCGGCGTTGCCTACGCTCTTGGCGCAGATGGTCCTGCTCGATGCTGGATGGGACGCCGTCAATCTTGGTCCCAACACCCCATTTCGCAGCCTTTCCAAAGCCATCAAGGACCTGCGGCCAAGACTCCTTTGGCTATCCGTTTGTCATCCAGTCGCCGAAGAGGAGTTCGTGCGAGACTATCGAGAACTCTACAAGCAAGCCGAAAAAGCTCGGGTTGCCGTGGCCATTGGCGGCAGAGCTGTGATTGAGGCGCTTTGCGCCAAGATTCCCTATACAACGTACGGCGACGGCCTGAGCCACCTCGCAGCGTTTGCCCGCACCCTTCATCCGAAGCCAAGCCAGCCGCGCCGTGGCCGGCCCAGATCGGCATGATGGGCTTCTTCATATTCATCATATTGGATCAAGAAGTCATTGACCGGCGCGAGGCGGTCACCGGATTAGACGGAGCCTCGTGTCCGTGTGCCCGTACGAATGCACGATGTCGTCGTGAGACAACCACTTTAGAACATCCGTCGCACCGACGTCTTCACCAGAAGGCTTTCCGAAGCGGTAATAGATAACCGTAGGAGTCAACACGACGACTCCATCGCCCAGGATTTCCGCATTTTCTGATTTTGAAAGATCGACCCTTCCAAATCCGACCTGCTCGTGAAAACCACCGGCGACTTCGGAAAAACGGGCGAGTATGGCCGCAATGCCGACGTCGTGCGGCGTAAAGTACAGGATCACTGAGACCGGTTGTTGCTGAATGAACGATTCAGCAACGTCGCTAGAAAGTTCGAAGACGTCCATTTGATACCCAACGCCTTAGCTCACCTGCCCGGCCATCTCGGTGAGCAATGAACCTGGTTCGGCCCCTCGTGATTCAGTGGGCATCGCCGCGACGCTGGGGCGCAAATGCAGTCGTTCTTTACGTGTCAGTTCATCTTCGCCACGAAGCAACTTCACTTTGTCTTTCCAATCGGATCTACTACGGGAAGCAGACGATCGAGACTTTCTTTCGCCGCCTTCGTGGGTTGTGCGTCCGGGTGACCTTCGGCTAATTGCTTCAGCACTTCGACCGCCTCCGCGGTATTGATCTGCTCCAAAATCGCCACGGCACGGATGGCCTGCCTCCAGGAATTCTTCCTTTCACCGGCATACGTTCCGATCCGATCGACCCGGTGTTCCGCCCACCATGACCGGCGGCCGTCGAAGAAGTTAAATCCGTCGTTGCCGACCGGCCGGATGATCACGTTCTTCCCGGCCAGCGAATCCGCCTTGCGCTGGCTACAGAGTTCGACCATCCGCGTGCGGGCGGGAACTTCTGTCACTTCATCCATCAGGGTTTCCAAGTCGATCGCCAAGCGCGGATCGAGGTAATCGAACTTGTCCCATGCCGCCTTCCAGACCTTCTCGTCGTAGTTGCCCAACACTTTCAAGAGTCTCCGACACTCGTCGGCATCGAGTTCAAGCGGCTGCAGCTTCTCCTTCAGAAAGGGGACGGAGGCGTCCGCATTCTCGTAGAGCTTGATTATGGCAGTTGCCGCGGCGGGGTCGTCGCCGTACAGGTCCGACCACAGAGCCTCAAGTTCCTGCCGCGATGCTTTCGCCTGCTTGGTTGCACCGTCGGCCGGTGACGGCGAAGGCGCGAGCATTGAGGTGAATAGAACCAGCACTCCGGAAAGCACGACGAACAAGCTGTTTCTCACTGGAAACCTCGCACAACTGAAAGAGAACCGTCGAACTCGGAATGCGGACCGTGCAGGCCGCAAATTTGGCGGCCTGTCCGGCCGACGCTCTTTGGCCGCAAGTCGCATTGTAGCGGGATGAGGTGTGACTTTCATCAGTTACCAGCGTGAAGGGCCTTTTCATTCCCTCGCGCGCCTCTGTGTTCGCGACCGATGTGCGGAAGGGCAGGACGAAAAAGGCAGCCGATCATATCGATCGATGCCGATAGCCGCAGGCCAAGCTTGATTCCTTGAGCCCGGCCGATGCGCGGCGGCGGCCTCGACCGTCGCGTGCAAGGCTCATGGCGGCCTAGCTGCGGTCGACTGTCGATTGTCCGCACCTTTTGCCTCCTCAAATGCTGCTTCGGGCGATTTCATCGAAAGCGCGCAAAGGCAGCATGTCGATCTGCGTCGGCGTGTTGGTCCGATGCGGGGTCCGGACCGCTTGCTTCATGTTCCGGTCAATGTCAGAATTGAAAGCCGTAGATGCGGCGAAATCCGACATGCACCACCTGGACGGAACGGGCACCTGCGGCTCCGCGGGTTGTCACTTCCGAGCCGACGCATGAAGCGTCCTCGGCGACCAGAGTCGCGTACTTGGTGAGCGTTGAGTGGAGAGTTGACTGCGGCGACCTGATCAGGTCAGTCGCTCGTTCGCAAAGTCAGATTCCCGTCACGGATCCTAGGAATGTCCGATGAAGCGGTTCGCAACAATCATCTGGACTCTCGTCGGAATAATCACAGTCGGGCTCGCAATCGACTACGTGAATGTCACCCGAAAAGAACGACTGCTCTCGAACGCAGATGTCGAAATGCGGCGGTCGGGCTGGTTCGATTCCCATCTGGCCGCTCGGCACTGAATATCGCATCACCCTGAGTTCCGTTCCCTCAGGAAGCCAGCTACGCGCCCTTGCGATCGCAAATCAGATGCGCGGTTGGGTTGGAATTGCTTTCAAGGATTGCGAAATCAACCAAGAAGATAGCGAACGACTGCTACGTGCCTTGCCTGAGTGCCACTTATTCCTCATAAAAGATGGTAAGATGATGCCGATGACCAATGCGTCGCGGGAAGCGGAAGAAACATCGCATGCATCGATTCGCCGAGTCGGGCGCCTCGACAATGAAAGGATCTCCGCGGCTACCGGCTGATGCGTGATGTTCGCCGCCTCGGTCTCATCGTCCGAGGGGTACGGATGTCGCCCTCTTGCGCACGTCGTAGTTCAGGACCGACGCAGGGACACGGCAGGTGCATAGTCGGCGCCGCGTCGCGGCCTCTGCTTCCCGGTCAAAAAGCCCGAAGTCGCCGTCCGGTTGGCCTGAAGCTGCACGCCCGCGTTCGTGCATTTTCCTGCGGCGGTGGCATCGCCCCTCCGCGCGCACGAGCGCTTTTGATCCAGGGCAATCGACTGCCTGAGCTCGCGGCAAGAACCGGGCAGCGCATCTTGGGGGAATCACGCAAGAGCAACTCAAGTTCGCGCTGACTTTGCCCCAACTACAGGCGCTAGCAATCAAACAACGCCGCTTTCGTCGCGAGAGCCGGGCAGCCGGCCGGGGCGAATCCTGTCGTTTCTGCAAGCCCGCTATCGCTGACGCGGAGGCGTCCGTAACATGTCGCCCGCAGGCTTCGCCTTTGCCTGCGCAGTCGCCGGAGCTTGCCAACCCAACCGTCCGGCGGCGGTTTTTTGTTGCGCGTCACGCTCTTATCGACGGCGGCCAAGGTTGCCCCAAGTCGGCGGCCATCAACAGGTCGTGGCCGCTCAAAAAGGGCCTGCCAAGCGTCGGGTCCCGCAGCCGGATTTCGATTATCGAAAAAGCTCCCGTCAAACTGGCCCGCTGCGCACGTCCTCAATTTAGGCAGCAGAGGCGGCTATGAACGAGGTCTGGCGATTCGGTCAAAGCCGTTGTAGAGCTTCGTCACGAACTTGCCCCCAACTTCGAAAAACCGATCCACGGGCCGACAACGCAATACCTCAATCGCTCCGGTCAGATGACGACCGCCGAGATCCGTGAGACGGACTACCAGGAACTTGCTCTCAATTGCCTCGTAGTGCAGGAAAGCAAGTCCTCGCGTGGAAATGTCTTTGGTGACCGCAACAAACGGCTCGCCGGCCGATTGCAGGTCTTCGCCTATGGGCTTGGCGAGCACGGGTAAATGGCACAGGGCGCCGAAGCAGCGTGCCACGCAAGAAATGCTCGGTCAATGCGTGAGGTCGAACTCAACGCATCCCCATCACCCTGTGGAGTTTGACATAAGGAAGCCGCACGGTATTCTCAACGCGTTCGATTCAGAGAATCGCAAGTTAGGCCTCGCGCCCAATTCCGAGACTCACACCCCGAAGGCCGAACGATGACGAAGTACCTTATCTCCTTCCCCGGATCGGCGATGGACGTCTCCGACGAAGATGTGGCTGACGTCGGCGAAGCGGCACACGCGGTCATACGCGAGGCGAAGGAGGCCGGCGTCTATGTGTTCGGCGGCGGTATCAACGAGGACGTCGCGCCGCTGATGGTCGCCGCCGACGGCGCCGTCACGAACGAGACCTACCCGCAGACCAAGGAGTTCGACGGCGGCTTCTGTGTCCTGGAACTCCCATCGCGCGAAGCCGCCGTCCAATGGGCCGCGAAGATCGCCCACGCCTGCCGCTGCTCGCAGGAACTCCGCGAGTTCGGGTACGACCCCGAGAGTTGACCGGCGAGGTCGTAGCCCAATGCGGACGAGGAGGTCCTTTCGGCATCTACTTTCTTCATTGCCATGAACTTCAGGGGGAAAAGCGGGTCGAGGGGGAAAAGCCGGTCGGAACTATTTTGGAAATAGTTCCGACCCGCTTTTTATTCATCTTCAGCTATTTAAGCCCTGCCGGCGACCACGGTTTTCGCCAAGCAACAGCCGGACGCTCAATCGGGAAATCCATGCTCGACTTTGCAACTGGGCAGCGCTTCGCATAGCTCATTGATGCCTGAGTCATCAAGGCAATTGAAAATCTTGAGTTCGCGAAGATGCTCGAACTGCTTGAGCGTGGCAATGCTCTTTTCGGTGATGCAACCGTCGAGCGTTAGCCGCGAGAGCCGCTTGAGGGGCTTCAAGTGCGGAATGCCCGCATCACTGACTTTGTCGAAGCCGCGCCATCGATCACCGAGCCATATTTCTTGCAGATTGCGCATTTGCCCCACCCGCCGAAGCCCCTCGTCGGTGATGCGGGTACAACTAATGTTGAGAAAGCTGAGCCTCGGCAGGCTTTCAACGCGCGGGAGGATGCGATCACTGACGCCGGTGGCATAAAATCCGAGGTACTTGATTGTCTTGAGTTGTTCGAACGGCGGTATGCGCTCGTCGCCGAGATTAGGTTGCTCGCCAAAGAAAACCCCTTCGACGGATTGAAAGTACTCATCGCCCAGCAGGCGCCTCAAGGCTGCCGGCCCCGGCGGTTCCGATCGGCCGGATTGTTTCGTCCAATCGCCAACTAACTGCCAATCGTAGAGGACCTCTCCCCCGATCGCTTGGATCGCCGCGACGACTTCTCGCTGCCGTCGCGCGGCAGCGACCGTAAAGCCGAGCCAAACGCCTAACGCTGTAAATAGAACTAACAGCGATCGCAAGCTGTATTGAAATCGTCGTTTCATGGCCGCGAAAGACTCAAACGCCGCCCCTCAACGACGGCGAGCGGAAACGAGAAACAAAGCCCGCACGGCGGACTGCCGCGAGAATCCGACTCGTGGTTTGGCTGCATTCTACCCGTGCTGCAATTGCGACTGCTATATGGCTCGGGGGCGGCGGCGGCGGCGGGCAAATGGCGTGACGGCGGCGACAAATCCATTTTGCAGGGGTGGGTTACAGTGCGCCACGCTAACAGTCGCTCTGCGCGGGGGCCAAATCCTGGATTCCCCCCTCGCAATTAGATCGCCGTTTCCTACCCCGGCGCCCTCGACCCGCGCAATACGCGAGGCAGCCGACCGCCTGCGGGGCGTCGATTGTCCGCGTTTCCCGATTCGCAAAATTCGCGTCAGACCATTGACCTGGCACGGATTCCACCGGATTAGATGCCTGCAGCAGGGCAATTCTCGGCCACAGCGCCGTCAAGAGACACAGTACGCGCCCTCCTGGCCACATCCGCCTTGCGCGGTTCGGTCTTTGCCGCCGATGGCTACCGTCTCGGCGGCCTCGTCAAGTCGATCGTCGCCTGTCGGCAGTTTTTTTTTAACACTGCGGCAGCGGCGAAGGGAGCGAAGGACAATAGCCCGTACCGAGCCCGGCTGACCGCCGCTGGCGCGCTCAACTCCACGCCCGGGCCGCACGCGAACGCAGCCGGTTGGCTTCATCGTCGTCGATGAACTCTTGTTTCACTGGATCGAACGAAAGCTTGCGCTGGAGAATCCAAGCGAGGGCCGCGGCATGGCAAGCGATGTGAGAGTTGCGCATCACGTCGGGATGGGTCACCGTGGGCTGCCGCGACTTGATGCAATCGAAGAAGTTTCGGGCGTGCGCCGAGACGTCCAACCCCTTGACCCTGCCAGCCGACGTTTGCAACTCGGCGCGAAGCGCCGCGGAGGAAACTTCCGTCTCGCCGCTGTCGCCGGTCTCCAGCCAGCCTTCGTCGCCGACGAACCGCACTGGGCAAGTGCCGAGCCGGGTGATCCAATTCGGACCGCGATCGCCAAACGGATTGGGCAAAAAGTCGAGCACCAGCTTCACGCCATTGGCATACGTGCAAGTGATGTTCTTCTCCGACGGTTCGTAAGCGACGGGCAGCGTGTGATCGGCCTGGTTGGCCCACTGGCACAGATCGACCGTGTGAGCGCCCCAGTCCAGCAGCCGGGCGCCGGAATCAAAGTCGTAATAGCCTCGCCATTTGCCGGCCACGTATTTGCTGTTGTACGGACGCCAGGGCGCCGGCCCGAGCCAAAGGTTCCAGTCCACCACGTCGCGGGGCGGCGTCGGCTCGCCGGGCAGCCAGCCATTGTCGAGCGTCGGAATGTACACCGAAGCATATAATGTTTGGAGTTTGCCCAGTTTTCCCTCGTGAGCCAGGCGCACCGCCTGTTGAAAATTCGGCACGCTCCGCCGCTGCGTTCCCGCTTGGAAAACTCGCCCCGTGCTCTTCATGACGTCGGCCAGTTGCTGGCAGAGCTCGATGGTCAAGCCGCAGGGTTTCTCGCTGTAAACGTCCTTGCCGGCCTGCGCCGCCAGCATCGAAGCCGTCGCGTGCCAGCGATCGCCGGTCGCGATCAATACGGCGTCGATGTCCTGGCGATCGAGCAGTTCTCGAAAATCTCGATAGACCCGGCAGTCGGAGTTGCCGTAGCGCTTGTCGACGAGCCCCTTGCCGGCGTCTCGGCGGCTGGCCTGCACGTCAGCGACCGCCACGCATTGCACGTCGGGCAATGAAAGCATGGAAGTCAGGTCGTAAGTGCATCGGGGGCCGATGCCGACGACGCCGAGCGTGATTCTGTCGCTCGCCGCCGGTCGGCCCTCGCCGCCCAGCGCACCTTTAGACACGATCCACGGCAATGCCGCTGCGGACGACATCGCCGCCGCGCGTCGCAAGAATTCCCGCCGAGTGTTGGATTGTTTATCGCTCACAACGAAGCCTCCCAAATCGCAATGCGTTGGAACCGCCTGATACGCCGCCGGCCCCTGGCAAGATTATCGTTCGCGGACGGGAGAAATGCCAATCCGCCGGCATGGCCGCCGGACGCGGAACTCGCGAGTTCTCGGATAACCCCGCGAGAACGGTATCGTCAGTCGCCTCTGGTTACTAAGCCGCCCTCTCGAAGCGTAGCTGGCCGTTGCGGTTCATTTCCCATCCGGCTCGTAGATGAAGGCGTGCTCGTCCGCCGGGAGAACCCAAACGTTTCGGAACTTTACCGGGTTGCCGTGGTCCTGAAGGAACACAGGGCCGATCATCGTTTCTTTCTGCCGATCGCGAATCTTTTCGAGGTAGGGAGTCGTGCCATAGCGGAACGGGTGGTACACCGACTTCGGTTCACCGAACTGAGTTCCGTCCTGCACCTTCTCTCCATTGAACCAGACCGTCACGGTCCCCTGCTCGACAATCTTCCCCGATGCGTCGCGCCGCGCGCCCGATAGCGAATGTCGAAGACCTGCCATTCACCCGGCTTGCGGCAGGCGTTTTCGAGCGGCGGCGAGAATCCGTACAGCGCGCGGCATCTTCCTGTGTGACCTTCTGCTTGCCGAACGAGTTCAAAATCTGGACCTCGTAGTTCCCGTGAATGTAGACCCCGCTGTTCCCCGTCCCCTTGTCCGGCAACAGGAACTCGACGTGGATGTCCGCATCCTTGAAGTGCAGTTTAGAGACGATGTGATTCTGGTTCTTTTTCGGCGTCGATACGAGCATGCCGTCCTCGACCGGCCAATCGATCTTCCCTCCCGCCATGCTCAAGAACGAGTGCTTCCCCTGCTCGTCGAGGAGCACGATCGCCCCTTTCGGCGGCGCGACGGGGAGTTTGCTCTGGTCTGGTTTGAAGTTCGGATCTGTCGGGAGAAATGTCAGCAAGAGCAGGACAGCGGGGGTCATCTGGTCGCCTTCGCGGTGAGTGTTCGGTCTGGGTCGTTACTTGGACCTGGCTTACGCAGTCTCTTGGAGTGAATCGAGCGCCAAGATGCGGAACCGCGGCCGCTCAGGCTCAAGCGGCGCACTTGCCGAAGCGACGCTCGGAGAAGCGTACGGATTGATATCCGCTGGGGCAGGTTGCGACATGACTCTCATTTTGCCTCCCCGGCCGATGCCTGGCAAGCAAGCCCAACGCGAAAAGAAACGTGCGAGCCCGCAGCGCCCAGCCGAGAGTGTCGTGGGGCGCGCCGCTACTGAAAACGCGATACCGCGAGCGTTTTGACGCGGGGCGTTCTCCTGCCGTGCGGGTCGCGCAAGCCAGCCAGTGGGTAGACTTGGAGATAGTTTGCTGCGGTACGACTGGCGCAACGGGCGGCAGGCCCAGCGCAGTACGTCGCGACGATGAAGGTAATGCGTCAACGGCCAACTTCGAAGACGCCCAACTGCAAGCACGGGACGAACGATTGGACTCGCGATTGAAAAACGCCGCTGACGACATTTCATCTTTTTCTCACGTATGTGCTGCCCGCTTGCGCGGCGCAGACCGCGGAAAGGCAACCGCCGCGCCAACACCCACGTTCCGCTCGTGACGATATTTTCGCCACCACTGGCGAAAAGTTCGCCTGACGGGGACATTCAGCGAGTCGATACAACCGTCAACTCGGCCGTTTTCCCGGAATCACCCAAGTACGGACCGGCCGGCATTCTCTTTGCACGCTCGGAAACCTGCCGGCGATTTGCGCGCGGCAAGGTCGGACCGGCGACGCCTCGGGGGGCGGGCGCGAGCACCCATCGGATACGCTATGATTCCTTGTCCGCGAAATGCGGGCCCCGGCGGTTTCGCCGGACGACAACGCCGATTGCCGTGGGCGATTCGAGCCGCCGCGTAGTGGCCCGCCGTTCGCCTTCGCCGCAGCCGCCACAACATCGAAACTCGTCCATTATTTCGGTATCAAAGAAGGACTTCCCACATGCGTTCCAGCCTTCAATCTTCGTTCGCTTGCCGGGTTCTCTCGGCGGCTTGCTGCGCGTCGCTCGTCGCGGGCTTGATCTCGACGCCCGTCCATGGCGAGGAAGGAGCGAAAGCCGCCTCTTCGCCGAAGGGCCGGCTGTCCGAGCAAGTCGTCGGCAAGGCCATCGAGTTCCTGCGTCAGAAAGGGCAGGCGGAAGACGGTTCGTTCAGTAAGCAGTCGGGTCCGGCCGTGACGGCGCTGGTGGCCACGGCCGTGTTGCGGCACGGTCGCTCGCCTGACGACCCGCTGGTCGCCAAGGCGCTCGCCTACCTGAAGCAATTCGTGCATGAAGACGGCGGCATCTACAACGAAGGCTCGAAGGTCCAGAACTACGAGACATCGCTGGGCTTGATGTGCTTTGTCGAGGCGAACCGCGACGGCCGCTACGACAAGCTGGTCAAGAACGCGGAGAAGTTCTTAAAAGACTTGCAGTGGGACGGAAAGGAAGGCCACGATGAATCGAGCTTCAATTACGGCGGCGCCGGCTACGGCGGCCATAAGCGGCCCGATCTTTCCAACACCACATTCTTTCTCGACGCGCTAAAGGCCGCCGGCAATGGCCCGGATGACGAGGCGGTCAAGAAGGCCCTGGTTTTCGTCTCGCGCTGCCAGAACCTGGAGAGCGAGCACAACACCACGCCCTTTCCCGCCAAGAATCCCGACGGCGGCTTCTACTACACCCCGGCCGCCGGCGGCAACAGCCAGGCGGGCGAGACACGACGAACGGCGGCCTGCGCAGCTACGGCTTCGATGACCTACGCCGGTCTGAAGAGCATGATCTTCGCCGGCGTCGGCCCGGACGATCCGCGCGTCAAAGCGGCCGTCAGTTGGCTGCAGAAGCACTACGACCTGGACAGCAATCCCGGCATGGGCGAGCAGGGCTTGTACTATTACTACCAGACGTTCGCCAAAGCCCTCGACGCCTTCGGCCACGACACGTTCGAAGACGCCGACGGCAAGAAGCACGACTGGCGCCAGGAACTCATCGCAGAACTAGCCGGCCGGCAACAGGCCGATGGTTCGTGGGTCAACTCCAACCCCGGCTGGCGGGAGGGCGACCCGAACCTGGTCACCGGCTACGCGCTGCTCGCGCTGGCCTATTGCCGGAAATAAGCCCGGCAGCCCGAGCGGCAAGCCACGACGCGCGGCACGGTGAAAAATGCGGCTTGCGCCGAATATGGTAAGATTGGGCGAGTTTTCCATCCTTCCGCCTTGGTTCTTCTGTCCCGGAGCCTCCATGAGCACGACACGCAAAGCCGCGCAACAGGCAGCCAACAACGGCGTCCCTTCCGCCACCGATCCCGCGGCGCATACGCTGGCGATCGACATCGGCGGCACCGGGCTGAAGGCGTCGGTGCTGAACGGCGACGGGGAAATGCTGATCGACCGCGTGCGCGTGGAAACGCCTCGTCCTTCGCCGCCCAACGCACTGCTGGAAGCGCTGGTCAAACTGGTCCAGCCGCTGCCGGAGTACAGCCGCGTGTCGGTGGGTTTTCCCGGCGTCGTGCGCAAGGGGAAGATCATCACCGCGCACAACCTGGGCCAGGACGACTGGTACGGTTTTGACCTGCGCGAGGCGCTCGAGCGGCAGTTGGGAAAACCGGTCAAGGTCAAGAACGACGCCGACGTGCAGGGTCTGGGCGCCATTCGCGGCCAAGGCATCGAAATGGTGATCACGCTGGGGACGGGTTTCGGCTCCGCGTTGTTTGACGACGGCTGGATCTCAGCACACCTGGAGCTGGCGCATCATCCGTTTCGCAAGGGGCAGACCTACGAGGAACAATTGGGCAATGAGGCGTTGCACAAGGTTGGCAAGAAGAAATGGAACCGCCGAGTCGAGCGGGCGATAGACGCCATTCGCCATCTGACGAACTTCGACACGCTGTTCATCGGCGGCGGCAATGCGCACAAGATCAAGCTGGATTTGCCCAGCAACGTCGAATTGATTTCGAACGACGATGGCATGCGCGGCGGAATCTGGCTGTGGCGCACCGACCGCCATCATTTGATGTCAGCTTCTTCCCCTGCCCGCGAAGACGGCTGATGCACGACCAGATCAAAAGCTGGCAGTTGCCGCCAGGACGACGGTATAATTAAAGGGCGCATGCCGTCCAATCTTCCGCCGGCCTTTGTGGGAATCAACGCGAACATGGCCATTGCCGACTCTCGTCCGCCGGCCGAAGCCGTTCCGCGGCCCTTCACGGTCGCCGATCTGAGCGAAATGCCGCGAGAACTGCCTTCCGGTCCGGCCCATTACGAACTCGACAACGGCAGGCTGATTGCTATGTCGCCGCCGGGGCAGAGGCATGCGGAAATCGAGTACCGAATTGCCAAGAGCCTGGGAGACGCGGTCGAGCCGCAAAGCCTAGGTAAGATCTATGTGGGTGAAGCCGGCATCGTCTTATGGCGAAACCCCGCGCGCGTGGTCGGCGCGGATATCGCATTCGTTCGCCGGGAATCTTTGCCCGTGAAAGAGTCCCGCGAAGGTTATCTCGAAACCATCCCCGATCTGGTCGTCGAGATCGTCAGTAAGAACGATACGGCGCCGTAACTCGCGCGCAAGGTGGACGATTACCTGCGAGCCGGGGTCCGCGTGGTCTGGACGGTCGAGCCCGACGCCCGGACGTTGACCGAACACCGACGCGACGAAACGTCTCGGAGCTTCGCCGAAACAGAAACGGTTGCTCTGCCCGAGATCATTCCGGGTCTGCAGCTCGATTTGCGAACCGTGTTTGGCCCATAATCGTCGGCTTTGGCTCCCGCGAAAGCCGACGATGCTTCGCAGCGGCGAAAAGATTGACCGCGGGCGGCTCTCCTCCCCACAATAGGCCTGGGTTGACTTCACCCCCATTCCCATAAGTTTGCCGCAGGAGCTTCAACGGTGACTCGATTCAACGGGCGTCGCGCATTTCGATTCGTTCTCGTCGTGGCAATCATCGGCTCAGCCGTGCGCGCTGCGAGCCGAAACCCGCTGGCCGCGTTGGCGAGGTCCACAGGGTGACGGTCATTCGGCTGAGACCGCTTTGCCCGTTCATTGGGACGCCGACGCCGTCGCCTGGAAGACTGACGTCCCAGGTCGCGGTCAATCGTCGCCGATCGTCTGGGACGAACGCATCTTCCTGACCACGGCTTCAGAAGACGGCCTGAAACGCAGCATCGTCTGCCTCAATCGGGCCGACGGCAGCCAGCTTTGGGAACAGACCGTGCCGTGGCAGGGCGAGCCCGAAACGCTGCACAAGATGAACACCTGGGCGACGCCGAGTTGCGTGACCGACGGGAAGGTCGTCATCGCCTTCTTCGGCCGCGCGGGATTGCACGCCTACACGGTAGACGGCAAGCATCTCTGGTCGAACGACCTGGGCAGCTTTGATAATCCTTGGGGCGTGGCGGCTTGCCCCGTGCTGGTCGGCGATCTGGTGATTCAGAACGGCGACGCCGACACCGACGCGTTCATTGCCGCCTACAACAAGCAAACGGGCGAACTGGCCTGGCGCCAGCCGCGGCCCAATCATCGCGGCTGGAGCACGCCGATCCTGGTCGAGACCGACAAGGGACCGGAGCTGACGGTCAACGGCCACGCCGGCGTGGCCGCCTACGATCCGCAGACGGGCAAGCAACTCTGGTTCTGCAAAAGCTTCAATGGACGCGGCGAACCGACCGTGACTCCGGGCAAGGGACTGGTCTACGTCGTCAATGGACTCTCGGGCGACGTGTATTCGATCCAGCCCGGCGGCGAAGGCGACGTGACCCAATCTCGCATGGCCTGGCACACGCCGCGCAAAGTGGGCCGCGACCTGCCTTCGCCCATCCTGCTTGACGACTACCTGATCGTCGTCAGCATGCGCGGCGTCGGCGTCTGTTACAACGCGGTCAACGGCGAAGTCATCTGGCAGGACCGTCTGGGCGGCAACTACTCGGCCTCTCCGATTGCGGCGGGCGGGCGGGCGTATTTCCTTGCCGAGGACGGCTCGACCGTCGTGATCAAGCCGGGAGCGAAGCTGGAAATCGTCGCTCGCAATCAACTGGCGCCGGAAGCCGATGAAATCTTTCGTGCATCGCCGACGCCCTGCGAAGGACAGTTGCTGCTGCGCTCGGACCGCACGTTGTATTGCATTGGCAAACGCAACAAGGGATAAGCCTGAACCGGCGCCACGAAGGGAGCAGAAAACAAAACGGCGCGGTTCGCGCAGGCGTCTTTTCAACCATTGCTTCCTGCGATCATTGATTCCTGCGATTTCTGCTGTTGTAATTTGATTCATCCCGACTCGGGGCCATTTGCCGCCAGAGTAAACATGCCGAGCGAGCTTTTCCCCCGTTGTCGAGCACAAGTTCCCTTGAGAGCGGCGCAGTCCATGAACCGTCGACGTTCCATGCTTCGCAGGACGCTCTGGACCGCGTTCGCCGCGGCCTGGTTATTTGCCTCAAACTCGCCGCTGACAGCCGGCGGCGATGAACCGAGCCCGTTGGCGCAGCGTCTGACGCCTCTGATCGAGGCGCATCGCGGCCGCGTCGCCATCGCGGTCAAGCAGTTGGAGAGTGGAGAAGGCTTTGCGCATTGCGAAAACGAACCGATGCCGACGGCGAGCCTGATCAAGTTTCCGGTGCTGATCGAACTGTATCGTCAGGCGGAGGCGGGCGAGGCCGATTTGAACAAGACGCTTACGCTGCACGAAGGCGACAAGGCGCCGGGCTCCGGCATCCTGACCTCGCACTTCTCCGCCGGGGCGAGCTTTTCATTGCGGGACGCGGCCCGCTTGATGATCGCGTTCTCCGACAATACCGCCACGAACCTGGTGCTGGACGAAATTGGACTGCCGGCCACCAGCGAAACCATGGTCCGGCTCGGCTACGCGAACACGCAGTTGCACAACAAGGTGTTCGGCAGCCGCAAGACGTCGATCGCCCCCGAGCGGAGCAGTAAATTCGGACTGGGCAGTACGACCGCGGCCGAGATGCTCAAGTTGTTCGAGGCTTTGTACCGCAAGCAACTGGTCAGCGAAGCCGCCTGCGACCAAATGCTGAAACACTTGCAGGCCTGCCAGGACCGCGAGCGATTTTCCAGGTTGCTGCCGTCCGGAACCACCGTTGCCTTCAAGACCGGCAGCGTGAATGCCGCGCGCACCGCCGCGGGCATCATCGAATCGCCCCGCGGTCCGATTGCCGTCTGCGTTCTGACGGCTGACAACGAAGACCGCCGCTGGACGCCGGACAACGCCGGCGACGTGCTTTGCGCCGAATCGCGCAAGCCGCGTTCGAGCACTTCAATCCCTCGGAGCCACGCGAAGACAAAGCCCCGCCTTCCCGGCAATGACCGTCGGCGACCGCGACCGTCGCCTACTTAGATACGGGAAACGACGCCGGCAGCGAGTTGCCGCGGAGAGCCGGAGCGGGCGGCGAATCGAATTCGAAGACGTAAGGACGCATCCGGGCCAGCAGGCTGGCTGACTGAAAATACGGCTGGCAGCCATGTTTCACTCCGATCACTCCCGCGGCGTCGATCTGCACGATCTTCGCCCGCGCTTCGCAGCCCAAGCCGCGGCAATGCAGTCCCGAGTATCCCAGCGCTTCGGCATCGCTCCGCCGGCCATAGAGCCAATGGTAGCGCTTCATCACGGGATCGGCGCTGTTGTTCAGCAACAGCATGCCCTTGGCCTGCGACAGCGCCAGGTCAAAACGATGTCCCGGCAGCAACCAGTCATCGTCGATTGCCGGCGAGATAAACACGACTTGCGCCGGCGGCAGCGTGCTGGCGTTCTGCGAGGGACCGTAAGGGCCCAAGCGGCCGCCGCCCAGCAAGTGCAAGGCGCCGCCTACGATCCGGGCGCCGAAGCTCGTGCCAATCAGAGAGACAGGCTGGCCGGGAAACGTTTCCTGCAGCCAATTTGCCAGGCCCCAGGCGACGCCATCGGTCCGCGCGGCCGTAGCGCGGACGTCCCGCACGATTCCTGAATCGCCCTGGTCGCTCGGCCAGGACCAGATGACGAACCGCGTGCCACGCTCCGCGGCGACTCCACTGCTCAACGCCCGGTAGACCTGGCCGCCCAAGGCCCGCGTCTCGGCAAAATCATAGCCGTAGCCCGCAATAAAGACGCAGGCGCCCAACGATGGCGAACCGCTGGAGACAAAACGCTCGCGATCTGAACGTAGCCACTGCCCATGTCCCGCGTACCGCCAGTAGTGCAGCGAGTCGGCGGCAGGGGCGGCCGGAGTCGCGCGAACGCCTCGGCAGCTCACCATCCACAACTGGTCAAGCGGCCGCTCGTGCGAAACGCGGCCTGCCTCCGTCGCTCGCTCGGGCCGGCGCCAATCCGCCTGTCGGTCGTGCGCCGCGGGATTCTCTGTATTCGCCGCCCTCGGCGCATCACTCGGCATCGCCAGCGCCAACAGCGCCGCGGCAAGCAAAGAGGTCGTTCGTGGTCCGGCTGGCGGCCTGCCGACGAGCAACGCCGCCCAGGGGGCGGCGAATTGCCGGCAACACAAGGCGAGTAACATATCGTAGCAAGAATTCGGCCGCATCCGCCGCACAACTCCAGCAGGCGACGGGCCATGACGCACGTGCGACTCGCACTGTTTCTACCGGCCGCTCAAGAACGGCACAATCGTCAAGAACGCATCGCCACCGCTGCGGTCGGCCGCAAATTTTCGCACGCGGGCTGGAACCGGAGCGTCCCGCCAGCCAAAACGCCGGGCGCTTTTCAGCCCGCCGTCTCAAACCTGCCTGGTCTCTTCGCGTCGCCCGTCTTCCGCCAATCCCGCGGCGCGTTCAATGACCTTGGCGACCGAGGCGAAGTCGTCGGCGCCGCGTCCTTCGTTCAGTGCGGTCGTGTAGAGTTGGAATGCGGCGGCCGAGACGGGCAACGGAACTCGCAACGAATCTGCCAGTTGAATCGCCAGCCGCAGGTCCTTGTGCATCAATTCGGTGGCAAAGCCGGGCGCGAACTGGTCGGCAAGCAGGTATTTCCGCGCCGGGCTTCGAACAGCGTCGAGTTGCCGCTGGAAACGCGGACTACGTCGACCATCGTCTCCAGGTCGGCGCCGGCGGCGCGCGCCAAGGCAAAGCCTTCGCCGATCAGCGTCATGATGCCGCCGCCGATCAACTGATTGACCAGTTTGATCGTTTGTCCGGCGCCGAGCGGACCGACGTGAAACAGGTGCTTTCCGAGAGCCTCGAAAACGGGACGGCACCGCTCGAAATCGCCCGCCTCTCCACCGGCCATGATCGCCAGCGACGCGGCTTCGGCGCCGCCGGGACCGCCCGAGACAGGCGCGTCGAGCATGCTCATGCCCGCGGCCTTCAGCCGCTCGCCGACCCTGCGGGCGGTGGCCGGCGCAATCGTACTCATCTCGATCAGCAGTTTGCCCGGCGCTGCGGCTTCCAACACGCCGTTCGGGCCAAGCGTCACCTCCTCAACTTCCTTGTCCGCCGTGACAATGGTAATCACAAAGTCCGACGCTCGGGCCGCTTCAGCCGGCGTGGCTGCATGCCGCGCTCCGGCCGCCTCGAATTCTCGAACCACTTCGGGACGACGAGAGCAGAACGTCACGGCGTGCCCGGCTCGCAAGAGATTGCGGGCCATCGGCCGCCCCATCGCGCCTAGTCCGATAAAAGCAATGGAACTCATCAAAATACTCCGCAGAAAGTTTGGTCAGAGAGCGAACATATCGGGCGGTATTGCGGGGTTCAAGTTTGCGGCTTGGGCGGGATGCCTTGGCTGAAACGGCGCCGAGCTCGATTTTTGGACGGGGCGCCGACGGGCCATTTGCCCAAATACGCCGCATGACCTAGTTTTCCAGTGCCAAACATTGTCGCGGGGCCAGGCCTTGTCGCGGTCACGTCAGATGGGCGGATCCCGCAATCCCAAATCAAGCGTTGTTTCTGAGTTAGGTAAACAAGATGGCCGACGTAGCGACTGATTTCCAGTACGACCTCGATCAGATCCTGCAGGGAGCGCAACTTCCTGCCCTGCCTCAGAGCGCCATTCGTTTGCTCGAGCTGTCGCAAGACCCGAAGAATGGGCCCGTCGAGTTCGCCATTTCCATCGAGACGGATCCCGGCCTGGCCGGACAGGTGCTGAAGTTCGTCAACTCGGCCTATTTTGGCTTCAGCCGCGAGATCTCCAGCGTCAAGCTGGCCATTACCATGGTCGGCATCCGCACGATCAAGAACTTCGCGTTGTGGAGCGCCGTCTTCAGCCTGATGCCGAATCCGAAGTGCGGTCCGTTCGATCTCAAGACATTGTGGCAAGACTCCTTGCGTCGCGCGCTTATTCGCCCGCTCTTTCGGCAAACTGCTCGGCATGCGCAAAGCGGAGGAACCGTTCGCCGCGGCGCTGCTGCAAGACATGGCCGTGCCGCTGCTGGCCAAACAACTGCCGGAAGAGTACGCCCAACTGCTCGAATTGCGCGAACAAGGCAAGGTGCGGCTTTCGCAACTGGAGCAGGAGCGATTCGGCTGGACGCACTACGATGCCGCGGCGCGCATGGGGCGGCAGTGGAACCTGCCTGACGAATTCATCACGCTGGTCCAGCATCACACGACGCTTGACGAGATGCTCAATACGCCGGGTACTCCGCCGGGACAACTGGCCGTGGCGCTCTCGGCGCTGCTGCCTGCCGGCGCCGACGACGCCTGGCACGAGTGCGACCGTTTCGAGCGCGCGTTTCAGGCCTTGTGTCCTGCGGGCGGACCAACGATCGTAGAATTCCTCGAAAAGATCGATCATGAGTTTGCCGAATTTGCGCCGCTCATGAAGATTGCAACGCCGGCCAAATCACTGGCCGCTTCGTATCAGGAGTCGACGCAGCCGACCGCCTGACGAGGCGCTGCGCGGAAAGGCTTGCGCAGCGCTGATTTGGCGGCAAAAACCAGAGGATTTGCCGCCGGTCGAGCGGCGACGGCCCGTCCGCCCGTTGTCCAACGGCAGCCAAGCGTCTCGCGAAATAACTTTAACAACGTTACCTTCGCCGCCTCTTCTACTTGCGGCCCGCGGTCCCAGTTGCCATTTGGGATTTGCATGTCCTGTGGGTAGAATAGCAAGAGTTCAAGGGTCAGATTCGCAAAGGGAGTTCAACGCAGAGGGCGTCTAACCGTGTCGGGAAGCAACCGGATCCGAGTTCAGCGGATTCTTCGAGAAGTCGAAGGGTATTTGGAAATCAATATGCCCTTGACGGCGCTTGAGGTCTTGAACCGCTTGAAGGAGCCGGGAACTTTCCGCGGCCAACAACTCTATCTGACCGGCGAGGCTTTGCGGGCCTTGGAACGCTATCAGGACGCTTTGGTCCCGCTGGAGCAAGCCGCCGACCTGCAGCCCAGCAACCTGCGAGTCTGGCTCGCCTTGGGCTGGTGCTACAAGCGGGCGGGCCAGCTCGAGCTGGCCATCGACGCTTTGCAGCGCGGCGAAGAAGTGGCCCCGGACGAGGCCATCGTGCCGTACAACCTGGCTTGCTATTGGAGCTTGGCGGGCAAGAAGGAACTGGCGCTGAACAACCTCTCGCGGGCGATCGCCATGGATCCCAATTTCCGCGACATGATCCATGACGAGCCCGACTTCGATCCGCTGCGGTCCGATCCGGAATTCAGGGCCTTGACCGAAATCATCGTCTGAGCGGTCGTTCGCCGCCCAGCGCCCTTTGACGCGAATCGCAGCCTCCCTTGCAACCTGGCGGCCGCCTTCCGTACTCCGCCGCCTTGGCTGAGCCGCCCATCCGCCCCGGGCGACTAGTAGTTGTACATTCCGCCGATGACGACGCCGTGCAGAATCAGGTTGCCGTTCGTCTGGATGTCTCGAATCGCGGCCTGGTCGACCAGGAACGGCGGAATCTGATTGTCAGCCAAGGCCATGCGGCTGATGGCCATCACGCGGTAGGCGGCAAAGGCGCTGAAACGCGGCGTAATCTGGAACCCCGTCCCCACGTCAATCTGTCCCAGCATCGCGATGCCGTTCTTGGCCGACCGCACCCGGAACGGCGAGGTGACGTTCGTGTTGAAGATATTCTGCACGCTTCCCTGTACGCCGCTGCCCGAGTAGACGTTGGCGTCGATCGTCGTGTGGTTGCCGAAGACGCCGAACACGGGCTGGGCGTACAGCCGCCACCGCGGCAGGGCGAACCAATCGACGCGTCCTCCGAGTTGGAAACCGGCCAGGCTGTTGGTGACGTGCGTGTCGTAATAGGCCTCGTAGGCGCCGCCCGCGTCGCCGAAGTGATGCCCGCCGGCCACGGAGCCGAAGCTCAACGTTTCGTTGAAGCGGAAGAAGCGGGCGCCCGCCAGCCCGGTGAACATTAAGCCGCCAGGCCCATAGGCAACGCGCCGCAAGGCGTTGAGCTCGAAGTTGTAGAACTGGTCGTTCCGCGTAATGCGGTGTTCGTAAGCATTGTCAAAGAAGTCGGTCGTGGGTTGATTGCCGATGGCGGTATAACCCAGATTGATGGGCGTGTTCCAGATATTGTTGGGGTTGGTAATGCTTGCCGAACCGGTCATCGGCGACAGCCCCCAGTAAACGAACTGCACGCCATAGGCTGGGCCGTACATCGGATTGCACGAGCAGCCGAACCAGCGGCCGAACATGACCTGTCCGCCGCCGGCCCAATTGGCGGCCGCATCTTGGGTATTCAGCGTCTGGTCGTAAGCATTGTTGACGTTGAAACTGGTCCAGTACTTGTTCGGGTTGTCGCGAGTCATGATCATGCCCGCCAGCGAGCCGAACCACATCGAGGGCCGGAACGCACCGCCCCAGGGCATGGCGATCGGCGCGATGGGCTCGCCTTGCAGGGCATTGGCGAACGGGCTGTTGCAGGTGGCGCAATCGCCCATATTGCACGAAGGGCAATCGCCCGGCGCAGTTGACCGGACCGCTCAACTCGGGTTTCGAGTTCGGGATGGTCGGCGGGCCTTGCTCGGCCCACAGCCCTTCGGAATCCGCCGCCGGAACCTGCTCGCCCCAAATGTTTTCCGCCTTGCTCGCGCACGGTTGCGTCACCGGCCCGGGCCGTCCCTGGTTGATGAACGAGCCCGGTCGCCAACCGACGGGCCGAGCACCGTAGACGCCCGCGTTCTGCGGCGCCGCATCGTACGGCGAGGCGCCGTAGCCGGGGCCCACGGGCCGCACCGGTTGGCTCGGCGAAATCGCAGGGGTGCGGGTCGCCGGAATCGGCAGCAACCCAGGACTGTTGTAGGCGGCCGTTTGGGCCCATGCATTCGGGCCGGCCAGCAACAGGCACGCGGTCATGGTCAGCGCGCAGGTGAATCGCATTACTTCAGACTCCGTTCCCTTGCTTCACGGGCGGCGCGGCTCTCCGGTCAGTTCCGTTGTCCGGAAAGAAATGCCTCGTCGCGAGGCCGCCAACAAGCGCCCGTCGGTCAATACCTCCATCGTCGCGAGAGAGCCGCGAGATTCTAGATTTAGAGGCCGCGGGGCGGGATTCTGCAGAGAGGCGCTGCGGCAACCGGAGCAGAGCGAGAGCTTTGCGCGGGCCGTGTCAGCGACATAGCAATGACAGCTTACGCCGTCGAACCAAACGGGCCGGCACAATCGTTACGAGCGGTCCATCGCGCCGACCGCGTCGGCGCATCCACCAGCACAAGCGGCTCAGTCGCTTTGCGCCGAGGCGTACTGCTCGGCGCCCGCCGGGGCGTCGGCGAATTGCTCCAGCACTTCGAGTGCCAGCCGGTTGTAATCCTCGGCGCCGGCTGAGCCTGGGGCGTACTGAAAAATGGACTGCCCGAAGCTCGGCGCCTCGGCCAGGCGGACGTTGCGGCGGATGCGAGTCTGAAACGGCTGCGCCGTGGCCCAAGGCGTCTTGCCGCCGCGGCACTGGCTGAAAAAGATATCCACGTCGTGACTGACTTCGGTGGCCAGGCGCAGTGCCCGACTCGAACATGCACAGCACCACGCCGGAAAGCTTCAAGTTCGCGTTCAGGCGCCGCGCCACTACCTCGATCGTCTGCAGCAGCTTGCTCAAACCATGCAAGGCAAGAAAGTGAGGTTGCAGCGGAATGAACACTTCGTCGACGGCGGCCAGCGCGTTGAGGGTCAGAATACCCAGCGACGGCGGGCAGTCGATGAACAAATAATCGAACTCTTCAGCGTCTTCTTCCAGCTTGTCGCGCAGAATCAACTCGCGGCCCACGACGCCCGCCAGTTCCACCTCGGCGGCGGCGAGATCGAGATGCGAGCCGACGACCGTCAGGTTATCGGCCACCTGCCGCCGTACGGCCGCCAGGCTGGCGTCTCCCGCCAGCACGTCGTAGACGGAACCGCCTTCGCGGCCCGGCTCAATGCCCAGGTGCAAGGTCGCGTGAGCCTGCGGATCCAGATCGGTCAGGCAGACTCGCCGCCCGGCGGCGGCCAGCGCCGCACTGAGATTGACGGCCGTGGTGGTTTTGCCCACGCCCCCCTTCTGATTGATGATCGCGATCTTGCGCATCGGAACTCCCTTGCCGAATGAGCTGCGAACTTGGTTTGTTGACCCGGGGCGTCGCCAGGGCCATGCGGGAAGCGGGATTATAGGCGACCCGAGAGAAACTCGTCCTAGACGAGTCGCTCCGGCCGCCGTTTTGCACCGCCGCAGGTTTTGAACTACAACCAAGTTTGGCAAAAAGAAATGCCGGATATTTCATGAATGTCTCGGAGAGCGACCGCTAATGCGAGTGATTGTCGAGCGGAACCCTGAAACCGCGAGCCGCACGGCGGCCCAAATCGTGGCGAGGCTGGTCCGCAGCCGCCCAACGTGCGTCTTGGGCCTGGCCACCGGCAGCACGCCGCTGGGCATGTACCAGGAATTGATCCGCATGCACCGCGAAGAAGGACTCGATTTTTCGCGAGTCGTGAGCTTCAACCTCGACGAGTACGTCGGCCTGAGCCCCACGCACCCGCAAAGCTATCGCTATTTCATGCAGCGGAATCTGTTCGACCATATCAACATCGACGTCCGCAACACCCACGTGCCCGATGGCCGGGCGCTCGATTTCGAAGCCTACTGCGAGCAGTACGAAAAAACGATCGAGGACGAGGGGGGCATCGATTTGCAGGTGCTCGGCATCGGCAGCGACGGCCACATCGCCTTCAACGAGCCGGGCTCTTCGCTCGGCAGCCGCACCCGGTTGAAATCGCTGACCGCCGAGACGATTCGCGACAACGCCCGCTTCTTCGGCAGCGAAGCGGAAGTGCCGCGGCTGGCGATCACGATGGGCGTCGGCACGATTCTTGAATCGCGGCACTGCCTGCTGCTGGCCTGCGGACAGGCCAAGGCCGCGCCATTCGCGAGACGGTCGAGGGGCCGGTGACGGCCCAGGTCACCGCTTCGGCCTTGCAGTTGCACCGCGACGTGACCGCGGTGATCGACGAGGAGGCGGCGCAGTTGCTCGAGCGGCGCGACTATTATCTTGAAGTCGAACGGGCGCAGGCCCTGCTTGAGGCGGGCCAAATCAGCGCCCTGTTGCCGCAAAAGGCCCCTTGATGCGTCCGGCACTCATTCCGTCGGCCGCTCAGTCCGCCCGTCGGCGAACTGCGCCCTAATAAATTCCTCCAGCCCCTTGGCCATCGGCTGGATGGAGATCTGCTTGTCCATGTCGGGAGCCAGAAGCTGCTCGCAGGAAAAGTCGAGCACGACGGTCACGGATGCGCCGGCGTCTTCGAATCTCAAGGCGTACTGCCAATCGGGCTGGCAGTCTGAAAGCGGCGAGGACCAGTTAAAACTGCCATCCTGGACCAGGCTGTGCCGAAGGTGGATCAGCCCCGACTGTCCGGCTACCGTCGATCCGCCGGACGACAAGGTACGGCCGACCGCCGATCTTCAATGTTTCCGCGGCATCGCCGGAAGCCGCCGTTTCAGCCGGCTCAAGCTGCATGAAGTCGACATGGGCGCGCCGCGTTGAATGAGAAGCCGCGATTCTGCGCCCCCCAGAAGGCGATCGCCTGCCGCTGGAGTTGCGAGTGATACCACCAACTGCCGACGGCTCCCAGCAGGCCGAGCAGGAATACGAACAGAATCGCGTATTTGCCTTCGATCAAATTCGATGCAGCGTCGTCGCCCTCATTCGAGAGGTCTGCGGTGTCGCGAGTCACTGAACGGCTCCCTGCTGTCGCAATTGTTCGATGCGGTCGGCCCCGTAGCCGAGCCACTCGCGCAACACCTCGTCGCTGTGCTGACCGAGTTCCGGCAGCGCCACAGCGCGGCGCGGCGGTTCGTTTTGCCAGTGCACGGCGCCTGCCAGCAGGCGGTATTTCCGCCCGGCGGCATCGGTCGTTTCCAGCGTCATCTCACGCGCCGCCGCTTGCGGCGAGGCCGAGCGCTTCGTCCACTCCCAGACGGGCGAGTGCGGCACGTCCGCCGCCGTAAGCAATTCTTGCCAGGCCGCCGTGGTTCGCTCGGAGAACAACGATTGCAGCAGCGGAACCAGATGCTTCTCGATGCTCAACGCGAGCGGGATTCGTGGCAAAACGGGCGTCGTCGGCCCAGTCGTCGCGTTTGACCGCGCGACACAATCGCTGCCACTGACGGTCGGCCCCGACCGCAACGACGAGATGCCCATCGGCCGTGGCAAAGGCCTCATACGGGACAATCTGCGGGTGAGCATTGCCCCAACGCCGCGCCGGCTGGCCGGTCAGCAAGGCGCCTTGGGCCACGTTGACCAACGAAGCCAACGCGCAGTCGGCCAAGGCCAGATCAAAGCCGGCCCCTCCTCGGCCTTTGCCGCGAGCGTACAGTCCGGCCAACAGGCTCGTGGCCGCATACAGGCCCGTGATCACGTCGGTAATCGCTACGCCCACCTTCATCGGCATGCCGTCGGCCTCGCCGGTGATGGCCATGCATGCCGGAACTGGCCTGCATCATCAGATCATACCCGGGCAATTGCCGACCAGGCATTGTTCCGGCCATACGCTGAGATGGAACAACAGACCAATTCCGGGTTGAGACGTCGTAGACGCTCCGGTTCGAGCCCCAATTTCGCCAGCGAGTCGGGCAAGAAGTTTTCGAGCAGGACATCGGCCCGGCGGACGAGTTCTTCGACCACCTTGCGGCCTTCGGCATGGGCCAGATCGAGCGCCAGCGAGCGTTTGCCGCGGTTGCACGAGAGGAAATAGCCGCTCGGTCCTCCGGGCTCGGCAAACGGCGGCCCCCATTGCCGCGTGTCGTCGCCGCAGCCGGGACGCTCGACCTTGACGACGTCGGCGCCCAAATCGGCCAGCAACTGCGTGCAGACCGGACCGGCCAGTACCCGCGACAGGTCGAGCACTCTCAATCCTGCGAGCGGATAACTCGGCTCGCAATTGTCAGCGTCGTGAATGGCAGGATCGGCTGGCGGCTCAGTCATTCGCAGTTTCGTCGTTCGCGAGTAATACCTATGAGCTTCCCCAGCCGGGTCGGACGGGCGCCAGACCGTGCAGCGCGATCGCACGCCGGCCTTGGTTCAAGGGCGCAGCGCCCTCGGCTTTGCGCGGCGACGGCAACAGCCACTTCCCTGTCGCCCTTAGGAAAGTATACTGGCGAAATCGCGGCCAGCAGCCGCAAAACAGGCCGATTGAAATCTGACATCTGAGCGAGCTTGAGCGATGGCCAACGCGTTTGACCCTTACCGTGAAGCCCTGGTCGTGGAACAACTCACGATCTGGCCCGATGAATACGATAGCTGGGATGAGGCCCAGCGCGAGCAGGTCGCCGCGCAATTGCACGCCGAGCCGCAGGCGGCGGCCGACCTCGATTACGTCCGTTTGCACACCGGTTTCTGCCGGCAGATCACGGTGACTCCCGCCGACCTGGAACGGGTGCAATAGCCGTTCGCCGCGCTTGACGGACTGATTCTTGCGTTACAGCCGCGGCGGCAGGCTCCAAGGCAGCGCGCACAACGAACTTCATCCTGGGGCCGTATAGCGAGAAAAAGGGGACATTCTACTTTTTCCGGCGTGCGAACATGTCCTTGCTCGGTTTCATGAAAAAGTAGAATGTCCCCTTTTTCCACGCCGAACGGATCGCCGCGCAACAGAAATTACTTTGGGCTATAAGAAAGCGTTTCCGTGACTGCCGCATCCCGTCTCGTTCACGTTCCGCTCGGCCCGCGCAGCTACACGATCGAAATTGGCGCCGGCAATTCTGGCCGAGGGCGGGCGGTTTCTCGCGGCCCTGCGACGCACGACGCACGCCGTCATCGTCACGGACCAGCACGTGCAGGAACCGCACGCCATGCCGCTCGCCGAGAGCCTGGCCGAAGCCGGCGCCGCGGTCGACCTGATCGTGATCGAAGCCGGCGAGACGAGCAAGTCGGTCGAGACGGCGGACCAGCTCTGGGAAAAAATGCTCGAGCTGGGGGCCGACCGCAAGACGGTCATCGTCGCCGTCGGCGGCGGCGTGGTGGGCGATCTGGCCGGTTTCATCGCCGCCACGTACGCCCGCGGCCTGGCGTTCGTCCAGGTGCCCACGACGCTGCTGGCCCAGGTCGACAGCTCCGTCGGCGGCAAGGTGGGCATCAACCTGCCCGGCGCCAAGAACATGGTCGGCGCGTTCTGGCAGCCGCTGGGCGTGCTGATCGACACCGCCGTGCTGGACACGCTGCCCGAGCGCGAGTACCGCGCCGGGCTGGCGGAAGTGGTCAAATACGGCGTGATTCTCGACGCCGAGTTCTTCGCCTACCTGGAGCAGAACATCGAGCGAGTCTCGAACGAGCGCGATGCCGACGTGCTTGCGGCACGTCATCGCCCGCTGCTGCCGGCTGAAGGCCGACGTGGTCGAAGCAGGACGAGCGCGAAGAGACGCGGCCTGCGGGCCGTGTTGAACTACGGCCACACGTTCTGCCACGCCTTGAAACGCTGACCGGCTACGGGCAATTGCTGCACGGCGAGGCGGTGTCGCATCGGCATGCTCTGCGCCTCGCGGCTGGCCGAGCGGCTGGGACGCGATCGACGCCGCGGTGACGGCGCGCGGCAGCAGGCTCTGCTGGCGGCGCTGGGGCTGCCGCGTCGACGTCCCCGAGACTGGAGAGCGAGGCCAATCCTCGACGTCATGAGGCACGACAAGAAAGTCGAGCACGGCCGGCTGCGATTCGTGCTGCCCAGCCGCATGGGCCACGTCGAGCTGGTCGGCGACGTTTCCCCCGATGACGTCCGCGCGGCCCTGACCGCCGACTGATTCCCGCCGATTCTGCCCTCTGCTCAGCGAGGTCCGCAAAATCGGCGGCGAAGGGGCCCGCGATGTTTGCAGCCCCAGAATCGCGAAAAGGGGCGAACAATCGGGCCTCGCCGCGTGTCTGCTGGCAGTGCCAGCAAAGCTTCCGCCCCCCAATCCCACCGCTTGCCCAGCGGGGCGGCGGTTGCGAAAGCAGGGCATTGTGCTTATGGTAAATGATTCTAGAGTGCCCGGTTATCGGCTGTAGGCGGCGAACGACGCCTGACCGCCCCCAAGAAAACGGGGGGAAGGCCGAAGAACCGGGCCTTCACCGCCTTAGCAGCCGACCGCCGAGGCTGGTGCACTGCGCTATTTCCCGAACAGTTCCTGGAGGCGACCTGAACCGTGTCCACTGCTACGAAACCCGCCGCTACTCACCGCCTGGCTTGCGGGGCCGATATCCTCGTGCAATCGCTGGTCAATCACGGGGTCGAGGTGATCTTCGCCTATCCGGGCGGGGCCAGCATGCCGCTGCACCAGGCGCTGACCCGGTTCAAGGACAAGCTTCGCACGATCCTGCCCCGGCACGAGCAGGGCGGCGGCGTTCGCCGCCCAGGGCTACGCCCGCACCACCGGCAAGGTGGGCGTCTGCATGGCCACCAGCGGCCCCGGCGCCACGAACCTGGTCACCGCCATCGCCGACGCCAAGCTCGACAGCATCCCGCTGATCGCCATCACCGGCCAGGTGGGCACGCCGGTGATCGGCACCGACGCCTTCCAGGAAACGCCCATCGTCGAGGTCTGCCGCGGCATCACCAAGCACCACTACCTGGTGACCGACGTCAACGACATGGCCCGCGTCATGCGCGAGGCGTTCCACATCGCCACCACCGGCCGGCCCGGCCCGGTGCTGATCGACATGCCCAAGGACGTGCAGCTAGCAACGACCGTGCCCGACTACGACGCGCCGATGAACCTGCCCGGCTACCACGTCGACGATCGCCGGGCCAAGCCCGAGCAGATCGCGCCAGGTGGCGGCGGCCATCCGCGCGTCGAAGCGGCCGGTGATCTACGCCGGCGGCGGCATCATCGCCGTCCGACGCCAGCGAAGAGCTGCGCGAGCTGTCGCGCAAGACCGGCATTCCCGGTCACCATGACGCTGATGGGGCTGGGCTGCTTTCCCGAGCGACGATCCGCTCTCGCTGGACATGCTGGGCATGCACGGCAGCGTGTACGCCAACTACGCGGTCGACGAGTGCCGACCTGCTGCTGGCCTTGGGCGTGCGGTTCGACGACCGCGTGACCGGCAAGGTCTCGGAGTTCGCCAAGCACGCGCAAGATCGTCCACATCGACATCGATCCCTCGGAGATCAACAAGAACAAGGAGGCCCACATCCCGATCGTCAGCGACGTCAAGTACGCGCTGGCCGAGCTGAACAAGATCGTCGAAGCCGCCCGAGGACCTGACCGCCTGGCACGAGCAGATGCCAGAGCTGGAAAGCGGGCCGATCCGTTCAAGTACGACGACGACTTCGACGGCATCCTGCAGCAGCACGCCATCCGCGAGCTGTCGAAGCTGACGCACGACCGCGAGACGATCATCACCGTGGGCGTGGGCCAGCACCAGATGTGGGCGGCCCAGTTCTACAAGTTCCGCCAGCCGCGCACCTGGCTGTCCAGCTGCGGGCTGGGCACGATGGGCTTCGGCCTGCCGGCGGCCATGGGCGCCAAGGCGGCCCATCCCGACAGCCTGGTGGTCGACATCGACGGCGACGGCAGCTTCCAGATGAACATCCAGGAACTGGCCACCTGCTACTGCGAAAAGCTGCCGGTCAAGGTGCTGCTGCTGAACAACCAGCACCTGGGCATGGTGGTGCAGTGGGAAGACCGCTTCCATGCCGGCAACCGGGCCCACACCTACCTCGGCCCGATCGACCATCCCGAAGCGGTCGGCCAGGGCGACGGCATCGCGCCCGAGCGAGCGCTATCCCGACTTCGTGGCGATCGCCAAGGGCTACGGCTGCGGCGCGCGCCACGTGCAGCGAAAAGGCCGACCTGGCCGACGGCGCATCGAGGAAATGATCGACCTACGACGGCCCCTACGTGCTCGACGTGCAGGTGCCCTACCAGGAGCACGTGCTGCCGATGATCCCCTCCGGCATGACGGTCAAGGAATTGATCAAGTAACGAGCATTCTTGCGAACTTCGTTGCACCTCGGCGGTGCACCGGTTATCTTCGGCGCAGCCGCCTTGTCATGCGCCAGACGCCCGCCCGCCTTCGTCTCTCGCAGTTGATCGGAGTTCTCGCTTGTCGATCCTTCGCCATCGCCCGCAACGTCGGAACTTCCTGAAAGCCGCTTGCTCGAGTGCGCATTGCCTGCGGCCTGGTCGGCGGAGCGTCCAGTCGCCGCCGAGCTTGGGCAGGGCCGCTCTCTACCTCCAACGAGGTCATCCAGCAGGCCCGTCAAGTCGCCTTGTCGATCCTGGCCCCCCAAGAACGCGAGCTGCTGCACGGACTCAAACTGCACGAAGACTCGCTCGTGTTCGAGTCGTACGGCTTCGCACCGCGGGCGGCGATCGACGGCGATGCCTTTCGGGCCGCGTTCGAGTCCGGCGCCTCCGATCGGGAATTGGTCGATCTGCGCGAAGAAATGTCGATGACTCGCTTCGCGACCAGCGAAGTCGAGCGGGCCGAGTTCTTCGAAGCCTTTCGAGCGGCCGGCGTGACCTGCGTGTTTCAAAACGTCGGCGAAGAAGGCAACGATCCGTTGCGGCTGATCAAGCGTCTCTCGCGGTTCACCTATGCGACCGACCTGCTGCGGGGCGAGTTGCTGAAGGCGGTCCGGCCGGACGAAGTCGTCGCCGCCAAGAAAGCGGGCAAGCTCTGCCTGGCGTTTACCACCAACGGCGTTCCGCTCCGGCAACATTGGCAAGACACTCGCGACGAGTTGCAGTTCGTGCGGGTTTTCCGGCAGTTGGGCGTGCAGATGATGCACCTGACCTACAATCGCCGCAATCCGCTGGGCGACGGCGCCGGCGAGCCCAACGACGGCGGACTCAGCGATTTCGGCAAGCTCGCCATCGCCGAAATGAACCGGCTGGGCGTCATCGTCGACGTCGCCCACTCCGGCTGGCGCACCAGTCTCGAAGCCGCCAAGGCTTCCAGCAAGCCGATGGTCGCCAGTCACACCACTTGCGCCGGCCTGTACAAGCATTTCCGCGGCAAGCCGGACGACGCGATCCGGGCCATCTGCGACACCGGCGGATTAATCGGCATTTGTTGCATTCCGCGGTTTCTCGGCGGCGCCGGCGATATCACGGCCTTCCTCGACCACATCGATTATGCCGTCAAGAAGTTCGGCGCCGACCATGTCGCGATCGGTCCCGATATCTCCTATACGTCGCGGAACGAAGCAGCCGAGCGCGCCAAAGTCCCCAAGCGGGCCGACGGCCGTTCGGCATTGTCGGCCGTGGGGCCGCGCTGGGAACATCTCTGGCCGGCCGACGATTATCGCACCACGCCGCAAGCAACCCAAAGTCTGGCATGGACGAACTGGCCGCTGTTCACGGTAGGCATGGTGCAGCGCGGCCATTCCGACGAGACGATCCAGAAGATCCTGGGCGGCAACGTGCTGCGCAGTCTGGCGAGAAAACGCGCGGATAGCCGCCGAAAGCCCAGCCCCTGCTCCCACGCAAGAATAAGGCAATTGTCGTGCGCATCCTTGTGCATGTTCTGCAGCGGCCCGGCGTCGCCCGCCTGGCGACCGCGGGCGCCATCTTGCTGATGTGCCTGGCGACGGCATGGTCGTACGCGTCGCACGGAATCGTATTTACGATCCTTCGCGGCGATCTTTCGGCGGCCGACAAGGTCTCGCTGCTGCAGCAGTTTTTTGAATCGTTCGGGGCGGCGGCGCCGCTCGTGTACCTGGCGATGGTCACGGCCGAGGTCGTGCTGGCGCCGTTGCCCGGGCTGATGCTTTACGCCCCTGGCGGCGTCGTGTTCGGCGGCTTTTGGGGCGGCCTGCTTTCGCTCGCCGGCAACGTGCTTGGCGCGGGCATTGCCTGCCAGTTGATGCGGATACTTGGGACGCCCCTACTTGGAGCGATATCTGCAGCGCGAATCGCTGCAAGCCTGTGAATCGCAACTGGTCCGCAGCGGTGCGTGGATCATCTTCCTGCTGCGACTCAACCCGCTGACTTCTTCCGACCTGGTCTCGTACGCCGCCGGGGCGACGCGTATGCCTGTCTGGAAGGTCATGCTGGGCACGCTGTGCGGGATGGCGCCCTTATGCTGGCGCAAGCCTACCTGGCCGATGGAATCCTGAGCGTCTTTCCGAGTTTGATTTATCCGCTGCTCGCCGCCTGTGCGATCTACACGGTCGGCGTGGTTTGGGCGCTGAAAAAACTGGCGGCACAGGCCGCCGCTCGCAGCGTCACGGAGGCGATGGAGATTGAATCATTGAGTTGATGTTTGCAGCGCTGCCATTCCCAGCTGCCACTCTCACTCGGCCCGGTCAAATGCTCGTGGGGGTAGTGCCCTAACAGTCTGGTGATGGACAATCTTCCCCGATTTGCCCGATTTTTAACAGCCGGCTCGTCTCCGCGTTCTGAGCACGTCAGTCGGCAATTTCTGCCCTAGAGGGCTCCGACATTATTTGGGTCCGCTCAGCGTCGCGCCTGGCGGCGAGCCCCCGTTCAACGCGCGAGGAAGCCCTTTAAAGCGGCCGTAGTGGATCAAAGCCCATGCGGCTTAAGGCCGGCGCAGTCATTGTTAGTTGGGCGGACAGGCGTAGCCCAAATATTGCAATGCCGGCAGCACTCAGCGGACTTTCTGGGCGGGATCAGCTCGCGCCAGCTCTTCGTCTTCTTGAAGTGCCTTTTCTTCTTCCCGTAGCAGCTCTGCAACATCAATGTCCGTGTATCTATGAAACGACGGCCATTCTCCAGGGAATGTCGTAACCGAAATGGCAAGCCCGTTACGCCAGACGTAGATTTTCTCGGTTCCCGATATGCCGCCCTGGTTCAGAAACGCTTCCAAGCAAGCGAATGGTTGCAAGTGAGGCCACGCTGCGCAGGCAATGGCCACGAGCGCCGTCAGTGCGAGCAGGGCCTTAATCCCGAATCTTGGTTTTGGCAACTTCATAGGCGCGGATGATAGCGACATGGCCGAGATGCGAAAACACCGATACCCACTGACCAGATTGCTTGAGGCATGCGCCCCCCTGCGACGCTCTGCGCCCCTTCCCGCTGATCGCGTCCCACCTGACGCGGCAGCAGGTGGCGTGCTACGCAAGACGCGAGTGGAAGCTGGCAGTTATCGCCGCTCTCCGCCACACTTCCCCCTGAGATCCCCGCTTGACATCCATGGGGCGGGTTCCTAGGATCGATGGTTTCCATTTATGAGCAAACCGATGGCTGGCGGGTATCCGCCGGCTTTCCGTGAAAGTCCTCGATCATGGCCGTACCCAAGCGCAAGCACTCCAACGCCCGGACCGGCAGCCGCCGGGCCCACGACCACAAGACTCCTAAGCAGTTGCTTTACTGCCCGCAGTGCAGCACGGCCCGGCCGGCCCACGTAGTTTGCCCCAATTGCGGGTACTACATGGGGCGGATCGTGGTCGAAGTCTCTGAGTAAGCAACGCGCTTCAGCGCTTTGCCGGGAAGGAGCCGATTCCGGTGACCAAGACCGCTTTTCTCTTTCCCGGTCAAGGAGCCCAGACGGTTGGCATGGGCCGCGAGTTGGCCGACGCACTGCCGGCTGCCCGGCGACTCTTCGATCAGGCCGGCGAAATTCTCGGGTACGACCTGGCGAAACTCTGCTTCGAAGGGCCGGCGGAAGAGCTCGATTCGACCGTCCACAGCCAGCCGGCCCTGTTCGTCACCAGCTTGGCGGCGCTCGAGCAGTTGCGCCAGCAGTCTCCGGAGGTCGTTGACGGCTGCCAGGCGGCCGCGGGATTGAGCCTGGGAGAATACACGGCGCTGGTATTTGCCGGCGTGCTCGATTTTGAGTCGGGCTTGCGGCTCGTGCAGCAGCGCGGCCAGGCGATGCAAGCCGCCGCCGACGCCACGCCCAGCGGCATGGTCAGCATTTTGGGCCTGGAACTAAGCAAGGTCGAGGCCTTGTGCGACCAGGCTCGTGGCGAGGAGATCCTGCAGCTTGCCAACTTTCTGTGCCCTGGCAATCTGGCAATTTCCGGCCATAAGGGCGCCTGTCAGCGCGCCGCCGAGATGGCGGAAAGCGCCGGCGCCATGAAGGCGATTCCCCTGGCCGTGGCCGGCGCCTTCCATACGCCGATCATGGAGCCTGCCGTCGCCAGGCTGTCCGCCGCACTCGAGAAGGTTTCGCTCTCTAAACCCCGCATTCCCGTCGTCTCCAATGTGGATGCGGTTCCCCATGACGACCCCGAGGAAATCCGGCGGCTCTTGGTCAAGCAGGTCGTGTCTCCGGTCCGCTGGGAAGACTCCATGCGGTACTTGCTGGCTCAAGGGTTCGACCAGTTTTACGAAGTGGGACCCGGGCGGCGTGCTGCGCGGATTGCTGAAACGCATCGACCGCAAGGCGGCCTGCGAAGGCGTGATGGGATAGCAAAGACGAGAAAGGGTTAATCTATGGCGGAAGAGTCGAACGGCCGATTGAACGTGGACCTGACCGGGCAAGTCGCCCTGGTAACCGGCGCCTCGCGCGGCCTGGGTCGGGCGATTGCCGTCGCGCTGGGAAAGGCCGGCGCCAAGGTGGCGTGCGTGGCGCGCAACCGGGAAAAACTCGAGCAAACGACCCAGGAGATCGTCGCGGCGGGCGGAACCGCCGAATGCTTCGAGTGCGACGTGACCAGCGGCGACAGCGTGCAGCAGGTCGTCGACGCCGTCGAGGAAAAATGGGGCAAGCTCGACATCCTGGTCAATAATGCCGGCATCACGCGCGACACGTTGATTCCCCGCATGCAGGACGACCAGTGGGACGACGTGATCAACACCAACCTGCGCGGCGCGTTTCTGTTCACCCGGGCCGCGACGCGACCGATGCTGCAGGCGCGCTATGGGCGAATCATCAATATCGCCAGCGTCTCGGGGCTGATGGGCAACCCCGGACAGGCGAACTACTCCGCCTCAAAGGCCGGACTGATCGGCATGACTCGTACCGTGGCCCGCGAACTGGCTGGCCGCAAGATCACCGTCAACGCCGTCGCCCCCGGCTTTATCGAATCAGAAATGACCGAGGCGCTGGGCGAGAGCATTTTGAAAGAGGTCAAAACCCGGATCCCGGTCAAGCGACTAGGCATGGCACAGGAGATCGCCGATGCGGTGGTATTCCTGGCCGCCCCTGGTTCGGCATACATCACCGGCCAGGTTTTGACCGTAGATGGCGGACTGACGGCTTAGGCATACCGCCTATCAATCGGCGATGAGTTCGTCTTCCGAAAGCGGCGCCTGCCCGGGGCCGCGAATACGCAGCAGTCGCAGTTCATCGCCGACGACAGTGAATACAGCCCGATAGCTTCTGCCGCGGCGAGTCTTGAAAGAAAATTGGCGCAGCGTATCAGCCGTCAGCGAGTTTTCCGGAGCGAAAGGCAGTTGGCTGGCATGCAAACTCGTTCTCATCGCCGCGTCCTGAAACGCCTGCCACCATCCCCTCGCGCCGTCGGGGCTTCGTTCCTGAATGAAATCGAAGATGCACTGGATATCGCGTTCTGCCCTGGGAAGGATCCGCAGCTGGAGGGTCATTTCGCTTCGGGAATACCGTTCCGCCGAGCGAATTCATCGGCAAATGCAGCGAAATCGCGGCCCGTCTGCCCCGTTTCCATGTCTCGTAAAGAGGCAAGAATGGCGGCGACGTCTTCCTGGGCAAAATGACTATCGCGCCACTGCTCGTACAACTCGTCCATGGACACGACAGCCCCCCCAGTCTGGATTCTCTGCCGGGCGAATTGCGTAAAGGATTCCAGTTCTTGCTGAATTGACGCCATTTTCGAGACCTCCTTTGGAGAATATATTCTAGCCGATTCTGATCGCCGCGGCCAAAAATGAGTCCCCGTCGGCCCAACGCCGCGCTCATGCAGCGACCGCGTGAAGGGTGCTCCCTGCTTTTCCGGGCGGTCGGAGAAAACGCGAGAAAGTTAGATATAGACAGCCCTTCAAAAAGTCGGTATACCTTCCTGTCTTGCGAGAACTCTCTATTTTCGTAGGATTTACCTGCTCCCTGCCGAACGCTATGTTGAGCGTAAGGAAGCGGAGCTTTATAAAAGACCAATCTTCCAATTTTCGGTGTGCAGAGGAGGACCGTCCAGGTGGCCTCAGTTAAAGAACGCGTGATCGATATCGTGGCCGAGCAACTCGGGGTCAGCAAGGACCAGGTCACGCCCGAGACGTCTTTTGTCAACGATCTCGGCGCCGACTCGCTCGACACGGTCGAGTTGGTTATGGAACTCGAAGAAGAGTTCGACATCAACATCCCCGATGACGCCGCGGAAAAGATCCAGACGGTCGGCCAGGCAATCGAGTACATCGAAAAATCGCAAGCGGGCTAACGCAGCTCGCGCTCGACGAACCCCCAACGAGCTCCCATGAAACGACGCGTAGTCGTAACCGGGCTCGGCGCAGTCACATCACTCAGTCGCAAGGTTGAAGATCTCTGGCAGCGGATTTGCCGCGGCGAAAGCGGCATCCGCGCCATTGCCGCCTTCGACACCTCCGATTTCAAGGTCAAGTTTGGCGGTGAAGTCAGTGACTGGTCGACGGAAGGTTACATCACCCCCAAGGACGCCAAGCGGGTCGACCGCTTCACGCAGTTCGCACTCGTGGCGGCCATCGACGCCGTCAACGATTCAGGCCTCGATTTCAGCAAAGAAGATCCGTATCGCTGCGGAGTGATCCTGGGCTCCGGCATTGGCGGGCTCAACGAGATTGAGACGCAACACTCGCGGCTGCTCGAAAAGGGCCCCGACAAGGTTTCCGCGTTCACCATCCCCAAGCTGATGCTGAACGCCGCTTGCGGCCACGTGTCGATCCAGTACGGCCTGCGCGGCCCCAGCGCTGCCGTGGCCACCGCCTGCGCCAGCGCGGCGAACGCCATCGGCGACGCCTTCAAGGCCATCCAATATGAAGACGCCGACATCATGGTCACCGGCGGCGCCGAAGCCGCGCTGACCCCGATGGGCGTCAGCGGCTTCTCCAACATGCGGGCCCTTTCCGAACGGAATGAGGATCCCCAGCACGCCAGCCGCCCTTTCGAAGCCAACCGCGACGGCTTTGTGCTGAGCGAAGGCGCCGGGTTGCTGGTGCTGGAGGAGTTGGAGCACGCCAAGGCTCGCGGCGCCAGAATCTACGCTGAATTGCTCGGCTACGGCGTCAGCGCCGACGGCAGCCATATCACCCAGCCGGACGAACATGGGACCGGCGCCGCCAAGGCGATGGATCGAGCGCTCCACGACGGGCGCGTCAACCTGGAAGATATCGGCTACATCAACGCCCACGGTACCAGCACGCCGCTGGGCGACCAGGCGGAAACGGCCGCCATCAAGTCGATTTTTGGCGATCGCGCTCGCGACGTCAGCATCTCCAGCACTAAGAGCCAATTAGGGCACTTGCTTGGCGCCAGCGGCGGCGTCGAACTGGTGCTGGCCGTCTTGGCGCTGCGAGACAGCCTGATCCCGCCGACGATCAATCTCGACGAACCCGACCCGAAGTGCGACTTGGATTACACGCCCCACCAGCCTCGCGAGCGTCGACTCGTGGCGGCCATGTCCAACAGCTTCGGATTCGGCGGCCATAACGCCTCGCTGATCGTCGGCCAGCTGCGAAAAAACGGGGCGGCGTAATAGCAGGCTGCCGCCTGATAGACTTGGCGGCTGAAGTTTCGGGAAGCGTGGCGGGCTGTTCAAAACGAGAGAATTCCGCGTTTGGATTCCTGTCGGCTTGTTCCAATCCTGCGCCCGACCGGAACAAGTCCAGATCGTGGCGGAACAAAGCCGGCGTAACGCCGATTTTCCAAACGATCGCGGTTTTACCAGCCGACGGTCGTGAAACAGGCAGCGTGGCTGCTCCGCTCCCCTTCGCCGCCCAAGATTTTTCCGTTTTTTGACTCAAGAAACGGACCTTGCCAGCCGACCAGCCCCTGCCTATACTCCCGGCCTTCTCTTTCAGCATGGAGGCTGAATCATGGCAATTCTCAGGCGCTGGGCGGCATGGGGCCGCCATCGCTTTCTTGGCGCCGCCGCGTTTACGGCGCTGCTCTTCGTGACAGGAAACGTTCCAGGCGCATCGGCCTGGGCTCAGACGCCGGCGGCTCCGCGCGGGGGCGATTCGTCCGCGGAAGCGGATCACTCCGGCAGCGACGCCCCGATTCGCAAGCGATCCTCGGCCGCCGGCAAAGAAAAGAACTGGCGTGCGCCGGGCGCCTCGATCAGCAAGGGGAGCCTGTCGCAACCCGCCGAGATGGCGGAAGCGTCCGACGCCGAACACGGCGGTGCGCAACCGCTGGCGCCGGCGGCGTTGCGGCGCCCAAGCGTTCAGGTCAGCGAGAATCTCGATGCCCTGCCCAACGAAGCCGGGCAGATTCTGCGCACCTATAACATCCGCCCCTACACCGTGCGCGTCACCTCAACCAACCGGCCCGAACAAGCCATCGTCGATTGGATTCTGCGCGAAACCGGCTACGAAGCCTGGCATTCGGAACCCGTGGCGCTGCTCTGTGCCAATCCGAATACGCTGACCGTCTACCACACGCCCGAGATGCACGCGGTCGTCGCCGACGTGGTCGACCGCTTCGTCAACACGGAGGCCGAGAGCCAGGCGTTCGGACTGAGGGTTGTCACGGTTGGCCACCCTGACTGGCGGGCCAAGGCGCACGCCGTGCTGCATCCGGTGCCCGTGCAAACGCAAGGTATCCAAGCCTGGCTGGTGCACAAAGAGGATGCGGCGCTGGTGCTGGCGGATCTGCGCAAGCGAACCGACTTCCGCGAGTACAGCTCTCCGCACCTGCTGGTCAACAACGGCCAGTCGACCACGGTGTCGGCCATCCGTCCGCGAGCGTTCGTTCGCGACGTCCTGATTCGCCCCGAGATCTGGCCCGGCTATCAACCCGAACAGACTCAATTTGACGAAGGCTTTTCGCTCGAGTTGAGCCCGCTGCTGTCGATGGACGGGCGAACGGTCGACTCGGTGCTCAAGTGCAATATCGATCAGCTCGAGCGGCTGGTGCCGGTGACCATCGAGACGCCCACGTCGGTGGCGCCCCGTCAGCGAACGAAGATCGAAGTGCCGCAGGTCACCCACTGCCGGTTGCACGAGCGATTCCGCTGGCCCGCCGACCAGATGCTGATCGTGGGCCTGGGCGTCGTAGCCACGCCGGTGCCCGACAAGCCCAACGGCCTGTTCGGAAGCCTGCCGCTGCTGTCGTCGCCGGCCCGCGCGGACCTGCTGGTGTTCGTCGAAAGCCGCGGGCGCGTGGCCCAAACGGCTGAAACGGTCCGCTCGAGCGCTCGCGACGCACGCACCTATCATGGGCGTTATTGACCCCCAATGCGGCGGTAGAAAGCGGTCCCTCCAGGCAGGACAACGCCCAAGCTCGACTCGACGCCTCTGCGCATAGCCACTACAATCGGCGATTTCCCGGAGTTTCCGCCCGGTCGCCAGACCGCGTTAACGGTGCCGTATGAGTTCTTCTTCGCGATCAGGCCGCCGCGTGGTGATCACCGGCCTGGGACTGATCAGCCCGCTGGGCAATCGACCTGAGACATTGTGGGACGCGTTGTCCGCGCGTCGCAGCGGCGTTGGCCCGTTGGCGTCGCTACCGCCTGGTTCGCTCCCCGTCTCGTTCGCTGCAGAAGCCCGCGAGTTCAGCGGACGCATCGAAGATTTCGGCGAGCTGGAAGGCGAACAGAAAAAGCAAATCCGCAAAGGCCTCAAGGTCATGTGCCGCGAGTGCCTGATGGGCGTGGCCGCCTCGCAACTCGCGTTGGCCGACTCGAAGCTGAAGCCGGCCCAGCGTGATCCGGAGCGTGCGGGAATCATCTTCGGCTCGGATTACATGGTCTCCGGCCCCGAAGAATTCGTCGCGCCGATCGAAGCCTGCCTGGACGAGCAGCGCGAGTTCCACTTCTCGCGCTGGAGTCCGGACGGCCTGAGCAAAATGAACCCGCTGTGGCTGCTGAAGTACCTGCCCAACATGCCGGCCAGCCACGTCGCGATCTACAACGACCTGCGCGGCCCGAATAACTCGCTTACGCATCGCGAAGCATCGGGCAATCTCGCCATCGGCGAAGCGTTTCGAATCATCGTCCGAGACCATGCCGACGTGATGCTCGCCGGGGCGACGGGCACGCGCGTGCATCCGATGAAAGCCCTTCACGCCCGGTTGCTCGAAGAACTATCGACCGAGAAAACGCCCGAGCGCGCCAGCCGTCCCTTTGATCGCGACCGCAGCGGCATGGTGTTGGGCGAAGGCGCCGGCGCGATCCTATTGGAAGAGTTGGAACACGCCCAGGCGCGCGACGCCACGATCTTCGGAGAGGTCGTCGGGGCCGCCTCTTCGGCCGTTGTCGATCGCAGCCTGGTCGCCCGGCAAGACGTGGCGCTGGCCAACGCCATGCGGGCGGTTTTGCGAGAGGCCGACTGCGCTCCGGAAAACGTCGGACACATCCATGCCCACGGGCTTGGCGCCCGGCAGAGCGACATCGATGAATCGCGTGCGCTGGCGGAAGTCTTCGGTCCACGCGCCGCGCAGGTTCCCGTCACGGCGGCCAAGAGCTACTTTGGCAACCTCGGCGCGGCAAGCGGCGTGGTGGAGTTGATCGCCAGCACGCTGGCCCTCGGACGCGGCGCCCTGTTTCCCGTCTTGAACTACGAAACCCCCGATCCGGAATGCCCCGTGGCGGCGGTGACGGCCGAGGGCGTCGATCCGGGCGAGAGTTTTCTCAACCTCAATACCACGCCTCAAGGGCAGGCAAGCTGCGTGCTGGTTCGGCGCTTCGCCGGATAGGCCGTAAACACTGCAATTGCTCGACTTTCCGGCGCCAAAGTCAGGCTCTGCTCAGCTTGACTCTTTCTTCGTCCACCGCTATCTTTACTGGATTGCGGAGTCGGCTAAATTCGCCGTGGCGAGAATCGCCTCGGGTGGTCGATGTGGCAATGCAGTAGGGGGCAATGTGGTAGGCGGCAATGCGGTCGACGGAGGATCGAGTCGGGAGCCAACGGTTTCGACTCTAAGCGTTTAGTTGGAGCAACATCACGCGAATGGCAGGCGTCATCCTCGAACACGTGTCGAGGGTCTATCCTGGCGGCGTGACGGCGGTCAGCGAAATCGACTTGGAGGTGCGCGACCGGGAGTTTCTCGTCTTGGTCGGCCCGAGCGGCTCGGGCAAAAGCACCACGTTGCGGATGATCGCCGGACTGGAGCCCGTGTCAGCGGGCCGAATCTGGATTGACGGCCAGCAGGTCGAAGATCTGGCTCCGCAACGACGAAACATCGCCATGGTGTTTCAAGGTCAGGCCCTTTATCCGCACATGTCGGTATATGGGAACCTGGCATTTGGCCTGGAGTTGCGAAGTAAAGGCGGTCGCTGGCGTCACATGTTTCGGGGCCTGTTTCGGCGGCGCGGGGCTGTCTGCTCCGCAGACGACAGGCTCGACGGAACCAACGCGAGCAAGTCGACGGCAAGCAAGGGCGAGCCGAGTGAAATCGGCAAGCGAGTGAGGCAGGCCGCTCGACGTTTGGGCATCGAGCTGCTACTGCAGCGGATGCCAGGCGAACTGTCGGGCGGCGAACGGCAGCGAGTCGCGCTAGGGCGAGCCATGGTGCGCGAGCCTGCGGCGTTTCTGTTCGACGAACCGTTGTCGAACCTGGACGCCCAGTTGCGAGTGGAGATGCGGCGCGAGCTGAAAAGGCTCAGCCGGCAGTTAGAGGCGACGGTGATTTACGTCACCCACGATCAGGCGGAAGCCCTGACGTTGGGCGACCGAATTGTGGTTCTGGAGCATGGCAAGGTTCAACAGCTCGGCGAGCCCGACGAGGTGTATGGGCGGCCGGCGAACCGCTTTGTGGCGGGGTTTATCGGCACGCCGCCGATGAACCTGATGGAAGGAAGGATCGTCGAGGCGGAATCGGTGCGGGCGTCTCCGGACGCCGCCCCTCTCGGCTTCGCAGGGGCCGGCTGGTCGGCGCCGGTTGCCGCCGAACACCGGGAGGCCCTGGCGAGCATCGCCGGGGAGCCGGTCGTGCTGGGAATTCGGCCCGAGCACGTCCGGGTCGTCGGAGCGGGGCCGAGCGGCGCTGCATCGTCGGCGCCGGAGGGAAGTTGGCCGGCGGCCGCGCGCGTGGCGACCGTTGAGTCACTGGGCGATTCGAAGGCCGTGGAACTTGAGCTGCTCGAGGAAGGAAACGGCGCCGCGCAGAGGCCGGCGACGGTCTGGTGCAAGGTTGAAGCGGACGGAAAGTTGAACTTGGGAGACCGGGCGAGCGTTTGGTTTGAAATGCGGCGGGCGAATTGGTTCAGTGCTCGAACGGGCAAGAACCTTTACGCTGCCGGGGGCGTCCGAGGGTAACCGGCCTTGTGTCCGTACGCCGAGACAGCGCCTGGTGCGCCGGCCGCGTACGCGTTAGGTTGGTTACCGTTTTTCGTTTGTAAGGAAGTAAGCAACCACCACGAACACTGCAAATACAGGAGCATAAAGCGCCATTTCTTTCTGCCGGCGGGAGGGCCGACCGGCTGCGTCTGAACAACCTGACAATTCGAACTGCGAGCGCCACGGGCGACACAAAGGCAAGGTTTTATGAATCCGAGCGAACTGCTGCGAATCATCGATACGATCCATCGCGATAAGAACATCGAAAAGGAAATCGTGTTCCAGGCCATCGAGGCTGCGCTGGTTTCCGCCGCGAAAAAGCAATACGGCGAAGACCAGGAAATCGTGGTCCGCATCGATCGCAACGACGGCTCGATCTCGGGCACCCACAATGACGCGCCTCTCGACGAAGGCGAAACGCTGGGCCGCATCGTCGCCCAGACGGCCAAGCAGGTGATCATTCAAAAGATGCGCGAAGCCGAACGCGACTCGCTGTTCGACGAATACGAAAAAGAAAAGGGCCAGCTCGTCACCGGCGTCGTACAACGATATGAAGGGGGCGCCGCGACCGTCGCTTTGCAAAACTGCGAAGCCATCCTGCCTCGCAGCGAGCAGATCCCCGGCGAGACGCACCACGCCAATGAGCGGGTTCGGGCCACCGTCTTCGAGGTCAAGAAGGCCGGCAGCCGCGTAAAGATGATCCTCAGCCGCACGCGGCCGGCGCTGGTCGGCCGGCTGTTCGAGCAGGAAATTCCCGAGATTGCCGACGGCGTGATCGAAATCCGGGCCATGGCCCGCGAACCCGGCTACCGCTCCAAGGTCGCCGTGAGCAGCACGGATCAACGGGTGGATTGCGTCGGGGCTTGCGTCGGCGTGCGCGGCAACCGGATCAAGAACATCGTCGATGAGCTGGCGGGCGAACGGATCGACATCGTCCGCTGGAACGACGACATGCAGGTGCTTGATTCCCAACGCCTTGCAGCCGGCCGAAGTGGAAGAGGTGATTCTGTGCTCCATGCTCGGCCGGGCGATCGTCCTGGTGCGAGAAGATCAGTTGTCGCTGGCGATCGGCCGCCGCGGGCAGAACGTGCGGCTGGCCAGCAAGCTCTGCGGCTGGGACATCGAAATCATGACCCGCGAAGAGCTCGACGAACAGATCGAGCGGGCCGTGGCCGGCTTCAGCTCGCTGGAAGGCGTGGACGAAAACCTCAGCGAGAAGCTGGTCGGCGAAGGTTTTTTGTCATACGATGACCTGTCGGTGATCGAGCCGGACGCCCTGATGGAGATGGGCGAGCTGACGATGGAGCAGGTTGAAAAGATCGTCGCCCAGGCCGAAGTCAAAGCCGAAGAGGCCGAAGCCGCCGCCAGCGAAGCCCGACGCCGCCAGCGCGAGCAGGAGCGAATTGAGGCCGCTACCGCGGCGATCGAGGCCCAGGAGCGCGCGGCACAAGCCCCCGCTGGCGAACAGCCGCCCGCCGGCGAGCACGCTGCGACGGCGGCAGGCGAAGCCGCGAGCGGCGGAGCCGAGGCGGAAACGCCGGCTCCGTCGGAGACCGATGGCAGCGCTGAGGTGGCCGCAGACCAGGCCGAAGAAGCCGGACGGGCCGAAGAGGCCGGCTGATCGTTCGCCTGGATTGAGCCAGGCCGCCGGGAGGGGCGAAGCAGGGAGATTTTGGTTATGAATTAAAGGCGAAAGTTAGCGAGGCTCCGCCGCAAGGCATGCGGAGCGAGCTGAGGGAGATTAAAAACTTGCCCGCACGGATCTACGCGTTAGCGAAAGAATTGAAGTTGGACAGTAAAGTCCTTGTCGATCTCTGCGCCAAAGCAGGCGTCACCGGCAAAGGCTCGGCGCTCGCCAGCTTGACGGACGAAGAAGTCGTTCGCGTAAAAGCCTATGTCGCCGGCGGCGGTTCGAAGCCGGCCAAAGAGGCGCCCCGCCGCGCCCAAGCCGGGCGTCGCCGCTCCAACGCCGGCTCGGGAGGCGACTTCCTTGCGCCGCAGCGATTACATTCCGCCGACGGGTACGGCGCCCTCGGGCCGCCCGCCGGTGATCGGCGCCAAACCTCAGCCGCTCTCAACCGAAACTGCCAAGAAGCCGGCCGCCGAGGGCCCCAAAGGGCCCCCCGTGCGGGTCGCGCCCTCCATTCGCGTCGCGCCGATGCCGACGGTGCAGCAACCCGTCGCCCCGCCCAAGGCCGACGAGCCGCCGCCGCAGAAACCCGATATCAAACTGCCGCCCGACGCCATCCGCGCCAGCAAGGCGGGCGCCAAGCCGCTGCAAGCTCATTTGAAGAAGCAGGAGTTGAAGCGCAAGGCGGAACAGGCCTCGACGGTCAAACCGACCAGAGCTTCCGGGCCAGGCCGCCCGGGCGCACCTGCCGCCACGCCGGCCGCGCCTGCCGAAGGCGACCGACGCGACCGCAGCCGCCGCGGCAAGGCGGCCGCCGCGACCACCGGCCCCGATTCCATGATGGGAACCCGCGAGGCGCGGCAGCGCAGCCGCAAGCGGACGGGCGGGTCTGACCGCCCAGGGCGCATCGGAGCCGCCGGCGAGGAAGATCGGCCGCTGCGCAGACCGAGGCCGCGGCAGAGGAAATCCGGCGTCAATACGGCCGCTCCGCGCAAAGGGCACGTCGTGCTGCAGTTGCCCTGCAACGTGCGAAGCTTTTCCGCCGCCATCGGCATTCCGGTTCCCAAGGTGCTTTCCAAGCTGTTGTCGCTGGGCATGATGTCGAGCGTGACCGCGGACCTGAACGCGGAGACCATCGAGCTGTTGGCGGTGGAATTCGGCGCCGAGGTGGAAGTCCGCCAGGCCTTCGACCTTGAGGATCAACTGTTGACGTCGATCGAGAGCCAGGAAGACGCTCCTGAGACGTTAGAGTTCCGGCCGCCGGTAGTGACCTTCCTGGGACACGTCGATCACGGCAAGACGTCGCTGCTGGACAAGATCATCGGCATCGACGTCGTCAGCGGCGAGAGCGGCGGCATCACGCAGCACATCCGAGCCTATCGCATCGAAAAGGACGGCCGGCCGATCGCGTTCGTCGATACGCCGGGCCACGAAGCGTTTACCGAGATGCGGGCCCGCGGCGCCAACGTCACCGACATCGCGGTGCTGGTCGTGGCCGCCGATGACGGCGTGATGCCGCAAACGGAAGAAGCGATCAGCCATGCCCGTGCGGCCGGCGTGCCGATCGTCGTGGCGCTCAACAAGATCGATCTGCCCGGCGTCAATGTCGACCGTATCATGCAGCAACTGGCGGCCAACGAACTGCTGCCGAGCGAATGGGGCGGCGAAACGGAACTGGTGAAGTGCAGTGCATTGACCGGCCAAGGCATCGACGATCTGCTGGAAACGCTGCTGACGATCGCCGAATTGCACGATTACAAGGCCAACCCGCATCGCGCGGCCTATGGCGCCTGCCTGGAGAGCGAGGTGCACGAAGATCGCGGCGTGGTGGCCAAGCTGCTGGTCCAGAACGGCACGATGAAAGTCGGCGACGTCGTCGTCTGCGGTTCGGCCTACGGCCGCGTCAAAGCGATGTACGACACGCTCAAGCCGCGTCAAACGCACGAAGTAGCGGGCCCTTCCACGCCGGTCAACGTCACCGGGTTGAGCGAGGCCCCGGCCGCGGGCGAACACTTCTACGTGCTGGAAGACATTTCGCAAGCGCGCGACATCGCCGAGAAGCGCAGCAGCGCCTCGCGGCGCGTGGCGCTGAGCGGGCAATGGTCGCACGTGACGCTCGAAAAGCTGCACGAGCGGTGGGCGGCGACGAAGTGCAAACGTTGAACCTGATCTTGCGGGCCGACACCCGAGGCTCGATCGAGGCGATCCTCAAGGAGTTGACCAAGCTCGCAGCACCCCGAGGTGCAGATCAAGATCTTGCAGAAGACCGTCGGCGGCATCACCGAGGCCGACGTCCACCTGGCCGACGCTTCGGACGCCGTGATCATCGGCTTCAACGTGGTGCCGGACGAAGGGGCCCGCCTGCTGGCCGATCAGCGCGGCGTGCAGATTCGCCGCTACGAGATCATTTACAAGGTGACCGACGATTTGAAGGCCGCCTTGGAAGGCATGCTCAAGCCGGAGAAGCGCGAAGTCGACCTGGGCCGGGCCCTGGTGCAGCGCACCTTCGCCATCAGCCGGTTGGGCGTGATCGCCGGCTGCCGCGTGCTGGCCGGCACGATCGAGCGAAACTGCCGAGTTCGCGTGATTCGCGAAAACCGCATCCTGGGCGACTACCCGCTGGACTCGCTTGAAACGCGAAAAAGACGACGCCCGCGAAGTCCGGGAAGGACTGGAGTGCGGCATGAAATTAAAAGGTTTCAACGACCTGAAAGAAGGCGACATTCTCGAAGCCTACAAGGTGGAAGAGTTCGCCCGCACGCTCTGATTCCTTTAGGTCGAGAACCGCCGACATCATGCCTTCCCGCCGCGTCTTGAAAGCCGCCGAAGCCGTTCGCGAGGTGGTCAGCATGGCCATCCTCACGGATCTGAACGATCCGCGGATCCGAGCATGTCACCGTAACCTACGTCGAGATGTCGCCCGACATGCGGCAGGCCAAGGTCCATGTATCGATCATGGGCGACGAGACCCGGCAGCGGCTGAGCCTGGCCGGCTTGAAGAGCGCGGCCGGTTACCTGCAGTCGAAAGTAGCCAACCGCATCGACGCCCGATACACTCCCAAGCTCGAATTCGTCCTCGACAAAGGGGTCAAACACTCGATTCAGATCGCCGAGATTCTGGGCCGGGTCTTGCCTCGCGAGCAAGCCGCGGACCAGTCGGACGCAAAACTCGACGAGTTCGAGGACCATCCGCGAGAGGACGAAAACCACACCGCAGACCGAACCGGTTCAGAAGGAACCGGCTCCAGCGAGACCTTGAACGACGCCCCTTCTGACGACCAGCACGAGTAAAGCTGAGACTGGCATGGCAACTCCCAACCGCATGGCGATTCTGACCAAGATGCACAAAGTGCTGAAGAAGCACTACAAGCCGGCGCCGATCCCCGACCGGCCGGTGCTCGAGCATCTGTTGTATGCTTGCTGCCTGGAAAACGCACAATACGAGGCGGCAGACAAGGCCTTTGAGGCCGTGTCGACCGGATTCTTCGATTGGAACGAAGTCCGCGTGAGCACGGTCAAGGAACTGGCCGAAGTGATGAACATGCTCCCCGACGCGCAGCAAGCGGCGGCGCAGGCTGAAAAAGTCGCTGCAGGCCGTCTTCGAGTCGACCTATTCGTTCGACCTGGAAGGGCTGAAAAAGCAGAACCTGGGACAATCGCAGCAGCGGCTGAAGAAATTTGAAGGCGTCACCCATTTTGCCGTGGCCTATGTCACCCAGGCCACGCTGGGGGGCCATGCGATTCCGATCGGCCAAGGGCTGATGCAAGCCTTCAAGATCTTCGAGCTTGTGACTCCGGCCGATGCGGCGGCAGGCGCCGTTCCCGGCTTGGAGCGAGCGATTCCCAAGACCAAGGGGATCGAGTTCGCCTCGTTGCGCACCAATTTGGCGCCGAGTTGTTTGCCAACCCGTATTCGCCGGCCGTCCACAAGCTCCTGCTGGAGATTGCACCTGAGGCGAAGGACAATCTGCCCAAACGCCCGCCCAAGGGCGGAAAGTCGAAAGACGCCGCCGAGGAGTCGGCCAAGGGGAGCAAAGCCAAGTCCGGCGGCGCAGCGGCCGGCTCGGCCAAAGGCGCCGCGAACAAGAAGACCACGGCCCCTTCGGCCGGCAAGAAAACGCCGGCGGCGAAAGAACTGTCCGCCGGAAAAAAAGGCGCCGAAAAGAAGAAGTCGACGGCCGCCGCGGGGCTTTCCAAACGCAAACCGCGCTAGTTGCCTGTTTATCTCGACGGAGGCTCTCCATGCGTATTGCTCTGCCCGGTTGGCTCCTGGCGTGCGTCACGCTGTGTTCGGCCGCCTCGCTTGGAGTCGGACGCGGCGCCGAACCCGCTGCCGCGCCTTCGGCCGCTCCCCAGGGAACGGTCTCCCCGATGCCGGCGGAGAACAGCCCGCCGCCGACGCGTCAAGACGCTCCGCTCGAGTTGGAAGACGCACCTCAGCCGTTCAAGCCCGAACGACCCGCCACCGAGGACGAGCGGGCGCACGTCGAAGCGTTGAGCCTGTTCGCCGCGGGGCGAATGAAGGAACAGCACGAAGATTACGCCGGCGCCTTGCAAATGTACGAACGGGCGCTGCGGTATGATTCCAATTCGCTGACGCTGCTGCGGCAGATCGTCTCCGTCGCTTTCAAGCTCGACCGCACTTCCGAAGCGTTTCGCTACGCGCTCAAGGTCGTCGAACTCGACGCGTCCGACGCCCGGATGCTGCAGCAACTGGCCGCCCTGCTCAGCGCCCGGCAAGAGTTCGACAAGGCGCTGGAGTTCGCGCGCAAGGCGCGTGGCGCTGCAGGCAGACAAGCAATCGGCCGGCTACGTCGTGCTGTTGATGGAAATCGGCCGGCTCGCCTATCTCACCGGCCAGCCGCAAGAGGCGGCCGACGCCTTCGCCGAGGTCGTCGATGCGTTGGAACATCCTGACGATCACGGACTCGACTCGCGTCTGCAGAAATCGCTGCTCGAAGGCGCGGCGCCGACGGCAAACCGCTGACCAGCGCCGACCAGACGTACCACCTGTTCGGCGAAGTTTTCCTGGCGGCGGATCGGCCGGAACAGGCGCTTGCCGCTTTTGACAAGGCGAATTCGCTTTCCGCCAATCCGGCGCTGCACGCCTACCAGGTGGCGCAGCGTGGAGGCGGCCCGCAAGCAACCGGCCAAGGCGCTCGAGTCGCTCGAGAAGTTCTTCGAAGCCAAAGCGGCCGGCCAGGGGAAGGCGCCTTATGAGCTGTTGGCTCAGCTCCTGAAAGAGCTGAATCGCCCGCAGGAACTGGCCGGCAAGCTGGAACAGTTGCGCGCAGCGACCCAAAGAACGGCGCCTTGCGGCTCTACCTGGCCGGTCAATATCGCCAGGCGAAGCAATTCGACAAGGCGGAACCGTTATATCGCGAAGCGGCGGCGGAAGGTCCCGCGCCGAAGCGTATCAAGGGCTGGCGGCCATCTACCGGGAGACGGCGAATCTGGAGCCGTTGCTGAATCTGCTCGGAGAAATCGTCGCCAAGACGGAAGGCCTGATCGTGCTGGGCGAAGAGGCCAAGTCCCTGGCCGACAGCGGCGAACTGCTGACGAATCTGGCCGCCACCGCAAGGCAGAAGCACCAGGCCGACCCCGACGGCCTGGGCTACGGCGCGCGACTGGCGCTGGCGCTGCTGGCGCTGGAAGACAAGCGGTTCGATCTCGCCGACGAGTTCTTCAACTTGGCGCTCAAGGTCCGCCGGGAAAACGCCAAGGATCTGTATCAGACTTGGGGGCTGGGCTTGTTGCTGTCTGAACGCTACGAAGACGCCGCCAAGGTCTTCCAGCGCGGCATCGACAAGCGCACCGTGGCGGCGGACGACCCGACCTTCCATTACTTCCTGTCGGCCGCGCTGACGATGTCCGACAGGCACGACAACGCGCTGGCGGCGGCCAAACACGCGGTCATGATCAACGACAAGTCGATTCAACTCGCCGCCAGACCGCCTTGGATTCTGTATCACGCCAAGCGCTATGACGAATCGGCCCAGGCCTATCGCGAACTGCTGGCGCACTTCGACGACCAGCGGCACTCCGATGCGGTCCGCAAGGAGCTGAAGACGGCTCGGCTGATCTTGTCGAATATCGCCGTGATGCAGAACGACATTCCGCAGGCGGAAGAATGGTTGGAGCAAGTGCTGGATGAGTTTCCCGACGATATTTCGGCGAAGAACGACCTGGGCTATCTGTGGGCGGACCAGGGCAAGAACCTGCAGCAGGCCTACGAGATGGTCCGCGACGCCGTGCAGGCCGAGCCCGACAACCAGGCCTATCGCGACAGCCTCGGCTGGGCCCTGTACAAGCTGGGGCGTCATGAAGAAGCCGTGACGGAATTAAAGCAGGCGGCGGGCGTCGAAGAGCCCGACGGCGTGATCCTGGAGCACCTGGGAGACGCCCTCAAGGCCGCCGGCCAAATCGCCGAGGCCCGCGACGCCTGGCAACGGGCCATTAAACGTCTTGAAGCGAGCGGCGAGGCCGACAAGGCGAAGCGAATCCAGGAGAAGTTGGCGGCGACGGCCGAAGGTTCAAGCCCAGGCAAATGACGGCACGCGCCAGCAGCGAAAAAAGGGGACATTCTACTTTTTCGCGCCACGTAAACAGGCCCTTGCTCAGTTTCATGAAAAAGTAGAATGTCCCCGTTTTCCACGCCAGATAGATCAATGACTCGATATTTATTCGGAGCTTAGAGGTTCGATGGCAGGTCATTCCCACTGGGCGAACATTGCCCGTAAAAAGGCGATGGTCGATAACAAGCGCGGCAAGCTGTGGAGCAAGCTTTCCAAGTACATCATCGTGGCGGCCAAGATCGGCGGCGGCGATCCCGACGCCAACTTGCGGCTCCGCTATGCGATCGACAAGGCGCACGCCGTCAGCATGCCCAAGGACAACATCGACCGCGCTATCAAACGCGGCACGGGCGAGTTGGACGGCGGCAACCTGGAAGAGATCCTGTACGAAGGCTACGGCCCCAACGGCGTGGCCGTGCTCTGCGAGATCCTGACGGACAACCGCAACCGCACCGCGAGCGAGATCCGCAAGATCTTCGAAGTCGCCGGCGGCAAGCTGGGCGAGTCGGGCTGCGTCTCCTGGATGTTCGAACGCAAGGGCGTGTTCGTCATCCCCGAAAAGCAGATCGACGAAGAGTCGCTGTTGGAGCTGGCGCTCGAGTCGGGCGCCGACGACGTCAAGCGCGACGGCGACTTGTTCGAAATCACCTGCGACCCGAGCGTTTTTCAACAGGTCAGCGACGCTTTGGCGGCCCGCGACTTGGAACCGGAAAGCAGCCAGATCAGCCGCATTCCGACCAACACCGTCGACCTGGACGCCGAGGGGGGCCGCAGCGTGCTAAAGCTGGTGGAAAAGCTCGACGATCACGACGACGTCCAGAGCGTCTCCGCGAATTTCAACATTCCCGACGAAGCCATGGCCGAAATCGGCGAAGGTTGAGCGCCAGGCGCCGCAAACGCGCGACTCTCGCTATGAAGTCCTCTATTTTCTTCCCAAAGATCTCGCGGCGCGCGGCGAATAGCGGACAACCAGGGATTCAGTCGCTGCTTTGCCAACGGCGGCCGTGTTTACGCGTTAGCTCCTTGCCTGGTTCCTTGACGGCGGCGCAGGGGAGCCGCCCCTCGTTCTGGTCCGGAGGCGCTCGTGACGTGGCAACTGATCACCTTCGCCGTGCTGATCACGACCTACAGCCTGGTCGGGCTGGTCGCCGTCTGGGGCGCGTGCGGACGAGGACATTGGTTCGTGCGCATCGCCGCGGTGCAGCTCTTCCTGGCGGTCTGGCTGGCGGCGCCCGAATGCGCAGTTTTGGGTCGCCTTCTTCGTTCAGTCCGCGCTCGTGATCGCGGTCTTGCTGAGCATTCGGCGCGTGAAAGGCGCCAGTGCGGCACGCACTTCCGCGCCGCAAGATGCGGGCGCGGCCCAATCGCCGCCGACTTTCTCGCTCAAAGATTTGTTCCTGCTCACGCTGGCCTCGGCCGGCGTGCTGACGGTGCTCGCCCGCATCGCCAGCAGCATGCAATCGCAGTGGCTCGCCGCGGTTGCGTCCGGCGCGGGTCTGGCCGTCTTCACGTTGATGGGGGTTCGGACGGCCGCCGCCCACAGAGTCTGGGTGCGGCTGGCGCTGCTCGTGGTCTTCTTTCCCGGCGCCCTCGTCGCGCTCTGGCTTTGGTTGGCGCGTTCCTGCCGCGGCGGCATCGGCAGAGTGGTTGCCATCGCCAGCTTGCTGTTGATCGCGGCGCCGCCCGTCGCCTTTTACGCCTGGTTGATCGAGCCGCAGTTCATCTCGCTGCCTGAGCCGCTCGCCGAAAACGGAATGGACGACCTGATACGCGCGGGGGAAATGGTCGCTTCGCCGGCGGTGGATGTCAGTGCGCTTTCCGGAGAAGCCTTGCAGGACTATCTGCGGCGCAACCAGGCCGCATTGGAGCTCGCGAGCGCAGGCCTGGCTCGTCCCTGCCAGATCGATTTGGCAACACATGGCACGGGGTTAACGCAGGTCGAATTGGACCGGGCGCAGAAGTTAAGACATCTGGGGCGCGTGCTGGCCGCCGCGGGCCGCAATCATCTCGAGATGGACGATCTGGCCGGTGCGGTAGACGATTATTTCCAGGTCGTTCAACTCGGGGATGCCTTGATGCACGGCGGCGTCATGCTGCACGAGATGATGGGAGCGGCGATTCAAGGCACGGGCTTGGAGGGCTTGCGGCACTTGACGCCGCAACTCGACGCCGCCGCGTGCCAGGAACTGGTGGCGCGACTATCAAAGCTCGACGCACAACAAGAGGCGTTCGACGATATCGCCTTGCGCGAATGGCAATGGTTCCAGAAACGCACGCCGTGGGAGATGCGGTGGACTTTGATGCAAGTTCCTCAACTGTGGGAACGAGCTCATCAGGAGGCGGAATGGGCCTACTTGCGAAGCCAGGCATGGCGCCAATTGCTCCGCACGCATCTTGCGCTGCGCCGCTTCTGGCTTGCCGAAAACAAGTACCCTGAAACGCTGGACGAGCTGAGCCCTGCATTGCTTCCCGCGCCCCCGCTCGATCCCTTCAGCAGCCGTAGCCTGGTCTATCGTCGGACGCCGGATGGTTACCGACTGTACAGCGTAGGGCAAGATCGCGGAGTGCCTATTGCCCCGGGCTCCGGTGCCAAACCGGCCCCGGGCGATCTGCTACTGGAAGCTCCTCGGGCCGCCGACGCCGGCAATCAACGACAAGAAGCCGCGCAAGCGATTGATAAGCAAACCGGCCTGCTCGAGAAACCGCTGCGCCGCCCCTAGCGATCACATCTCTTGCCCAAAGGCGATGTCATCGTCGCCGTGACGCCCGCGCCTGTTCTGTCAGACGTCGAAAAGCCGTAAGCTCGCTCGGGCTGAATTGACGGCAAGCCCATCGCCTGGGGACAATGGCTGAATATGACTTCCGCTCGCGAAAACGATTCTCCGCCCCCTGCCGCTGCGCCGCGCTCGCGCGGTCGGCTGCGACGCGTTGCGCTAGCCGCGATCGCTACAGTGGCCGTCCTCGCCGGGTTGGGCTACCGGCATTTCTGGCTGGCGCGGCCGATTGGCGACGGTCCGGCGGGGCCTAGCGTTTCTGGCGAGCCGTTCGAAACGGTCTGGAGCGAGCGGCCCGTACTGCTCCTCGGTTTTGGCGATAGCGTCACGGCGGGCTTTGGCGGCGCCTCGAGGCCACGGCTACTTCGACCGGATCGCCGAAAACCCGGCAGACGAGTTCGAGGAGTTGAAAGGCATCTGCCTGCAGCGTGTGCTGCCGAAGCTGCAAACCTGCAATCTCGCCTTGTCCGGATCGACGTCGCTGGAGCATGCGGAAATGTTGGTCTCAAAGATCGAGCCGCAAGTCAACGAGACCTTGGGGATCGTCGTAATGACGACGGGCGGAAACGACGTAATCCACAACTACGGACGCACGCCGCCGCGCGAAGGCGCGATGTACGGCGCCACGCTCGCCGAGGCGCAGCCGTGGATCGAGAACTTCCAGCGGCGGCTTGATGGGATGCTGGACGAGATCGAAACGAAGTTTCCCGGCGGCTGCCACTTCTTTTTGGCGAACATCTTCGATCCGACCGATGCCGTCGGAAACGCAGAGCGTGCCGGTCTGCCCGCCTGGCCCGCAGGATTGCAGGTGCTCGACGCCTACAACCGTGTCATCCAGCGTTGCTGCGAACAGCGAGCCAACGTCCACCTGGTCGACATGCGCGGGGCGTTCCTCGGGCACGGCATCCATTGCACGCAATTCTGGAACCAGCATTACTGCGCCGCGGATCCCCATTACTGGTACTACGAGAATCTGGAAGACCCGAACGATCGAGGTTACGACGCGCTCCGCCGGGTGTTCCTGATTGAAATGGCCCGCGTGTTGCCTGAGGCGTTTGCGGCCGGGGCGGCAGGAGAGAAAACGCGAGAACGATGAACCTGCACCACGCATAACGCGTCGGTTTCGCCGGGCCTAAATGGCGATACGGGGTTCCTGTCGCCCCGTCCGGGGCTGACGAAGATGATTCATGCATGACCTCCAGGGGCTCGAGCCCCTGGCTACAACCTGCCGCCGCTACGCGGCTGATTTAGGGCCGCGGCTGAAGCAGACCCGTGAAGCGACAACTTTCTTGGATGGGACGCCGACATGCGAGACAAAACGGCGGGACCAAGTCCTGCATTTTTAGTCGGCCCCAAGAGGGAAAAACGCCCCGGGCATGTCCATTCGCATTCCGACTTCGCCCCCTTTTCCCACGCCCGACGGCCATCACGCCAAGCCTAAAATCTCACCAATATCCCAGACAGAACAGAGAGCTCCGACTTTCAAAAAGCCGACCAATCCCATGAAGACTTGCTTGTACGTCTTGGTATACTGACGAGTGAGCGTTCCCTCCTGAAATACCCGCCACAGAATCATTCCTTGTTAGAGCCAACACGCCGATGAGCATTCACAAGAACTGCGAAGGTCTGACGCGCCGCGATACGTTGCAACTCGGTCTGGGGCTGCTCGGCTGCGGCGGCCTGGCAAACTTGCTGCGTTTGAAGGCCGAAGCCGGCGAAGGCGGCCTCTCGCCGCGGAAGCCGACCAGTTGCATTTTGATCTGGATGGATGGCGGGCCGTCGCATTTTGAAACGTTCGACCCCAAGCCGACGGCGCCGCTGGAAATCCGCGGCGAGTTGGACGCCATCGACACGAAGATTCCCGGCGTGCAGTTCTCGCAGTACATGACGCGTCTGGCGGCGATCTGCGACAAGTTCTCGGTCGTGCGGTCGGTGCGGCACAATCAAGGGAACCACGGTGCCGGCAACCACTACATGATGACCGGGGCGCCGCCGCGGATGCCGGTCGGCTGCGGCGCGTTCGTCAGTTTTCATCCCAGTCTGGGTTCGGTGGCGGCTTACGAGCGCGGCGCCCCGAACGGCCTGCCGGCGTACTTCTCGATGCCGAGCATGTCGCGTTCCGGCGGGCCGAACTTTCTCGGCGCCAAGTACGCGCCGTTCGTCGTGTCCGACGATCCCAACAGCGCGAAGTTCCGCGTCCGCGACGTGGCCTTGCCGCAAGGTTTGGCCGAGGGCCGTTTCCTCGGCCGCCGCGAGGTGCGCGCCCAGGTCGATCGGCTGCAGCGAATCGCCGACAAGGCCGCTGGCGACCCGGTCAACACGGTCGACGAGTATTACCGCAGGGCTACGACCTGGTGACCAGCGTCGGAAGCGCAGGCGGCCTTCGACATCCACAGCGAGCCGGACGAAACCCGCGACGCTTATGGCCGCAACGGTTTCGGCCAGCGGGCCTTGCTGGCCCGACGCCTGGTCGAAGCGGGCGTGCCGTTCGTCACGCTCTACGAAGGCGGTTGGGACCATCACTCGAACATTTTCAAATCGTTTCGCCGATCGGATGCCCGCCTTCGAAACCACGATCGCCACCTTGATCGAAGATCTCGAAGCCCGCGGCATGCTGGATACGACGATGGTCGTGGCGCTGGGCGAATTCGGCCGCACGCCGAAGATTTCGACACTGGCCGGCCAGAGCAAGGCGGGACGCGATCACTGGTCGAACGCCATGTCGATCCTGTTCGCCGGCTGCGGCACGCCAGGCGGACAAGTCGTCGGCGCGACCGATCGCAACGGCTACTCGGCGGTCGAACGCGTGTTGTCGCCCGAAAACTTCGTCTCGACCATCTATCGCAAGCTGGGCATCGACCCGAACAAGATCTATCACACGCCTCAAGGTCGGCCCGCCCACCTGGTGAGCGACGCCACGCCGATCACCGAACTGATGGGCTGAGGAAAGCACGCGGCAGATCACAGACAGTAGCCGGAGATAGGCGTCAAGAAGGATCGGGCGTCGGGGTTTCCGATTCATCCTTCCGCCTTGTTTCGTTCCACTCTCGACTCCCTGCTCTCTCCTATGTGTTGTGCGCGCTTGTGTGGCCTGATTCTGTTGCTGACGTTGGAATTGCAGGCTTCGGCCGCGCCGCCGACGGTGAACTATCTCTATCCGGCAGGCGGCCAGCGGGGGCAAACCGTCGAAGCGACGGCGGCCGGCAGTTTCGCCCATTGGCCGCCCCAGTGCCGCGTGAATCGGCAAGGACTGACCGTAACGCCCGCCAAAGACAAAGGCAAAGTTTCGATCGCAGTTGCAGCCGACGCGGTCCCGGGCGCTTACCTGCTGCAGTTTTATGATGCCGAAGGGGCGGCGGCGCCCCAGCCGTTTATCGTCGGAACGTTGGCGGAAGCGAGCGAGCAAGAGCCGAACGACTCGCCCGACAAACCGCAAACGCTGTCCAGTGCGGCCGTGACGGTCAACGGAAAACTGCAGAAAGGGGGCGACGTTGACGCGTTCTCCATGGGCCTGATGCAGGGTCAAACGCTTGTCGCCTCGCTCGACGCGAATCGCACGCTCGGCTCGCCCGTCGACGCCGTGTTGCAGATCGCCTCGCCGCGAGGAACCGTGCTGGCGCAGAACGATGACGAACGCGGGCTCGATCCGCAACTCATATTCGTCGCTCCCTCGACGGGCAGTTACCTGGTGCGAGTGTTCGGCTTTCCAGCGGCTCCCAACACGACGATCGCCTTGGCGGGCGCCGATACCTACGTCTATCGACTGACGATCACCACCGGCGCCTTCCTCGACGCCGCCTTTCCTCTGGCCGTGGCGAAAGACGCCTCAACCTCGCTGGAGCTGATCGGCTGGAACCTGCCCGACGCGGCAACACGACGCGAGTTGCGGCCAGCCGCCGGCGCCGAGACCGTCGAAGTGTTCGATCCTTCGCTGGCCGATTCGTTAACGCTGCCGGTCGAGCCGCACCCGTCTCTGGTGGAGATTGAGCCGAATCCGCCTGAGCAGTCGCAACTGGTGCAACTGCCCGTCACGCTGACCGGTCGGATCGGGGATCGCCGCGATAAAGACGCCTACCGCTTCTCCGCGAAGAAGGGGGAAGTCTTGCGATTTCAAATTGAAAGCCGCGACCTCGGCTATCCGCTCGATTCGGTGCTGGAGCTGTTCAAGGCGGAAGGAGGCGCTCCGGTAGCGCGAGCGGACGACAACGCCAAACAGGCCGATGCCGATTTGACGTACACGATTCCGGCCGACGGCGAGTATCGGATCGTCGTCTCAGACCTTTATCAGCACTTCGGGCCGCGCTACGTCTATCGCTTGCGAGCGAAGCCGGCCGTGCCCGATTTCCGGCTCACGATCGACGCTCAAGCCTTTACCGTCGCCGCAGGGAAGCCGCTGGAGATTCCCGTCAAGATCGATCGCCAGCGGAACTTCGCAGGCGAGATCGCCTTCCAGGTGGAAGGGTTGCCGCCCGGCGCCAGCCTGGCGACGATCAAGTCGCTTGCCAAAGGCGACACGGCCAAGACGGTCAAGCTGGTCGTCACCGCGGGAAAAGAGGCTTTCTCGGGGCCGATTCGCATCCGCGGCGAATCGACCGCCGCGGGCGGCCCGATGCAGCGCGAAGCCGAAGCGTCGCTCGCCAAGGGCGCCGCCACGATGAAAGAGCTCTGGCTGACCGTCACCGCCGGCGGCAAGTAATACGAGCCGCTATTCGGTTCGCAACGCGATTTCCGCCGCCTGCGGGTCGGGCTTATGCTGCAGCAGCTCGCTCAACTGAAATTGGTAGTAGCGCTGCGAAGCCGCGGGCCGTCCGTCCGGCGAAGCATTGGCCACCCAGAGCTTCGTTGAGCGGGGTTCGAACAGTACGCTGTGCAGGTTCGACTTCATCGCCACCGGGCAATCCATCAGGCGCCGTGCGCTTTCGGCGTCGAGCTCGCCGCGCTGTTCTCGCACGCGCCGGGCCAGTTCCTTATAGCGATCGCCCGCCGACAGCAGCACGGTGTCATCCGTCGGCTCAGGCAGTCGCGGATGCGCCTCGCCCGGCTTGACGATCTCGAACGTGTTCCAATGCGCCGCCAGGCCGACGGCGTCGTTGTCGTCCCCGTCGGCGACGACATAGTAGTATTCGCAGGTCCGTTTGCTGTCGCGAAAAATGGCGACCGCTTCCTCCAGCGTCTTGGCCTCTTCCAGCACGCGGCGGACGAGAAAGGCCATCGGCGTGCCTTCCCAGTGTCCCAAGCCGCGGCCCCCCATCTCGCCGACCGAGACGTGTTCGGCATTCATGCCCGTGACCGAACCGACGAAGCCGGCATAGGTCACGTTGACGAACGCGGTTCGCTCGGCCGGTTCGGCGACGATCAGCACCGCGTGCTCCTGCAATTTCCAGTCGATCGAATAATCGAGAATGCGGCCGTGGTACAGCGTGCCGTCCTTCGTGGCGCTGTTCATGACGGCAAAGCCGCTGCAATGAAACAGTTCGGGAATGAAGTTCGCCAGAATCACGTCTTCGGCCTCGCACTCGGCGCCGGCCGCAATGCCGCGCATTTCCTCCAGGAACCGCTCAGGAATGTGGGGCCGCTGGATCTCGACGATCATCGAGATCAATTGCTTCGGCTCCAGCTTCAAGCCGAAGAACTCCAGCTTGGCGTCTTTGGCTTTCACGTCGAACAGGTAGTGCATGTTCTCGCGAATGTGGTCTTTCAGCAGCGCTCCGTGCTGATAGCCCATCTCGTAGGGCGTGCCTTTCACGTGCAGCACGCGATAGCCGTCAACCTCTTCCAGAAAGCCTTGCCCGCAGCGGGCGATCGTTTCCGCCTGCAGCGGCAAGACCGCCAGGACAAGAGTCCACGCAACGCAGGATGCCAGCGAAATGCGAAGCAGACGTCGAGAAACGGCGGGCATCGGTCGCTCCTAGCCAGGGCCAGCAAGTCCAAGGAAACGAGCCTCGGAAACTATCCTCTATACCGCGAATATAGCCAAAAGGTTTCAATCGGCCCTAGGCCATTTCGGCACGGTCGCCGCTCGATGCACAGGAGCTAGTCCCACAGGTTGCAAGCAACAGCCCAAGAACGCCAAAGTTTATCCAGATTGGCGAAAAGACGGAATTGATTTAGCCACAGAGAGCACCGAGGACACCGAGGAGATGGACTAAAACCACTCATGAGCGGAGGCGCGGTGGGCAGATTACCGACTCACTCCTTCTCCTCTCGGTGTCCTCGGTGCTCTCTGTGGCTAGAAACTTGCCCTCGTGCGGCGTCATTTGCGAATTGTCGAACTAGTGCAAGCAAGTGGCGGGGTAAGGCGATTTGCTATTCCGCCGCACAAATGATTTCGCAAAGCTTGCCCAGCGTCTTGCCGACCTGTTCGCGCTCGGCCGAGTTGCCGGTGTGGACGTGATTGACGAACAAGGCGAAGGCCGCCTCGCGCCCTTTCCCGGTGGTCATGTATCCGGCCAGCGCTTTGCTGGTCAGCAGGTGGCCGCCATTCATCACGTTGGCCCACAGCAAGGTGCCGGTCTTGGCCCGCACTTTGCCCCGAGCCGGGCTGTCTTGCGCAACGGCCCGGGCCAAGGTGCCGTCCTCGCCGAGGATCGGCAAGGCGTCGCGATAGACGGCGAAATCTGGTCGCGTAGCCATGTATCTCAGCAGTTGTACGGTGGCGCGGGGCGTCACGTAGTCGGCCGGATCGCCGCCCGCGGCGCCGCCGAACGAAATCGTATCGACTTCCAGCCCGGCCTTGGCCAGGAACTCGCGCTGGCATTGCAAACCTTGCCTCAAGGTCCGTTGGCCGCGCTCGGCGGCGACCAGCAGCGGCAACATACTGGCGTGCAGGTTATGGCTGACCTTGAGCACTAACCGGGCCTCTTCCGAAAACGGGGGCGAACCCAGCACGGCGACGCGTTTCATTCCCGCGTAAGCGTCGCGAGGCGGCAAATTTGCCGCCCGGTTTTCGCCCAACGGAGAGGCGTCGACCGAAACGCCCGCGCGACGCAAGGCTTCGATCAATAACGAGCGCGCGAACGACGCCGGGTCGTCGACTTCATACGTACCGACGAGCGGCGCGTGGCCGGCTGCGATCTGACCTCGCACCACCAAACGCCCTGGTCCGGCCGCGGTCACCTTGATCCTGCTCTTGTGGTCTTCGCCCACCGTCTCGACCTGGGCGTCAACGCGATAGCAGGCGGTCTTCGGCCGCCACTCGACCGCGCCGGAGCCCCCGCTTCTGCGGGCGTTACCAGCACGTCGATCAGATTGTCGTTGACCACGATCGGCGTCAGCCGCGAGGGGCCGCTCCCGGTTCCCTCGGCGTGATCGAACAGCCGGTCGTCAATCAACACGTCGCCCGTCACTCGCTTCACGCCTCCCGCGGCGATCTGCCGGGCCAACTCGTCGAGACCGGCCAAAGGATCGGGCTTGGTCAATTGGGTGCGGCTGTCGAAATCGGCGTAGATGTGATCGGAACTCTCGAAGGCAATGTGGCCGTCGGCATCGGTGCGGCCGCCGAGCGTCAAGTCGCCGGAAGCGACCAGCACCAGGTCTCCCTGCAGTCGACCGGCAGCGTCAATTTCGCCGCGAGCGAACACGGGCGTTTCGAAGCGGAAATCGGCGCCCAGGGCGTCGAGCGCCGCAGCCACGGAAAATAACTTGGTCACCGAAGCGGGGACGAACAACTTGTCAGCGTCTCGGGCGTAGAGCGTTCTGCCCGTCTGTAGCTCGGCGATCAAGATCCCCCAGTGGGCTTGCTGAAAGAGAGGCGCATCGATGACTTCCTCGATGCGTTTGGCGCAGGGCGGCTCGGCAACGGCCTGGCGGCCCACGAATGCCTGCGCCACGGCGAGAAGCGACATCAGAACCAGCCGTCTGGGTGCTAATCGAGAATTCATGCGATGGTTCGCCGGAGAGGAAGAAGTGACTTGGCGAGGCCCGCGAAGCTGCACCTATTGTGCGGGCCGGGCACAAGGCACGCAAACAATCTGAAGCGGATTTTTCGCTCTGCCGAGGCTTTTTACGCCGCCCGACAAACGCGTCACAAACGTCAAACGCCTGCTTCTTGGATTAAAAATAAGCAAGAATCTCGATCTCTTTGCAGTTGCGCACTTAGAATAAACCAGGGAATACCGCCATATTGGCGCCAAGCTAGGAGTCGAGCCATGCGTAGTTGTGCGTTTCGGTGCTGTGCGGCGTTCGTCGCTGCGGCCTTGCTGTGCGGGTCTCAATTCGCCTGGGCGCACGGCGGAGGAGGAGGCGGTCACGGCGGCGGAGGGTTTGGGGGCGGCGGTCACGGCGGCGGATTTGGCGGCGGGCACATGGGGGGCTTTGGCGGCGGGCATCACGGCGGATTTAGCGGCGGACACATCGGCGGATTTAGCGGCGGTCATCATGGCATCAGCGGGGGAAACTTCGGCGGGTTCAGCGGCGGCATGCATCACTCCGGCGGACTGTCGGGTTCCTCCCTGCATAGCTCGCCGTCGTTCGGCGGCCATCATCTCGGCGGCAGTTCGTTGGGCGCCCACTCGGGCTTGGGCGGTCATTCGGGCTTAAGCGGCGGGTCCGCCATTCACCATAATCCCAACTCATTCACCAACCGGCACATGGGCGCCGGAACTGTCACTCAAGGCTACCGCGGCATCGGCGGCGCGCAGCGCTGCATCACATGGGCGGCGGCAACGCCCAATCGCTGCTCGGCCGCGGCACGAGCTCGTTTGGAAACAACGGGGGATTTCTGCACCATCACGGCGGCAATCAATTTGCAGGAACAGGGGGCGCCGCCGGGTTTCACCATGGGAACCAGCATGGGAATTGGAACGGCGGCGGATCGTTTCATCATCGCCATGGCGGCTACTATCCGTTCATTAATCCGTTCTTTGGCTTTTACCCGTTTGGCTTGGGCTTGGGTTGGGGCTGGCCCTACTCCGGCTATGGTTACTACGGCTCTCCGTATGGATATGGCTATGGTTATCCGTATGGATACGGTTACGGAAGCGGCAATTTCGGTTACAGTCCTTACGCCTACTACAGCAGCTACGGCGGCGCCGGCTATGGCTATCCGTCGAGCGTCGCTGGAGCCGCCGCCACGGCGCCCGCAGCGTCAACGCCCCCCGCTTCAACCACCAGCGCCGACAATGCCCGCGTGTTCGCCGAGCAGGGCGAGGCGGACTTCAAGGCCGGCGACTACAAAGCAGCGGTCTATGCCTGGAAGCACGCCGTGGTCGACGATTCACAAAACGGCGTGCTGATGATGATGCTCAGCCAGGCGTTGTTCGCCACAGGGCAATTCGAAGAAGCAGCCGGCGCCACGCAGCACGCCATGCGGCTGCTGCCTGAAGACCAGTGGGGCGTGGTCGTCAAGAACTTCCGCGAGTTGTATGGCCAGGGCGCCGATTACACGACGCAATTGCGGGCCTTGGAGAAAGACGTCAAGAAATCCGGCGATAATCCGGCCACGCGCTTTCTGCTCGGTTTCCATTACGGGTTCCTCGGCTATCCGACGCACGCCGTCAAACAACTCGACAAGACGCTGAAACTGGCGCCGCAGGACCAGGTGGCCAAGCGACTGCGCGAGATCATGGCTAATCCCAACCCGGCGGATCAGAAACCGGGCGATCAACAGGATGACGCACAAGATGCCGGCAAGAGATCCGTGAAGGACGGACAAGCGCCGGAAAAAGCCGACGCCAAGAACGATGCCGTCGATACCTGACGCCGTCCGGACGGCTCGACCGGATGCGGGCGTTGGCCGGGGCCGTTAGAATGATCGGCTATGGCCCATTTTGACGCGATTGTTCTGGGAACGGGCGGCGTCGGCAGCGCGGCGCTCTACCATCTTGCGAAGCGCGGCGTGCCGCGCGCTAGGGATCGATCGTTTCCCCCCGGGCCACGACCGGGGCAGCTCCCACGGCGCCACGCGAATCATCCGTCAGGCCTACTTCGAACATCCTGACTACACTCCGCTCTTGCTGCGGGCCTATGAGTCGTGGGCCGAACTGTCCGAACGGTGCGGCCAGCGTCTGTTCCAGGAAACAGGGCTGCTGCAAGTCGGTCCGCCGAAAGGCGAAGTCGTGTCCGGCGTGGTCGCATGTGCCAAGCAGCATCAACTCGAAATCGAGGAATTGACGGGACGCGAGATTTCCGCACGCTGGCCGGGGTTCCGCGTTGCCGAAGCTTCCAGCGGGGTCTTCGAAAAGCGAGCCGGCTACCTGGCGGTGGAAGCTTGCGTGCAGGCCCACCTGTCTGAAGCTCGCGCGGCGGGCGCCGAGCTGTTGACGCCCTGTACGGCGCACGGTTGGGAGACGGCCGGCTCAGGCGTCGTAGTCGCTACGGATCAAGGCGAGTTCTCTGCCGGCGCGTTGATCGTGACGGCCGGCCCCTGGGCAGGCCGGTTGTTGAATGATTTGGGATTCCGGTTCGAAGTTCGCCGCAAACCGGTGTTCTGGTTCGAAGCGATTGAAACGGCGTACTCCGCCGCGCGCGGCTTCCCTTGCTTCTTGTTCGAGTTGCCCGGCGGCATCTTTTACGGCATGCCGCAAATCGACGCGGCGGGAGTCAAGGTGGCGGAGCATACGGGCGGCGCCGTTGTGGCTGATCCGCTGCAATTGAAGCGCGAGGCGGAAGGCGCCGAAAGACGCCGCGTCGAAGAATTCCTGGCGGAATGTTTGCCGCAAGTCGGCCGCCGGCAAACTCGCCACAGCGTCTGCATGTATACCATGTCCCCCGACGGGCAGTTCGTGGTTGACCGGCATCCCAACCACCAGTGCGTCGTCTTCGCCGCGGGGCTCTCAGGCCACGGCTTCAAGTTCACCGCCGTGCTCGGGGAAGCGCTGGCCGAGTTGGCTCTGCAGGGCGAAACGCAGGCGCCCGTCGGCTTCCTGGGTCTGAACCGCAGCAGACTGCGCGACTAGCCCGCCAGAGGGCCGCGATACCGGGAATTGCGCCGCTCGGCACTTGTTCTGCGCAGTCGCCGTTCGACGGCAACTCGATCGCAAGGGGCAACTGCGCAAGCTGGTAAAGGCATCCCGGCAGAAAAAAGTAAAGCTGCGAGGGATGCAAAAAGTTTACCGACTGCACTGGTACTACTGAAGGCGTCGCCTTATCCGGTCGATCGTGTTGTATGGATAGCGGGGGGATGGCCGGTTCGCCTTCCCTGTTCGCGGTTCGCACTACCAAATCCAGCGAGAGGGTAACAGGCGTGAAGACTTTCCATGTAGCCGCTGCCATCGCCGCGGCGTTGATCGGCGGCACGCGGCCCATGCAGGCCGAACAGCCTGCGACCATCGAAAACTACTTCGCGGCGGAAGAGCCCAAACCTTTCGTCGCCGCTCAAGCGACATTGCGAGAGGAGCGCCGCCCGTCAACGGGCGCGAGCAAGGCATCGCGTCCCGCCAGGCGCCGGCAAGCGGAAACGCGCGAGCCGGAGGCGTACGCGGTCGTTCCGGCCGACGTGGATTTGACGGGCGTCGACCTGGCCAATGTAGGCGAAATTGAATACGGCTACATCGTCGACAAGGACGAGCTTGAGTTGGAAGGCGCCGCTCCCTATTCGATGGCGGGCTTCAACGAAGCTCTGCAGAACGACGAAGGCCTTGCCCCTCCTGCTCCGCCTCCTCCGCTGGCCTCAATGTCGGCTGGAAACGGCGGCGGCTGCCTCACAGGGAACTGCGCAACGGGAAGTTGCACTACCGGCCGCTGCGCGACAAGTTGCTGCACCGAGTGCTGCGAGCCGTTTTGGGCGCATCGTTCGGGCTTCTTCGGAGAGTTCATGATCTTGCGGCCGCGCGGCGCCGACGTGGCGTACGCCCTGCCGCGAAATGGCGTAGACCCGGCCACGGCCGTGCCCTATGGCAACGTCGCCACCGCCAACCCCACGTACTCGCCGAGCGCCTTTCGGTTAGGCGGCACGTTCGCTCTGGACCGCTGCTCCAGCTTTCAGGCCACGTACACGTATTTCAATTCTCAGACCAATGGGTCGGTGTTCGCCAATCCGCCATTGTCGGTTCACTCTCTCGTGACGGATCCGCACACCTACACGACGGCATCAGACAGCCTGGCCTCTTTGGCGCGGTACCGGGTTGGCTTTCAATTGGCGGACTTTGACTATCGTCGCTTGATTGCCGGCGGCGCCAACTGGTCGCTGAACTACTCGGTCGGCTCCCGCTACGCTCACCTGACGCAACAGTTCCGCGAAATGCAGCCGATCGGTCCCGGCGCCACGAGCGTCGGCTCGAACATCAATTTTGACGGGGGCGGCGGGCGCGTCGGGTTGTTGGGCGAACGCAAGGCGCTCAATCGCGGCTTCTTATTCTACGGCAAGACGTTCGCCGACATCCTGGTTGGCAACTTCCGTTCAAGCTACCAGCAGATCAACAACTTCTCGCAAACCCAGGTTTGGAGCAGTTGGAAGGACTTCCGTCCGGTGCCGATTCTGGAGTACGAACTGGGCGCCGGATGGCAAAACAAGTCGGGCCGCTTCCGCGTTTCGGGCGGTTATTACTTCGCCGCCTGGTTCAATACGGTCTCGAGCTCGAACTACATTCAGGCCGTGCAAACCAACAACTACGTCAACGTCGGCAACGCGATCACCTTCGACGGGTTCGTCGGCCGATTGCAATACGTCTGGTAATCAAGCCGTCTCGGCAAAATCGAGCTCCCGCTCCCACCGGGTCGATCCTCTCACGAGGGTCGGCCCGGTTTTTTCTTTTGCGGCGGTCTCCGCCCCGCATGCGGCCGGGAAGTGCAAGGCGTCACTCACTCCGTTGGCGAGTGATTCGCACTTTCTGCGGCGCCGATCTGCACCAGCGCCACCATGGCGAACACGCCGGCCAGCGCGACGAACTGCAGCAACGTCACCTGCTCCTCGTCAACCCAGCCCCAGATCAATGCGCCGACCGGAACCAGGTAGGTCACCATGCCGGCGAACAGCGGCCCCTGGTCAAGCACCATCTTGTTGAAGATGAACATGCCGATCCCGGTGCCCACGACCCCCAGCAGCGTCAGCGATCCGACGGCCAGCGGTAAGGCGCCGCTCGGCGCAGGGTCCGGATGATCGCCAAACAGCGCGGGCGGAAGGAGCAAAACGGCGGCGACCGAGAGCGTGACGGTCGACAGGGGCAGCGGGGGAACATGCTGCAACTGGCGTCGGATGCAAACGTTCGTCAGCGCGTAGCACATCGGCACGGAGAGCGCCAGCAACAGTTCCTCAGGCGGTATCTGGCGGTCCATGCCGTCCTTGGTCAACAGGCCCATGCAGAACAGTCCGCCGAGCACGCCGATCAATTGCCGCCGCGTCGGATAAACGCTCAACACGGGAATCGAAGCCGCGACGGTCAACAGCGGCACGAAGCTGACCGTCGTGCCGATAAAGCCGCTGCCATGCCGGGCCACCAGCCAGGGCTGCAGCGTGTAGGGCCAGGCAAATCCGGCCAGCACCACGAACAGCACGGCGCCCGCATCTTTGCGTCGCAACGGCCAGGCTCCGCGTTGAACCAGCCAGACGGCCGCCAGCACCGCCGCGCCGCCCAGCACTCTGCCAGCGCTCACGCCCAGCGGCGAAAAGGCCAGCGTCGCCTTTTTCATCAGAATGAAGCTGCTCCCCCAGATGAAGCACAGCAGCGAGAACAACACGTAAGGCATGAGCGAACTCTCCCATCCGTGGCATCCGCGTCATCCGTGGTTCGCTTGGTCCTCAGCGCAACTGGCAGGCGACCGCGGATTTCACTTATGACACGGATGGGATGAAGCCAAATAGAAACGGATCCTGCAGCTTAGCTCTCCGCCTTCGAACCTGCGGATTCCGGCGGCGCTGGGGCCAGTTCCAGAAGAGCGTCAAAGCCAGGAAGGCGACGAAGGGCAGCAGGCCGATGACAAAAATGCCGCCGGCATACGAGCCGGTGGCATCGACGGACTCGCCGACCAGGTACTGCATGACCGCCGTGCAGGTCCAGGTGATGCAGCCCAGCGAGCCGGTGACTTTGCCTTGATGCCGGGCGGAGAGCTCTTGCGTCAGCGAGTAGTAATTGGGGAATAAGCCTAGCGCCGAAGCCGATCACCAGCAGCACGCCCAACAGCGCCGGACCTTTCGGCAAAAAGGCGGCCACGGTGCTGAGCGCCGTGAGCAGCGTGCAGACGAAGAACGTCGACATCCTTGCGCGATGGACGGGCCAGCCCGCCATCGTCAGCCGCTTGACGAGCATGCCGATTGACAGGCAGCCCACGTCGGTCGAAATGAAATAGGCCGACGTGAAGTAGTTGACCGTCGCACGTTCGTAGCCGTGGTACTCGCGGAGGAACTTCGGCAGCCAGGCGCGGAAAAAGTGAAAGCAGAGATTGATGGCCACCACGGTCAGCGCCAGCGCCAGGAACCGCTGGATGAATAATCGCTTGCTCGACGCCGCGGCTGCACTGGCGCCTTCGGCGCCGGCCAACGGCGATGCATACGGATTCTTTCGTTCAGCCGTTTGCCCCTCCGCCGCATGGGCGACATCTGGTTTGGGCGCCTCATCGTAGCGCTGCGGCGCCGCTTCGGGCCGCACGTCGAGATCATGTTTGCCGATCATCGTCAACCAGGGGATGACCCACAGCATGCCCAGAATGCCGATGATCATAAACGGCAGTCGCCAGGTGCCCGGCTGATCGGTCACCATTTGCTGCACGATGATCGGCGTGATCATGGCGCCGAGCGCCGCACCGCTTTGCAATAAGCTGTTTCCCAGCGGCCGATCCTCGGCCGACAGCAGACGCTGCGAGGTAACCAGCGCAGGGCCACTGCCCAGCCTCGAACAAGCCGAGCGCAATGCGGCAAACCAGCAGCCCCGTGTAGCCAGGCGCTGCACTATCGCCGATGCCCGCCTGTAACAGCAACTCGCCGATCTGCTGGGCATAGGCCGTGGCGATGCCGGCGGAAGACCAGCCGATCAGCACGAGCGGATACATCAGCCGCACGCTAATCTTGTCGACCAGAAAGCCAACCAGGATTCCTCCCGTGGCGAAGGCCATGCCGAAGCCGAATTCCAACTGGCCGTATTGCTTGTTGTTCAGCCCCAGTTCTTTGCTGATATCGGTGATGGTGTTCGCCAGCGTCTGGCGATCCATGTAGTTGAGCATGGTGGCCAGCAGCAACACGCCGCAGACGTACCACTTCCAATTGGGCGAGCGAGTGGGCGAAACGCTGCTCATCCGTCCCACCCGCAACCGTCCCAGGCCACAACCCGCTCAAGGAAACGCACCACGTCATCGGAGAAGACGCGGAACAGAGTCTCGCCTTTCTCGGCCGTGGCGTCGCGCGGATCGCCGATGTGGCCCGGCTCGCTACGGTCCTTGGTGGTCCAGCCGCGCCAGGCCGGCTCGAAGCCGAAGCCGAATTCCACCGGTTCCACTTTCGACAGGTCGCCCACCAGGTGCGGGGCGATGCGCAGAATCATCGACGTTTCCCACTCGCAGGCGTGCCCCATCCGCTGCTGCCTGATCGAGGGATCGACCTCGTAAGGTTTGCCGCCCAATCCCCAATAGGTCGCTGAGAGCAACAGTAAGTCGTTCCGCTCGCGATGCCGCTGGCGCAGTTCAAACACCGCTTGCTGGCCCGGCACGATGTTGCCGCCGTGACCGTTGACGAACACCAGCCGCTTGAAGCCATAGCGGATGAAGTTTTCCATCAGGCCTTGCAGCAGGTCGAGATACAGCCGCGGCGCCGCCGAAAGCGTGCCCGGAAAATCGATGTGATGGTCCGAGTTGCCCAGCCACGTCAACGGCGCGAACAGCACGTTGTCGGCCACCCGCTCGCTCGCCCGGCGCATGACTTCGCCCAGCAGCAGGCTATCGGTGAACAACGGCATGTGCCGGCCGTGCTGCTCGAGCGCGGCGATCGGAAACACGACGGGCGTGTCTTTGGATAAAGCCGCGACCTGCGGCCAGTTCATGTCGGTCAGTTGCAAGGCGAACCTCGGGAGGGCGGAAGGGTGGCGGGTAGGTATCAGGCGGGGGGAAACGCCTCAGGTCTCGGCTTGTTTGCTTTGTCCCACGGCTTTCCGCATCTAGTTAAACTGGTAAAAGGCGATTTCGCAACCGGGCAACGCCTGCCTGAGCTGATCGACGCCGCTTCGGCTGACGCCGCCCAGCTTGTGCCAACTGGCGGATTCATTGACTTCCAGCCGCTCCAGTTGCGAAAGACTAGTCAGTTGGGAAATGCCCGCATCGGTGATGGGAGTCCACAACAAGGTCAATTGTTTCAGACGGCGGAAGCCGGCCAGCGCCGCCAGCGAGTCGTCGGTCACGGTCGAGGATACCAGACTCAAGGCCTGCAGCCGCCGCAAGCCGACCAGTTTCTCCAAGCCGTCGCCGCTGAGTTGCGTGTGCAACAGCGACAGGCTTTCAAGTTGCTCGAGCTGAGCGAGCTGAGCAAGCTCCGCTTCGGCCAACTGCGCGTCCGTCAGCTTCAGCGACTTGAGCGCCGGCAACTGCTTAAGCACCGCCAGCAGCGAAACGCCCGAGGGTCCGTACAAGCCGAGATCGAGCGCCTGCAATCGAGACAATCTCGACAGAGCGGCCAGGCCGGTTTGCGAGATGCTGCCTTGCCAGATTTGCAGCCGCTCGAGCCGGTCAAGCCGAGCCACATGGGCCAATCCCTCGTCGCTTACGTTCGGACAGGAGAGTTCCAGTTCTCGCAGCCGCGTCAGCCGCTCCAGACTGGCAAGCCCCGCGTCGCTGATCCGATGCCCGCAGAGCCGGAGCTTCACTAACTGGTTCAACTGGCTGACAAGCCACACCTGGCGATCGTCGGGACTCACGCCGGCAAGTCCGAGTCCGCCGTCGATCTCGTTGTGAAATTCCAAGCGTTCCAGATGCGTCAAGCCCCACAATGCGTCGAGCTTTTCCAGGTCTTTCGGATAGACGTTGAGCAACGTCATCGAAACGACCCGGTCGAGCGGCTTTAATTTCCCGCCCGGCAGATACGGCAACCGGCGCCACAGCCACTCGGGCAACGCCTGATCGACGCCGACGCCGCCGTCCAACGTGGTCAGTTGTTCCAGGGCGGCTTGCTGCCGGCGGTAATCGTGGAACGCCCAGCCGCAGGCTCCGCTGAGCACGAGCGTGAACAGCAGCAGTTCGCTCAAGCTGTACTGCAGCACGTGCCGCCAGCGCCGGCGACGCTCGGCCACAACGAACGCCAAGGCGAGCGAGGCCACGGCGAACAGCAGGTCAAACAGCAACGCTCCGCCGGAAAGACTCGAACGAGGCCAGGCCTCGCCCGGCGGTAAAGAGATGAGCGGCGCTTCGCCGGTCCGCGAAAAGCAGCTCGCGGGCCAGCCATACCGCATGACGCGGCGTTCCAGCGGGTCCACGCCGCCAAAGCCGGAAACGTTTAAGGCAACCAGAAGCGTTGCAGCGCCAGCCAGCACCAGCGTGGTCGAAAGATGGTGCCGCCGCCAGGGCCGATCGCGCCCGACGTTCGGACCGTCATGCTCGCCGGACCCAGCCATGCGTTTGAGTACAAGACCTGACAGAGACGCCCTCATTCCACCGCAGCACTTGGCAGTATTATGCAGGCGCGGGCCGAATACAAGCAAAAACCGCATTCGGGGCGTCCGCCGTTCGACGCGTCTCACAAGGGCGAAACTTGCCCGTCAAGGTCCATCAGAAAGCCTCGCACCATCAAGTCGGGGTGCTGCAGCCCGATCAGCGTTTCAAGAGCGTGGACCGCTTCCGCATGTTTCCGCCTTTCCGCATCGGGATCATCTGCAAAATCCAGCCCCAGCAGTTTGCGGTAGGCCCCGCACTCGCGGTGCTCGAGGATGTGAACTTCGGCGACTTCGTGCAATTCACGCGCCAGCGCCAAATGGTCCCAAAATGTTTTCGCCCAGTGACCGTGAGCGGCATGAACCACGCCCAACGCGGCGCCGGCCAGGATCACATGGTCATAGCGATTGGTCAGGTTTCGACCGTCCATGTAGTCGACGATTTCGTCCAGCAACCTCAGATCCATGCAACTGAGGAGCAGAATGTTGTGGCCGCCGGACGGAACCGTTTTGCCTTGGGTTCTCCGCGACTTGGGCATGGGGCGTTCCTATAAATGAATGAGACGGGTTGGACAATGCTCCGGCGCGACTCCTGGTCGGCCGCACAGCTCGCTTCGCACGGAGCGTTTGCCTGCTCGATCTGGCCGAAGGCCGGTCTGCCGACCTGCGCGACAAGCAAACGTCGTACGGTGAACTACCGGCGAGATACCGCAGAGATCTCTCGCTCGATTCGGCTTTTCTTGAGACCACCGGGCAAGTTGAGTTACGATAGGAACCGATCTCGCGTTCTACCCGCAGGCGGCCAGGAGCGCCGAGAACCAAGTGGACAAGATGGATGGCGCCTTGTCACCTCCAAGCGCCGGCGACCAGGAAAAACGACATGCCGGAATACTACCCCAAGCTGCCGCAACATCCCCAATTTTGTCGCCGCACGGCAATCCAAGCCGGCGCCGTGGGCTTGCTGGGCTTGGGCGGCAATCATCTCGCCGCCTTACGAACCGCCGCCGCCTTGGACGGTTCGGTTCCGGGCAGCCGTCCGCCCGCCAAGGCTTGCATCTTCATCTTTTTATCGGGTGGCTTGTCGCAACATGACAGCTTTGACCCCAAACCCGAGGCGCCGGACAACGTGCGCGGCGAGTTCAACCCGATTTCCACGCGTACGCCGGGTCTGCAAATCTGCGAGCACCTGCCTCTGCTTGCCCAGCGCAGTCATCTCTGGGCGCTGTGCCGTTCGCTGACGCACCGCAGCAACGAGCATTCGGCCGGGCATTGCATCATGCTGACCGGCCGCAGCGAGTTGCCGCCAGCCTTCAACGCCGGCAAGGCACAAGTCACGGATTGGCCGTCGATGGCGGCCATTGCGGGCGACGTTACGCGGTCGCGCAGCGACAACTTGCCGCCGGCGGTCGTGTTGCCCGAACGTCTGATCCACAACAGCGGCCGGGTCATACCGGGGCAGTTCGCCGGACAGATGGGCCCGCGGCGCGATCCCTGGTTTATTGACGCCTCTCCGTTCCACGCCAGGGCCTACGGCGCGTTTCCCGAATACAGCTTCGATCACCAGACTCGCGGCATACCGGACAATCGCGTATTTGAGGCCCCTAACCTGAGTCTGCCGCAAGGCATGGACAAGGGGCGATTCGGCGGTCGCCTCGGGCTGCTCGGCGAGATCGACCGCCAGAGGCGGTATCTGGACCAATCGGCTCAGACCGAGAGCTTCGATCGCTTGCGCCAGGCGGCCGTTTCGCTACTGGCCGACGAAAAGGTGCGTTGGGCGTTCGACGTCACCAAGGCCGACGACAAGATGCAAGATCGCTACGGCCGCAACAGCTTCGGCTGGTCGCTGTTGATGGCTCGCCGGTTGGTTGAAACCGGCGTCAACCTGGTCCAGGTCAACCTGGGCAACGATGAAACGTTGGGACACGCACGGCGAGGCGTTCCCGCATCTGAAACACAAGTTGCTGCCGCCGACCGACAAGGCCCTTTCCGCCCTGCTCGATGATCTCTCGGAAAGCGGGCTGCTGGACAGCACGCTGATCGTGATGGCGGGCGAGTTTGGCCGTACGCCGAAAATCTCGCACCTCTCTCGAGTCTACAAGCAGCCGGGCCGCGACCATTGGGGCGCCGTGCAGAGCGTCTTCTTCGCCGGCGGCGGCGTGCAAGGCGGCACGGTAATCGGCTCCTCGGACAAGTTCGGCGCCTTTCCAGCCTCGCATGCACAGAAGCCGGAAAACATGGCGGCCACCATCTATCGCGCGCTGGGCATTCCGGACACGGCCGTCTGGCACGACGACGTCGATCGGCCCCATCCCATCTACTTTGGCGAGCCGATCGCCGGGTTGATTTGACGCCGTCGGTGCGGTCAAATTGTTGAGCGGTTGCGCCGCGCACTCTCCGACGGCTCTGTTATAAGCCGTTGTGAATTAATGCCTTGCGCATTTGTCGCCCGTGGCGGAAAGTGTGGCGATCTAGTGTTTTGGCGGGCGAATGGTAAACTTCATGTCGTACACCATTTGACCGTTTCGCCCCTTTCCCCCAAATCATCATGTCGCCAGCCGACGCGCCCAATACCGTTTCTCCGGATGATCGGCTGCCCCCTGTCGAGCCGCCCAATGCCGGCTTTATCGTGCAACTGTTCGTCATACCCGCCGTGATCGTGATTGTGATGTTCGCACTGGGAGCGGGCATCAAGTGGCTGGCCGAGCGCGAGAGCAATCCTGCGGCCTATGTGGCGGCAATCAAGACGCAACAATGCGGGCCGTTGGCAAGCGGCCCACGATCTGGCCGACGTGCTGCGCAATCCCCGTAACGATCATCTCAAAGCAGATCCAACGTTGGCCCGCGAACTGGTTTCCGCGCTGGAAACCGAGTTGGAAACGGGCGGTACGGACGAGCACGAAATCCAGTTGCGAGTCTACCTCTGCAACGCCCTGGGCGAGTTCCGCGTGCCCGAGGTGATTGACGTGCTGATAAAAGCGGTTTCGACCGAGCGCGACGAGTCGGAAGCGGCGGTGCGGTTTTCGGCGATGAAGGCGCTGGTCGTATATCTTTCCAATGCGCCGGAGAAGGACTGGTCCGGCCGCAAGGAGCTGATGCCGACGATTCTCAAGGCCTCGCGCGACGACCAGCCGTTGATGCGTTCGACGGCGGCTTTTGCGCTGGGCGCCGCGGGCACGCCGGCTGCGCTCGAGCGGCTCGAAGCGATGCTGGTCGACAGCTATCCCGATGTGCGGTATAACGCCGCAACCATGCTCGCCCGACACGGCGACGAGAAAGCCGTGGGCGTACTGGCCGAGATGCTCGACCGCGACCAGTCGTCTGCCTTGAAGCTGGAAGATCAGGAGCAAGCTCGGCAGTACAAGCGAGATATGATCCTGGTCAACGCGTTGCGGGCGACGAAAGATCTGGCGGCCAAGAGCCCTGATGCCGACCTGGCCGCGCTGGTAGGCCCGGTCGAAAAACTGGCCGGCGACGGCCTGCCCGCAGGAATCCGCGTGCTGGCGGACGAAGTCTTGATCGAATTGAAAAAAAGGAGTTGATTCATGGCGACCAACGCCGAAGTGATTGAACTGCTCAAGACCGCCTACTCCATGGAACTGGAGACGGTCATGAACTACCTGGCCAACAGCACCAATCTCGACGGCGTTCGCGCCGAAGAGATCAAGAAGTCGCTGGCGGCGGACGTCGCCGAAGAACTGAACCACGCCACGCAGCTTGGCCAGCGAATCAAGCAGATCGGCGGTCTGGCCCCCGGCTCGCTGGGCGTCAAGCTCGGCAACCAGACGCAGCCGACCGAGAACACCACCGACGTGGTCGGCGTGATCAAAGCGGTGATCGAGGCGGAAGAAGCCGCTTGCGCCGAATACAAGAAGATCATCAAGGCGACCGACGGCGAAGATTACGTCACCCAAGACCTCGCCATCCAACTGCTCAAAGCCGAAGAGGAACACCTGATCCTCTTCAAGGGCTTCTTGAAAGAGTACACCCAAGGCTAAGCGGACGGGCGCTGTCTGCTTCAGGCGGCGCGCGGCAAGGCCGGCGCTGCGGCGGGCTCCAAGGGCCGCCGGTATTTTCGCAGCGAGGGCAATTCGCCCAGCGCGCGGCAAATGACGCGCAAGCGGGCGCCGGTGGCTGCGCCTGCCTGCCGAGGGTAATGGGCTACCGGGATCTCACAGAACTGCAGCCCGCCCCAAACGCACTGCGTCATGATTTCGGCATTGATGCACGCGCCGGCGGAAGTCAGTTCCAGGCGATCGAGCAGATCGCGACGAAACAGCTTGAAGGCGCAGTCCAGGTCGCGAACTTCGACGCCGAGCAACACTCGGACGGCCCGGCCCCAAAGCCAGGCGTTCAGGCGTCGGCGAGCGCCTTCGGCGCGGCAGTGCCGGTAGCCAATCACGAAATCGGCGCCGCGCAGCGAAACCAGCAGTCGGGCGACATCGAGAAAGTTGAACTGGCCGTCGCTATCGGCGAACATCGCCAGGTCACCGCCGGCGCAGCGCAGGCCCGTCGAAACGGCCGCTCCGTAGCCGGAATTTCGTTCATGCCGCACCAATCGGACGCGGGCGTCGCGCCGTGCCTCCTGCGCTACGCGCGTCGCCGTCTCGTCGGACGAACCGTCGTCGACCACGATAATCTCAAACTCTTCGACGAAATGCGGCAGAATGGCTCGCGCGCGCGCAACGTGGCGACGATATTATCCTGCTCATTGTAAGCCGGCAGGCACAACGACAAGGATGCCGGATAAGGGAACCGCAGCGGCGCCAGCTCGGCTTGCCACGATTGCGCGACCCACGCAGCCTGGCACCCAAGAATCTCCGTGACCTGATCGGAATTCAGCAGGCCGCACCCGACCAACCGATCTCCAAGCAAGCCCCCTCTGACGCGCTGTTCGGCCAGACAGCTTTCGACCTCGGCGGCGCGGACCCAGCCCGCTTGCTGCGCGAACTGACCGAACTTGGGATGCTCCATCTCGATCGGGTCGAGTCGATCCGCTTTCAATGTTTTGAACATGCTTCCAGGGAGAATGTCGCGGGAGCCAGGGCGTGGGAAAAGGGGACATTCTACTTTTTCGGGCACGCAAACATGCCCTTACTCGGTTTCACGAAAAAGTAGAATGTCCCCTTTTCCCGTCGTGGTTGGCAGAGCGGCCAGATCGTTCTCGCGGCCGAGCAAGAATATCTGGCTTTTGCGCAAGAACCAGGTTCGCCGCTCGAGCACTTTCACGTCCGCCGGCAACACGGCCGCCAGTTGCCGGTACCGCTCTTCACTGGCGAATAAAAAGGCGTCTTGGGGCTGTTCGCGAAAGAACTCGCCGACTTGTTCCGGCGTCGTAAACTGCCGCACCGGCTGTCGCGAATAGAAAACCAGGCTGGGCCGGTAGTAGCCGAAGCAGCGAATTTGCGGCGCAGCGCCTCGAGCATGGCGGCGAATCGCCGCGGCGAATTCGGCGCTGTTTTGCCGCCGATCAACGCGCACGGCGCCCCAGCCGAACAAGGTGATGCAGAACACGACGGCGGTCGCAACCAGTGCAAAGGCCGCCTTCCGTGGCGGGCCGCGTTCCGCTAACCGCCAGGCTGCCAGACCGCCAATCAGCAAGGGCAAACCCGTCAGTCCCAGCATCAGATCGCCGCCCAGAAAGTAGCCGGCGGCGATCGGTAACGCGACGCTGATCCCGAGACCAACCAGCGTCAGCGTTATCCAAGCGCCGCGAATCGCGCCGAAGTATCAATCCCGGCCGGCGCACCCAGAAATCAATCCAGGCTCCGGCGAGCAGCGCCAAGGCAGGGTAGATCGGCAGAATGTAATTGGGCAGTTTCGTCTTCGCCAACGAAAGGAAAAACAGGTAAACCCCGATCCAGCACCCTAACAACAAATAACTGGGCGCCCAGCGATGTCGCGAACGAACCTTCTGCACCAATTGCCGGATCGAAGGCCACAGGAACACCGACCAGGGAAAAAAGCCGATCAAGACGGCGACCAGGTAATAGAAGAACGGCCCGCGATGATGCTCCATCGCGTTGAGGAAGCGGCCGAAGTTATGAACGCCGAAGAACCCCTGCAGCCATGCCCCATCGGTGCGCCAGCCGACCCAGGCGTACCAGGGGCCGGCGATCGCCGTGATCACGACCGCCCCCGTCAGCGGGCGCATGCTCCAAGCCGTGGCGAAAAAGTGACGGGGCGCAAACGTCCTTGCCGCCGCTCGCAGCAAGCCGCCGCAACGTGTCAGCCATGACCGGGGGTCGCCGCTGCGGTGCAAGCGGCACTCGGCAAACGGGCGATAAGCAGATACAGCCCGATTGCGGCGGTCGGCAAGGCGATGCCGATCGGACCTTTGGCCAGCGATGCGACGCCCATGGCGGCGTACATGGCTATATAGGCGAGCCAACCTGGCGAGACGGAAAGCGGCGCGGTAGCGATCGCGCCTCCCGCCGGTCCGTCAGATACTCGCGGCGAAGAGCCGCGGACGAAAGCATATAAGGCCAGCGTTGAAAAGAAAACCAGCAACGAATCGGGCGTAGCGGCGCGCGCCACCACGTCGAAACTCAGGCTGGTCGCCAGCGCCAGCCCGGCCCAGAAACCGACTCGTGCGGAAAACAATCGCCGCGCCAGAAACCAAGTCAGCAACACGCTCGCCACCCCGAAGACGGCCGAACCGTAGCGAGCGGCGAACTCGGTCGGCCCGAAGACGCCATAGCCGGCCATCATTACCCAGTACATCAGCGCAGGCTTGTCGGGCAAGACGACGCCGTTGAAATACGGCACGACCCAGTCGCCGCGGTCGAACATCTCCCTGGCGGCGCCGGCAAAGATTGGCTCGTCTTCGTCCCACAATTGGGCCGCGCCAAGATTCGTGAAAAATGCCGCCGTTGCGACGACCAGCAGCGCAGCAAGCTGCCATGGTTCACGCTTCATCCCTGAATCCCCTGTCAAATCCCGGAACAGGAGCCGCCGTAATTTCTCGGATGCTCAGGCCCTCATAGCCTTACCGTAGAAACGCAGGCTGTGGCTGAAGACGCCACTTTTTTTGGAACTACTTGGGAAAAATTTCTCCCGCGTGTCGTCGCGGCTCTGGCAAGCTGGGCAGCTCTGGGCGGCGTCCTGGGTATCTGCGTGGAGAAACGCCCACCCGCGGGAAATCGAAAGCGCTCCGGTGAGCACGACGCACCAGGCGGCAACATGCAATAACCGACGTCGGCCGGCCAACCCCAACATCGCGCCGCCGCAGCCGGTCAGCACCATGATCGGCAGCGTACCTAAGCCGAACAAGGCCATGTGCAGGAAACCTGCGGCGAGATTGCCCGTGCTGGCGGCCAAGGCAAGATAGGCATATACCAGGCCGCACGGCAGCAGACCATTGAACATGCCGCCCAAAAACACCTGGCCCAGCCCTGGCGCCTTGAGGAACGAGGCCAGCAGCCCGGCGGTCAAACAGGGCGAGCGCCGCGCCGTCGGACTCAGCCAGCGCCATACTCCTGCGGCGCTCAGGCCCTGGACGACCAATAAAGCTCCAGCGGCCAGGCAGAGCCAGGCCTGGGCATGCACCAGCGGCGGCAGCGTCTTGGTCAACCGCCAACCGCCATAGCCGACGATTGCCCCGGCCGACGCGTAAGTGAAAATGCGTCCGGAAGCATAGACGATTTGCCGAATGAAGTTGGCCCGCCACGTAGCTGCCGCCGCGCCGATGGACACGACGAACCCGCCGCACATGCCGACGCAGTGCGAAGAACCGAGCAGCCCGCCGACAAAGACCATCAAGAGTTCCATGTCGTCAACCGCAAGGAATTGCCGATCACCAATACGCTGCTTGCGGTCATCGCCGCAGCGGCCCAGATCGGATTGAGTTGTCCGGCGGCGGCCAGGGCGATGCCGAGCGAGTTGTAAAAAAACGCCCAAAACAGGTTCTGACGGATGGTGCGCACGGCGGCCCGCGAGAGCGATACGGCCCACGCCACGCGGCGAAGATCGTTGCCTAGCAGACAGACTTCAGCCGATTGCCGCGAGAGGTCGGCCCCGCAACCCAGGCGCAATGCCGACGTCGGCCGCCGCCAGCGCCGGCGCATCGTTGATGCCGTCGCCGACCATCGCCGCGGTGTGCCACGATTTGCGCAGACGCTCGATCGTCGTTACTTTTTCGTGCGGCAACAGCGCCGCTTCAACCGGCACGCGCAACTGCTCGCCGATGCGCTCGGCTCGCGTCGCCGAGTCGCCCGTCGCCACGGCGACCGCCAGCCCGGCGCGGCGGCAGGCGTCGACCGCCTCGGCCGCTTCCTCTCGCAAGCTTTCATTGAAGGCGAACACGCCCCGCACCCGGCCTTCCCAACCGACGCACGCCAGCGAACAACCGCGAGCCTGGAACGCTTCAATCGCCGATTGCAGTTCCGCTTCGGCAGCCAAACAGGACTCCTCCATCAATCGCAGGCTGCCCAGATAAACCAGACCGGTTCGCCTCGCCACGCTGGCGGCCAGGCCGCGGCCCGGCAAGGTCCGTAACTCGGCGGCAGCCTCCTGGTTGCGCGAATCTGCAAGCGGACCGGCGAACTCGGCGATGGCGCGTGAGAAGACGTGCGTTGAACCGGCGGCCAGCGCGGCAGCCTCCTGCAGCACGGTTTCTCGCGGGGTCGTCCGGTCGACGGCGAAGGCGGCCACCGTGCATTGATTGGTCGTAAGCGTACCCGTTTTGTCGAAGACGACGCCGCGCACTTCCGCCAGGCGTTCCAGCGCCTCGCCATTGCGAACCACCACCTGGCACTGCGCGGCGCGCCCAAGGCGGCCCATACCGCCAGCGGCGTGGCAAGCCCTAATGCGCAAGGGCAGGCGATCAACAGCACGGCCATGCCGGTCATTACGCCCGCTTCAGGCCCGCGCTGGGCTGCGTGCCAGCCGGCGCTGACCAACGCGATCGCAGCGACGGCGGGCAAGAAAAGCTGAGCGGCGCGGTCGGCTAACCTTTGGTAGGCGCCCTTGGCCAGTCTCGCCTCATGGACCGCGGCGATCAAACGCCGCAGCGATCCCTGTTCGGCGGCGGCCGTGACTTCGACCAACAGATCGCCGTCCAGATTGAGCGTGCCGCTGAGCACGAAATCGCCCGGCTCTTTGACGGCCGGCTGACTTTCGCCGGTAAAGACCTGTTCATCGACCGCGGCGCGGCCGCGCAGAATTCGTCCATCGACGGCGAATCGCTCGCCGGCGCATACGCGCAGCCGGTCGCCGCGGCGCACTTCAGACAGCGACACAAGTTGTTCCTGCGAGTCGCAAATGACGGAAACCTCGGCCGGCAATAGTTTCTCCAGCGAATCGAGCGCTTCGGTCGTTCGCAGTTTGCCCGTCGCCTCCAGCCACCGCCCGAGCGTAACCATCACCAGCACGACGCAGCCGACTTCGAAGTAGACCGCCCCCGCGCCACGAACGACCGAGACGGCCGAGTACGCGTAGCTGGCCGCCACCCCCAACACGAGCAGCAGATCCGTCGACGGTTGCCCGGAGCGTAAATCCCGCCAGGCTCCGGCGGCCAAGGCGCCGCCCAGCAACCACAGCACGGGCAACGACAACACCAGCGCCAGGTAACGGAACAAGCCGTCGAGCGACAACGTCAATGCCGACGCGGCATCGGGCGACTCCTGGTAAACGTCTTGCGTCCAGAGCGCCATGGTGAACATCAGCACGTTCAGCGTCAGGAAGATCGCCAGGCCGAGCCGGGCCAGCATCCAGTTGGCTTCGCCGCGGGCGCCCGCCTGACCGGCGACTTCGAACGCGAAGCGGCAGCCGTAGCAGCAAAACCGCGGCTCATCGGCGCCGGCTTCTTCGCGGCGACGCCAGAAACCGCCCAGCGGCAGCCCGCAGTAGCTGCACAGCGTCGCCTCGCTCGACGTGCTCATGGCGCGGGGAGCAGTTCCGTCTGCAAGTCGGGAAACAGGTAACGCACCGTGTAGTACACGGCGAAGCACCAGAAACCAATCCAGATCAACCGCACGTACCAGGGAATGCGGTTGCCCACGTAGCTGTGGAACTGGTTCTCTTCTTCGGCTTTGATTTGATCGACTTCCGTTTGCATGCGGTGATCCTCGCGTTAGAAAGGGACGGCTTCAACGCTGTGCATCAAGCCGGCGTTCGTTTTCCAACATGGTCTGCTTGGGCCGTTCGATGTCGTGAAACATGCCGTTGGCTGCGGCCCAGCCGAAGAGCATCAAGAAACCGGCGCTGGCCAGCAGGTAGTTCACAATCGGCGCAATGGCAAAGGCGCCCGTCATGTCCCCCTTGCAGATCTCGACCAGTTCCAGGAACTTCGTCCCAAAACCATAGAGGCTCGGCAGCAGCACGGCCAGGGCGAACAAGATCGTGATGCGTCGGGAACGGCGGGTCGTGACGCGCGGCTCGCCGCCGGACGCCGACGCGCCGTGAGGAGTGGTCGTGGCGTTCATGGGCCGGCCTCCAGCTTGGTAACGGGCACATAATCTTCATAGTAAGGGTAGCTTTCCAGCCAAGAGCCGAGCCACTGCACGTAAGTCAGCAGAGCCAGGCCGCGCTGGTTCGGCTTGCTCGGATCGCCGTCAAAGAACCAAGGGTACTCGGGCATCGGCGAGCCGGTCGACACGCTCTTCGGCCGGAACAAGTGAACGGCCTGCCAGTCGTTTGACCGCCGGCCTCCTTCGCGACTCAGGTCGGGCCCGACTCTACGCGTACCGAACATCACGGGCCGCTGCAGCTCATTCTGGTACTCTTCCGTCTTGGACACCGGCCCCCACCGCCGCGACTCGTTGGAGACCGGCCGGATGAACTGGCTGTGGCAGTGCCAGCAGCCTTCGCCGATATAAAGGGTTCGGCCTTGCCGCAAGGCCTTCGCCGCATTCTCCGGCGTCGGTTCGCCGAAGTGCTTCTCGAACGCCTCGGGAAATCGGCTGCTGAGATCTTCGAATTCGTACATCAGGTTCGCGTTCACGACTTGCTCCGCGGTCTGCTCCGGCAGATCGCGGTACATCAGAATCGGAACCACCGCATTGGACAGAAAGGCGAAGGCAAAAAAGCCAAATCCGCCAATCAGCAATACGCCTGCTTTGCTTTCAAACATGGATCATCTCAAAGTCGGAATTGAAAATTCGGAATGCGAAACGGGAAGAAATGCGGTCCTCATCGACCACAACGGCTTCCCCTGCATGCTTCCACCGCCGTCGTTTGTCCTTCTGCGTGACGCCTGCCGCGAGTTCTCATGCCGGTTGCAGCGCCAGGCGATCCGCAGCCGGTTCGGCGCCCATCCGCCAGGTGCGATAGATGTTGTAAAAGAAGCAGAGCTGACCCCCGATGATCGTCAACCCGGCAAACAGCCGCACGACCCAGAACGGATGCGAAACCTGCAAGGAAGCGTCCCAGACCTGCATCGACGCCCAGTGATAGCCCTGAAAGATGCCGGCGAACGTCAGGTCGAGGAACATCACCAGAATGCCCCCCGCAGAGCACCAGAAGTGCCATTCGCACAGTTGCCGGCTGTACCATTCTCGCCCCAGCAGCCGCGGGAAGAGATACGTCATGATGCCCATCAGCCAGAGCGTGAACACGCCGAACATCACCAGATGCGCGTGTCCCACGACCCAATCCGTGAAGTGGATTAGCGTCTGGAACGTCAACGTGACTTGCAAGGCGCACTGCAGCGCAGGTGATGAAGTAAAACACCATGCCGGTGTAGAACCAGCGGATCGGCAGATTGGTGACAATCTGGCGACCGGAGCCCCAAAGGGTGCCGAAGAAATTGACGATCACGGTCGTGACCACCATTTCCACGGCGATCGTGGCCACGACGGCGCCGTACTGCAGGAACATCGGAATCGGCGTGTAGAGGAAGTGGTGAATGCCGTTGAGCGGGTAGAAGAACGCCAGCCCCCAGAAGCCGACCAGCGACAGGCCGTGGCTCCAGAGCGGCTTACGCAGCAGCACCGGCACGAAGTAATACATCAGCCCCCAGCCAAGCGGAGTGACGAACAACCCGACCAGATCGTGAATGAACAATCCGGCCACGGCGCCGCCGCTGGTTCCAGCGGCCACGTATTCAGGGACGAAATTGCCCATCGCATAGGTCAAGAACGTCCAGACGAACGCCGCCATGAAATACCAGAGCGAGACGTACAGCGGCCCTTTGGTTTTGGCAATCGGCGCCATGAAATTCATCGCCACCAACAACAGGCCCAACAGAGCGATCGGATCGACGAACGTCGGCGTCTCGCCCCACTCGACGCCTTGCGCATATCCGAGCAAAATGCCGACCGCCGTGGCCACGACGACGGCCTGCCAGGCGAAGAAAATGAAATAAGACAGACCGCGGCTGAGCACCGGCCGCAACGTCAGCCGAGGCACGGCCCAGTGCAGCGAGCCCAGGAAGGCGTTGGCCAGAAAGCCGTAGGCCACCGCATTGGTGTGGACCATTCGCCAGCGGCCCGGCGACAGCAATTCAATGCCGCGCAGCGGGTTCCATTGCACCAGTTGCAAGGCCATCAACAAACCGCCGCTCAGCGAGATCGCCAGATAGGCGAGCGCCGCCAGGAAATACCATAGAACCAGCCGCTGGTCGACCAGATCTTCGTGTTGCGGAAGCTCTCCTTGAGCAGTCGCCGCGTTCATGACTTCTCCGTTTGCGGTTTGAAGGGAAAGAACAGCCCCAGCGGATAGACGATCGCCATCGTCCAGCCGAAAACCAGGTGAGTCAGCGCCGCCACCCACCAAGGCACCAACTCGACGATCCAATCGCCGCCGAACAGCAGCGGCTGCAACCACGAGAGAATGCCGTAGAAATTCACCGCCCAAATAACCAGCGCCAACACGCTGCAAATCGCCAATCGCCGCGACAACGGCGCTTCCGGCGCGTAACGCGTCAGAAACAACTGGAACGCCATGCCGTACAGCATGCCGGTGCCGAGGTACAGGCAGCAGCCGATGGCCAGCGTGATGCCCGCGTCGATCTTCAACGCGGCCGCCCCCAGCGGAAACGTCAAATAAACCTGAATCAGTTTCAGCGGGTTTTGCGGTTCGCCGCGCACGCCGCTCCAGACCAGCGAGCCGACCACATTGGCCAACAGGCTCGTCGTGGCGCCGAAGATTCCCAGCAGGAACCCGGTCGTCGCATAATAGGCCGCGTAGTAGCTGGTCGGTCGCCAATGCTCGGGCAGCGACTTCCTGCACCAGCTCGGTTTCGAGCTGGCGCAGTTCCTCTTTCAACTCGGCCACGCGGGCAAGCTTTTCTTCGTGATCCATTCGTTAGGGCCCTATTCTTCAGCGGCGGATGGTTCGTCGGCATCCGTAGCGCCGCTATCCTCGGCAATCGGCGGCGCGTCGTCCTCGGTCGGCTCCGCTTCGGTCGGCGCTTCGTCAGACGGTTTTGCCGAACGGCGCGGCGGCAGGTACTTGAGCTGCTGGGCCACGACCTCGCGGCGCCGCGCGCCGGAAATAAATTGCACGTAATGCACCAGATGCCAGAATGTTTCCGGCTCTTTGGCCAGCTTCATCTGGAACGAAGGCATGGGCGTGCCGTTAATGCCGGAGTAGATGCGGCGATAAATGTCGTCGGGACGGTTGCCGCCGTGGAACATGCCGGAGGTCAAATCGGCGGCGCGCGTCTGGAATCCCCAAATGTCCTTGAAACCCTGACTGTTTTCGCTGGTCTTGCCCGTGCCGTCTTTGCCGTGGCACTTGAAACAGCCCGCCTCTTCGGTGAGAAACGCCTTCTTGCCCAGCTCGACCGACTCTTCGCTGTAAGGCGGCATCTGCGTCACGGGCCAGACTTTGGCGCCCTCGGCTTCTTCCCACAAGTCATGGATCAATTCAACGGCGTCGTCGACGGCCTCTTCCGAGACCTCGTCTTCGTTGGCGGCTTCGATCGCGAGCTGCGTTTCCAACTCGCCGCGGTGAGTCAGCACCACGACGTAGTCCAGAACCGCTTTCAGATCCTCTTCCGGCAACAAGGCGAACGACGGCATCGAAGTCCCCTTGGCGCCTTGCTGCAGCGTACGCATCAAGTCCTCGCGGCGCGGCTTTGAGCCGTAAGGCGTCGAGACGAACTTGAAAATGCCGCGCCGATAATCGCGAGGCCGCGGATACATGTAGTCCGCCTCGGGACCGGCGCCGTCGCCGGTGGCGCCGTGACAGGCGGCGCAGCGCTGCTGAAAAATAACTGCCCCGCGGCGAAGCGCATAAGGGTCGGCCGAGTCCTCGCCTAACAGACGGGGATTGCTCGGCGTGCCGCACTTCTTGCGCAGAATCTCGCGCACCGTTTGCTGCAACTCCGGCGTAAGCTCGAGCACTTCTTTGCTCGAAACGTATTCGACTTCCACGGTGCGCTTGCATCCCAGTAAGCTCGCCGCCAAACATGCCAACATGGCAATCGCAGGGCGTATCGTCACCCGCTTTCTCCCTGTCCTGTGTCTCAATTCAGCAGATCGACCGCGTCAACAGCTCGACCACGGAGGTCAAAGCATAAAGCATGCCCGCCGCAACTGAAAAGCCTCGCGCGGGTTATTCATCTGATTTCACGCGGCAAAACCGTCGTGTTTCATACTTCGGCGATGGCGCCAGGTGCGCAGACAAACAAGAAGTGTGCCCTGACGCACAACCTTGTTGAATACAGCGCGCTTTCGCACACTTCCCCGATCGAAAGCGTGCGTGTTCCGAGGGCCGGTCCGCCGTTTGCACTGCCCCTGATGAACGCAAAATTTTGAATCGCGAACCGCTGGCGCTCACTTGAGAACCCTGCACGCCGCTCTGCACCATGTCCCGCACCGCCATTAATTTCCTGGTTGACGTCGTGTTGCTCGTCATCTTTTTGACGTTGCTATGGACCGCGGTTGTCCTGCGCTTTGTCTTTCCGCCGGGCGCCGTCTCGGCGGGTTGGAGCTTGTGGGGACGCAGCTTCGACGATTGGGTGCAGATTCAATTCGTCGTGCTCACATTGTTCGCCTTGACGGTACTGCTGCACGTGATGCTGCATTGGTCGTGGGTTTGCGGCGTCGTTACGACGCGACTGTCCCGTTGGCGAGGCAGCTCGTTCCGGCTTGATGAAGGGACTCAAACGCTCTACGGCGTCGGCTTGCTGATCGTCGCCGTCAATATCATCGGCCTGCTGATTGCCTGGGCCGCGCTGAGCATTCAAACGCCGCAAAGCGCCAACGGGCAACGCCTGCGGCCTTCCTGAGCGGCGCCTCTTTTACTTCGCACCCCCTCTACCGGACGCGCTAAACCTTAGCAAAGTCTTAGCGCGGGCAAGCGAGCGAGCGCTCCGCAGACTGGGTCGCGGCGGCGCCCCGGCCTCAATCCCACGCGGGAAATTACGGCGTGCGAGTTTGCTTGACGAGTTCCATGCCATCTCGCCAAGTTCGTCTCCTTCCGCCATGGTTGGTCTCGCAAAGTCTTAGCGCCAAGCCAGCGAGCAATCAGCCGACATCGTCGCAGTATATCGCTGCGCTGGCTTGGTTGACGGCGCGGCGTCGCGCGGTACGGAATCAGGAGTTTTCAAAAGGGGATCGGGGGATGAGGAGCAGATAAGGAGATCGGAGTTCTTTGGAAATCCTTTCCTGCTTCATCTCCTTATCTCCTCCTCATCCCCCGATCCCCTTAAAAAGAGCCGCCGTGATCTTGCGCGCGCCATTTCATGGCGCCCTGAAGATCGTGCTCAACGGCGCCGTCGCAGAATCACATTGGCGACTAAAACTCGAGCTCCATACGATCCTCGCCCAGCGAGGTCTCGGGGAAAATGGCGCGGGCCACGTCGAGACCGATCGGATCGAGGGCTTCGACGAGCGGGTTGAGATGTACCAGCACCAGGCGGCCCACGCCTGCCTTACGCGCCACCTCGGCGACCGGCGTCGTCCAACTATGGCCCGTCTTGGCGGCCCACTCGTGGTGCTCGTCGCTGAAATAGCACTCGTGAATCAGCAGATCCACGCCACGGATCCGCTCCACGTAATCGGCGTCAGGGTCGGCAGTCGTATCGGTCACATAAGCCAGCGAATGGCCCGGCCAGTCGAGCCGGAAGCCGAGCGATCCGCCCGGATGCTTGAGCGGAAAGTGCGTTAGCCGGCCCCCTTCAGGCAGGTCCACCCCTGCCGCAGGCAGTACGCGGTATTCGCACGGCAGCTTGGCCGGAAACAGCAACGGCGAGAGCAGATGTTCTTGAATGACGGCCAGCTTTTCCGCTTCGCCATACACGAACACGTTCTGGGTCGGACGCTCGTAAATCACGTCGAACAAGAACGTCAGTCCGAAGCAATGATCCAGATGCGCATGCGTCAGGAAGATGCTCAACTCGGGCGTGACCAGCAGGTCTCGCAACCGGAACATTGAGGTGCCGGCATCCAGCACGACGCCTAACTCAGGCAGCGCCAGACACGGCGTATGCCGGCGCTCGTTCGGATGGTAGCCCGTCGAACCTAATAGAACGAGCCGCATGGCCGTGTGCTCCCTGACCGTGCCGGCACGGAAAGACGCGGCCGGCTACTCCCATTGTGCCATATTTTTCGGCAGGATGAAGGAGTCCATGGGGGCCGAGGCAGAATGGACCGGAATTGTCAAACTCGCGGGGTATTCCGGATTTACCCTCGAGCCGTTGCTGGGCGAACCCCTTTACTTGAAGAGCCGGTCGAGCTGGCGGCCCAGTTCCTGCTGCAACGTGCTGCGGGCGGCGTCTTCCAGCACCCGGCCCGTCATACGGCGAATCTCGCTGCCGTCGATCTTGGGCTGGTGCAACGTGCCGCTGATCGGCAGACGAATGACTTGTCCCCGCAGCGACCGGCCGAGCGCGTTGTCGCCGATCCATTTACTCGGCACGGGCATTTCCGCCATCACGGCCAACGACTGATCGAAGCCTACGGATCCGTAGGTTCGCACCACCGCGTCGGGAAATGCCAACTCGAGCCCGCGATGGTAGACGCGGCCATTCACCATGCGGTACTCGACCTGCGACTCGCGGGTGATCGCCACCGTCGTCGGCGGCTGCACCGAGTCCTTGACGCCCAGCGCTTCAGCGAGAAGTTGGATGACGGGAACAAACGCTCGGGTCAGCGGACCGGGGCCGACCTGGACGGAATGGATCAAGATTTTGCCGGCGGCGTCGCCGGCGCCCGGATTGGTCAGCGGCAATTGGCAGCCGTCCAGCGTGACCGAAAAACGGCCTTGCGCTTCGGTCGCCTCGGCCAGAATGGGCAGCGCGTACTTCATGCCGGCATTACACATCTCCGGCGTGATCTGCACCTGGTCGACGATCCGGCCGGGCGCCAGGCTCAACTCGACGGGCGTCGCAGCCAGTTCGATGGTCGGCTGCAAATGCAGCTTGCCGCCGCTCAGCGGAATATCCAGGGGCGAAAATCGCACGGCCCCGCGAGCCAACTCGGCCTGCGTTTGCCCCGGCCCCAGCAGCGCCCCGAACACCGCGGCCGACTGCCAACCCAGCTCGGCCTGGCCGGAGAGCTTTGTCACGGCCGTCTGCCGGTCCGCGGACAGCGCCGAGAGAGGGCCCGAGAGAGAAAACGGCCGCGTCTGGCGCCCCGTCACGCGCACGTTATCTCCCGCGTACGCCTGCAGCAGCCCCGCGAACTGCGCCCAGTCGTAGGTCGCCTGCCCTTCGAGTTTCGCATCGCGCTCGCCCGAGAGTTTGTCGATCTTGCCGCGGGCGTCTAGCGCAATCGCCGTCGACGCGAGTTGTGCGCGGTCCAGTTGCAAGGCGTCGTTCTTGCGGTCATAGACCGCCTGAGCGACGAGCTTGAGTTGCCGCTCGCTCCACGCCGCCGTGGACCGGCGAGCGCGCTTGAAAACCGTCGATGGTCAACTGGCCGTTGCCGGCAATGCTGCCGGCGGAATACTGAATCTGGCCTTGGCCCTGGCACTCGCCCGACCATTGCCAATCGTCCGGTTGCTTGGGCTGCC
>CAWAYY010000002.1:0-18937 GCA_963786255.1 Pirellulales bacterium
CGGCAGAGCAAGACGCATTTTGGAACGTCAAGCCGCCCGAAGAGCTTTACGACCTGCAGAGCGATCCTGACGAAGTCCATAACCTGGCCGACTCGGCGGAGCACCGGGCAATCAAAGCCAGGTTGCGAAAGGCTCAGCAAGAGCTGGCCGCCAAGATCCGCGACGTGGGCTTTGTGCCGGAAGGGGAGCGACTGGCGCGGTCCGCGGGCGATTCGCCTTACGACTTCGGTCATGACGACAGCCGCTATCCGTTCGATCGCATCTTCGCGACGGCGGAGCTTGCCTCGATGCTTGAGCCCGAGGCGCTGCCGGCATTGCAGAAATCGATGTCCGACGCGGACGGCGCGGTTCGTTATTGGGCCGCGCTGGGCGTGCTGATGCGCGGCAAGCCGGGCGTTGCCGGGGTGCAGCCGAGTTGCAGAAGGCGCTCAAAGACGACTCGCCCTATGTGCAGATCGTCGCCGCCCAGGCGCTCGGCCAATATGGCGACGCCGCCGACTTGCAAACGGCGCTGCCGCTGCTTATCGCCCGCGCCAATTGGTCGAAGAACGACGTATTTGTCGCGCTCGCCGCACTCAGCGCCCTGGACGCCCTGGGCGACAAGGCCGCCGCAGTAGCGCCGCAGATTCAGGAACTGCCCGCCAAGGGCCCCGCTCCCGACGCCCGGTATAGCAGCTACGTGCCGCGACTGCTCGGCGACTTGCAGGCGAGGTTTCGTTAACGCAAGAAGGGATCAAGCGAAGCGACGCTGTCCAAGCAGGTTCTCGATGCCGGGCTCATTCGGGGCGCCCGATAACGCTCCGTGGTTTCAAGGCAATACGACATGTTCGCGTCCTTTCAGCACGCCGTCGGCGCATCAGCCATCAACAGAGTCGAGCGGTTGTTCGCCGTTGCTCTGGTGACGATGTTAGTCTGTGACGCACAAGTCCTTTCCACCTCCACCGTGCGCGGCGAGGAGCTTCAACTCATCGTCTTCCTCCAGGAATGGGGAAAACGAGGTGCTGAACCTGGCGAATTTGCTTTTCCAATCGCAATTGCCATCGACGAAGAGACCAGTTGGTGGTCACGGACCACCTCAATCGTCGCATTCAGAAGTTCGACAAAACGGGCAAGTTGCTCGGGCTCTTCCCGGTCCTGCCCAATCCTGGCGGAATTGCTCGACCCGGCTGGCAACATTTATTCGACTCATCTCCACGCTTCCGGGCAGAGCAATGACGACGCGGGAGATTTCGTGTCAGTTGACGCGCCTGGCGGCAAGTTACTGCGTCAATGGGGAAAACGGGCGCCGCTCCGGGCGAATTCGATTGCCCCGGAGGCATCGCAGTGGCCAAGGACGGCCGGGTATATGTCGCGGACCAGACGAATCATCGAATCCAGGCGTTCGATGCAATGGGCGCGTTCCTCTTTCAGTGGGGCGAGTACGGCACTGAGGCCGGACAGTTCGGCGGCATGGCCAACCCAAATTCACGAGTTGGCGGTCCGCAGTTTCTGGCCTTCAACTCGGCCGGAGACGTCTGGACGACCGAAGGGGCCAACTGTCGCGTACAAAGATTCACGGCGGATGGGAAACTTCTTTCGTTCTGGGGTTCCTCAATAGATGCACCCGGCGGGTTCGGCGGACTCTTCACCGGTTTTGGCAAGGGCAAGGCGGCTAGTCTCGTTGGCCCGATCGCCCTCTGTTTCGACCGCGAGGACCGCCTCTGGATCAGCACGGTGTCTGGTCGCGTTCAGCAATTCACGCAAGACGGCGAGTTTCTGCGCGGCCTTGGCAACGAACAGGGAACGAAGCCAGGACAGTTTTACGCTCCACACGGCATGGCCATCGACAGCGCTGGGCGGCTGTACGTCGTAGATGCCTACAATCATCGCGTTCAAAAGTTCTCCGTCCCCCAGTGACGTCGCCGCGAGCGTTCGCAGATGCGGCGTGCCGCGCTTCGCCGCCGCTTTCGTTCTCTGCGATTGATCGCCAACCTGCCGCCCGCTCCTTATAGCGACGGTATTTCGAGAGCCTCGACAGCTCGCCATCAGCATGACTCCCCATGAGTTGCGCTGATTCTCGCCAGCAGCACAACCAGCTCCGCCAGCGGGGCTGTTCGCGGACTTGGGCGAGTTGGCGCCAGGCGCTGGCGCGTCGGCCTCGTCGAAAGCGATGCGCGAACTGCCGCGGCCGGTGCAGCCGAGAACGTCGGCGTCCTGGAGCTTGCCAGCGGTTGCAGGTCTGGTCGCGGTTGTGCTGGTCATCGGCTTGATCGTTTTATCATCACGCCGACCCGAATGCCTTCCAGTGGCAGAGCGAGCTCAATTTCGTTCACAGTGGCAGCGTAACCGGTTGGACGAAAACGGGCGCCAAACCACGGCGCACGCGGCGGACCGCGCCGGTCAATTGAACGCTTACGAAGGACCGACATGCGCGTGCCGCATCAGTATTCCTAATTTGGCGCCTTGACAGGCGTAAAAACAAATGGCCGCCGCTAACCAGGAATGTAAAAAAAATTTGCTTGCAAGCGTAATTGCCTCTCATTAGGATTTGCTACGACTTCTAGGTAGGTGTCGGCGATTTTTTGCGGGCAGCGGTTTGAGCAGCCAGGGCAGGAGTCAACGTTTCTATTTCCTGCCGGCGCTGGTGTTGCGCCGGTTGAATCTTCGTCAACCGGAGCACGGTATGCGGCGTTTCGGCAGTGGTCCGCGCCAAGCGGACGGCGTCGGGGCGGTTGGGGGGAAGTGCGGATCAGTGACCGCGAACTCGGGCTGCAGCGTCGCAGGGCGCGGTCGAGTCTCTCGAAGAGCGGGTCATGCTGGCCAATCAGCCCGACCTGCTGCTCACGGCCGCCGCGGCGCCAGCGACGGCGATCGAAGGCAACGCCGCCCAGATCTCGATCACCTGGACGGCGAAGAACCAGGGGACGGCCGCTACGACGGGCCGTTGGAGCGACGCCGTCTATCTGTCCTCGTCCGGGGCGATTTGGATAGCGGCAGCTTCCGCATCGACACTCTCGACGAATCGTTTCAGGGGCCGCTGGCTCCCGGCGCCAGCTACAGCGTGACGCGCGTGCTGACCGTGCCCGGCGCCGCGACCGGCGCGCAGTTCCTGGTCGTGCAGACCGACGATGGCCAGAGCCTCAACGAGAGCAACACGGCGAATAATCTCTTCTCGCTGCCAATTACGCTCAGCGCGCCGGACGTTGACCTGGCCGTGACCGGCGCCACGGCGCCCGCCGCGGCCGTCGCCGGAAACGGCAACATAATCGCCGTGAGCTGGACGGTGAAGAACCAGGGGACGGCGACGGCGCAGGGGGACTCGACCGACGCCATCTACCTTTCCGATACGTCCGCGTTCGATCCTCAGGCCGCCCGCTTGCTCGACAGCCGCAGCACCGACGACCAACTGCCGCTGACCGCCGGCGCCAGCTACACGGTCAGTCGAGCGATCACGCTGCCCGATATCCCCGCGGGAAATCATTACCTGTTTTTCTCGGCCAACGACGCGGGCGGCCAGGGAGAATCGGACCAGGGCGCCGAGGCGAACGACCTGTTCTCGCTGCCGATCACGATTAATTCGCCCGGCAATATCGACCTGGCGGTGACCGGGGCCGCGGCGCCGGGCAACGCCGTGGCGGGCAACGGCCAGGCAATCGACGTCAGCTATACGGTCAAGAACCAGGGGACGACGGCCGCCGCTTCGAGTTGGAGCGACGCCATCTATTTGTCCAGCCAGCCGACCTACGACGGTTTGGCGATTCCGCTCAACTATTATTCAGGCGGCAGCCAGGCTCCGCTGGCGGCTGGGGCCAGTTACACGCTGACGAAATCGCTCACACTGCCGTCGCACGCGGCGGGCGCCGCGTACCTGCTGTTCCGCACCGACCGCTACGACGATCAGGGCGAGACGACCAAGGCGAACAACGTCTTCGCCGTGCCGATCACGCTCTCGGCGCCGGATGTCGACCTGACGGTCTTGTCGGCCGCGGCGCCGGCCACGGCCGAGGTCGGCAACCAGTGGCAGATCACGGTCGATTACACGGCCAAGAACCAGGGAACCGCGACGGCCAGCGGGAACTGGACCGACGCGATCTATGTTTCGAGCCAGCCGACGTACGACTCGAGCGCGACCTTGCTCGATACCTTGTACTCGGGGAGCGACGTCCCTTCGTCGCTGGCGGCGGGGGCCAGTTATACCGTCCACGACGTCGTGACGCTTCCCAACACGGCCGCCGGAGCACGCTATTTGCTGGTTCGCACCAATGTCGGCGTCGGTTCGAGTTCCAGTCAGGCCGAAACCAACGCGGCGAACAACGTGTTCGCAATGCCCATCACGCTCACGGCCCCGGCCGCCGACTTAGTGATCAGCAACGCCACGGCGCCGGCCACAGTCGAGGCGGGCAACGGCCAGTTGTTCAACGTCTCCTGGAAAGTGACCAACCAGGGGTCGGCCGTCGCTGACACTTATTGGTACGACAACGTGTTGGTCGGCGACGATGCCAACTACGACCGCAGTGCGACCGGTCTGTTCGGCTATTCCGGCAATTATGAAAGCCAGTTGCCGGCCGGCGCCAGCTACGTCGTGACCAAGTCGGTCGCCGCGCCCAATGTGACGCCGGGGGCGAAGCAACTGGTGTTCGTGACCGACACGGGCGACAACCAGGCGGAGACGCAAAACTCCAACAACCTCGTCGCGCTGCCGATCACGTTCACGCAGGCCGACGTCGACTTGACCGTGACCAACGCAACAGCGCCCGCTACGGCGGTGTCCGGCGGCTGAGATCTCCGTCAGTTGGTCCGTGAAGAACCAGGGAGGCGAAACGGCAGCGGGGGGCTGGAGCGACGCGGTCTATCTGTCCGACGTGCCGACCTTGGACGGCAATGCCGTCCTGGTCGACAGCTTTGGCGGTCCTGCTACGCTGGCGGCGGGAGCAACGTACTCTCCCGCACAAACCATCACGCTGCCCGGCTCGTCCGGCGGCAACAAGTATCTGTTGTTCGCGACTAACCGCTATAAGACGCAAGGCGAGACGAACTACGCCAACGACGTCTATGCCGTGCCGATAGCGTTGTCGTCGCCGGACTTGAAGACGACGGCGCTGACCGGGCCCTCGACGGCCATCCTGGGCGACAAGATATCCGTCAGTTGGACCGTGGCCAACCAGGGGAGCGCGACGGCGCCGGGCGGTTGGAGCGACGCAATCTACCTGACCGATACGCCGGGAGGAAATCCGTTCGGTTTGGGCGACACGTACGTCGGCAGCTTCGCGCAGAACGCTTCGCTGGCGCCTGGCGTGAGCTACACCCAGCAGCAGACTTTCACGTTGCCCGCGTCAGCCGTCGGCAATCGTTACCTGGTCGTGGTCGCCAACGCCTACGGCGACATCGGCGAGACGGATCCGACCGACAATCGCTTCGCCATTCCCATCACGTTGACAGCTCCCGATTTGACCGTAACGGCCGCCACGGCGCCCGCCAGCGGCGTGGAGAGCGATTCGATCCAAGTTTCTTGGACGGTCAAGAATCAGGGCGCCGTGAAAGCGCCGGCGACCTGGTATGATTATGTGTACGCGTCGAACCGGCCGACTTATGACGGAACGGCGACCTACGTGGGGTCGTTCATCGAGTCAGCGCACTCCGGGCTGGCTGCCGGCGCCAGCTACACGGAGAGCCAGTCGGTCACGCTCCCCGCGTTCGCCGTCGGCGCTCAGTATCTGTTGTTTGTCACGAATCAATACAACTATCAGCCTGAGTCGGATTCCCCCGCAGGCGATTATTATGGCGTCGCCGCCAATAACGCGTTCGCCGTGCCGATTACGCTCTCGGCCCCCGACTTGGCGGTTACCGCGGCCACGGCCCCGGCCACGGCCGTGGCTGGCAACGGCGTCTCAATCCCGATCACTTACACGATCAAGAATCAGGGAAGCGTGCCGGCCGACGGCAGTTGGAACGACTATTTGTACTTATCCGACCGGCCGGTTTACGATTCCACCGCCACGTACGTCACCTCGCTCGGCTACCATTCCGATCCGCTACGCCCCGGGGCCTCGTACAGCGGCACAGTCCAATGTCAGCGTGCCGAACACCGCCGTTGGCGCCCGCTACTTGCTGGTCGTCACCAACCCTTATGGCGGCCAAGCAGAGAGCGACGCAGCCGGAGGTCTTGGGGCCAACAACGTTTACGCCTTGCCGATCACGCTCTCGGCCCCGAACGTCGACCTGACGGTGACCGGCGCAACCGCCCCGGCGAGCGCCATCTCGGGGGATACGCTTCCGGTTTCTTTTACCGTCCAGAACCAGGGAAGCGTCGCCGCCGGGGCGAATTGGTCCGATCAGGTCTATTTCTCGAAGTCGCCGATTTTGGACTCGAGCGCCGTCAGCGTGGGCGGCTTCTCGGCGGCGCAACGGCCCCTGCTCGCCGGCGCCAGTTACGTGCAGAACCAAAGCGTCACGCTGCCGAACGCGGCGGTCGGCGCGGGCTACTTGTTGTTCGTGGCCAACGGCTCGAACAATCAATCAGAAACCGACGGCACGAACAACGTGTTCGCCGTGCCGATCACGGTCGGCGCCCCGGACCTGGCGGTGACCGTGGCCAGCGGACCCGCTGCGGCGGTCGTCGGCGACAACCAGCAACTGGCCGTCAGCTATACGGTCCAGAACGTCGGCAGCGTGCCGGCGCACAGCAGTTGGTACGACGCGCTGTACGTGTCCGATAAACCGACCTTCGACAATACAGCGACCTTCCTGGCCAATCTCGAACAGAACCCGCCGGCGCTGGGCCCGGCGCGAGCTATAGCGACAACTTCAACGTCGCGCTGCCGACCATTACCACCGGCGCAGCGATACTTGCTGTTCGTCGCCAACGCGGGACAAGGCTACTACTATTCGACTCAGCCCGAGTCGGACGGCCAGAACGGCCCCGGCGCCAACAACGTATTCGCCGTGCCGATCGCGATTTCGAAGCCCAACGTCGATCTGTCGGCGTCGAATGCGTCGTTGCCGGCCAATATCGTTGCCGGCGACAATGTCTCAGTTTCGTTCAAGGTGACGAACCAAGGAAGCGATGCGGCGGCGGCCGACTGGACCGACGGCGTGTACTTCTCGACGTCGGCGACGTTCGACAAGAATCAGGTCACGCTATTGGACAGCTTTCCGGCCGTCCAGAGCCCGCTGGCCGGCGGCGCCAACTACACCGTGAATCAGACGATTTCGATCCCCGACCTTCCCTTGGGCGCCGGGTATTTGTTCTTCGTCACCAACATCGACGGCGACCAGGCCGAGACCGATGATGGGACCGACAACTTCGTTTCGCTGCCGGTCATGGTCGGCACTCCGGACCTGGCCGTCACGGCGGCTAGTGCGCCCAGTTCCGCAAACACGGGCGATTCGATCAGCGTCGCCTGGACGGTGGCCAACCAGGGCGCTACGCCGGCGCCGGCGGACTGGACCGACGTCATCTATCTGTCGACCAAGCCCACGTTCGACTCCAGCCGCGTTTTCTCGCGTCGTTCGATGAGAGTTCGCACGCCGGTCTGGCGGCGGGCGGCAGTTACAACGAGTCGCGAAACGTGACGATCTCGACGAGCGGACTTGTCGGTAGCCTCTATCTGCTGGTGGTGGCGAACGCCTACGGCGACCAGCCGGAGACCGACGGCAATGCCTATTACTCGCCCGGCGCCAACAACGTCTACGCCTCGCCGATCACGGTCGGCGCCCCCGACCTGGCGATCACCACGGCGACGGCCCCGGCCTCAGCGGTCGTGGGCAATGACAGTTCGATCGCGGTGAGTTACACCGTTGCCAACCAAGGGGCGGTCAATGCAAATGGCTCGTGGAGCGATTACCTTTACGTTTCCGACAAGCCGACCTACGACTCGAGCACCGAGTACGTGACTTCGTTGCACTACAACTACTCGGCTTTGGCGGCGGGCTCCAGCTATACGCAGAACAGCAACGTCACGCTGCCGGTCACGGCGACCGGCTCCCGCTACCTGCTGTTCGTGACGAACGCCTACGGCAGCATCTCGGAATCGGACGCCGCGGGAAGTGTGGACGCCAACGATGTTTACGCCCTGCCGATCGCGTTGAACGTGCCCGACGTCGATCTGGCGCCCTCGAACGCGGCCGCGCCGGCCGCCGCGACGGTGGGCCAAAGCATCGCGGTCTCGTTCGACGTCGCGAACCAGGGGGGCGAAGCGGCGGCAACGGGCTGGAGCGACCTCGTCTATTATTCGACGAAGCCGACCTACGATTCCTCGGCCGTCAGCGTGGGCTACTTCTATCCCTCACAGGTTCCGCTCGGCGCGGGGGCGAGTTATATCGACAGCGGCAACGTGACCCTGCCGTCGTCGTTGCCGATCGGCGCCGGCTACCTGCTGTTCGTCGTCGACGCTTACGGCGACCAGGGCGAGAGCGACAAAACAAACAACGTCGTCTCGCTGCCGATCACGCTGGCGGCGGCCGATCTGGCCGTGACTGCCGTCACGGCGCCGAGTTCGGCGGCGTTCGACAGTTTGATTTCGGTCTCCTGGACCGTGACCAACCAGGGCGGAGTAGCGGCGCCGGGGAACTGGACCGACGCCGTCTATATATCGAGCCAGCCTTATTGGCAGTACGGCGCCACACAGATCGCCACGTTCAACGAATCGAGTCACTCTGGACTGGCGCCCGGCGCCGACTATACGGATACGCGGAATATCACGATCCCTTCGTATCTACGCAGCGGCGACGTGTACTTGATCGTCCGCAGCGACGTCTATTCGAGCACGGGCGACGCGAACCGGCAGAACAACTTCTTCGCCACGCCCATCCACTTGAGCCCTTCAGCGGCCGATCTGACGGTCTCGTCGGCCACGGCGCCGGCGACGGGCGTGCTGGGCGGTTCGATCGCCGTCTCCTGGACCGTGACCAATCAGGGAACAAAAGACGCTTCGTCGAACTGGTACGACACGGTCTATCTGTCGACGAAGCCGACCTTCGACAATACGGCAGTGTCTCTGCACGCTTTGAGCGCCCCGCCGGCCGGCAGCAGCCCCTTGGCGCCCGGCGCCAGCTACACGCTCAACGACAATCTGTACTTGCCCGGCTCGACGACCGGGGCGCTGTACCTGTTGTTCGTCACGAACTCGAACCATAACCAGAGCGAGTCGGATTCGACGAACGACGTTTACGCCCTGCCGATCACGATCGCCGCGCCTGACCTGTCTGTGTCGACCGCGTCGGCGCCGGCGGCGGCAGCGCTGGGCCAGACGGTCAGCGTGTCTTGGACGACGACGAACTCGGGCGGCGCGGCGGCGCCGGCAATCTGGTACGACGCCGTCTACGTTTCCAGCAAGAGCACGTTCGACGGCACGGCCACACTCATCGATTCGTTCTACGAGGGCGCGCACGCCGGGTTGGGCGCGGCGGGCTCCTATACGGATACGCGGAACATCGTGCTGCCGGCGACCGGCTTGGGGCAGCGCTACCTGCTGTTCGTGGCCGACGTCTTCCACGCCCAACCGGAAACGAACGAGGCCAACAACTTCTACGCCGTGCCGATCACGCTGGCCGCGCCCGATCTAACGGTCGCCGCCGCCAGCGCGCCGGCCGCGGCGGAGTTGGGTTCGCCTATCGCGGTCTCGTGGACCGTGCAAAACTCGAGTTCCGTGGCGGCGCCCGCCGCCTGGCACGACGCGGTCTACGTCTCCAGCGTCCCCACGCTCGACGGCACGGCCACGCTGGTGGCGCAGTTCGACGAAAGCGCCCAGGCCGGCCTGGCGGGCGGGACCAGCTACACCGACAGCCAATCGATCACGCTGCCCAGCACGGCTATCGGCCAGCGGTACCTGTTGTTCGTGACCGACAACGATCACGGCCAGCCGCAGACCAGCACGGCCAACGACGTCTATGCCGTGCCGATCACGCTCAGCGGCGCCGATCTGGCGGTCACGAACGTCGCCGCGCCGTCGATCGCCGCGCTCGGCTCGACGGTCGAGCTTTCCTGGACGGTGACCAATCAGGGCAACGCCGCGGCGCAGGCCAACTGGTCGGACGCCGTCTATCTGTCGAATACGAACGTGCTCGACGGTTCGGCAGTCTATGTCGGAAGCTTTCCGGCCGGCGCGGCGCCGCTGGCGGCTGGTGCAAGTTACGCGCTGAGCCAGAGCGTGACGATCCCGAATACCGCGCTGGGCAGGCGGTTCCTGCTGATCGCCGCCGATTCGGGCCAGCAGCAAGCCGAGAGCAGCGAATTGAACAACACGCTGGCGTTGCCGATCCAATTGGCGCAAGTCGACCTGGCGGTAGGCAGCGTCTCCGCGCCGGCCAGCGCCAACTTCGGCGATACGATCAGCGTGAGTTGGACGGCCACGAACGCCGGCGCGACGGCGATCAACCAGCCCTGGAGCGACCGCATCTATCTCTCCTCGTCCGGCACGCTCGACGTCAACACGGCGACCCTCTTGGGAACCGTCTCCGAGTCGGCCCAGGCGCCGCTCGGGCCCGGCGCCAGCTATTCGCAAACCGCTCAAGTCGCGCTGCCCCTTGAATGTCACAACCACGCCGGGATCGTACTACCTGTTTGTCGTGGTCGACGGTTTGAACCAGGCCTCGGAAACCAACGAGACGAACAACGCCTCCAGCCAGGCAGTCACGCTCGGCCTGCCGGCCCTGCCTGATCTCGTGCCGACGAACCTCGTCGTGCCGGCCAGCGGCCTGACCGGCCAGGGCTTCAATGTCAGTTGGACCGATCAGAACAATGGCACGGCGACGGCGACCGGTCCGTGGCAGGATTACGTGTGGATTTCGACCAGCAGCACGCTCGATGCCAGCGCCGAAGTTCCTCGGTCAGTTTACCTATAGCGGCGCGCTCGATGCGGGCCAGTCCGTCACTCGCGCGCAGCACTTCAATCTGCCGGGCGTCGCGGGTCAGTATTACATTATCATGTCGCGCCAATGCCGACGGCGCCATCAACGAAGGGCCCAACGCCGCCCACAGCACGGCGGCCAGCGCCACGACGATCGATGTCCAGACGACTCCCCTGCCCGACCTCGTCGTGAGCGCGATCACGCCGCCCGCCGACGGCGTGCTGTCGGGCACGACCGTGCCGGTGACCTTCACGGTCACGAATAACGGCAATGCGCCGACGCAGGCGCCGCTGTGGTACGACGCCATTTTCATTTCGCAGACTCCTGATCTGACGCTCACCGGCAACGACTTTAACGACGGCTTCAATATCATGGTTCAGCCGCTGGGCGTGCCGGTGCTTGCAGAAAATCCGAGCTACCTGGCGCCGGGCGAGAGCTATAGCCAGACGGTCAACGTGCCGCTCCCCGTTTCAGCGGCGGGACCCTGGTATGTGTACGTGGTCACAAACCGCGTTTTCGTTCACACGCCGCTCGACAACTTCATCGACACGGGAGCGGTGCGCGAAAGCGACTCGATCAACGATCTGACGCGCAGCACCGCGTTCAACGTCACGCTGGCGCCGACGCCCGACGTGGCCGTAATGCGAGTGCAGGCGCCCACGCAAGCATTCTCGGGGCAGACCATGAATCTTTCATGGACCGTGACCAACCAGGGGCCGGGGATTGCCATCGGCCAGCCGCTGCACGTCGGATTTGCTCCCACGCAGCCCAACGTGCCGGCGACGCCGGCTCAATCGACCTGGCAAGAATCGGCGTACTTGTCGACGACCCAGTCGATCGACAGCTCTGCCGTGTTGCTGCAAACGTTCACGCACAACGGAGCGCTGGCGCCGGGAGACAGCTTCACAGAGACCCAGTCGGTCAAGCTGCCGGTCGGCATCAGCGGTCAATATTATTTGATCGTCCAAAGCGATCCCGCGAAACAAGTGTTCGAGGCGGGCGCTACGGCCAACAACGTCTTGTCGTCGGCGGCGACGACCAACGTCAATCTCACGCCGCCCCCCGATCTGCAAGTCGCGGCGTTCACGGCGCCAACTGCGGCGCTGGCTAGCCATTCGCTTGCCGTCAACTATCAGGCGACCAACGCCGGCTCGACCGCGACTCCGGAGAGCAAATGGACGGACTCGATTTACCTGGCGAGCGGCTCATCGCTCGACACGTCTACCGATCTCAAGTTGGGCGATATTACGCATCAAGGCGTGCTGAACCCCGGCGCCTCGTATACGCAGGCAACCAACTTCACGCTGCCGGATGGACTGAGCGGAACGTTCCATGTGTTCGTTGTGACTGATAGCGGTAATCTGGTGTTCGAACTCGACGAAGCGAACAACGTCGTCTCCGCAGGCAACGTGACGGTCGTCACCTCGAAGCCCGCCGACCTGATCGTCACGGCGGCCTCGACGCCGGTCGCCGCCAATCCCGGCCAGGTGATTCCCGTTTCGTGGACCGTCACGAACCAGGGCGCCGGCGACTCAGCCGTGACCGACTGGACCGACAAGGTTTACGCTACGACCGACCCGGCGCTTGGCTCCAATCGCGTGTTGATCGCCGCCTTCGCGCGCATCACGGCCTGCTGCAACCGGGCGGCTCGTACACCGAAACGGAACTGGTGACGATTCCCTACGCGCTCACCGGCGGATACAACCTGTTCGTCGAAGCCGACGCGCCGATCACCGAGGCGGAAGACGGCCAAGGTGCGCAAACCACGGGGCCGGGCGGGGCCGTCTACGAAGCCGGAAACGAAGCGAATAACGTCTCGGCGGCGCTCGCCGTGCTGGTCTCGGCCCAACTCGCCGACTTGACCGTCAGCCAGGTTCAACTCCTCTCGCCCGCCACGCTCGCTACCGGCGGATCGGCGAATGTCGGTTGGACGGTGCAGAACTCGGGCGCCGCGGCCACCAGCTCGACGCACTGGTACGATGACGTGTATCTCTCGCCGACGCCGACGTTCGATCCGAACACGGCCGTCTATCTTGGCAGCGCGTTCCACAACAACCCGCTGCCGGCAGGGGGACAGTATACGGCGACGGCGAGCTTCACCGTGCCGCCCGATATGGCCGCGGGGACGAGTTACCTGATCGTCCGCGCCGACCGGCCTTCGCGTCCGCCCAATACGGAGCCCCAGTACGTCAACCTGGTCGTCGAATCGAGCGAGTCCGATAACAAGGGCGCCAGCGCGGCGATCACCGTTGATTTGGGGCCGACGCCCGATCTGACCACCTCCGTGACGGCGCCGCTGTCGGCCCTGAGCGGCCAGACGATTCACATCGACTGGACGGTAACGAATCACGGCGCCGCCACGCTCGCCGCGAACGCGCAGTTGGTACGACACGGTCTATCTTTCGCTCGACCGCACATTCGACCCCAGCTCCGACGTACCGCTAGGCAACGTAACGCACACGACCGGACTGGCCGCCGGCGATAACTACGCGTCCGGCGGCGATTTCCGCTTGCCCGCCGGCCTGGCGGGAATGTACTACGTGATCGTCGTGGCCGACGCCGGGGCATCGGTGTTCGAACGGGGTCTCTCCGCGGATCGCATCGGATTCAGTGCTCAGGCGCTCGATGTCTCGCTTCAGCCGCCGCTCGATCTGGTCGCCGGCACGGTCACCATTCCTGCCTCTGCCGTGCCAGGTCAGCCGATCACGGTGACTTATGCCGTGAGCAACAACAGCCCCAACTCGTATGCGGGCGACTGGTACGATTCGCTCTATCTGTCGCCGACGAATGGCTGGCAGCTCGCGAATCCGCTGTTAGGACGCGTGCACCACACGGCGGAGTCGCCGTCAACGGCAGTTACAGCGAGACGTTGACGGCGCCGCTGCCTGGCGTGTCGCCCGGCACGTACTACGTCGATTCTGCGGAGCGACATCCGCAATCAGGTTCCTGAGAGCGGACGAGACGAACAATCTCAGCGCCTTCGGCCCAGACTTCGCTGGACGTGCCTGCGATCAGCTGCCGCGCACCAGGGACTCGCCGTCGTTGGTTCGCTCATCCAAGGCGGCTCCGCTTATTACAAGGTGACGGTCGACGCCGGTCAAACGCTGCAGTTCACCTTGAGCAACGCGCAGACGAACGACGTCGAACGGGTTGTACGTCAGTTTCGGCCAGATGCCGTCGCCCAGCCAGGCGGATTTTCATGGCGATCAGGCCCTGGGAGCGAGCCAATCCATCACAATCCCCAGCACGCAGGCCGGCACGTATTACATTCAAGTCATCAGCCGCACGGTCTATGGCTACAATCCGCAAGCCAATCCGACGGCGGTCGCCGATTACTCGCTGACCGCCTCGATCATTCCCTTCTCGGTGACCGCCGTCAGCCCCGGCCAGGTCGGCAACGCCGGCAGTTCGACGTTGAAGATCAGCGGCAGCGAAATTCGACCGAGATACGACGTTTCAGTTAATTGACTCGCAGGGAACCGTTATAGCCGCAGAGTCAGCGGTGATCGAAAACTCTGCGGTTGCCTATGCGTCATTTGATTTTGAGTGGAGAGAGTCCCGGCTTCTACGATCTGCGAGCCTCGCTCGTCGACGGCTCCTCTGCCACGCTCGCTGCCGGCCTTAATGTAGTCGTCGGTCATCGCCCAAGCTTCAACGGATCAGCGAATGGGCCGAACATAGTTCTGGTCAATCGAGAGCAAGCATTTACGATCACGTATGCAAACATCGGCGACGCAGATATTCATCGCGCCAATCATCTCCATTTTCAGCCCGACCTATACGAGTTTCGGACTAACCGCAGATGGAATCGGCGACATGCAGCCGCTACAGATTCTCGCGACCAGTCCTGACGGACCTGCAGGGATACTGCGTCCCGGCGCAGCACGTAAGCGTTCCCGTCTACTTCCAGAGCGGAACTCCGGCAGACCCTTACGGCTTTCAACTCGGCGTCGTCACCGCAGACAACCAAGATCCCATCGATTGGAACGCAGTCCAAAGCCAGTGGCTTGCTCCTACCGATGCATCTCGCGCTGACTGGAGCGACGTGTTTTTGCAATTGCAACATCAGCTTGGCACGACTTCGGGCGATTTCGTCCGAGCAATGGCTGGAGACGCCAGCTTGATTCCTGCCGGAATGGGAAACAGCCAGAGCATTTCCGACCTCCTTCGGTTGGAGATTCTTAAGGCGTCGGCTGCAGTGACGACTTCAATTACAGGACGCTTGCACGCCGCCAACGCGTCCATCTCGCTTGCAAATCGGACTGTTGCCGCGCATGACCTCGTCACCGGAGATGTATACGTCGCCACGTCGTTGAACGATGGGACGTTTATCTTCGACCAGTTAGAGCCCGGCGCCTACAAGTTCACAGTCGACGATCTTCAGGTATCGGCGGGCGACCAAGCAGTCGCCGTCAGTGGCGTTGCGTCTTCGGGACTCGTCGTCGAGGTGTCGAGAGGAGCACAGCTCTCCGGCCAGGTAGTTGCGCAAGAATCGGGAGCCGGACTACCCTTCGCGGAAGTACGCGCCACTGCCGCGGACGGTTCGCAGTATGCGGCGACGACGGATTCCCATGGCCGATTTGTGCTGAGCGGATTGCCCCCATCTACTTACAAGGTGGTCGCTGATGCCACCGATCGGGCTCGGACGTCGCTGACAGGAATCGTGGTAGCCGCGAACGATCAGCTCAATGAAACGCTCGCGTTGCCCGCGCAGGGCACAATTACTGGTGTGCTGGCGTTTCCTGGCGTTCCGGCGGTCCAAGTGACAATCGTCGCATCGGACGCTAACGCTCCGAATCCAAGCCTTTCGTTTACCTTAACGCCAAGCAACCTGCTATTCGACATTGACAGACTCCCTTCAGGGTTATATGACCTCACAATCTACGCCACTGGGTATGCAACCAAGACGATTGACGGAGTCCATGTCTCAAACGGCGTCGCCACGGATGTGGGCGTTATTTCGATGTCGCTTGGCGCCAGTGTCGAAGGGATTTTGATTTCCGATGACCCGCAGTATCAGACGGCGTTTGCCCCAATCGGCGCCTTCCAAGGGACCGCGATGGTCGCTGTCGCAACGACCGACGCCAGCGGGGATTTTACATTTGCAGATCTGGCTCCCGGCGACTATTCTTTTCGACCAATTGACGCGACCGGTTTCGTAACCACGGCAACGCTCAGCCTTGCTTCAGGGAACGAAATGTCCGGCGCCACGATTCGCGTTGAGCCTGGGGGGGCGATTGTCGGGACGGCAACCGACGCGTTGAGCGGCCAACCGCTGACTGGCGCAACAGTCGTGCTCGACGATTCCACCGGGCAAATCCTACGAACGACAACCGATTCCGCGGGCGCCTATCGCTTCGATCGCTTGGCCAACGGCAACTACGTCGTCCATCTATTGATCGGCGGCTCAGCCGGTTCGAGGGCAGTGACAGTCTCCGACCCAACCGGCGCCGAAATCACTGCAAATCTACAATACTCAGCCGTTGCGGATCATTGGCCGTTTGCTGACCGCTCTGGGCAACCCGGTGGCTGATGGCCAAGTGGCCTTGCTGAGCAATGGCGCTGTCGTCGCGACGAGTCTAGTCGACGCGACCGGAGCGTACGGTTTTGTGGTCGCTTCTCCCGGAACCTTTGATCTCCGCGCGGCAGCACCAGATGCCGACTTCGAGCCTGTCAGCGGACTGGCCGTCAATCCGGGCGACTCGCCCAACGTGGATTTTGTCGCAGGCGATGCCACCCTGCAGGTCACGGTGACCGACAACATTCAACCGGTGACTGGAGCACTGGTAATGCTGTTTCTTCAGCAGGGTGGGGAAGTCGTGCCGGCAGGATTTGCCGAGCTAGAGGCCGGCGCCGTCGTGACGTTCTCAAACTTGTTGCCCGGAAACTACAAGATCGACGTGACAAACTCGTGCCACCCGCGCGGGCACGCGCCACAATCAGTCTGCTCGCCGGCGACAACGCTTCGGCGTCAGTTGAACTTCAGCAACAACTTGTCTTATCAGGCCAGGTCGCTGACAGCTCAACGCAGCCAATTGGAAATGCGACCATCGAGGTCTACTCGTCTGCCGACCACGGTCTCGTCGCTCTAACGTCGGCCGATTCGAATGGTGCGTTCACGGTCGACTCCCTCACGCCGGGCACTTATGACCTGATTGTTTGGGCGGAGGGGTATCAAGCGACGGTGGCGAGTAGTAACGTTATTTCGTCCGATACCACGCGGCAGTTCGTTCTTACCGCAAGTACGACGGACGTTTCAGGGCGAATACTCGACTCGGATGGACATGCCATTTCCGACGGGGACGTACAGGTCGTAGATGCCGTGGGACGCGTGCTTGGGGAGGCCAAGGCCGCTCCCGACGGCACATTTACTGTGCCGGGCGTAGCTGGCGTGAACCTGCGCCTTATTGCGGCAGCAGACGGTTACGGTCAGCAGATTAGCGGCGGATTCGACTTGGCTTCACCCGGATCAATCGCTTTGGGGGACATCGTTTTGTCCGCGGAAGCGATTGCGGGTGTGCTCGCCTCCGCGCCTTTGTCGGCTCCAAGCAGTTCCCCCCCTGCCGTATCGCCTTTATCAGCAATTGGCCCGGTCGTTGCAGCCAACTCCGCGGAAGGGGGCGGCGGCAATTGGTTTCAAACTGTCAAAGATCTGGTCGAGGCAACGATTGATGAAGCGCTTGCGCCCACTGAAATTCAATGTCCCGCCGCCGCCCGAATGCACCGATTGTACTTCTAAATACACTGCCGCACTCGACGCGCAAACCAAGCTCAGTCAGCAATTCACAAAACTCAGCAAGGACGGAAACACTGCGATCATCGACGGCGTCAATTTCTTCACAACCGCGGCCGCCTACGTTGCAGAGATTTATGGCAAGGCAGTCAAGGCCTGGTACTTTGGACAGGTCTTGGACGCAGCGCCGGGGGCGTTTAAGGCGGCCATCCTGGCGAAATTCAACGTGGGAGAGCTTACCGAAGAAGCATACAAAGAACTCATTGAGAAATATGCGGAAATCTCTAAGGCGGTCGTCGAGAATAGTGAACTCGGCGAGAAGACAACCGAAGTTGCAAAGAACGCCGGGCTGATTCCACAGGCATCTGGCAAGGAGGAGGTCGACGCTTCTGGTTTGCTGGAGATTTCCAAAGCGGCTCAAGTTCCAACTTGTCGACGAGCCTCGCCAAATTACTTGTTGATAGCGGGTTGGGGAAGTACCTCACTGGCTTTAACGTGTTTTTCACGGTGGTGGAAGCGGCCACTGGGGAAAAGCTAAATGAGGTGTCGAGAAGGCCGAAAAGTTCAATGAAAGTGAAGAGACGGTTCAAGGAAGATAAGAAGGAATTCGAAAAGCTGAAGGAGGAGTTCTTTCAGAAGTTGGCTGAGTACGAAGTGTGCCTTGAGAACGATAACAAGGACTGCGATCAGCCAAAGCCCAAACCACCTTTAGTTCCGCCCTTTAAAAATCCCCTTCCGCAGCCCTTCAATAAATGGCCCGATCATTTCCCGGGCATTCCACATTTCCCCTTCGATCCCAACGACATCATCGGACCGAGGGCTACGGCGATCAGCACTTCGTGCCGGCCGATCAGCCGCTGGCCTATGAATCGAGTTCGAAAACGAGTCGGCCGCCACGGCGCCGGCGCAAGAGGTGACGATCACCGAACAGCTCGATCCGACGACATCGACCCCCGCAGCTTCCGGCTTGGCGACTTCGGCTGGGGCGGAATGCGGTTCTCGCCGTCGCCCGATTCGGCCTTCTATCAGACGACAATCGATGAAACCGACACGCTCGGCATCCTGGTGCAGGTGACGGCGACCATCGACGTCTCGACGGGCACGGCCGTCTGGAACTTCCTCTCGATCGATCCGGCCACGGCTCAAGCCGACGCGGAAGGTTTAAACTGGTCCAGCACCAACAGAGCGGAGAACGGTGTCTCGAACAAATTCCGCGCCGCCACCAGCGCGCCAATGCCCATGCCGGAAGGCAGAGGGATTTCCAGGGTGTGTGTGTGTAAACCACTGGAACAGTAGGTTCCAGCTGTATTTATTAGCTTTCCACTCCTCCATTATTCCATTACTCGTTAGTAATTAGTCTGAACGAATAGGACATAA
>CAWAYY010000003.1:0-61536 GCA_963786255.1 Pirellulales bacterium
TGCGGCATTTTTTCGCCGGCGTTGGCCACGTCGCGAACCTCGGACATGCGCGTCGGGTTCATCAGAAAGGCCAGGGGAAATTCCCCGGTTTGAACCAGTTCAAAGGGCTCGTCGAAGTTCTTCACGTACTTGAGGTTGAGCTGTTGTATGTGGGCTTCCTGGGTGATGCCGAGCAGGTTCTCGAGAATCAGCCGGTGAAGGATCGACACGTCAAGGGTCTTCAGTGCCTTGGGGGATTTTTCCGGGAAGAAACGGTCCATGGTCCCCGCCTCACGCAAGGTCAGCAGAAAACAGCGGGTGCCGCCGGCATACAGGCCGAGAGAATGCCCCCCCTATCTATATTGGCGTAAAAGAAACGATAATTCCCATAAACCCGTTCGCGGACGGGCTCGCAGGTTACGACCGGCTCACAGATTCGCCAGTCCACGGATTCAATCGCGCGATCGCATCTTGATAAACGGCTCTGCCGTCGTCGGGGCGGCCGCTGGACTACCGCGGATTGCTGGCGGGGGATTACAGGGCGCAGGGATGCTGCCCCCTAATCGGGCGCCGTTCACTTTGGGCCGAGCAGCTGCGTCGGCGGGAGCGGTGCCGCCAGTGGCCGAGGCCGCGACCGTAGAGGAATCGCTGGTTTCGGCTAGCTTCCGCAAGGTGAGCGACGCGGGGATCGATCTGACGACGAGGATTCGCGTCGTCGAAGTCGACGCTGCTGGGGCAATGCAGTTGAGTTCGATGACGGCGAAGGGTGAGATCACGGTGCTGACCAATTTCGCAGCTGAGGGCGATACGTTAACTCTTACGCAACTGCACATCGACGGCCCGGGCGCGGCTCTGTGGGCTTAAGAGAGCTTCGCAGCTTAGTTCGCGATCTCGGTAGAATACGTAATGCACGGGAAGTGATTATATTTGGGGGAGTGCGGACGACAGGTGCCAAGCCAGGACATACTCCGCGCCCGATCACCATCATTGTCGAGGAGTAGCGAACGTGAGTACGTCTGTTGAACTTATCGGCTGGAAGCACGGCCTTAATAAGGTGAAGCTAACTCACTTATTGATGAGGCATGGTCACGTAGCCCTGTCAGAGGCCAACAACAGGATCGAAGATTTGCTACACGGCGGGTCTATCGTGGTTCAGTGCGACTCCGCGGAATCCGCTCGCTCGCTTGTCGAAGAAGCGACGTTGGTCGGCGCGATCTGCGGTCGGGTTGACGCAGACGATGCAGGTTCGCGCGAGTGCTCGTGAGAAGCTGCGCTCCAGGCCGAAGCCGACGGCTACCAGATCGACACCACGGCGAATGTCGGCCACGACCAGATCGGCACGGCGGAAACCGCCAGCGCCATGTAGGATTGGGCCGTAGGGTCAAAAAACTCCTACGGCGGCGAAAGCGGGGCGGAGTGAGGACTTGGCGGCGGCAGACGAGTGGCCCAGACAAAGGGGTCGGGAGTCATTTTTTGATGTGCTGGCGCGGCGTCGGTAGAATGCGACCATGCCAAGAAATGCGCGGGTCGCCCAGCCAGGCTTCGGCTATCACGTGCTGAATCGGGCCGTTGGTCGGCGCGGTTGTTCCGCTCAAAGAAGGACTTCGCCGCATTCGAACACGTGCTGCGGGAGGCCAGGGAACGTTTCGGCACGCCCCTGTTGGCCTGGTGCGTGATGCCGAATCATTGGCATCTTGTCCTCTGGCCGCAGAAGGACGGGGAGTTGTCGGAGTTCATGCGTTGGCTCACGGTCACGCACACGCAGCGCTGGCACGCGCGCATCGGACGGCCGGCACGGGCCCGCTCTACCAAGGCCGCTTCAAATCCTTCCCGATCGAAGAAGACGATCAACTGCTGACGGTCGTGCGATATGTAGAACGAAATGCTCTGCGCCGATCTCGTGGCGCACGCCGAAGCTTGGCCTTGGTCGAGCTTGCCCAAACGGTCCGCCGCCGAGCCCGGCGAGGGCCCCAATGCAGGACCGGTCGCGCTGCCAAAAAACTGGGCATCTTTCGTCAACCGGGCTGAAACGAAAGCGGAGCTCGAACGTCTGAGGCGATCGGTCGTCCGAGGCGCTCGCTTTGGCGACGTCGAGTGGCAGCGCCGCACGGCGGAGCAACTTGGGTTGCAATCGACCCTGAATCCGCGCGGCCGGCCCCGCCTGAGACCCGAGTCCGAACGAAACAACGACTCCCGACCCCTTTGATATGCCGCTGCGCCGTATTGCCGTACGAAGCTCGCGATGCCGATCAGATGCTCGAGCGCTTCCGCCGCACGGCCGAGTTGCGTCTCGGTCACTTCTACGCCACCGACGACCACGGCGCGAGCCCTTGGGACCGGCTGCCTGTGTACTGGGAGGAAGAAGTAGCCGCGGTCCGACAGGCGAACCGGGCGGCAAGGCAAGAACGTTAGTCGCTCCATCCGTTGCCGGACGTCCGCAATGCCGTGAATTGCCAAGGAACGATTTCAGCGGCCATCGTTCATGGACGATCGGAAAGTCGCTCCCAGGACGCCACGTCACGGCGTGACGCTGCGTTGCGGTTGACGCGTGACGGCAGATTCGGTCGGTCGGACAATATCTGAAAAATGCGCCTGGGAGCTGTGCGTAAAGGCGCGCTGGAAGATCTCGATATGAGAGGGTTCGTCCACATTTTGATGGCTGCCATGCTTCCCGCCGGTGTTTTGTCGGGGAAGGCGAGAAATGCTGAAAGGCAATGCAGCGCAATGGTTTACGATTAGTTTGTCGGTGGGTCGCGCTAGCTAAAAAAAGGGCTGGCACGCGCATTGCTTTCTAGAGCCTAGAGTTGCATAGTCGCATACTTATTAGGGGCACGCACCCAGGCGGAATTTGTTTAACGGAGGTTGCCATGTCTACGTTCAAGAGATCTTTTGTCGCTCTGGCCGCCTTGCTGTTGGTCGGCGCTACCGCACAGACGAGCTGGGCGGGACCATGCAGGTGTTACAGGGCTTATAGCTACGCTCCGGCGCCCGCTGCGACTGCGCAGGCGGCTGGCAGCGTGCAGCAAAATCGCAGCTACTCGTATTCGCCCGGACGGCGATACTCGTATTCGCCGGGCGTCAGCGCCTATGGGCAGGGCAGCTACAATCGGCCCGCGCTGGGAACCAGCAGCGATTATCGCCCCGGGCCCGATTACAGCCCTCGGCAAGGCATCAACTCGGCCGCGTTCAAAGTTCGAGGCCTTTAGGTCCGGTTTTGATACTCGGCGCTGCTGAGGATGCCGACCTGGATCGACTCCTGGCTGGCGCCGAGTTGCATTTGCACGAGCCAGTAGTTGGCGCCGCCGGCGTCCAGCGTGCGGCCCAGGTAGTCAGAGAACCAGCCCTGGATCAACCCCAGGCGGTACTCGTTGCTGGTCACAAAGCCGATCACCACGCTCTGCTTGCTGTGCGTCTGGATGTAATTGACCCAGAAGGCCAGCCCTGCGGCGTCGACCTCGCGGTGCAGAATGTTCTGGTACAAGGCGGTGACCCAGGCGGCGTCCGCCGACAGGTCGGGATGCGCCTGGCCGGCGGTGTGGTAGTACTCCGCCGAGCCGATGATGCCGGCCTGCACGGTTTCCGGTCCGTCGTTGGCCTGCCAGACCGAGAGCCAGAAGTTCAAGCCGGCCGGATCGACGTCGCGGCCCAGGTACTGCTGATAGAGCTGGTTGATGATCCCGCCGCGGTACTCCGGACTCGACAGGAAGAGCGTCGCCACCTGGGCCGGCGTGAAAATCCCCTGGTCCACCGACTGTGACCAGGCGTTCCACTCGTCGTACGAAGGATCGCGACCTAAGACGTCATGGTACAGGTTGTCCAGCCAACCGCCGACGACTTGCTGACCGCCGGCCGGCGGATCGAAATTGCCGACGATCGGCAGGCCGAAACCGTTGCCGAACTTGGCGAACAGGTCGTGCCCCAAAGGCGTCGGGTCGAAGGCGTGGTTCAGTGCGCTGATTGACCCCGGCGCGGGCAAGGCGCCGTTTTGCAGGTGCGAGATCAGGAAGTACCACTCCGCCGTCAAGCTGTCGCCCGCGGCGGTTTGGCCGGGCACGAACAGCCCGATGTCGGTCACGCCGTCGTGGTTCATATCGGCGGCCACCGGCCGCAGTTGCACGTCGGCGAAGCCGATCGTGTTGGGCAGCAGGCTCTGGACGTCGATCGTACGGTTCGTGTTGCCGGTCAAGTGTCCGCCCGGATCGTTGGCGGCCAGATCGAAGTAGAACTTGCCGTTGGCGAACGTCGCCAGGTCGACTCTGCCGTCGCCGTCGAAGTCGCCCACGATCGGCAACCCGCGCATGTCGCCGGTCAGCTTGCCGCCCAAGGCGACGTCGGCATTGTCGATCACGTGATCGCCGTTCATATCCAGCCACCAGGTCGTGCCGTCGAACAGGCCGACCTGGGCCGCGCCGGCGGCGTTGCCGTTGAAGTTACCCGCTACCGGCAGGCCGTCGATCTGCAGCGGCTCGACGACGTTCAGGTCGCCTTGCGAGGTTTCGATCACGCCGTCGCCGTTGAGATCCAGCAGCCACCGCCACTGACCGTTGACGAAGCCGTAGGCGCCCAGCTTGTCGAAGCCATTGACCACGCCGTGCGCATCGGCGAACGTGCCGGCGAACAGGCGGTCGGAGGGGTAGCCCAGCGTGAACACCGTGTCGCGGTTGGTCGAGTCGGGGTTCTGTGGGTCGAACACGAAGTTGCCGTTGAGGTCGATGGCCACGCTGCCGGCGCTGTACACGCCCAGTTCGGGATGGCTGTCGACGGTGAACCGGCCCGAGAACGAACCGCCCGGCTTGCCGTCGCCCGAAGCAAATGTCCCGCCGAAGTTGCCGTCGAGCGGGTTGTTGGCGTTGTCGGTGATATGGTCGCTGATGTACAGCGTGTAGCGGTCGTCGGCCAGCGGCTGGGAGAAGTGCAGCGTGACGACCGTCTGGCCGGGAGTCCCCGAGGCGGTCGTATCGCTGAACGTGACCGAAGTGATGGTCACGGCGCCGGTGGCGTCGCCGACCAGCGAGTAATTGCCGATGGTCGTCGCCAGGATCTGGTTGACGGCCGGGTAGACGAAGTCAGGCCCGACGCGCACCGGCTGGTCGTTGAACGTGATGTCCAGACTGGTGACCAGCGGAGTGGGCGCCGTAACGGCCGCCTTGTTGGCGAACACGTCGTAGCCCGGGCTGCCCGTAACCGTGACGTTGTTGACGGTCGGACCGCGGCTGTCGATGAAGATCGTCAGCGCGTCGGCGCGGAGACGTTGCCCGCCACGTCCTCGCCGGTGACCAGCAGCTTCCGCACGCCGTCGACGGGGAACAAGGCCGGATCGTTGAGGTTGACCGACGACTTGGCGGTCCAGACGCCGCTGGGGAAGACGTTGTCGCCGTCGGCCGGCGAGGCCGTGGTCTGCGCGATCAGCACGTCGCCGGCGTCGACGACGCCGTTGCCGTTCTGGTCCACGTAGACGCGAATGATGGCGTTGGCTTCCGCCGTGCCCGTAAAGGTCGGCGACGTATCGTTGGTGATCCGGTCGACGAAGGTCGAAGTCTGCTCGGCCACGCCCGTGTCGCTCGGCGGCGCCAGGCCGTCGGTGGTCGAGGCCGACGTACCGAAGAAGGCCGGCGGCGGGGTGGTGTCGACCGTGATGTCCAGCGAGTGTACGCTGCGGTCGCCGAAACCGCTTTCCGAGCCCTCGGTCGGATCGATCATCTGCACGCGGGCGATCAGGTGGTGCAGGCCTTCGCTCAGCGGCGTGGTGAACGTGTAGCTGTAAATGCCCGGCGAGCCGGCCACGGGCGAGGCGAAGCCGACCGGCGTGTCGCTGGACAGGCCGTCGAAGATCGCCACGCGGAAGCCGGCGGTCGTGTCATCGGGGCTGAAGGGGATCGGAATCACCCCGGCCGGCGGAGTATCGGGCGCGCCGTTGGCCGGCAGGTCGTTGAGGAAGAAGCCGTCGTTGAGCCGCAGGTAGATCGTCGGCAGCGTGTCCTTGGTGATGTCGTCCAGTTGCGAACGGCCCGTATCGCTGGCCGGCGGCGTGGGCGTGGTCGGCAGATCGCCCGGCGGATTGTTGTGCGACAGCTCCAGGTTGTACGGCACGGGGGGCGCCGTGTTGACGATCGTCATGTCGTAGCCGTTGGTCACGGCTGCGTTGGGCGTGCCGTCCGGGTTGGCGCCGAACACGTGCAGGTAGTAGCTCTGACCGGCCACGACGGGTATGCGGATCCGGGCGTCGCCGCCGCCCCCTTCCGCGCCGAACGTCGCCGCGCCGCCCGAGGCCGTGGCCAGCAGGTTGCCGGCCGCGTCGAGCACTTTAAGGTTCAAGTTCCCGCCTGAAGGCAGCAGGTTGGGATCGTACAGCTTGAAGTAGACCTGGAAGTCGAGCGTGCCGGTCTGGTTGGCCACCACGCGGTAATAGTCCTGGTCGGCCGGCACCGGCGGAACTTCGCTGCCGTTGGGAAAGATCGAGGCGTGCTGGACCTGCAGATTGGCGCCCGAGCCGAGGAACGCCGAGTTGGCCAGCGTCTCGTTCGGTTCGTTCATATCGGGACCCAGCAGCAGCAGGTTCGGCTGCCCGACGGGCGAAGCCACGTTGGGCGATACGACCTGCACGTTGGCGTAGTTGATGTCGGGCCACTGCGCGGCCGCCGTGAAGGTGCGGACCGTGCCCGAGTTGGCCGTGGCCGAGCGGTTGACGACCACGAACTGGTTGGCGGCCAACGTGCCGCCGGCCGCCGATTGGATCACCAGGGCGTTGTTCTCGCCCGAACCGCCGCCGTCGACGTTGACCAGCAGGTTGTCGAGATCGTTGGCTGCGAACAGGGCCGGCGTGACCAGGAACGTGTCCTGGCCGCCCAGGCCATAGGCCGACAGGTTCTGCACGTCGGGGCCCAGCACGACCGGCTTGAGCAGGTTGCCGGAGGCGTCGGTGACCGAGGCCGTGCGCGTGTCTTCGCGGATCGAGATCGTGTCGCGGCCGCTCGTGCCCTCCAGATTCACCTGGTCGGCCGCGCCGCCGCCGCCGTTGATCGTAAAGGCGCCGACGACCTGCGAGAAGTTGAAGGTCGTGTTCAGACCGGCGCTCGTGAACGTGCCGGACTGCACGTCGCTGGGCGTGTAGGCGATTGTGTCGTTGCGCGTCGTGCCGGTGGCCGTCAGGGCGTTGCCGTTGGCGGCCAGGTTGGCGGTTTCGACGCCCGACAGCGTGACCGTGCCGCCGTAGCCGGTGATCGTGGTGTTGGTCGGCGGAATGGCCGCTCCGTCGCCCAGCTTGACGTTGACCGGGCCCGAGGCGCCGGTCAGCACGGCCGTATCGCTGGCTGAAGGATTGCCGCCGTCCAGCAACGTGCTGGCGTAGGGCAGCGTGCCGCTGAGGTTGAACGTGTCGTCGCCGTCCTGGCCGTGCAACGCCAGGTTGGCGACGCCGGGAGTGGTGATCGGCTCGGTCGTGAAGCCGCCGTTCGGCTTGAGGATCTGCACCGTGCCGCCGCCGCCCCCCGTAACGTTGAACGTGTCGCTGGCCGACGTGCCGTTGACCTCCAGCGTGTCGGACGCACCGGCGTTGGCCGTGGCGAAGGAGACGCCGCTGCCGGCGCCCAGGCCGGAGAAGGCCAGGGGCAACAGCGAGCCGCCGGCGTTCTGGCTGCCGGCGATCGAGCCGGCGTCGGCGGCGGCGCCCGGCGAATAGACCAGGTCGCTGCCCGCTCCGGCATTGTTCGGCGAAGTGTAGGTCAGCGCGTCACCGCCTCCCTGGCCGTCGATGCTGACGTTGTTCAAGCCGTTCAGGGCGTAGAGCGTGCCGCCAGCGCCGTTGACGGTCAGTTGGGCGGCATGGGCCGCCGACGGAGCGTAATTCAACGTATCGCCGCCGCTCGTGCCGAAAACGTTGGCCGCGCTGCCGGCGGCGCCGTTGACAGTCACGTTCGGAATCGGGCCGAAGCCGGATTGCGTCAGGTTGAACGTGTCGTTGCCGCCCAGGCCGTTGAGGACCAAAGTCGTGTTGGCGCCCGTGCCAAGATGTTGGAAGCCGATGGCAGGCCCGGAATTGACTTGCGCCGTGCCGATGCCGCTCACTCCGGCGTTGGTCGTCGTGAACACGTCGTTGCCTCCCGTGCCGTCGAGCACGACGGTGTCGTCGCCCGCGCCGCTCTGGCCGACGATCTGCACGTTCTCCGTGCCGGTGAAATTGACGACGGTCGGCGGGCTGTTGAGATTTGCGGTGGACAGTTTCGTTGAGATGCGGCCCGCATCATTGCTGGCGCCCGGATCGACCTGGAAACTATCTCCGCCCGCGGCGCTGCCGTCGACTTCCACGGTGTCGGTCGTGAACACGTTGCCCGGTCCGGCCGGTGCGCCGCCGTTGACGTTCAACGTCAGGCTGCCGTCGTTGCGGCCGGCCTTCAGCTCGAAGAAGTCGCTGCCGGCGCCCATGTCGACGTTGAGCGTGTTGAAGTTGCTGAAGTTCTGCAGGTTGTACAGCGCCGCGCCGCCGTTTTCGTCGCTGACCTTGACCAGTTCAGAGCCCGGTCCGCCGGCCGCGGTGAAATCGGCGATGAAGTTGTCCAGGCCGCTGGTGCTGGGATTGCCCGGATCGGTCCCCTTGAGCGTCAGCGTGTCGGTGTCGCCGGCCGTGCCGGACGGACTGCTGCCGTTGACGATGATGTTGGTGTTGAATGTGTAATTGACCACGGCGATCGGCGTGCCGGTGGCGGCGTTGTTGTCGACCACCTGGCCGGTCTGCGGGCCCGAGGGGACGACGGAGATATTCTCCGAAACGCCCGACACGCCGTTATAGATCAGCAGGTCCGGGTTCGGCACGCCGCCGTCCGGCCCCTTATTGCCCTGGCTCCAGTAAGTCTCGATGCCCCAGCCCTGGGGCGTGTTGTTGGCGTAAGGCGTGATGTCCAGGGCGTTCACGCCGGCCGGATCGGTCGAGTCGGGAATCGCGTTGCCGTTGGCGTCGAAGCCGGTGATGGCGCCGCCGCTGGCGTTGATCCGCGTGATCGGCATGGCCGTGGGAGACTCGTCGAGCGGTGGCGCCGACAAAGTAGATCGGCGCGCTGAAATCGGCCGCGCCGGTCGCCGGGTTCCAGTCGCCGGCGATCTGCAGCGAGAACTGGTTGGCGCCGTCCTGCGGCACGGTCGGATCGAAGCTGACGTTCGTGCCGCGGACCTTGAAATAATCGTTCTCGCGCCGCCGGGCGTGTTGTTGTCGCCGATGATGTTCACGATCCCGTTGGTCGGCATCACGAAGTCGCGCTCGATCGAGCTGAAGCGGACGCCGAACGGGCCGCTGACCGACGGCACACCGGTGACGGTGACATTCGGCGGATTGGCGGCGTCGCTGTACACGTTGGCCGATCCGTCAATGATCAGATTGAGCTGGTCGCCTTGCGGTTCGCCGTTGGCGCCGTGCGTCAAGGTCGGCAGATTGCCGTTGACGGCGATGTTGAACTGGTTGGAAAGCGAGACGTTGAACACGTCGGCGATGTCGCCGCCCGCGCTGTTCTGGTTGGGCGCCGCCTCGTCGCCGCCGTTGACGATCAGCGCCGCTTGCTGCGTGGGAGCAGCGGTCGTGTTCTGCACGAAGCTGGCGCTGTCCAGGTTGATCCTCGTCAGGAAGCCATGGGCGTTGTTCGTGGTCGACACGCCGTTGCCGTCGATGGTGAATTCATCGTAGGCGTTGCCTGCGCCGAAGCCGGGCTGCAGCACGCCGGCGCCAAAGCCGAAGATGTCGGTCGGGTTGCCGGAATCGACCAGATCGTTTTCGCTGGCCCCGTAGACCACGGCCCGGTCGCCGCCGCCGGCCGGCGGCGCCGTTGCCGTCGAGCGTCAAGCCGCTGAACGAGATGCCGTTGAGCAACAGGTCCGGTCCCGAGCCGCCGCCCGCCACGCCCGGCAGCGAGCCGGCGAGCCCGGTCGGCGGGGAGTTCAGATACGGCGAGCCGCCGCGGAATACGAGCGCCGAATAGTCATTGTTCAGCAGCGCCGCGGTAAGCACGTCATTGGCCGGGTTCGGTCCGCCGATCGTGCCGTCGTCGGTGGCGCCGAACACGCGGTCCTGGTCGTTCTTCGAGCCGTTCGGGGCGTTGAAGATCAACGTTTCGGCGCCGCGGACCTGGAGCTCGCCGCCCGGCAGGTTGCCGCCGAACAGGCCGCTGGTGGTATACGACGGGTTGGGCGCGACGTTCACGCCGCCTTGGGCGTTGAGATAGATGTAGTCAAGCTTGCGGCTGGCCGTGCTGTTGTCGTTAATGGTCAGCCGGTCGCGATGGGCGCTGTCGTTGGCGTCGCCGCCGACGCCCAGCCCGCCGTCGATCATCAGGCTGGAGATCGCCGTCGCGGAACTCTGGCCGAGGTTGGACGCAATGTTCAGCTTGAACTGGTCGTCGCCGCCGAAGCCGAGGAAGGTATTGGCGGCGGAGAGCTTGTCGCCGGCAATGTTGAACGTGCCGTCGCCGCTGGCCGAGGCGTCGCCGTCCTGGATCGTGGTCTCGGTCGTCGCCGTCGTGTCGTTGATGTTATAGGTGTTGCCGCCGGCGCTGCTGCCGACGAGGTTGAAGTTCTTCCAGTTGCAGCCCGCCGCCGACGTTGTAGACGATGTTCGCCGAACCGGTGGCCGAAACCTGGGTGGCGCCGCCGCCCGTGTCGGTCACCGAATACGTCTGGCCGGCCGCGCCGCCGTAGTCGGAGACGTTGAGCGTGTCATCGATTCCGTCGCCGCTGGCGATATCCAGTTCGCCCTGAATGCCGCTCAAATCGCCCGTCAGCGTGCCGTTGCCGTTGGTCGTCGGCGCCGTGCTGGAAACGTTGAACGTATCACTGCCGTCGTTGCCGAAGAGCAGCGTGTAATTCTGCGTGCTCTGCACGTTGGCGGTGTCCGCTTGTGCGGTCAAGGCAATGCGCAGGCTGCCGGCAGTCGCGTCGTAACCAATCGTGGGTCGGCCCGCGAACTCAATAGTCGTCGAGGTCACTGTCACGGTATCGGCCGCCACGCCGCCGGAATCGTCGACGAACGACACTCCCGTGCCGCCCGTGTCGGCCAGGTTTACGGGGCCGTTGATGTTCGCCAGCGTCCCCACGCCGGTATTGAACGTGGCCAGGGTGGCGCCGACCACCATGTAATTCGGAGCGCCTTCCTCGCCATCGACGTTGCTCGTCACCCCGCTGGGCGTGGCCAGCACGTCGACCTCGTCAAAGCCGTCGCCCGCGTTGATGTTGAGCGTGGTCAACTCGTTCGGCGAACCATTGTCCACCTGCGTCGGCAGGTTCTCGGTAATCGTGTCGTGGTTGGCCGAGCCGTTGACCGTCACGGCCGTCGCATTGCGCCAATTGAGCGGCTCGCCGGCGCCGCCGTAATTGACCTGGTAGGTCGTGGCGGTGGTTCCCAGGAAGGGATCAATACCGGTCGAAGTCGGCCCGGTGACGATGTTCTCGACATTCGCCCCGGCAGCCATGTTGATGGTCAGCGACGTGACGGGCGTCAGCGTCTCGACCGGCGAGAGCCCGGTGAAGTCGATCGATTCGGTCACGCTGCCGGTGTACGTGATATTGCCGGAGTAGCCGGTCGCGTCCGAGCCGGTATCGCTGTAGACGGCGGTGACGCCGGCGCCGGCGTCGCCCGACACGTTCAGCGAATCGAATCCCAGCCCGCCCGCGAAAGTAATGGCCGCCGAAATGAGTCCGCCGCCGTTATCGACGCTCAGCGTGTTGGCGCCGTCCGAGCCGTCGATGACCAGGTTTGCCAGCGTGCCGCTGTAAGTGATCGACGATGCGCCGTCGCGGGCGATGCTGGTCGCATCGAGCGCGTAATTGTTGGCGCCCGCTCCGCCGGCATCGCTGACGGTCAGCGTGGCGCCGCTCGTCGAGGTGCTGAAGCTCAGGCCTTGCGGCAGGCTGGCGCCAGCCGTGTAATCGACCAGCAGCGAGCCGCCGGTCAAACTGGGAACGGTTGCGGCGTCGACCTTTGCGGCAATGTCGGTGAGCCCGTCCACGATCAGAGTCACGGCGCCCGTGGCGTTCGCAGTCGCGGTGATGTCTCCGGTGATCGATAAATTGTCCGTCTGATTGATGGTCACATCGGAGCCGGCCGCCGTGCCGCTCTGGGCGATGCCGGTGATGTCCAGCGTGGTCGAAGTGTTGGTCAGCTCGATCGCGCCGCTGGTTGTATTGGCGGCGTTGAAGGAGCTGACGGTGTTGGGTCCGTTCAGCGTGGCGCCGCCGTCCGAGTTGACGGTCAACAGGGCGGCGTTGACGTAACTGGTCGCGCCCGCCTCCACGATACTGCTGGACGTGCCCGTCAGGCTGACGTCGCCCGGCGTGGAGATCACGCCGCCGTTTTGCAGCTTGATGCCGGGGCTGCCGTCGCCGGGCTGGCCGGTGATGCTGATCAAGCCGGGAGAGCCGCCGCTGGCCGTGACCTGGGCGTCGTAAATGAAGACGCCAATGTCGCTGCCGCCGGTGGTGGCGCCGCCGAAGCCCTTGACCGTAACCGTGCCGCTGCCGCCCGCCGTCACCGTCGCCCCTGAAAAGACCAAGACGCCATAGTTGCTGTTAGAGGCGCCGCTGCCGCCGCCTGTACCGGTGACGGCGACATTGCCCCCGCTCGACGTCACCGCCGACCCGCTGCCCGACACCAGGACGCCGAAGTTTTTGTTCCCGGTGGAAGCAGCGCCGGCGCCGATGACCGTAACCGTGCCATTACCTCCTGCCGTCACCGCCGCGCCCGCTTCGACGAAGACGCCAATGTCTTGCAGTGAGGAGCCATTGCCGCCGCCCGTGCCGGTGACGGAGACGTTGCCGCCGCCCGAGTTCACCTCTGCGCCGCTGCCCGTGATATAGACGCCGTAGTTGGTGCTATTGGAGGAGTCGCCGCCGGCGCCGTCGATGGTGACCGTGCCGCTGCCGCCCGTGGTCTGGACGATCCCTCCGTTGCCGATCTCGACGCCGTGGTTATCAACCCCGGAGTCGCCGCCCGTGCCGTCTAGCAGCACGCTGCCCGTGGCGCTCTCGACGGTTGCCCCGTTGACGAAAATGCCGATGAATTGGCCCCCGGTCGTCCCCGCCGTGTTGGCCTTGAGCGTCAGGTCGCCGCCGGCCGTCTTGATCGACGCCCCGGAGTTGACCTTGATGTTCTTGTCCGCAGTTAAGGTAATAGTCCCGGTCGCAGCGGCCGTGGCGTCGATGGTGCTGTTGGCCGTGATGGTCTTGTCGCCGGTGATCGAGATGCCCGCCGCCCCGGTCGTGTACAGCGGCTGATTAAGCGTCGTGGTCGCGTTGGTTCCGCCGCTCTCGCTGAACGACCCGGCCGTCAACGTGCCCGTCGGCGTCGCGTTGCTGTCGTTCAGCAACACGGCGTCGATGTCAGCGATGGAGATGGCGCCGCTGACGGAGTTGGTCAGATCGTTCGTGTCGAAGGTGAGCGAATTGGAGCTGAGGGTGCTACCGTTCACCATGATCGACGTGACGCCGGTGAAGCTTTCGCTGTTGCCCGCCGTGCCGTCGAGCGTGGTCCCCGCCGCGGCATTGACGTCGAAGTCGCTCGCGCCGGTGTTCTGGCTCTGGATGGTGACGGCATCGTTGTTGGCGCCGTCGTACGTCAGGGTCAGGCGCCGGTGCCGGCGTTGAAGCTGCTGGTGACAGCAAGCATTGAACGCTCTTCAAGCCTTTCGTGGCGGAGAATGCTCAAGCGGCTGAGGCGTTCGGACGCGCGGCGCAGCAGTGGACTGGTTTGCTTCTTATTTCGACGACGGTTTTTGCGAGACGGCAAGCGGTCAGAGGGGCGGTTTCGCATCATTGGGTCCTATCGCGAAATATTGGTGCTAGCGTGATTGGATTGTCTGGTGAACGCTCGAAACAGAAGGCCCGTTACCGGCGCGCCTGAAAAGGCGCCGTTAGCCCGGGGGGAAGCTGTGTTCGAGGCCAAACCGCCTTGCCACAGCGTTCTGCGATCAATTGAATCCGAGCGAATCTCTGTTCCCGAATGCGCCTGCGGAGGCGCCAATACTTCCGGTTGCGCAAACTGGGTAAAATCGTAGAAGCCAGGATATTAAGGGCATGCCAGAGAGTCAACGAGGTTCCACCCAATTTAATGGACAGGCAACCGAGCGTGACTAATGCGAGGAATTGAACGATTAAGAGGTCTTTGAAGGCTCTCCGGGCTGCAACGTCCTGAAAAGATGATTTAGCGTGAATGGTGGGGATACCCGTTTACCTGGGGCAGCTGATGACGCGGGAGCCTTCCCGGCTCCGTGCGACTGCAAGCAAAGGCCAGTTTTGCTAGGCTGGAACCACATGAGCCCGCCCGAACGTGGACGGGCGTAGCGCGGCGGATTCGGCCCCCATCGCCTCAGCGGCGACTGGCAGGACTTGGTGCAAGACGCGGAACGCGGAAATATTGCGGCGGATGGATTTTGCGGGGCGCGTGTACCGCCGTCCGCTCGCCTTTCGACAGGCAGACTGCCCCTCTTCCGGCAGCATCTCTTGTTTCCCGGCGGCCATGCGCAGACGCTGGCCGGGGTCTTCTTGCCCGGACGAAGGTGTCTCTACAGAGCGGTGCAGCATCGTATTCGCTTGAGCGACGGCGACCAAATCGTCTTGCACGATGACTGTCCGGACGATTGGCGGACGGGCATGCGCACGGCGCTGCTGATTCATGGCCTGGCGGGCTGCCACTTGAGTTCGTACATGCAGCGGGTCGCGGCCAAGCTTACCGCGCAAGGGCTGCGCGTCTTTCGCATGGACCTGCGGGGCTGCGGGGCCGGATTTGGCCTGGCGAGACTCCCGTATCACAGCGGACGCTCGGAAGATGCCGCTGCGGCGCTGGAGGCGATTGCGCAGTGGTGCCCCGCTTCGCCGACGACGCTCGTCGGCTTTTCGCTGGGCGGCAACATCACGCTCAAGCTATTGGGCGAGCTTGGCGAACGATCGTGCGGTGGTCTGGACAGCGCCGTGGCGATCTGCCCGCCGATCGACTTGCAAGCCGCGGTCGAGAAGATTTCGCTGCCGCTGAACCGGCTTTACGATCGCCATTTCATCAAATTGCTGCTGCAACAAGCGCGCAAGCGCCAGCGCGTGCTGCCGGATGCGCCGCCGGTGAACTTCGCACGCCCGCCGCGCGGCGTGTGGGAGTTTGACGACGGTTTCACGGCGCCGGTTTCAGGCTTCGGCGACGCGGCCAACTATTACCGGCAGGCAAGTTCGGCCCGGTTGATTCCGAACATTCGCCGGCCGACGCTGGTCATTGCTTCGCGCGACGATCCGCTGGTGCCGTGGCGACCGTTTCTTGGCGTGGAGAAACCCGGTTGCGTGCAAGTCGAAATTACCGAGCGCGGCGGGCACTTGGGTTATGTGGCCCTCGCCGGAGCGGATCCAGATCGCCGCTGGCTCGATTGGCGAATCGTCGAATGGATCGCAAACATGCAGGCCGCGTAGCGGAAGTCGTGAGACTTCCAGGCGCTTCGCGCGGACTCTCAAACGCGTACGCTGCCGATAACGCGAATGCCGCCTTCCGGGAATCTTCACACGCTTCCGCTACTTTTGTAAGGCGTTTCACGCCGCGCGGCGCAGCGGTTGGGCGGATGTGTCGAAGTTGACAAGTTCGCGGATAGCGTACGGCTGCTTGTCCTGGCTTTCGTAGTAGGTCCGCACGCAGACTTCGCCGAGCATGCCCAGCACGAAGAACTGCAGCCCGGCCAGCAGGGAGAAAACGGTCAGCATCAGCAGCGGGTTGCCCGTCATGTCGACGCCGCCCCAGAGTTTCATGCCCAGCGTGGCGGCTCCGGCCAGACCGCCCAGCAACATGCTGCTCAGGCCGATGCCGCCGAAGAGCTTCATCGGGCTGGTCAGATACTGGATCATGTATTTGACCGTAATCAAATCCAGAATCACGCGGAAGGTCCGCGAAATGCCGTACTTCGTTGTTCCGAAGCGGCGCGGGTGATGTCGCGTGACGACTTCCACGCAGCGGGCGCCGCGCCAATGCGCCAGGATGGGAATGAAGCGGTGCATCTCGCCATAGAGCTGTAAATCCTGAGCCACTTCGCGGCGCATGGCCTTCAGCGTGCAGCCCAGGTCGTGCACCGGAAAGCCGGTGGTCTTGGAGATCAGCCAGTTGGCGATCTTCGAGGGCAGTTTGCGGTTGATGAAGGCGTCCTGGCGGTGCTTGCGCCAGCCGTGCACCAGGTCGTAGCCTTCATCCAGCTTGGCCAGTAAGAGCGGTATGTCAGCCGGTTCGTTCTGCAAATCCGCGTCGAGCGTGACGATCACGTCGCCCGTGGCCAGGTGCAAGCCGGCGTTCATGGCCGCGGTCTGCCCGAAGTTGCGGCGGAAGCGGATCACCTTCACGGCCGGATCGCGCGACGCCAGCGCATCGAGCTCGCGGCTCGAGCCGTCGGTCGAGCCGTCGTCGACCAGTACGATTTCATACGGACGGCCGAGCGACTTGAGCGTGTCCGTCAAAGCCTGATGCAGCAACGGGATATTCTCGCGCTCGTTATACACGGGAACGACGATCGAAACGGTCATGCTAGACGCCTTTATCTCTGGATAAACTCTGCACTTCGCATGCTACCGGGCGCTGCTTGGAGTCGACCGAGCCAGCCTTTCCGGACGGCCCAGGACGACTAACTCCTTGCCATAACGCAAGAAGCGAGGCTGGCGAGCGATTTCTTTGACATCCGCCGGCAGAACGGCTTTCAAGCCGTCGACGCATTCCGCACGGGTGATCAGATAAGCATGGTCGTGGGAGGCGAAGAACTGCTCCACCTCCTGGTCCGCGTAGTACTGCGCCACGCGTTGCTGAGCGTAGAACACCAGGCTAGGCGCGTTGTAATCGAAAGCGGCCAGTTCTACCGCAGCAGGATCGGTCTGCCGAATCAAAGAGATCAGCGGCTCGCTGTTCTGATGACGGCTGGCTCGCGCCGCGGCAAAGCCGAACAGGCTGACCACGAACGCCACCGCGGTCGCCCCGAAGGCGACGGCTGCATAGCGCGGTCGCTGGCGGACCGCCCAAACGAGCGACAATACGCCGCCGACCAGCAGCGAAACGCCCACCAGTCCCAACGCGCCTTCGCCTGGCAGGACGTACGGCGCCGCCAACGGCAGCGCCGTCATAAACGCTGCGCCAACGAATGCCGCGCCCCCCAGGGCCGAATAAAGCATCCAGCGGCTTACGCTCTGCGGATGGGAAACCCAGTGATCGATAAATACGCCGGTCATCAGGGCTAAAGCCGGATAAGCTGGCAGCACGTAGCTGGGCAGTTTGGTGCGAGCTAGAGAGAAGAATGCGACATAGAATCCCGCCCAGCAGGCGACGAACAAGTAGGAGGCCCAATCGGTCCGCGTGCGGATGCGTCGGACAAATTCAATCAGGCCAGGCAACAGAAACATCGACCAGGGAAAGAAGCCGATGATGATTGCCGGCAGGTAATAGATAATCGGGCCGCGGTGCCCTTCCATCGGCTTGATAAAACGACCGACGTTGTGCGTTCCCAGGAACCCGGCCGGCCAGTCCCAGTCGGTTCGCAAGCCGACCAGCAAGTACCAAGGCAAGGCCACGACGCCGACGATTAAAATGGCGGTCAGCGGCCGCATGTTCCAGAATACCTTCCAAACGGCCGCGGGGGAAAACCGCCGCACGAGCGCTCCCAAGAAGCTCGCTCGTTCTTGCGAGGAGCTTTCCGCCGCATAGCGAGGCGCAGAGCAGGTACAGCGCCATCACGCCGCCGGGCAAGGCAATGGCGACGGGCCCCTTGGCCAACACGCCGAGACCCATCGCCGCGTAAATCGGCGCCCATGAGAGCCAGGACTTCGGCAGAAAGTCTTTTAGGCGATTAGCGCCGGCCAGCGTCGGGCTGGCGCCCCACGTCGCCCGTACAAACGCGAGCATGGTGAGCGTGGTGCAGAAAATGAGCGACGAATCAGGCGTCGCTGCGCGCCCCGCCACCACGAACATCAGGCAACTGGTCATCGCCAGACCGGCCCATAGCCCTACCTGAGGCCGAAATAAGAGCCGCCCCAAATGATACGTCGCCAGCGACGTGCCCGCCGCCAGCACTGCGGACCAGAACCGAGCGGCGAATTCGTTGACGCCGAACGTCTTGTAGGCGGAGATCATCAACCAGTACAGCAGCACGGGCTTGTCGTACCGAAGTTGTTCATTAAACGTGGGCACGACCCAATCGCCGCGCTCGAGCATTTCGCGGGCGCATTCGGCGTTTTTCGGTTCGTCCTCGTCCCACAAACGCGGCCCGCCCAGGTTGGTGAAAAAAACCAGAGCGGAGGCGAGCAGGATCCAAGTTTGATGTCGGATAATGGCGGGCATTCGCATTCCAACTTGATGTAAGACTTCGTCCTGGCGGCTCCCGGGCGATGGCGGTTGACAATCGCTTCGGTCCGGGGGGGCGGCACGGAAGGCGCGGCAGTCTATCGGGCGCACGTCGATCCGGGCAACATCACTTCGCGGATAGCATTCGCAGTCCGAGGTCCCAGGGACGCCGATTTTGGATGTAAACCGACAGAACCGAGTTAGTCAGAAATGTCGTTCCGCGTTATACTCCTCCTCTCAATCGGTAAGGGCGGCAGTCATGGAAAAGCCGTGATGGCATGGCCCGCACGGTTTGCCGGTCTTGCCGTGACGACGGGGCTTTGGCGCTTCTGTAGAAACTGACGCGGCACAGATATGGCCGAAGAACAGGCAGACAAGGCAGTCTGCGCAGGTGAACCGGGCGTGCGCAAGGACGAAACAACGGGGTTCGAGCAGACGCTCGACTTTCCGATGCGGCGGCCGTGGCTGCCGGCAGTTGTGCTCGTAGCGCTCGGCGCCGCGGCGCTGACCGTCGATTTGCCGTTATCTCACTGGGCGACGACGACTGCTTTTCCGGGCTCGGTCCGCAAGTTGATCGAGATCGGCGAGACGTTCGGTCACGGAATTGGCGTGCTGCTGATCGTGGCGGCGGCCTACTCGCTCGATCCGGGGCGGCGCTGGGCGTTGCCGAGATTACTGGCGGTGACCTATGGCAGCGGCATGGCGGCGAATCTTGCCAAGTTCGTTTTTGTGCGCACTCGACCGCGCGGTTTTGATCTGGCGACGGCGGACGTCTGGTTGACGTTTCAGGGGTGGCTGCCGCCGTGGCAGCGCGCGAGCGTCAACGAAAGTTTTCCGTCGGCGCATACGGCCACGGCCGTGGCCTTTGCGGTTGCGCTGGCCTGTCTCTATCCGCAGGCGCGGCGGTTCTTATTCGGCCTGGCTGCGCTCGTCGGCCTGCAGCGGGTCGTGTCGGGCGCGCACTACCTGAGCGATGTGTGCTGCGGCGCCGCCGTGGGGTGGCTTGCCGCTTGCGCGATTTTGAGACTGCCGGGCTCGGTCGTTTGGCTGGAACGCTTGCGAAGGCAGACGGGCGATGCTGCGGAAAATGGGGCCCCCGCGATCTTCAGCCCGGATGCGGCGGCGACCACCGTTGAGGATCAGGCCTCGGCTGCTTGAGACGCGTTGCGTGTCATGCGCTCGCGCGCGGACCGCGTAATGCTCGAAGCGCGTGCAACACTCGTTCCTACGTACGGTACTAGGGAAATGCACGGCCCTGCCTCTTAAGTGCTGCCGCACGCCTGAGCTACCGGCGGACGTAACGGTCGAGCGGATGGTCGCCGACGACTTTCCACTCTCCCTTTTCGTCTTTGCGTCGAGCGCCAGGTCCCGGGTCGTCGCCCGCGGCGATCGGCAGCGGCGTGAGCTCCGCCGTATAGCGAGCTTGCGGCTCGGCGCCCGACCATTGCGTCCAGTCAGGCAGCAAACGCATCGTCTTGCGACGCTCGGGGAACTGGATCCGGTCTCCCTTTTGCAGCACCAACTCGTGTGCCCCATTCCAGCCGAACCACGAGTAACAGGCGGTATGGGCCGGAATCCAGTGCTCCTTGCCGTCGTGATCGACCAGGAAGAACTCAGCCCAGGTGTGATTGGGAATCCAGACCAGTCGTGCGGGGATGCCGACCGCGCGGCAGAGCGCGACGAACACGCCCGCCATCTCTTCGCAGTCGCCAAGGCGATTGTCGAGCGCCGCGGTCACGCTCGTATAACTGCCGATCTGCGGCTTGATGTGCTGCGGCGTCCATTCGGCGAAGCTCTTGGCCACGTCCCAGGGATGTTTCGGCGTGCCGGCAGTCAGTTCGGCGGCCAATTGCCGGACTTGTTTGGATCGGGTTTGGATGCCCGGACTGTCCTGCAAGTAAGTTTTGCGGACCTCGGGCGGAATCTTTTGCCGCACGGGGAACTGGTCGGCATGGTAATTGTAGAACTGCTTGTACAACGTCAACCGGTACTGCGCCACCGCAGACACGACCTGCCCTTGGGCGATGCCCGGCGCCTTAAGCAGCAATTGCCCGGCGCCGCTGGCCAACTTTCTGATCGCGGCCGCGCAGCCTTGGGTGATGATCTTGACGCTTTCGATCTTCTGTTCAGGGTAGTCGAGCGGGACGGTGGTGGTGCTGGTGATGTCGCTCGCCGGGCCGGCGCCTTGCAACTGGATGCCGATGGTCAGGTCGTACGGACGCGGCTCCAGATAACCGGTTTCGCCTTCGGGCGGCTCGGTCCAGATCCAGCGGCCGTCTCCCACCACCGGAATTACGCTATAAGCCGGTGGCGGCGCTGCGGCCGGTTCAAGTACAGGCGTGCGCGAACGGCACAGCGCCAGCGATCCGCCCGCAATCGCCCCGAGACTGGCAGTCAGGAATCTTCTTCGGTGCATGGCAGCGTTCACGCCTGGCAAGTTTCCGGTTTGTCGCCCCGTTTGTGCGTCCTTGCATTCTAAACCGAACGCGGGCGACTTTCTCGCGTTTTTGCGGCAAAATTCCACGCCCCCCAGCGCCTCTTGCCGCCGGCGGGAGCAGAATTCATACTCGGATGCGAAGTCAGGAACGAACCCGGTACGATAGCAGCTTTTCAGGCGAGGTTTATCTCATGCAGCACGCTCACGATCGTCGCGAATTCCTTAAACGCTCCGTTCAAGTCACCGCCGGAGCAAGCCTGTTGAGCGTGCTGGGCGACCGCGTGCGAGCCGCCGACAAAAAGCCGTTGTTTAGGATTTCCTTGGCGCAATGGTCTTTGCACCACGCATTTTTCGACGGCAAGCTCGACAACCTCGATTTCGCCAAGATGGCGAGGAGGGAATACGGCATCGAGGCGATCGAGTACGTCAATCAGTTCTTCAAGGACAAGGCCAAAGATAAGGCGTACCTGGCCGAAATGAAGCAACGGGCCGCCGATCGAAGGCGTCAAGAACTATTGATCATGAGCGACGGCGAAGGCAACTTGGGCGATCCCGAACGAGCCGAACGGACGAAGGCGGTGGAAAACCATTACAAATGGGTCGAAGCGGCGAAGTTCTTGGGATGCCACTCGATCCGCGTCAACGCCCGCCAGCAGCGGGAGCTATCAGGAGCAACTCGAACGGGCCGCCGACGGACTGCGGCGTTCAGCGAATTCGCCGCGATCAGCACGATATCAACGTGATCGTCGAGAACCACGGCGGCCTGTCGTCGAACGGCGCAGTGGCTGTCGGAGGTCATGCAGGCAAGTCGATCATGCCCAACTGCGGCACGCTGCCCGACTTCGGCAACTTTCGCGTCAGCCGAGGGCGAGGAGTACGACCGTTACAAGGGCGTGGCTGAACTGATGCCGTACGCCAAGGCCGTCAGCGCCAAGTCGCACGACTTCGACGACCAGGGCAACGAAATCCACACCGACTACCTCCGGATGATGAAGATCGTCCTGGACTGCCGGTTATCACGGCTTCGTCGGCATCGAGTACGAAGGGAGCAAGCTGAGCGAGCCGGAGGGCGTCAAAGCATCGAAGAAGCTGTTGGAAAAGGTTCGCGACGAGCTTTCGGCGTAGTCCCGATTTTGATTGCTTCCGCTGCCGATTAAGTCGAACGGCAGCGGTTGAAGTGCGCCGTTTGTAGCGATTGGTCCGGCGCGCGGCGGCCGGTTGTGAGCTAAGTTTTATTGAACGATTTTATTGAACGATGGCTGCGGCCGCCGGTGGTCGCAAGCCGACTTTCAGCTTGCAACCCCTGCGGACGCTAATGATGGCTACGAACAATTCAAGCTACGTGGGCCGCAAACCACGGCACCAGGTTGGCGACCCCAGCGCGATGACCGTCCGGCTGACGCGAACCGGCGCCGTCCCGGCCGAATCGATGACGGTGGAACTGCTGGACTTCGCCCGCAGCGGCGCACGACTGCGGTTCGCCGAACCCGCCGGGGCCCAACCGTTCGCTCCAGGCGAACGGGTGACGCTTCGCCTGGTCTCAGAGGATTCGAAGCTCGATCTCGACTTGCCCGCCGCGGTGCGCTGGCAATCTGCAGAGGGTCCTGGCTTGTGGCTGCTCGGCTGCGAGTTCAAAGAGCAGATTTCGCTGGAAATCCTGGGCGAGCTGTTCCTCAACGAGATCCTCAACGACGGCCGCTCCCTGGCATCTCGCGCTGTCAGTTCGCGTTGAGCGTAGAATGGGCGCGTCGTTTTGACAACGCCCGCGGTTGCGCGCACCGTCAGCTTGATTCTGGTCCGTTCGGCGCGAATCCCGCGCCGGCATCGTGGATTGCATTGAGCCAAATAGCGGACGCGGCTACGATGAGGCGCAGATAATCGACGCGCGAGAATCGATCAACGAGGCCGATGTTCCGCTTTCTATCGACGAACGAGCGACCGGGCAGGCCGATTTCGCGCCGCGAGTGGCTGCGAATCGGCGGACTCGCCAGCCTGGGCGCGTGCAGCGCGGCATTGTCGCCAGGCGGAATGCTTTCGCCGCAGCTTGCTTCCGGCGCCGAGCATGGCTCGCGCCGCAGTCCCGGATTCGGCCGCGCCCGCTCGGTGATTTTCGTCTATGCCAGCGGCGGCCAGAGCCAGCTTGATCTGTGGGATCCCAAGCCGTCGGCGCCGCGGGAGATACGCGGCGAATTCACACCGATCGCCACATCGGCGCCCGGGACGTTTATTGGCGAGCACATGCCTCGGCTGGCACGGCTGGCCCATCGATATGCGATCGTGCGGAGTCTGTCGCACGACGATCTGGATCACGGGACGGCGGGCTATTTAACGCTCACCGGACGGTTTCATACGCAAAAGAGCGCCAATCCGCCGCCACGTCCCACCGATGAGCCGACATACGGCGCGGTCCTCAAGCGAGTGCGCCCCGTCAACCGTTTTCCTTACGAAGCGATTCATTTGAATGGTCCCGCCCTGGTCCCTGAACGCGTGGGTCCCGGGCAGGACGGCGGCTTTCTCGGCCGTGAGTACGAGCCCTTGGTGATTGGAGACGTCAGCCAGGCGCGTGCCGCGGTGCAAGGGCTCGATCCGCTCGAAGATTTGCCGGCCGTGCGGCTCTCGGCCCGGCAGAATTTGAAGCACGCGCTGGAAGACTGCTGCAAGCAGTTCGAGTCCGACCGGACCATGCTGGACATGAACCAGCATTACGCCCACGCGTTCGAGCTCCTCGCAGCGCCTGCCTGCCGGGCAGCGTTCGACTTGTCGGCGGAGCCTCGTGTGATTCGGCAACGCTACGGGCTGAACCGATCGGGGCAGGCTTGTCTGCTGGCTCGCCGGCTCGTTGAGGCCGGCGTGCCGTGGATCACGGTGATCTGGAATCATTCGAACCGCGGCCAGGATAAGGCTCCGGACGACGTCGACGCCTACGGTTGGGACACGCACAACGATATCTTCAAAGCGCTGGGACAGTACCTGTTGCCCCGCTTTGACCAAGGCTTCTCCGCCTTGCTGGAGGACCTTGACGAGCGAGGCCTGCTGGATGAGACCCTGGTGGTCTGCCTCGGAGAATTCGGCCGGGCCCCGCGGGTCGCGTTGGAGAAGAACTTTGCCGGCAGCACGCCGGGGCGCAAGCATTGGGCCGGCGTCTATTCAGGCGTGCTCGCAGGAGCGGGGGTGAGCGGCGGCGCCGTATATGGCGAATCGGACAAGACCGGCGGTCATCCGGTTGCCGACCGGGTTGGCCCTTGGGATGTTGCAGCCACGATGTTCTCGGCCTTAGGAATCGATCCGACGGGGCATTACATGGATTCTTCAGGGCGTCCGCTGCCGATCACGGTCGGTCGCCCGATTGACGGATTGTATCGTGGGTGAATCCATTAGCGCCGAGCCGTCCGCTTCGCGGCCCCTCGTGCCAACTGCCGAGTCACGCGTCCGGCCCGGCGACAACATCGAGCCATCGCCAGGCGGCGCATTGCAGGGCGAAGTGGCGGTGCTATTGCACGGGCTCGGGCCAGGCGCCTTGATCATGCGGCGGCTGGCGAGACGCGTGTCGCAAGCCGGCTACGAGACGATCAACTGGTCGTATCCCAGCCTTCGGCATACGATCAAAGCGCATGCCCAGAAGCTGCACGAACTGCTCCGTTCGCTTGACGCGCGGGCCGACGTGAAGCGCATTCATCTGGTGACTTACAGCATGGGCAGCATCATTACTCGGTATGCGCTGGGGATAGGCCGACCCGCCAAGCTGGGCCGGATTGTCATGCTTGCTCCGCCGAATCGCGGCTCGATCTGGGCGGCGCTCGTGGGCCCGGCGCTGCGCCCTGCATCCGCATCATCGATCAGCTCGCGGCGCGTCCCGGCAGTTTTGTCAATGAACTGCCGCAACCCGACGGTTTGGAAATTGGCGTCATCGCAGCACGGCAGGATCTACTGGTCGGCTGCGCGAACACCCATCTTCCGGCGCAAGCGGATCATATTGTCCTCCCTGGTTTGCATAGTACGATCGTCCTGCAACGCAATGCGGCGCAGGCCGTATTGCAGTTCCTCTCCGCAGGACGCTTTACCGCCGCATGAACGGTACGAAGTCCTGAGACGGACTGCCCAACTTCGAACGCTGAAATTCGCCCGTTGATGAACCGACGCCGCAATGAGAAAAAGACGGTTGCGACCCCGCCTGCGGCGCCGGACGGAGCGTCGGAAGCTGAGCCGGGCGACCGTCTTTGGCTGGCGGCATTTATGCTGCTGGCATTCTTGATTGGGATTGTCGAGGTCGAAGATCCGGATATCTGGTGGCATTTGCGCACCGGCCAGTTGATCGTCGAGCGCGGCGAGATACCGCGCACCGATTGGTTCACCTATACCAATCCGGAAAGTCCTTGGATCGATTTACATTGGACGTTTCAGCTCTGCGTCGCCGGGTTGTGGGCCATCGGCGGAAACGCGGCGTGGGTGCTGGCAAAAAGCGTCTGCGGCGCGGCGGCTTTCGGCGTCGCAATGAGCGTGAAGCGTGCCAACGGGACCTGGCGCCAGGCGGTCGCTTGTTGGCTGCCTTCGCTGTTGATCTTTTCAGGCCGCAACCAGGTGCGGCCGGAGATGTTCTCGTTCCTGTTTCTGGCCGCCGTCTTGGCCGTTGTCTTTTCAGCGCAGCGCCGTCCACGGCGGGTCTGGGCGCTGCCGCTGATTGAATTGGTCTGGGTCAACGTCCATGGGCTGTTCGTGTTAGGCTTCGTCGTCTGGGGCTGTTTCCTTGCCGATGCGGCGGTGCGTTGGCTGCGGCGGGCGAATGCAGGCGTTGAGTCGCCGAGCGGGGCCGACTGGCGGCGTTGGGCGGGCGTAACGCTGGGAATGGTTCTGGCATCGCTGGCAAACCCGTACGGATATCGCGGCGCACTGTTTCCTTTCGTCTTGCTGCAGCGAATCCAGGGAGAGCAACGCGCATTCTATCAGCAATTCGCCGGCGAGTTCGACGGTTTGCCGGAGTTCCTGAGCCGCTACGGCCTGTTGGCCGCGCTGACGAACGTCACCCTCTGCATGACTTTGGTTCTGTTGGCGTTGGGCGCCGTCAGCTTGATCCGGCTGTGGCGGCGCGGAAGATGGGACGCGCTGCGAGCGTTACTGTTCGCCGCCTTCGCTTATCTGGCCTGGCAATCGAGCCGCAACAGCGCCTTGTTCGCCCTTGCAGGCGGAGTGGTCGTGCGCGAGAACTTCGCAGAACTGGCCGCATGCTCGACCGCTTCGGCCGGCTCCCGCGGGGGCCGGATGGCCTTGGCGTGTAGCCTGGGAATATTGCTGGCGAGCTTGCCGACCAACATCTTCTGGGCCCTGGCGCGCTCGGAGAGTCCCCGCCGGTTCGGCTGGGGCGAGGTTCCCAACGTTTTCTCGCACGAGGCCGCGAAATTCCTGGGACGGGATGGAATGCCTCAACGCGTGTTCGCGGTCGATCAGGGCGAAGCGGCCGTGTATCTCTTCCACAACGGCCCGCGGCGCCGCGTGTTCGCCGACGGCCGGCTGGAGGTCAATACGCCGGAAACTCTGGTCCGTTATATCGAAATCCGCCGGCAAATGATCCGCCGCGCCGGAGACCTGCGCGCAGTCTGCGCGAAGGCGTCGAACCAGGCGCCGACGGCCGGCAAGAAACGCCGGCGCTGTTGATCGACGTCGCGGCGGCCGAATGGGCCGGCGTGGCGTCGGATCCGCAGTTCCGGCCCGTTTATTTTGACGGCGTGGCGCTAGTGTTTCTCGACGTAGAGCAGGCGGAGCGACTCGATCTGCCCGCCATCGCCATCGATCAGGAGATCGTGGCGCTGGCCCGTCGCCGCAGTATGAACCGGCGGGTGGAAAACGATTAGTTGAGTTCGCCTTGGCGCCCAAGTAGACTGCGGCCATCGTCACAGAGGGCCGCGAGTCGCGCGCAGGGCGCGACATTTCGCCCCTATTCGATGCGCGTCTCGGAGCGAACATGGTAATTTTTCGTCAGCCCGCCATCATTGTGCTTGTGCTGATTTCATGCGCATTGGCGCCAGCCGCGTCCTCGGCCGGAGCGAAGGATCAGCGGCTGGATATCTATTGGATTGATGTCGAAGGAGGCGCCGCGACGTTGATTGTCACCCCGGCCGGCGAGGCCGTGCTGGTCGACGCCGGCAATCCCGGACGCCGCGATCCACAGCGCATCTTCGACGCGGCCGTCAAAGCAGCCGGGCTGCGGCGGATCGACTACCTGGTCACGACCCACTATCACCGCGATCATTTCGGCGGCGCGGCCGCCTTGGCCGGCATGCTGCCGATTCAAACGGTTTACGACAACGGCGAATTCGAAGGCGGCCGGGAACGTCCCGATCAGGAGTATCTAACCTTTCCGGCAGAGCGGCGTCTGGTGATCCATCCCGGCGACCGGATTCCGCTCAAGGCTTCCGCACCGACGGCGCCGAAGCTCGAGCTGAAGTGCCTCGCGGCGCGGCAGACTTTTATCGACGCGCCGGGCGGCGAACCGGAAAATGCGGCGATTTGCAGCGATTTTCGCCCCAAAGACCGCGACGGCTCGGACAACGCCAACAGCGTGGCGCTGCTGCTGAACTTCGGAGAGTTCCAGTTCTTCGACGGCGGCGATTTGACCTGGAATATGGAACACAAGCTGGTGTGTCCGAAGAATCTGGTCGGCCAGGTCGACGTGTATCAGGCCACGCACCATGGGCTGGACGCCAGCAACAACCCGCTGGTCGTTCGCAGTTTGCGGCCCGCCGTCGCCATGATCAACAACGGCACGACGAAAGGCTGCCAACCGGACGCGTTTCAGACGCTGAAGCACGCGCCTTCCATGCAAGCGATATACCAGTTGCACCGCAACCTGCGTCCCGACTCGCAAAACAACGTCGCGGACGAATATATCGCTAATCTCGAAGCCAACTGCGAGGGGAACTTCATCAAGCTGTCGGTCGATCCCCTGGCGAGCCGGTACACGGTCTCGATTCCCGCCCGGAACCATGAGCGGACGTTTGAAGTAACTCGTTGAAGTCCCCCCGAGGGATCCGCTAGAATGCTGCGGAATCTCGCGTTTCTACGCCGGTTGATCCAAAGCTGGCTCGAGCGACAGGCAAGCGTTCCGCCAGGAATTTCGAAAGCAGCGCCATGACGACGGTACTGATCGTAGATGACTCGGCCGTCGATCGACGGTTGGCTCAGGGACTGTTGGAGAAGAGCGGCGACATGTCCTTCGCCTACGCCGTGCACGGCAAGGAGGCGTTGGAGCGACTCCAGGAGTCGCCGCCGGATCTGGTGCTGACGGATCTGCAAATGCCGGAGATGAACGGTCTGGAACTGGTGCGCACCGTCCGCGAGCAATATCCGCTGATCCCCGTGATTCTGATGACGGCTCAAGGCAGCGAAGAGATCGCCGTCCAGGCCTTGACGTGTGGAGCGGCGGGATACGTGCCGAAAGCCAGGCTAGCGAAGGAACTGGCCGCGAACGTCGAGAGCGTGCTGACGACGGCGCGCTCGCAGCGCCGCAGCGAGCGCCTGTTGGATTGCGTCAGCCGCACGCAGTGGTCGTTTGTGATTGATAACGATCCCAGCATGATCGCCGCCGTGGTCGATCATTTGCAGCAATATATCTCGCGGATCGGGCCCTGCGACGAAACGGCGCGGATTCGCGTGGCGATTGCGCTGGAGGAGTCTCTGGTCAACGCGGTCTATCACGGCAATCTCGAGATCAGTTCGGACTTGCGGGAGTCGGACATGACGGCCTACTACGCACTTGCCGAACGGAGGCGTCAGGAAGAGCCTTACCGCAACCGGGTCGTACATGTCGACGCCGCCATTTCCCGGCGCGAGGCGACCTTCGTCGTGCGAGATTCGGGGCCCGGATTTGATCCCTCCACGTTGCCTGACCCGACGGACCCGGCCAACCTGGAAAAACTGAGCGGCCGCGGTCTGCTCTTGATCCGGACGTTCATGGATGAAGTGCGGCACAATGCCAGCGGCAACGAGATTACGATGGTAAAGCGCGGCGACCAGTAGCGTCGTGCGCCCGGCGGCTATCACCCTTGAAATACCCTGGAAAAGGCGTTCGAAAGGCAATCTCATGTCCAACATCACCCGCGTTGACGGCGTCACGGTCTTCGAAATCGATCAGGAATACGATTCTCTCGACGAACAGACGCTCAACGAGCTGGGGACCAAGTTGCTGGCCGCGGTGGAGCAAGCCGACCCGCCGGTGCTGTTGCTCGATCTGACTCGGACGACGTTCATTGGATCGAGCTTTTTGGGCGTCTCGATCCGGGCCTGGAAGCGATTGCGCGATCGACACGGTCGGATGGCGCTCTGCCACGTCAACGACCTGTGCCGCGAAGTGCTGAAGGCCAGCAAGCTCGACTCCATCTGGGACGTCTATCCGACGCGCGAGGAGGCCGTGCTGCAGATGTCCAAGGAGCTTTCGTCTTAGCGCCGCAGTTGGCGGTAGAAGTAGTAGGCGGCCAGGAAGAAGCCGATGCCGATGACGATCCGGCGCACCAGGTTGCGGTCGAGTTTGCGGGCCGCTCGGGCCCCGAAGTAGCCGCCCGCAATGGCCGCTACGGCCATCGCTGCAGCGATTTGCCAGTTGACTTTCTTGTTGACGATAAACACCGCCACCGCGATTCCGTTGACGCACGAACCCAGCAGGGTCTTGAGCGCGTTCATGCGGTGAATATCACCGAGGCCCATCATGGCCAAGGCGCTGAGCATCAAAATGCCGATTCCGGCGCCGAAGTAGCCGCCGTACACGGCCACCAGCAGTTGAAATGACATCGCGCCGGCGATCGCCTGCCTGGTGGCCGTGTGGCGCTCCCTGCCAACGCCAAACCAGACGGCGATCCGCGGCTGCAACCAGAACAACGAAGCCGCCGTCAGAATCAGCCAGGGAACCAGCGTGCGGAACGTCTCGGGCGGCAGCGTGGTGACCAGGCGCGAGCCGACGTACCCGCCCAGAACGCTTGGAATAACTAACAACAGCGTCCAGCGGGGCGTGTCGCGCAGCTCATCGCGATACGCGGCCATGCTGGCGACGGAACCCGGAAACAGCGCCACCGTGCTCGTCGCATTGGCGATCACGGATGCTTCGGCGGAAGCGCCCAGGGCGGCGAATAAGGCCGGAAAGGTCAGCAGCGTTCCACCCCCGGCAATCGAATTAATCGCGCCGGCGACGACCGCGGCGAGGCATAAACTGGCATAGTTCAGAAAGTCGTCGTTCAAAACGTCATCCCTGGGTTGCGTGACCCAGACTCTAACAAGCTGGGTAGGGAAAGGAAAGCCGGGCAGCCGTGCTGGTTTACGTCGCTTTCTCCTGCCGAGCGAACCACACCAGGCCGCGCAGAGTCCTGCTCGAGACTGGCCAATTTTTGGACTCAAGTTTCATTTTTTGCCTCTCGGCGATGCCGATTGCGGCAACCATTCTGAGGCTCGCGGGCGGACGGGGTTCGGACGATTCTCGAAAAAACACGGGCGATGCCGATCGAGCGAGTGAAAAAAAGGGGATGGCATAGAATTTGAATAGTTGACGTCGCCCTGGAGCGACGCCTAGAGTGAATCGCTGACCCGTTTGCGAAAGACGGGTTCATCTCAGCTTGGAAAGCTCGTTCCGCAAGGGGCCGAACGCCCCACCCTTGGCTTTTTCTTCCGTCGGCGACGGCGCAATGCGCCGAAGCCCACGCGGCGGGAACAACGGCAGGTTGAAGTCTCGTCGCGACGGCCCATTTGGGCTGAAGGAGTCGTTCGCGATGACAAAGAACGTCTTGGAGCGCGCCGTGATCGATGAGGTGCAACAGGAACGGCAGGAACTCGAGTCGCTCTTGGAGATGGTCCGGTGCATGTTTCACGAACACCGAACCGCCCGAGTCGATGGCGCGGTTCGGCTGTTGGATTCGCTCGACGAACTGCGCGAGCACTTAGGGATGATGTTCGCTTTGCAGGAAACCGACGGATACCTGGATGAACTGGCGATGACGCGGGTTCCGCTCGGCGATAGCATCGGAGCGATGAAAGCCGAGCACGTTACTCTCTTCGAGGGGCTGAGCCGCATGATCGAGCAATGCGATCGCGACGTCGCTCGAGGGCGGTGGGGGCAATCTTGGAAGCTGGCGGAAATGACCTTCGAGAATTTCTGTGAGCGACTGCAAGACTACCAGGCCAGCGAGGTCGTGCAGCCGCTGCAAGCTTTCAATCGCAACGCGGGGTTTGGCGACTAGCCGCCGGGCAAGCTAGGCCCGAGCGGCGCAGACGCTGCAGGGAGGAGTTTCAGGAGAGTCTTATGGTTCCATCCACCCATTACATCCAACAATGCCCGACTTGCGGACGCAGCCTGCGGGTGCGGGTCGAATACCTGGGAAGGCAAGTGGCCTGCTTGCACTGCCACGGGCGTTTTCTCGCCTGCGATCCCGAAAGTCCGCGCGCGTCGCTCTCGGACTCCGGGTTAGCTTTGCTGCGCCGAGCTGACGAATTGCTCGGTCGATCCGGACAGCGTGCCGGCTAAGGGACGCTGGTTGGTGGGCGCCGGCTCAGGGCCGGCGCCGCTACTTTGCGCCTGTTCCAACGCCTTGACGGTGGCGTCGGCGCGAAACTCGATGATTCGTTTGCCCCATTCGATGGTTTTCGGAGCCGGGGCCAGGTCGATCCCATTGATGCTGAATTTCCCCGCGGCGCCCCGCTCTTTCATCCGCACCGTATTGGGGTCGACGGTCATCATCATGGCCGTGATGGCAAAGTCGTCGTGCAAGCCTTCGGGAACCTGATTGATGCCCTCGCTTTCCAGCCACTTGGCTACGGCGGGATAGTCATAGTATTCCGGCAAGTAATGCACCCGCGTCGGGCCGTCCGACCAGCGCCGTTTAACTCGCTGGCGACGTTCTTCATGCCGGTCTGGTTGCCGCCGCTGTCTCCGATCAGCACGATCTCTTTGAAGCCATGCGTTTTCAGGCTGCCGCAGATGTCTTTCAATAACGCCTCGTAAGTGCTCTCACGGACGCTGATCGTGCCCGGATAGCGCATGTGGCCGCTCGGCGGATCAATATTCCCCTCCGGAACGAACGGCACGATCGGCGCGACCAACGCGTCGCCCAATTTGCGAGCGATAGCTTGCGTCGTCGCTCGCAGGATGTAGTTATGCTTTCCGGTGGCCAGGTAAGGGCCGTTCTGCTCGAGACCGCCGGTCGCCAAGATGACCGTCGTCTTGCCGGCGGTCAGCGCATCGCGGATTTCCATCCACGTCATTTCTTCGAGAAAGACCGTGTCCATCACGGGAATGGGACGCGGCGATGCGGGATCCGGGCTCTCGGGCGACGGCGCCGAGGCTTGCGCGCCCAAGGCCAAAAATGCGACGGCGATCATCAACGTACGAAGCATGCGGATCCCTTTCTCAGCGGCAGATTCACGGGCACGTCAAATAGGCAAGCCAGCGTTATCGCGGCCAGGACCAGCCTATCCTACGTAGCTTGCGGGCTCGATACAACAACCCGCTTGAACAGCGGCCGACTGGGGGGAATTCTGATCGGCGCAGTCTGCGCGAGCGAAGCCACGCTAGCCGTTGTTTTCGGCCGTCAGGAACAGGTCGATTCCGAGCCGCTCTGCGCCCACGGTTGCATGCGAAGGAGGAATGCCGGCCCGGTCGGCCAGTTGCAGAAGTTCGCCCGGCGTTCGATAGGTCAGATACCAGTTGCCGAGCCATTCCATGTACGCCCGCGTGGGATTGTGTGGAGCGAAATTGCCGACCAGCATGGCGCCGCCTTTGTTCAGGCGTTGCCAGAACGCCTGCAGCAGTCCGGCGGCCGGTTCGTCGGGCAGGTAGTCGAACAGTCCGGAGCAGACCAGGAAATCGGCGCGGTCGAGCATTTCCAGGGCGGAACGCTTGCTGGCCAGGCGGTAGAGGTTGTCGCGCCTTCCGACAAGCTGGTCGCCGGGAAGCAACCCGCCTAACCGCTGAAGCGAGTGGGAAATGGCGTCTCCGTCCAAATCAAGCAGGGCCACATTCAACTCGCCGCGGAGTTCGGCCGGCAGCCAGCGGACCGCCAATTCGAGATCGATCGCCGGACCGCAGCCGACGCTGACGATGCGATACGGTCCTGCGCGATTCGCCGTCAGGCGATGCGAAACAATCGCAGAGGCGATCTGGCGCGTTCGAGAGCGAACGGCTTCCACGGCGGCCTGGCTTTGAAAATATCGGTCGAACAGCCGGCCCAGAGGATGATCGATGCAATAGCCTTCGTAGAATTGCACAAACATCTCGTAGTCGCCGGCGTAGCCGCGGGGCTTGTTGCGAGCCCTGTCTTGCAGCGAGCCGAGCGACAGCCACGAACCGGTCGCCTGCCAGAACTCGTTTGATGGCTGTTGATTTGCCCGTCCCCAGCAGCCTGTCTGGGCCAGCCGGTTCAAGCAGCGGTCCATGGCCGTCTGCAAGAGGGCGAAGCCGGCGGCCTCGTCAGCCCACTGCGAGCAAAGCCGGCAGGCCCGCTCGAGTTCGCCGACCAATTCTTCGCCGATGACGCGTGCGCGCTCGGCGAGTTCCGCTTGCGGAAGCAACTCAGGCTGGCGGTCGGATTGCGAGGCGGGACTGTAAGGACCTAACACCACCGAGACTAAATCCTCGAAAGACAGGTCTTTTGTCGATGCACTACAACCGAGCGTTCGTCGTCGCTCGTTTCAGATCGATAGGTATCAAATCATCCTCTTGGCGCCAATGCCGCCAAGCCTCGGGAGCAATTGAACTTGACAATTGCCAATCTCGCACTAAACTAGTCTACAACTCGAGGTGCGAGAGCGTCCTGGCTTTTGCCGGGACGTGTTCAGTAGCTTCTTTAGCGGCAAGCGGTTCGAGACTCGTTCACGAACATCGCGGCCAGCTTCCGATCGCAATTGATCTGCTTGCTCCTCGGCGGTCGCCGAGGTTCCCTTTGTTTCGCCTTCCTTGTTGGTTTCGGCGCGAGTCCTGTACGGCAGTTCAGGCCCGCGATTGACATCAAGCAGAGTTGCAAGGCGGCACGGGGGAAAGCCGGAATTCTTGCTTCGTGGCAGCGTCGATGGCTGCTGCACCGCGACCGCAAGGGCGGCAGCGCGCGTGCGACTGCGATCCGAAATACCGTTAAAGAAGAGAGTGAATGAGCAAATTTGAAGAACTCGGCCTGGCCGAGCCGGTCCTCCGCGCCGTTAAGGCGGAAGGCTACGAAACTCCCACCCCAATCCAGGCCCAGGCGATCGGCCCGATCCTTGCCGGCTGCGACCTGCTTGGATGCGCCCAGACGGGCACCGGCAAGACGGCCGCTTTTGCGCTGCCGACATTGCACCGGCTCGGCCAAATGGATTGCCGTGTGAACGGCCGCGGGCGAAAGATCCGCGCCTTGATCCTTTCGCCCACTCGCGAACTGGCCAGTCAGATTGGCGCCAGCTTTCGTACTTACGGCAAGCATCTCAGTCTGCGGCACACGCTGATTTATGGCGGCGTTAACCAGAATCCGCAGGTTCGCGCTCTCAACGCCGGCGTGGATATTGTGGTGGCGACGCCCGGACGCTTGCTCGACCTGATGAATCAAGGTTTCGTCGACCTGAGCAAGGTCGAGATTCTCATTCTCGACGAAGCCGACCAGATGCTCGACATGGGGTTCATTCACGATCTGCGTCGCATTGTGGCCAAGGCGCCGTCCGAGCGCCAGACCTTGATGTTCTCGGCCACCATGCCGCCGGACATTCGCAAGCTGGCCGCCAGTTGGCTTCGCAACCCGACGACCATCCAAGTCGCCGCCGTGTCGGCTCCCGCGGAGCGGATTGAGCAGTCGGTCTACTTCGTCGATCAACGCAACAAACCCCATCTGCTGGCCCATTTCTTGCAGCAGACGGCCATTAAGCGAGCGCTGGTGTTCACGCGCACAAAGCATGGGGCCGATAAGGTGGTGCGGCATTTGTCGCGGTCCGGCATCCGGGCCGAGGCGATTCACGGCAATAAGAGCCAGGCGGCCCGCGAACGCGTGCTGCAAAGTTTCAAGTCGCAGAAGCCGCCCGTATTGATTGCCACGGACGTCGCTGCCCGCGGACTGGATATCGATGACGTTTCGCATGTCGTCAACTTTGATTTGCCGATGGTCCCCGAGGTTTACGTACATCGCATCGGCCGGACCGGCCGGGCCGGCGCCGCCGGCATCGCCGTTTCGTTCTGCGACCGCGACGAGCGTTCTTTGCTGCGTTCCATCGAGCGCCTGACGCGGCTGGCGCTGGCCATTGAAGACGATCAGCCGCAGTATCCGACGCGCGATGCGATCGACGTTCAACGATCGCCGGCGCCGGACAAGCCGTCGACCAGGCCTGGGCGCGGGCCAGGCAAGAAGGGGCCGTTCGGCAAAAGCCGCTCCTCAGGCCAGCACGCTCAGGGCAATCGAAACGACGCTTTACGGACGGCGCTTCGCAGCAGCAGCCGGCCGGCTCTCGCGGTCGTAAGAAGCGCCGACGCGGGGGCGCCGTCGCTCGCGGCTAACTGCCGCACTTATGACTTGGGGATTTCGAGCCGGCAACAGCCGAAATCGAGATGCTCGGCTCGGCCCGCTTTGGAGTCCGCTTGAAACACGTCGGGATGCAGCCGGTAGATTACGAACCGGCCGCGGCGCTGTCGAGCGCAATCCCGGCGTTTCGCAAGACGCCCAAGTGGTGCGAGACGTTAACAACCTCCTCGCCAAGCAACTCGGCGATTTCGCTGACGTTCTTGGGACCGTCCCGCAAGCATTGCACGATTTTGAGCCGCTCGGGATCGGCCATCGCTCGCAGCAGCCGTGCGCAACGATCCGATTCCAATTTGTCATTCATCCTGAACCTGCCGGCTCTGCCGTGACGTGAGCGTGAAAGCGACCGGCGCCCGGAATCTGCACCCAAGCCATCGCTTCACTCGTTTTTATCATACGCCTCGTTGGGCCGGGGGGACAACGGCAAATGGGCAATTCCGGTCCGGCCTGACCCGGCGCCAATCGGCCTTGACCCTGCTTGCGCAGCTTATTAGAACCTGACGACGCGGTCATGGAATGACCCGCCCGCGCCGGTTTGGTACCCGCGCTCACCGAAGGATCGGAAACATGAAATCCATGCCTCGCTGGCCGGCCGATTGCGATGCTGCGGTAGTCTCTCCGCCCCAGCCGTCGCTGCGAACTTCGCGCTGGCCGCTTTGCGTGAGCCTCGAAGGGGCGTTGCTTCGCACGGATCCACTCTGCGAGTCGCTGTTGCTGGCGATTAAGCGATTTCCCTGGCTGTTGCTGCTGGCGCCCTTCTGGTTTTTCCGAGGCAAGGCGCATCTTCAACGGCGACTGGCCGCATACGCGATCCCCGACGCGGCCACCCTGCCCTATCGGCAGCGCGTTCTTCAATTTCTGCGTCGCGAGAAAGAGGCGGGCAGAATGTTGATCCTGGCGGGCTCGGAAGAACGCGTCGCTCGCTCCGTGGCCAGGCATCTGGAACTCTTCGATCGCGTTGTTGTCGGCGACGCGGCGATTGCAGGCGAGCGGATTGGCGAAACTGGCGGCAATTCGGGAGTGCCTGGGTCGGCGCGGCTTCGCTTATTTGGGGCACTCGCCCGAGGACCTTGCGGTCTGGAAAGCAGCGGCCGAGGCCTACCTGGCGGCGCCGAGTCGCGGCCTGGTCGAGCGAGCTCGCGGCGTTTGCGCTCCCTTGTTGCTGGACGAATCGGCCGATCCCATGGCGGGGTGCGAAACGCCGTCAAGGCGCTGCGCCCTCATCAATGGGTTAAAAACCTGCTGGTCTTCGTGCCGCTGTTTCTGGCGCATCAGACGGACCAACTTTCGAAGGCCGGCCTGGCCTGCGTGGCGTTTGCCGCGTTCTGTTGTTGCGCGTCAGCCATCTACGTGCTCAACGATTTGCTCGATATCGAGTCGGACCGCCGCCACGCTACGAAATGTCGCCGCCCATTTGCCGCCGGCCAGCTCTCTCTGGCTGCGGGGCTGGCGCTGGCGCCTGCATTGGGGCTGTTGGGACTTGGCATCGCTGCTCATTTCGTCTCAACGCGGTTTTGCGGTTTGCTGGCCGTCTATGTGTTATTGACCACTGCCTATTCGCTGTTTTTGAAAAAGCAGGCGGTCCTGGACGTGCTGCTGCTGGCCGGTCTGTATACATTTCGCATTCTCGCCGGAGCGGTTGCCGTCAACGTGCAACTTTCGCCCTGGTTGACGGCCTTCTCCATGTTCTTCTTTTTCAGCCTCGCCCTGGGCAAGCGGTACGTCGAACTGAGCCGCCGCGAAGGGGCGGACAACGAAGAATTGCCGGGCCGAGGGTATCGGAAAGAAGACCTCTCGCTGCTGGAGAGCGTGGGGCCGACGAGCGGTTACATGGCCGTTCTGGTTTTTTGCCTGTATATCGAGAGCGCAGGGGTCAAGTCGATGTACGGACGCCCGTGGCTGCTGTGGCTGGCGTGTCCCATGCTGCTCTATTGGATCACGCGCTTCTGGCTGCTTGCCAGGCGCCGGCAAATTGCCGACGATCCGGTCGTTTTTGCACTGAAAGATTGGGCCAGCTTGTGTTCGATCGCCGCGACGGCCGTGGCCGTGTTGCTGGCGAAAGCCTGACGCCTATTGTTGCGAGGGGGGGTCATGAAAATGTCTGCCATGCACGAGCCGGCGGGCGCCGTGCAGCCGCACCGGGCGCAGACGGCGAAACCCGTTCGCGGCGTGGAGCGAACGCTTGCCGGCTGGAGCAACTATGATCGCCAGGCTTGCCACGTATATCGTCCGGAAAAACTCGCGGAACTCCGGCGCGTGGTCGCAGATGCTCCTCAGGATTCGGTGCTTTCCCGCGGTGCAGGACGCAGTTACAACGACGCGGCTCTCAATGGCGGCGGAGGCGTTCTGCTGCACGCTCGCCTGAATCGGCTACTCGACTTCGATCCAGTCTCCGGGGAACTGGAGTGTGAAGCGGGCGCCACGTTCGGCGAGATTATCGACTTCGCCTTGCCCCGAGGCTGGTTTCCGAGCGTAACGCCCGGCACGAAGTTCGTTACCGTGGGCGGCGCGATTGCCGCCGACGTGCACGGCAAGAACCATCACCAAGACGGCTCGTTCGCCTCATGCGTGTCGAGCTTTCGTCTGTTGACCGCCGACGGGCGAGAGCTCGCCTGTTCGCGCAGCCAGAACTCCGACGCCTTCTGGGGCACGCTCGGAGGCATGGGCTTGACCGGCGTGGTGCTGGACGCTCGGCTGTCACTCAAGCCGGCGCCGACCGCCTATCTTGAAGTCGAACACCGCCGCGCCGAAAATCTCGATCAGGCATTGGATGAGTTCGCCGCTCACGATCATCGCTTCGCGTATTCGGTTGCCTGGATCGATTGCCTCGCGCAAGGCAAGTCGCTGGGCCGCTCGGTCTTGATGCGTGGTCGCCATGCCCCGCTCAACGACTTGCCCCGAGAACTTGTCGAGAGTCCGCGAGAACTGGAGTGCCGACGGAAACGCTCGGTTCCGTTTCATTTGCCTCAGGGCCTGCTGAACCGTTGGACGGTTCAGGCGTTCAATTCGCTGTATTACCGCGTGCATCGGGATCAGAGGAAGATCGTGCATTACGATTCGTTCTTTTATCCCCTCGATTCCGTGCTGCACTGGAACCGAATCTACGGCAGGCAGGGGTTCATTCAGTACCAGGCGGCGTTTCCCGGCGCAAGTAGCCGCCGCGGCGTGGCGGCGCTGTTGGAGAAGCTTGCCGGCCTGGGGGCCGCCTCGTTTCTCGCCGTGCTCAAGTCGTTCGGGCCGGGCAATGCAAGCCCGCTCTCGTTTCCGCTGCAAGGTCACACGCTGGCGCTGGACCTTCCCTGGCGTCGCGACCTTCCCGAATTGATGCGGGAACTTGACGAGCTCATTCTGCGCTACGAGGGTCGCGCGTACCTGGCCAAAAACCCGCGGCTCAGTCGCACGGCATTCGAAGCCATGTATCCCGAAGCAAACCGTTTTCGGCGCATCAAGAACGAACTGGATCCGGAACATCGATTCAGTTCGTCCTTGGCTCGGCGTCTGGGACTGACGGAGGCCGCGCGCGCAGCGGTTCGTGCAGCATGAGCGACTATGTACTGATCGTCGGCGCTACGTCCTCCATCGCCCGGCAACTGGCCGGTTGCCTGGCGCGGCGGCGAACCAACCTGATCCTCGCGGGGCGCGACGGCGACGATTTGTCTCGCACCGCGGCCGATCTCCACTTGCGGTTTGACGTTCGAGTCGAAACCGCGGCTTTCGACGCCTTGGACTTCGACTCGCACGCGGAGTTCTTTGAAAGCTGCGCAGCTCGCGGCGCGGCCGGACTTGCGGGCGTGGCGTTCTGCGTCGGCTTGCTGGACGAGACGGAAACGGCCGGAGATCTTTCCGCGGTGCGGCGGATGATCGACGTCAACTACACGTCTGCGGTTTCCGTTCTGGAGCGAGCGGCGGAATACTTTCAGAGGCGACGTCGGGGCTGGATTCTGCGCCGTGTCGTCGGTTGCTGGAGACCGCGGACGACAGAGCAATTACCTGTATGGCTCCGCGAAAGGCGCGCTGAGCGTCTATCTGCAAGGGCTGCGGAACCGGCTGGCCCCGGACGGCGTGTCGGTGATCACCGTCAAGCCCGGCTGCGTCGACACGGCGATGACTTTCGGCATGGACCGGTTGCCGCTCCTGGCGTCTCCCGACCGCGTAGCCGCCGACATTGACCGCGGCATCCAGCGCCGCCGCCCAGTCGTCTATTCTCCCTGGTTTTGGCGACCGATAATGACCGCCATCCGGCTGATTCCCGAACCGGTCTTTCAGCGCATGAAGCTGTAGGCGCTGCGCCGCAGTTGTGAGCGAGCGGCCGCACGGCGGGCCAAACTGCAGGGGGGCTTTGCTCTGTCCCACCCCGGCTTGGTTGATGTAAGATGCGGCGTGCCGTAAATCTTGCGCCTCATCCGCCTGGCTAGCAAAAATGTCTCACGCCGAGCCCCAACCGTCGCTGCCGCCGCTCGCTCCGCTAGCGCCGCCCGGCGAGGACATTCCCGAGCATCCGCAGCATTGGCGTCGAGAAAACTACATTCCGGTGCGTAAAGCGGAACTGGCGGATCTGCTGGCCAGGGAGGCGGAACTGTCGGCAGAGGAGCGTAGCGCGTTTCGCCAGTTCTGCCAACTGCTGGAGAGCGTGTTTCACTACGAGTTCCACGCCCAATTGGAGGCGTTGAAAAACGCCTATGCCCCGTTCGATCCCGATTCCGACACCAACCCGATTGAACCGCTCGACGATGCGGAATGCGCGCGGCGGATCGACGCCGTGTTCAAGCAACTCGTCTGGCTGCTAGAGCGCGCGAACTTCGTTCGCTTGTCTCGCGAGGACATTGCCTTGGCGCTGGGCACGGCCAGCGAGTGGGGTCTGGTGCTGAAGGTCGACTTCGAGGCCTTTGAGCAGCTCGAAGTCTACGCGCGAGGCGATATCGTCGGCCGGCGTGCACGGCGTCGCTGGCAGACTCTGTTCCGCCCGGAACAGGTCGAAGTTCCGATCTATCAGCGGCTGATCATTGTTTATCGCTTCCGCGGGGACCACTGCACGGACTCTCGCGTTTCGCCGCATCACGTGTATCTGAAGACGTTCAAGAACATTCCCAAGCTCGACCTGGATATGCTGCTGCCCGGCAGCCGGGTGAGAATGTCGCTGCTCGATCAGGGCAAGATTCTGCTGCCGACGGTCTCAGGCGTGGCGATCGCCGGTTGGAAGTTGTTCCAAGGCGCCGTGGTCGTGGCGGCCGCCGGCGTTTACGGCTTGCTCAGCTATGCGACCTTGCTCGTCGGCACGCTCGGCTACGGCGTGAAGTCCTTCTTCGGCTACTTGCGGACGCAGCAAAAGTATCAACTCAACCTGACCCGCAGCCTCTATTATCAGAATCTGGACAATAACGCGGGCGTGGTGTTTCGACTGCTGGACGAAGCCGAGGAGCAGGAATGCCGCGAGGCGCTGCTGGCGTACTACTTTCTCTGGCGCCGCGCGGGCAGCGAAGGCTGGTCCAGCGAACGATTGGACCGCGAGATCGAGGCGTACCTGGACCACGAGATTGGCATTGCGGTCGACTTTGAAGTCGCCGACGCGCTGGCGAAGCTCGAACGCCTGTCGCTTGCCGAGCAGTGCAGCCCGGGATGCTGGCGCGCGGTGCCCATCGAGCGAGCCCTGGTCGCGCTCGACCGATTATGGGACAATCTGTTTTCTCATTTCAACGCCGCCACCGACAAGCCCGACGCTTTCAAGGTGGCTTAGCTTGCCGGACGCCGACGGAAGGAAATTCGCACTATGTCCCTGTCCACGGACGCCGAGAAACCGCAACCTCGCTGGCAGCCGCTGCCGGCCATCGATCGCCGCGTGCTCGGCGTGCTGGCCGAAAAAGCCAAGACCACTCCCGATGCTTACCCGATGTCGATCAACGGCATTTGTACCGGCGCCAACCAGAAGAATAATCGCTATCCCCTGATGCAACTGGAGCCGGACGACGCCGAGGAATCGCTCGACCGCCTGCGCAACCTGGGGGCGGTCGCGGTGATTCAGGGAAACGGGCGGGTTTCCAAATACCGGCACTATCTCTACGAATGGTTGGGCGTCGATAAGGTGGAGTTGGCCGTGATGGCCGAACTGTTGCTCCGCGGCACGCAAACCGAGGGCGAACTCCGCGGCCGCGCCGCTCGCATGGAACCGATCGCCGATCTCGCCGCGCTGCGACCCGTGCTGGAATCGTTGAAAGCCAAAGGCCTGGTCATTCCGCTCACGCCGGAAGGTCGCGGGCACGTCGTGACCCACGCCCTGTACGAACCTCGCGAGTTGGAAAAGCAGAAAGCCGAGTTTGCCGGCGCCGCGGCGGAATCGGCTCCCGTCATCACGGCGCCGACTGCCGCGTCGCAACCGGCGGCTCCGGCGGCCGTGCTAACCGCCGCGGCGGCCGCGCCGCCGACGGAAGACTCTTCCAGCGCCGTCCGCGACTTGCGGCGGGAAACGGCTGCACTGCGCGAGGAGCTGGCGGAACTGCGCAAGATCGTTGAAGATCTGGGCAGCGAACTGCAAGCTCGGTCTGACGACTTCGACCGGCTCAAGGAAGCTTGGCGCATGACCGTGCGGCGGCACGGTCGCAGCGCGGGAAGCGCCTCGCCGTGCCGAATCGACCTGACTGCGCACGCTCGTCTGCAGCCGTGACCGGGCTTTGAATTCGGGGTCTCCAACAGCGCTGCGAAAGCCGTCCGGCGGAGCGAGACGCCGGCGCTGGTTCGTCAAAAGTTCCGCAGGCGTTAAAGTTCCTCGATTTGGCGTCGCCTCGGCGGCGCATCGCCCCTTCCGTTCGCCTCCGCATCGTGCGGTATCTTGTTGTGGCTGTATGGGTTGCAGCGCCTTATTCTCCTGGCGCGGATGATACGATGAAATAGTGATCTTCCGTTTGTATCGCATCCGATAGGAAACAACGCAGCCAAAGATACTACCGCGATTTCCGCCGCGGAATCGCGTTACGCTCAGCGATACGGCTTTCCCGCAGGCCGTCTCTCGTGGCGGCGTCGGCGCACGGACCCGGTGCGTTGGCGCCAGCCAACGTCACGCCGCCTGCGCCTGCCTCGTCGCCGAGCCTTGACCCCAGGAACCGTGACCATGCCTCTTCACTCGTTGTTTGCTTCGCTCACGAGTAAGAAACGAGCCGCTCGCCGCAAGCCCGGCAATCGCCAGCGAACGTTGGGCTACGCCCAATTAGGCGCGGGCTTTCAGGAATTGGAACCGCGACGCGTGCTGGCGGCCACGCTGGCGATGGATATCTATCCCGTCACCCCCAGTTCCAACCCGGCTCAGACGGCTTCGCTCAACGGGAGCGTGCTGTTCGCCGCCAGCGATGGCTTCATCGTCCCGTCCAGCTCCTCCACGGCCACCGTCCACGGCACGGAGTTGTGGCGCACCGACGGTTCCGCCACGGTGCTGGTCAAGAATATCAATCCCAATACGTCATTTGACGGCGTCAATACGGTCGCGGACAGCTCCAACCCGACCGACCTGACGGCGTCCGGCGGTTTCGTCTACTTCGCCGCCGACGACGGTACGCACGGCAACCAGTTGTGGCGAACCGACGGTACAACCGCGGGCACCGTGATGGTCACGGACATCAACAGCAGCGGCGGCGGTTTTGACTGCACCGATCTGACGGACGCGAACGGCGCCTTGTATTTCACTGCCGATGACGGGACCAACAGCTTGCAGGTCTGGGTGTCGGACGGAACGTCCGGCGGCACCATCATGATCAGCGACCTGCAGCCCTCCACGGAGATGCCGCCGATCCGGCGGACCTGACGAACGTCAATGGCACGGTGTTCTTTACCGCCAACGCGGGCACGACGGGAAGAGAACTGTACCGCACCAACGGCACGCTCAACAGCACGCACCTGATCATCAATATCTATCAAGGCTCGCGGTACTGCGAATCCGACGGGCCTGACCAACGTCAACGGCACGTTATTTTTCGCCGCCAACGACGGCATCCACGGCAATGAACTGTGGAAGAGCGATGGCACGACGAGCGGCACCGTCATGGTTTCCAACATCGATCGCCGTCGGCAGTTCTAATCCGACGGGCCTGACCAACGTCAACGGCACGGTATTTTTCGCCGCCACGAACGGCACGAATGGCATCCAGTTGTGGAAGAGCGACGGCTCCGCGGCCGGCACGGTGATGGTGAAGGATATCAACACCACCTCGACCGGGGCTAATTCCAATCCCGCCGACTTGACCAACGTGGACGGGTTGCTGTTCTTCCGGGCCGACGATGGAGTACACGGATCGGAACTGTGGAAGAGCGATGGCACGACGTCCGGGACGGTGCTGGTCAAGGACATCAATCCGGGCGCCGCAGGTTCGACGCCCGACCAATTGATTAACGGAAGCGGCACGCTGTTCTTCGCGGCCAACAACGGCACGAACGGCGTCAGTTCTGGCAAAGCGACGGCACGTCTGCCGGCACCGTTCAGAACACAATTATCAATCCCGGCGGCAGCTCCAGCCCGACGAACCTGACCATCGGCGGCAGCTTCCTGATGATGGCCGCTAACGATGGCACGCACGGCGTTGAACCGTGGGTCTCGCCATTGCCCTCGGCCCGGCCCATTGCGGCGGACGCCAGTTATACTTATGTATCGGGTTCCACGCTGACCGTCGCGGCGCCTGGCGTGCTGACCAACGCCAGCAGTCCCAGCGGTTTGACGCTTTCCGCCGTGCTCGTGAGCGGGCCCTCGAACGGCTCCCTGACGCTGAACGCCGACGGCTCCTTCACCTATACGCCCAACGCCGGCTTCCTGGGACAAGACAGCTTCACTTACCAGGCCAACGACGGCGTAAGCTCCAGCCTGCTGACCGCCACCGTCACGCTGAGCAGTCAGCAGTACGTCTGGGTCGAGAACCTTTACACGTATGTCCTGAGCCGTGCGGCGGGATCGGTCAGCGACTCGGAGATCATGTACTGGGTGAATCAATTGGCGGCCGGCGAAAGCCGGGCGGATATCGCCTCGTCATTCGTCAATTCCACCGAAGCCCGCACGAACCTGATCAACGGATACTTCGAGAGTTACTTGGATCGCGCTCCCGATTCGGCCGCTTTGGCGTCGTTTCTGACGGCGATGAACAACGGCGTCACTGCGCCTCAGATTCAGGCGATGATTCTGTCGTCGAACGAGTACTTTTTAAGAGGCGGTTCATATTCGGGCTTCGTCGTCAACTTGTACGCGAACCTGCTGTCTCGGACGCCGAGCAACGCGGAATCGTCCTATTGGGTCGGATTGCTCAACGCGGGCGTCGAGCGCTCGACGGTCGTGAACGGGATTTTGACCTCGCAGGAATACTACGTCGACGTCATCCAACTAGAGTACCAGACGTATCTCCACAGAACGGCGGATTCCGCCGCGGTCACCTTCTGGGTCGCGCAGTTCCAAGCGGGCGTCACGCCGCAGCAGATGGAGACGGTGCTGGTTGCCAGTCCCGAGTTCTATGCCAGTTGAGCCGCCTTGCGGCAATCGATCATCATTTCGCTCTGCGGCTGATAAACTGCAAGAAAAGAAAATAAAAAAGTCGCTGTATTCGTAGTTGCAATTCGCTTGTCGGCGATTATAATCGCCGCATCACCTTCGGGTGACGGATACGTATCCGGGCCGCGTAGGTACCTGCCCCGCCTACGTGGCCCTTTTTTTTCTCGCGAGTCCGCGTACCTCTCTGCAGCGCTCGCTTAGTCCGACGGCCTCGAACGCCGCCGCTCTCTCAAACGGGCAATTTCACGGCTTCAATCCGTTGCCACTGGTTGCATTCGCTTCCGTCTCCAAATACCCTGGACTGCGCTTGTCTACGGGGGCTTTTCGTGCAGTGCCGCCAGAGTATGAAGGGACTGGAAGCGGATGACTTTTCGGCAATTCCTGCGAGTGCCTGCGCTGGCGACGATTGGAGTCTTCGTCTCCTTGGCGCCTCTCGCGGCTCGGTCGTCGGCGCAACCGCCTCAGGCCGCGTCGCAATCGGTCGACATCAACCTACTCGACCGCGAGATCGCCCGTGCGATGCGCGATTATCCCAAACTTCATGGCGCGTGGCTCTACGTGGAGCGCGCGGCAACCGACGAGCCCGACGCTCCCGGCAAGCTTGCCTTTCGCCGAGTGCTGGATCGGTCGCGGGCTGCCGCCCAGCAGGCCGAATTGGCGCGTCTCATCGCCGCATGGGCGCCGCAAGGCGGTTACGAGGTGATGGCGGGGCAAGACCTGATGCTGCCGTTTTCCCAGTTGATGGCAGAATTGCAACTGGCCGTCGAAACGGAGCCGCGCCTGGGCGGGTGCATGGTCAGCGGAGGCTATTACGAGGCCGACAAGAGCGAGCCGGGCAAGCTCAACCTGGTGCTGCAGGGCCGGATCGCGAAAGAAGGTCAGGACGTCGAGATCGAAGCGCTGTGCGGCCGGATCATGCGAGCGCATCCCGCCTGGGTCAAGCTGGCAGGCGATCAGGCGGCCGAAGGCGCCGCAGATTTCATTCCGCTGTTGATTACGCCCAACAGCGCCGAGCTGAAGGTCGTCGAGCCCTCGAAAGCGAACGGCCGCTGGTTTTACGGAGTCGGCGTGCGGCACTTTTGGCGCGGAGATTATCACCGGGCGGCTCGATCTTTTCGCCAGGCGGTTTTAGAATCGCCTGGAAAGCTTCAGTATTGTTACTGGTGGATCTTGTCGGATTTGGCGGTCGGCGATCAGCCGTTGGCGCGCCGCCGGATGTTGACCGCGGTGCAACGCTTCCGCGACAGCGATTTTGACCGGCAATCTCCCGACTACGTCGCCGTCGTCAGATCGTTGGAGCGCGTGCAAGGCCCGCTGCGACGCCAGTTATTGAAGCTGGAGACAGAGTCGCTGCTGCTGGACTCGCGCGCGGGAAACGACTGACGCTCGGGGCGTCCGCAGCGGATCGTCGACAACCTTGGCAGGCGCCGGTCGCGGCCACTGGCACGCGGAAACAGACACGATGTCCCTCGCTCGGCTCGTTTACTACAGCGCCCTGATTGGCGGTTGGGCCGCACTGGCCGGCTGGGTGCTGGCGGAGTTGCTCTTTTTTCGCTCCGGAAACTCGTTGGGACGCGTGAGCGTGGCCGCCCTTGGCGCGATCGTCGGCGGCGCGATCGGCGCTGGCCTGGCCGTCGTGGCGAGCATGGCCAACGGGCGGTGGCAAGATTTTGCGCGTCGAGGCCTGCCGGGACTGTTGGGCGGCGCGCTGGGCGGCGCCGCCGGCTCGTTGCTCGGAGACGTGCTGTATTCGCTCGGCTTGCCGCGCGCGCTGGGCTGGATGATCGTCGGCCTGGCGATCGGCTCCTCGGAAGGCTTGTACGAACGCTCCGCAAGTAAGCTTCGCAATGGTCTCGTCGGCGGCGCCTTGGGGGGATTGCTCGGCGGTTTCTTGTTCGACCCCATCCAACGCTGGATTGAGCACGGCTCGGGCATGTCCAGCCGTGCGACGGCTTTCGTCATTCTCGGCGTTGCCATCGGAGCCCTGGTCGGCTTGGCGCAGGTGGTGCTCAGGCAAGCGTGGTTGACGGTGCTCGACGGATACCGGACCGGCCGCCAACTTATCCTCAGCCAGCCGCGGATCATGCTCGGACGCGGCGATCATTTGTCGTTGCCGTTCATCGGACCGATGAACCGCGAATTGGAATCTGAACATGTCATGCTGACGCGGCAAGCGGGCGGGGCCTATCAGGTTGAAGATAATCACACGCGGCTTGGCACGCGACTGAACAACCAACCGCTGCTGCAGCCAACGCTGCTCAAAGACGGAGACGTCATCAAGTTCGGCGGCAACTTCGTCCGGTTCAACGAGCGCGGCGCCGCCGAGGCGAGGAGCCCATGACCGCGGCGCCGACGTTCCACGTCAAACCTGCGCCCGCCTCCCCCGCCCGTTCGCAAGTCCGCCGCAAGCGGCGATGGAGCCAAGTCGCCGCCGCCTGCGCAGCCTTCCGTGGCGCCGGAAGCCCGGCCGTCGCCTTCCGCCGCACCGCGTCCGGGCGCCATTCCGCCGCCGCCTCCGCCGCGGAAGCCCAAGAACTAAAGGAGCGACCGACATGAAAGCCGCCGCGGCCCGACGACGAGGAGCGATTCAACTGTTGCTTGACGCCGGTCTTGCCGTCGGACTGCTGCTGGCGCTGGCTCTGGTCTTCCGGCTCGATCGGCAGGCGCCGCGCCAACTGCGGCCCGAACTGCGAGTGGTCGAGCAAACCTCCCAACAGCCGCCGGCTCGCCCGTTGCGTCTGGGCGTGACGCCTGCGGAGGGCGCGTTCGACGACATGGGGCGGCTGCTCGATTCGCTGGGCGAGGGGTATCGATACCATGTTTTCCCGCTCGAAGATCTTCGAGATCCGAACAAGATCGCCGAGTTCGACGTGATCTTCCTCACCTGTTCCGGCGTGCCCGTATCGTGGCTGGGCAAAAGAATCGGCGTCGGCGAACGGGCCAACACGGACGTTTACGAGCCGAATCGGAAAGTGCTCGGCGAGGTCTCGGATGCGCTGGAAAAATTCGTAGCGCGTGGCGGAACGCTCTACGCCTCGGACCTGCACTACAAGCTGATCATGCCGGCGTTCGAAGATTACGCGCGGCCCGCCGATGCGATTGTGGGCAAAAAACAAGACGTCCAGGCCCAGGTCGTCGATCCGGGATTGCGCGAATTGGTGGGCGCCAGATGCCGTTGCGCTTCGACCAGCCCGGCTGGTATCCGGCGGCCTTCGCCGGCGCGAAGCTTACGACGTACCTGCGCGGGACGTATCAAGCGGAAGCAGGCGGCGAGCGCGAGGCGGCGTTTCTGGTCAAGTTTCCGTACCGCGACGGCGCCGTGATTTTCACGTCTTTCCACAACGAAAAGCAAAACAGCGAGACCGAACTGGCGCTGCTGCGATATCTGGTCTTCTCGGCCGTCACCGCCGAAGTGGAATCGCGCGTCCAGCGAACGATGGTCCGCGGAGGCTTTTCGCCGGCGAAGCAGAATCTGTTCCGCGCTTCGGCCGGGCAGGCTTCGGCCACGACCGTCTACCACGCGGACCAAGGCGGCCATCTTCAATTCGTGCTAGGTTTTCGGAACCTTGGGGCCCAACTCAAGTTGACCGTCGTGGGCCCGGGCGGCAGAAAATTCGAACAGCAGGGCTCGTCGACGCTGACTGTCGACGTGCCCGATGCGGTTGCCGGAGATTGGAAGTACACGGTTACCGCGCTAAAACTGCCGAATGAGAACTTTCCTTTTACCGTGACCGTGGGCCGCAAATAGCTGCGGCCTTGAACCTTGCCGGTTCTCGGCGCATTTCTGTTTTGCCGCTGCAAATTATTGCCGCCAAGGCGGTTGCGTGAGTCGCACCAGGCCTCGCGTCGCAGCCTTCTGGTTGCTGCCTTGCGCTACTCAGCCGTTTCATTTTGCCCAGCCTGCAGCGTTTTGTTTGGCTAGAGAAAACTTGCGGATTGTGCCGATAAGAGCGGCAAAGATGTTCGCACCGTCGTTAGAAGCTCGTCCAGCAAGGCAAGCAGCGGCGAACAGGCCTTTTTCGACGTATTGTTTATTTGGGCAAAGGTTGTCGTGGTACGCATCAGCCGCATTTTGCTCGCCAGCCTCTGCCTGTCGTGTTTGCCTGGCTGCGTCTACTTGCCGGAAATCTCTCGGCAGGCCACGGTTCACAACCCATTTCCGCAACTGCAGAAAGTGGCGGTCGCGCCGTTCTTCAATCTGAGCACGGAGCCTACCGTCGACGGGCGGCATGTCGCCCTGGCTTATTTCAACGAGCTGCAAAGCGTGCCCGGCTTCGAAGTCATTCCGATCGGGGTGGTTGAAAAGACCTTGGAGGCTCACGACTTGTCGCTCAATGGCCCGGCGGAAGCCAGACGGCTGGCGCAGCTCCTGGGCGTCGACGCCATCGTCGTGGGTGCCGTGTCGGACTACTCCCCGTATTATCCGCCGCGGATTGCTTTGCAGGTGGAATGGTATGCGTCCAATCCATGTTTCCACCCCATTCCGCCCGGCTACGGACTGCCGTGGGGCACTCCCGCTGAAGACGAAATTCCGGGACCCTTGATTTTCGAGTCTGAAATGGCCCTGGCTCGAGCGCAGATGAAGACGCAGACGCCGCGCTATCCGAAATCGTCCGTCCTGTTGCCCACGCCAAGCCCGCACGAGCAGCGCTATCCGGCTGACGGACGCCCGGGCGATCGGTCCCTCCGGCCCCCAAGGGCCCAGGGAGCCTTATCAGGGTCCGTCGGGCTATGGAGACCCGACGCGAGGAGAGCAGGTCGCGCTACCAGCAACCGCTGCCGCCGTCGCCTGCGATTGGCATAGATGGTACGACCGCCCCACCCGTGCCTGGCTTGCCGTCTGATTGGCCTAACCCGCGAGGTTTCGCGCCGCTGGGACCGATGACCGGCCCGCCGCCTTGCCAGCCGAGCAATGACCCGGTGCTGCGGCACACGAAAACCTACAACGGCCACGATCCCGATGTCACGGCGGCTTTAGCAAGCTACGTCTATTTCCGCGACGACGCCCGCTATGGCGGATGGCAGGCTTATTTGCAGCGCAGCGACGATTTCATCCGCTTTTGTTGTCACATGCACATTTCTGAGATGCTCACAGCCCGCGGCGGCGCCGGCGAAACGCGAGTGGTGTGGCGCTGGCCTGTCGTCCGATAACACCACTAGGCCGCGGGAAGGGCTTCAGCACGGATTGTTGTCGATCCCCCCGCGTCAATCGCCAGGCATCGTCGTAAGGAGGATACTGACCGTGCCCCAGGATATTAATGTTCTCGCCTTGGTCAAAGGCGCCGAACGCTATGTTTTTCTCTATGACGATGCGAGCCGCGCCGAGACGCTGCGGATGCTTGGTCGCTACGCTTCCAACCCGGAGTTGAGCTTCACCTGGTACGACGCCGCAGTCTTGAGCCAGAAGATCCGCCAGGAAGCGCCGAAGCCGGAACCGGCGCGTGCGCGTCGCTTTAACCTGGCGCTGCCGACTGACTCGGACGAGACCCCCTGAGCCTGGCGACGTCGATGCAGACGGCCATTGCGAGATTCCTGCAGTATCTGCGAGTCGAGCGCAATTGCTCGACTTACACGATCAAGAGCTATCGCGAAGATCTCGAAGCGCTGGCGGAGTATCTGACCGAGCGCTACGGCCAGCAGCCGTCGCCCGAGGAAATCGTTACGCTGGATTTGCGCGGTTATCTCTCCGGCCTTCACGAACAGGGCCTGGCCAAGTCGACGATCGCCCGGCGCCTGGCATCGATGCGTAGTTTCTTCCGCTTCGGGCAACGCGAAGGCTGGGCGAAGACCAATCCTGCCAAACCGCTGCGAAATCCGCGCAAGAGTCGCTCGCTGCCGCACTTTCTCTCTTCGGAGGAACTCGGCAAATTGCTCGAAGCGCCGCCGGCGAGCGAGACGCTCGGTCTCCGCGACCGCGCCATTCTGGAAGTGCTCTATTCCGCGGGCTTGCGCGTCAGCGAACTGGTCGGTTTGAACGAAGGCGATCTCGATCTGACGGCCGGCATCGTGCGAGTTCGAGGCAAAGGGAAGCGCGAACGGCTGTCGCCCGTCGGCTCGTTCGCCGCGCAGGCGGTCCAGCACTGGCTGCGCGTTCGTCGAGTCAGCCCGCGCGAACCGGAAGGACGCAATGCGCCGCTGTTCGTCAACCGCCTCGGCCGCCGGCTCACGACGCGCAGCGTAGGCCGGATGTTGGAGAAGTATCTGACCCTTACCGGTCTGGACCGGCGGACCACGCCGCACACGCTGCGTCACAGCTTTGCCACGCACTTGCTTGACGGCGGCGCCGATATTCGCAGCGTGCAGGAATTGCTGGGCCATAAAAGCCTGGTGACGACGCAGATCTACACGCACGTCAGCACCGCCAACCTGCGGGCCGCCTACGAAAAGGCGCATCCTCGCGCAAACTGACGCCGCGTTGAAACGGACATCAGGCGGAAGTTGCCGGAAACAACTCGCCCACGCGGCGCATAAAGCCGGGCACGGCGCTTCCACCCGGCAAGGCATCGCTTTCGTTTAACGTCACGGCCGGCTTGCCTGCCCAGTAAATCGTGTGACCGTGCGACGTCGAGGATCGACCGCCCAAACCTCGCATGCTCCATGCGTCAGCCAGGCGAGGACCGTGGCGTTCACCTCTCGTTCGGAGTCGCTGGGCGACGCGACCTCGACGGCCAGATCCGGCGCTCCATGCCAGTACCCCTTCGGAATTCCGGATGCTGGGATTCGCGCTTTCCCAACCACGGCGACGTCTGGCGCCAGAACGGTATCGGGATTGTGCTCGAGTTGAAATCCCGTCTCGGCTCCGAAAACGACGCCCAAGTTCTGCTGCTTGACGAACGCTGCAAGGCGCATGGCCAGTTCCATCGTCACGACGCCATGCTCGCTGCACGCCGGACTCTTAGGCCGCAACTCGCCTCGCACTAATTCGTAGCGACCCTTCCCGGAAGGCATGCGGAACAATTCGTCCGCGGTCACAGCTTGCGATGATGTCGCCATCTGAACCGACCAAACTCCGCTCGCCGCGCGATTGCGCGAGCGGTTATTGAAACGATGTTCGCACGAAGCGAGATCAGACTAAACCCTTGCGGACCGCCCATACGGCCGCTTGCGTACGGTCGGTGGCGTCGATCTTCCGCAACAGGTGCTGGACGTGTTCCTTGACCGTCTCGATGCTGATCGACAGCGATCGGCCGATTTCCTTGTTGCTTAGCCCTAGAGCCAGGTGACGCAAAACTTGCGTTTCGCGCTGGGTCAACGCGACGCTCACGTCCTCCTGCTTCTGCCGCGTGGCCATGGTCCCTGCCACTCGACGCAGCTCGCCAAAGCTCGACGGCGCATCACCGGCGGCCACGGCGTTGATCGCTCCGACCAGTTGCTCGCGGGTGGTGTCTTTCAGCAAGTAGTCGCTGGCGCCCAGGGCGTTAGCCCGAGCGATATAGGTCGGATTGTCGTACGTGGACAACATGATCACGCGACAGTCCGGAACCGCCTGTTGCATTTCTTCCAAAGTCGACAGGCCATCCCCCTCCGTCATGCGGATGTCGAGCAAGACGACGTCCGGCCGGAGCTCTTGAGCCACCTTCAGCGCTTCGTTTCCGCTGGCGGCCATTCCCACGACCTCGAGGTCCGTGCCCTCCAATAGGCTGGCGATGCCTTTTCGGACTACCTCGTGGTCGTCAACAATCAGTAAGCGTGTTGGCATAAAAATTCCCCTTACCCTTTTCGACGACCTGACGCACAGCCGTCCCCTACTAACTAGGTTATACGTATCGGCCAGTACGCGACAACTGGTAAACACTGTTGGGGGGGGCGGCGGCGGATCCCGCCGACAGCCTTGTCAACCGGCAAATTCGTTTCATCCCGTCGCCCTCAGAAGCGTTTGACCAAAAGCCGTACGGCAGGCGGCGCCGCCGACGCCAAAGCGTCGTCTATCGGCGGGTCGGTTTTGTTGACCAATGGCAACGCGTGACGTAGATAACTGGCGACAGAGAGTCGCTATTTCTCCCGCCTTATCGAAAACACATCGCTGCCCCTGGCCCCAATCTCACGATGAAACGTCCCTCGATTCTGCTGGCCGACGACGACCGACACCTGCTCGAATCCATGGGCGATTGGCTCCGAGAGCAAGGGTTTCAGGTCGATACGGCCGCCAACTTTCAAGCGGCCTCGAGGCGATCGATCGCAAGACGTACGACTTGGTGCTGGTCGATATTCGGCTGGGCGAGCACGACGGTTTCGACGTTCTGGCCCATTGCCGCCGCGTGAGCCCGCAAACGGCCGTCATTCTGATCACCGGCTACGGCACCGTGGAAACGGCCGTCGAGGCCCTGCGGAACGGGGCCTTCGATCTGCTGACCAAGCCGCTGATCGACGAGGAACTGCTGTTTTCCATCGAACGCGCGCTTAATCAGCAGCAAGTCATCGAGGAGAACAAGAGCCTGAAGGCCCAGTTGGACCTGCGCTTCGGCATGGAAAACATCGTCGGTCACGACACCCGCATGCGGCGAATGTTCGACATGATCGACAGCGTGGCCGACACCCGGGCCACCGTGCTGATCACCGGCGAGAGCGGCACGGGCAAGTCGCTGATCGCCCGGGCCATTCATCGCCGCAGCAGCCGCCGCGACCGTCCCTTTGTGGAGGTGGCCTGCGGGGCGCTGCCGGAAACGCTCTTGGAAAGCGAGTTGTTCGGCCACGTCGCCGGATCGTTCACCGGCGCCAATGGCGACAAGATCGGCAAGTTTGCGCAGGCCGACGAAGGCACGATCTTCCTGGACGAAATCGGCACCGCCAGCCCCGGCATGCAGGTCAAGCTGCTGCGCGTGCTGCAGGAGTTCGAGTTCGAGCAGGTCGGCGGCACGAAGACGTTCCACGTCGACGCCCGCGTGATCCTGGCCACGAACGAGGATCTCGAGAAGCTCGTCGCAAGAGGGCCGCTTCCGCCAGGACCTTTACTATCGCGTCAACGTCATCAATCTCGAACTGCCCAGCCTGCGCGAGAGGATTGCGGACATCCCGCTGTTGGCCCAGCATTTCCTGGAGCACGTCTGCGAGGAATCCAACAAGCAAGTCCGAGGCTTCACCGACGGCGCCTTGGCGGCGCTGCAGAGATACAGCTGGCCGGGCAACGTGCGCGAATTGCAGAACGTCGTCGAACGCGCCGTGCTGCTCGGCAAGGGAGACGATACGATCGGCGTGGAAGACCTGCCGCCCGCTCTGGCCGCCGTGCGTCCGGTGGTTTTCGAACCGGCCGCCGGCCGGACGCTCAAGCAAGCCCTCGAAGCGCCCGAACGCCAGATCATCCTGGAGGCCCTGGCCTCGAACAACTGGAACCGTCACGCCACGGCCGACGCCCTAGGCATCAACCGCACCACGCTCTACAAAAAGATGAAGCGGCTCGGCCTGGAAGACGACGAGCGCGTTCACAATTAGAGCCGGCCCAGTCGAAAAACGCGGCTCCGCCTGCGGGGCCCGCTCAATACAAGCCCGTCTTCCCGTCGTGCCAGCCGACCACCGGCGTATCCGGGCCGGTGATGAACAGTTCGACTCGACGGTTTCGCTGACGGTCGCTTGCGGTCTGGTTCGACGCAATCGGCTGGTGCCGGCCAAAACTGGCGATGCCCACCTGATCTTCGAGGACGCCCTTGCTCTGCAAGTACTCGGCCACGGCCAGGGCTCGGGCCGTGCTCAGGTGCCAGTTGTCCGGATAGCGTTGCCGGGTCGTCTGCTTGATGACGCGGCGATTGTCGGTATGGCCGACGACCATCACTCGCAGTGCTTCAGCCTCCGGCGACTGCAGCAATGACGGCAAACTCGTCGAGCAGCGCATGCGAATCGACTCGCAGCTTTGCCTCGCCGCTGTCGAACAGCACGTCCGTGTCGAGCTTGGCGGCGCCGGTGTCGCGATCGATTTCCAGTCCGGCGTGTTGCTGAGAGAGCTGCACCAGGCGTTTGCTGACGCTGGCGGGCACGCCGCGGCCGCGGACCAGCCCGCCCAAGTGCTTCTGCAACTGTTCGCGTTCGCGCTCGTAGTTGGAGAGCTTGCGATGGTCGAGTCCCCTGCGCTCATCCAGGTCGGCCAGCTCCATCTCGGCCTGCTTCAACTCCTCTTCCAGCGTGCGATGGTGCGCCTTGAGGTTCTCGTTTTCGGCGGCCAGCGCCCGGTTCTGTTCGCTCAGATTGCGGTTTTGCATCTGGGCGGCGTCGAGATGGCTTTTGGGCGCCAATTGGCAGCCGAGCGAAGAACTCAGCACCAGCGCCGCAGCGCCTGCCGCCGTCAAACCTCGCAGAGACATAATTCGACTCCTTTCGATCCCGGCTCGCTTCATGCAGGCAACGGCAACCGGCGCCGCTTTCTGGCGATTGACCAGCCGGCGGCGGCCGTGCGAGCGAGTCCTGGCCTTCCCTGGCCGCTCTTCATACAGCCGGCTGTGCTCATTCAGCCGACTGGGTTGTTCACGCTCAAGATTCAAACAATGTCAGAATGTTGTCCATCAAAAAGCTGCTCGAGCCGTACGGGCTGTCAAAGCTCCAGATGTTTCGTACGACGTCGAACATCATCGTTCCTGTCAGAGCCAGGAACAGCGCGCCGAACGAGAGCATGACCATGGTCAGCACGCCATAAGGCGTTTCGGCGCCTACCGGCGCCATGACCATGCCAGGTCCCGCGGCCAGCGACGGACTCAGTCCGGCTGCCGCAGTCGCGCCGCCAAACTGGCCCAGGCCCGCGTCGGGGCCGGCGTCGAAACCGCCGCCCAAGTCCTCTTCCAGCAACCCGGCCGAAGCGCCGCCGGCGTCGGCGCCGAGCATGGTCGGCGCCGCGTCGTCGAACTCGCCGGTATCCGAATCAAGTGCGATGACCTGCGAACCGCTGTCCTGCGATTCCTCGTCTCCCGCCTCCTCCAGCGGAGTAAGCAGGAAGTCGTCTTCTCCCTTGATCTCCATCACCGCGTCGGAGTCGAAGTCCGCCGAGCTGTCTCCCAGCGTACCGCTGGAATCGCTGCTCAGGTCGAACGACGATTCGTCGTCGGCGGAACTGAGTTCCAAGGGTTGTTCGAGCGAAAGGCCGCTGTCGCTGGGATCGAGCAGCGAAATGCCGCTGTCGCCCGGGCTGATCGTGATATCGCTCCCCGCGCCGGCGCCGGGCGAGTCGAGCACGCTGGCCCCTTCGGCGCCCAATTGCACCTTGGAACTGCCGCTCGGATCTTCCTGCAAGGCGAAAACGTCGGCGTCCTCGGAATCGCCGAGCGTCAAATCACTGCCCGGACCGCCCAGGCCTTTGCCGGAATCTCCGCCCAGGGTCAGATCGCTGCCGGGGCGCCCAGGTCTTTGCCGGAATCTCCGCCCAGGGTCAGATCGCTGCCCGGACCGCCCAGGCCTTTGCCGGAATCTCCGCCCAAGGTCAGATCGCTGCCGGGGGCGCCCAGGTTCTTGCCGGAATCTCCGCCCAGGATCAGTTCGCTGCCGGGTCCCTGATCATCGGGCCGCATGGGCTGGGCGGCTTGCAACTGGGTGGCCGAATCGGAATGCGCTTCCGGGCTCGACAAGTCGAGTTGGCTGCCCGTTCCAAGATTGATCGTGAGGTCATCGTCCGAGTCCACCGGCAATACGTCGCTATCGTGATGGGGCGGAACGGGCAGCTCCTGCTTGGCGGCGTCGAGGGCCAGCTTGATATCGCTGTCCTCGGCCGACTGGCCTTTGCCGGGTTTGCCGATCACCGTGCTGGAAGTGCTGGCCGAGGCGCCAAGCTCGACCTCGCTCAACAGCACCATGTCGTCCCCATCGTCGAACGAATCGCTCGGCTCGCTCGCGAGCACGGCCGAATCGCCGGGGCCAATCCCCGAGTCGGAGCCGGCGCCCGAGGCCCGGGCGGCTCGCTCCTCGGCAAGTTTCTCAATGTCTTCAGGTTTGAATTTCCAGCTTGCGCCGTCGCGATAACCGTAAATGTCCCCGTTCTGACGCATTTCGTTCAGTTCGTCGGGGCTGAGACCGAGTTGTTCGGCGGCTTCGGTGAGCGGAACTAATTTGCGGGCCATGCAGATCTCCACACATCTTCCCTGGCAAGGGAAACTCTTCGTCGTCCGCCCTGGCTCGACAACCGCATGGGCAAGCGACTAAGGATGGACCATCGACCGAACCTCCTGCGGCAGAGGCGCGGCGCTGTTCAATTGCATCAACTCCAGGTCCCACTCGATTTTGCGTGCGCTCTTCAACGCAATCCGGCCTTCGCCGTCGACGTGATACACGGTCATCACCCGTTTGTCCGGGTCGATGATCGTGATCTGCTGGCTATCGCCCGCAGCCGTCGAAAAGGCAATCAGATCCCGAGCCGTCGCTCGGTTCCTGGCCGACGTGACGTTGGGCGAAGGCTTCTCGAGACTCCGAGAAACCGCCCGCCGCCAAAATCAGGAGACCTGCACTAACCAGACTTCCAATCACCGCAGCTTTCATCATCCACCGAAGCTGTTGGGATTACGGGAATTGGGAGCTTAGTTCCATTCTAAGAGCCCGAGTTCCCAATGCAAGAAAAATGCCCTACCGCCCGGGCAGCCGCTTGCCGAGCCGGCAGGCGGTGGAAAGCAGCTCAGGTTTTTTGGGGGAATCCCCGCAAAAGACAGGTAGAAGCGGCGGGAGTCTACTGGCGGCGGCGCCGGCCTGCAAGGTCACTCGGCGGCGGACTTTAACGAATCTTCGGAATATTTTGAAGAATATGGCGTGCCTGAGGGAAGGTTGCGACGGTTTGCCGGCGGCAGCGCGCTGAAACGGTCCGCGTCGACTGCCGGCGCCCTCGCCGCACCTTGGTTGCCATGCGGTGCGGCCTCATTGTCCAAACGCTCCAGCTTCGCTTGCTTGGCTCTCGCCTCGTCGCGGGACTGCCGGACAACGGCGTTGCGTTAAGGCAAAGCGTTGCGGCGCCGGCCCTTGTAGCGGTCAGATCAAGGTCCTAGAATCAGGCGGTATCGCGCGGGCAGCTTCGCTGCGCGGCCTTTCGTTTTCGTTCCATTCTTTCTCCTCGTTCGTGCTGGAAAGCCGCTCTCGATGCCTCGACGATACATCAATCAGTTTGGTCACCAGGAAGCGGTCGATCAGATTTTCTTGGCGGCGCAAAAGCAATTGCGCCCGAACCGTAACGGCAACCTGTATCTGCAAGTGGAGCTTTCCGATCGCAGCGGGACCATCAGCGCCCGGATGTGGAATGCCAGCGAAGCGGAATACCGCAATTTCGACGACGGCGACTTCGTACGCGTCGAAGGGACCGCTCAGGTTTACCAGGGCGCCATGCAGCTCATTGCCAGCGCCATCTGCAAGGCGCGGCGCGACGAGGTCGATTATGCGGATTTCATGCCCGTCAGCCCGGCTCAGATTGAGCGGTTGGCGCTGCGGCTGGGCGAACTGCTGCGCGGCATCGGCAATCCGCACCTGCGGACGCTGGCCGAGTGCTTCCTGATGGACGAGGACTTCATGACCGTTCACGCGGGCTCCGGCCGGCGTGAAGAACCATCACGCCTACCGTCGGCGGGCTGCTGGAGCACGTGGTCAATCTGATGGAAGTCGTGACTCGCGTGGTCGCACTGTTATCCGGCCGTCGAGCCGGACTTGCTGTTGATGGGCGCCTTCCTGCACGACATGGGCAAGATCGACGAGTTGAGCTACGAGCGCGACCTCGCCTACACGCGACGAGGGGCAACTGATCGGCCACCTGGTGATGGCCGTCAGCCTGCTGGAAGCCAAGATCCGCGAGGCGGAACAGCTCTCGGGCGAAACCGTGCCCGCGGAGTTGGCGCTGCGGCTGAAGCACATGATCGTCAGCCACCACGGCCAATACGAGTTCGGCAGCCCCAAGCTGCCGATGACGCTGGAGGCGATCGCTTTGTATTATCTCGACAACCTCGACGCCAAGCTGCACAGCTTCGAACTGCAAATGCGAGAAGACCCGAACGTCGAGAGTTCGTGGACCAGTTTCAACGCCAGCTTGGGCCGCAAGCTATTCAAAGGAAACGCGACGGATCAAGAGTGTCGCACCGCCGCCGCGAGCGCAGACAGGCGCCGGCGCCTCGCGGCGCCGTCTTGGGACAAACCGTCTTGGGACAGCCGCTCGGACAAACATTGAGGTGCGCCCGGCTCTGGTGCGCGAGCCTGCGACACGCGCAGCCCGTCAATTCAACGGCGGCGCGGCAAACGGCGGCGTTCCTGCTCCAAGTCCCTTGGTTCTGCGCCGCGGAGAGCGAGCGTTCTCGCCAGCCTCGGGCGTCGCATGCGGAAAAGAATGCGCGTTGAATTCACGAATCAAGAAACATTTCAAGAATACACGAGAACGATGGAACACAACGACCTATCTCAAGAGCTGCTCGAATTCATCTTGCGGCCGAATTATCGCCCGCTGAAACCGCGGCAGATCGCCAAGAAACTCAACGTCCCCGAGACGCGGATTCAGGAGTTCAAACGCCTGATCAAGCGGTTCGTTCGCCAGGGCAAACTGACCTATGGCGACAAACACCGCGTGTTGCCGGGCCGGCGCAGAGCCTGCCGGAAACGCTGAAACGAAAACAGGCAAATCCAAGACCGGCAAGAACGGGCGGTTGAGCGGCGTGTTTCGCCGGCTGCCCAAGGCTTCGGTTTCGTCCGGCCCGCCGGCGCCGCGCGGACCATCGCGCGATCAGGACATCTACATCGCGGCCGATCATGCCGGCGACGCCGCCGACGGCGACATGGTGCTGGTCAGGCTGCTCAAGCCGCGCGGCCGGTTCGGCCAGCCGCAAGGGCGAGATCGTCGAGATCATCGAGCGCGAGACGCACCAGTTCGTCGGCACCTACTTCGAGCAGGCCGGCACGCGCCTACGTGCAGGTCGACGGCACGGTGTTCGCCAAGCCGATCTCCGTCGGCGATCCCGGGGCCAAGAACGCGCAGCCGGACGACAAGGTCGTCGTTCGAGATGGTCCGCTTCCCGTCGCACGTCGCACGACGGCGAAGGCGGTGATCACCGAGGTGCTCGGCCCGCGCGGCAAGCCGGGCGTCGACACGCTCTCGATCATCCGCGAGTTCGACCTGCCCGACGAGTTCGCCGAAGACGCGCTGGAGGACGCCCGCGTCGAGGCCGAACGTTTCGACGAGTCGATCGCCCGCCGAGCGCAGTCGACCTGACCGGCCGAGACCGATCATCACGATCGACCCGGTCGACGCCCGCGACTTCGACGACGCCATTTCGCTGGAGCGGCTGAACGAACGGCCACTGGCGGCTGGGCGTCCACATCGCCGACGTCTCGCACTTCGTCCGGCCGCAAGACGCCGCTGGACCGCGAAGCCCGCGAGCGGGCCACCAGCGTCTACCTGCCCGACCGCGTGATCCCGATGCTGCCGGAGATCATCTCCAACGGCCTGGCCAGCCTGCAGCCGGACACGCGTCCGCTACACCAAGACGGCGTTCATCGAGTTCACGGCCGACGGCGTGCGCGTGTCGACCGAGTCTGCATTCGGCGGCGATCAAGCAGCAACCGGCGGTTCACCTACGAAGAAGTCGACGAGTACCTGGCCGATCCGCGAAGCCTGGCAGCAAGCAAGCTCGACGCCCGAGGTCCACGCGCTGCTGGGCCGCATGCACGAGCTGGCCATGATCCTGCGCCGGCGGCGGTTCGAACGCGGGGCGCTCGAACTGACGATGCCCGAGGTCAAGGTCGACCTGGACAAGGACGGCCGCGTGACCGGCGCCCACGTGGTCGAGAACACCGAGAGCCACCAGATCATCGAGGAGTTCATGCTGGCGGCCAACGAGGCGGTGGCCGAGCAGCTCGCACGAGCAGGAGCTTGCCCTTCCTGCGCCGCATCCACGAAGCCCCCGACCCGCGGAAGCTCAAGCCGCTGACCGAGTTCGTCCGCGAGCTGGGCTTCAAGACCGAAAGCCTGGAGAGCCGCTTCGAGCTGCAGAAGCTGCTGGACGAGGTGCGCAGGCCGGCCCGAAGCAGCACGCCGTCAACTACGCCGTGCTGCGAGTCATGCAGAAGGCCGTCTACAGCCCGGACGAAGAAGGCCACTACGCCCTGGCCAGCGACTGCTACTGCCACTTCACCTCGCCCATCCGCCGCTATCCCGACCTGACCGTCCACCGCCTGGTCGACGCGACTGCTGACCGGGCAGCAAGCCGCCGCAGACGATCTGGACGAGTTGACTCGTGCTGGGCGAACACTGCTCGCGACCGCGAGCAGCGGGCCGAAGCGGCCGAGCGCGAATTGACGAAGGCTCAAGCTGCTGCACTACCTGAGCGAGCGAGATCGGCGAGGAAATGGACGCGGTGATCACCGGCGTCGAGAGCTTCGGGCTGTTCGTCCAGGGCATCGAGCTGCCGGCCGAAGGGCTGGTCCACGTCGAGCTCGCTGGCACGACGACTACTACCACTTCGACCGCGCGACGCACACGCTGTCCGGCCACCGCGAGGGCAACCAGTTCCGGCTGGGCGACCTGGTCCGCGTGGCGGTCGCCCGGGTCGACGTCGACCGCCGCGAACTCGACTTCCGCATTGTCGAACGCAAGCCCCGGCCGCCCAAAGCCGAACGGCCTCGCGGCGCAAAGCCGCATCGACTCGCCGGCAGGAAGGCGAACGTCCCGGCCGGACGAAAGCCGCAAAAAGTCCGTCAAAAAACCCGGCCGACCCAAGTCTGGCGAAGACCGAGCCAATCCCGGCAAACGCCGCAAACCTCGTGAGCAATAGCTCCGCCCGCCGCTGAAATACCATACTCCTTCTCCCGCTGGGAGAGGGCCGGAGAACAAGACGCAACGAAGTTGAAGCAAAAAAAA
>CAWAYY010000004.1:0-106169 GCA_963786255.1 Pirellulales bacterium
TACGGCGAGTCGCTCAAAGATGCAAGAAAAAAATGACGGCAGAAAGAGCGGCGATGCATTCAGCGATGCCGCCCTGCTCCCCGTTGCACTACTCAAACCAGCGGCTTATAGGCTGCCAGAGCGTTATCTCGCAGAAACTTCTTTAAGATGCCAGAGCCCTTGCTCTCGAAATAGGCATGCGCGATGGCATAGACGTCGGCGTAAGAAGCCGCCCGATTGCTGACCGGCCAGTTGCTGCCGTAGATCAAACGGTCCGCTCCGAACATCTCCCACAGCGCATCGAGCACCGGGCGATAAAACTCCAGATCGGTCGGGGCCTCGCCGAGAGGCTTTCTTGTCGCTTCGGCCAGGGCCGAGACTTTGCAGTAGACTTGCTTGCCTTCCGCCGCCGCCTCCATGCCGCGTCGCCACTCGTCGGGCGGCGCACGGCCATCGAGCGGCAAGTTAGCGCAATGGTTGATCACAATCCGCAACTCGGGCAGCGTCTGCGCCGCTCTCGCCACGTCGGCCGGCATCTGCGGCCCGCCGTTGACGTCGAGTTCCAGGTCGTGCTCTGCCAGCAACGCGAGATGCTTCCGCTGCGATGGCTGCTCCAGCGCTTTCTTCAGTGTGTCATGACTGATTCGAATGCCGCGAAAGCGTCGCTGCCGCGCAAACCGCCTTAGCAGGCTGGGGAAGTGCTCGTCAGCCGGATCAAGCCTGCCGACGACGCCCACAAGGAACGGCTCGCGCTCGGCCAGATCGAGCAGCCACTGGTTGTCTTCCACCCAAGGGCTGGCTTCAACCACGACCGTGCCGGCTATGTGTTGCGGTCGCGTCAACTGCTTGAACTCTTCCGGCAATACCGGGCGGTAGAGCAGCTCGTTCCGCTTGTCCGGCCAAGGAACGCCTTGCGGCCGAGTCGGATCGTAGAAGTGCGTATGGGCGTCGATCGCGGCGATCGCTTCCGCTTCTTCGGCTTGCGCGCGGCGCCTGCCAAGGTCGCCAGCGCGCCGGCCGCTCCCGCTTGCAGCAACGTACGCCGTGAAATCGTTAGGTTGCTGGCCGGAGCAATTGGGGCGAGTCTCTGCTGATTAGTCATGAGGTTCCTTTCCGCCCGGCAAGGCGGAACAAGGTTGCGTGTGGTCAAATGGCGTGGCGTCTGCGAGAGGGGCTGCGCCGGCGAGCCCTGCCAATGGGACCGCGAGGCGCTGCAAGCGGTCGTAAGTTTGCTCGCTATTTCTTTTCGGCTTCCACAATCACGGTGAGTGGCAAGCTGGGCGTCGAAACCAGCGTGTTGGCGGGCTTGGCCGCGGGATCCTTCGCGAAAGGAACCTGCGCCTGTCCGAGCAGCGTAAGCGTGTATTCGCCTGGCCGAACGTTGTTCAACTGCAAGGCGAACGTCTTTTCATTGCTGCCTTCCGCAATTTCGCCTTCGGCAAATTGAAAGCCTCCCGGCAGGCTCAGGCCGATCAGGCGGATTGCCGACTTGAATTCCGGCCAGTGACGCGTCGCCTCGACCTTGAGGTCTAGCTTGCCGCTGGCGGATACCGTGGCTTTGTCTGGCGCAATCCGCAGCGAATAGGGCGCCTTATCCGCAATCGCTGCAGCCAGCTCGCGCGTCGGACGGCTGGAACCCATGTTTGGGTTGTTCCAGACCCGAGTATAGGGCCGAACCTCGTGCACAATCGGCTTGCCGTCTTGCTCGCCTTTCGCCGTCAGACGGATCGAGCCATTCCAGGCCGCCGCGCTGGGATCGGACCAGAAGGTCAACACGCCGCGCGTGTCGTGCGGAATCTTGACCTCGCCCGCGTGCAGCCCCGGCGGCAAGCCTGCGGCTGTGATCGTGACCGGGCCGGCATAGCCCCCCTCGCGATGAATGACCAGATCGACGTGCGCAGCGCCTCCCTGACGGACGTTGATTCCCGCCGGTCCGGGATTGGCGCCGTGGATGGCCGCCACGTAGAAGTCCGGCTTAGATTGCCGCACGGTCAGCACGTATTGATAGCGGGCTCCGCCGCGGCTGTAGCGGTCTTGCACCAGCAGCCGGTACGTGCGGTCCTTGACCAGGTCGATTGCTCCGACCGGATCGCGCAAATGCCCGTCGAAGGCGTTCACGCGGTGACCAAAATCATCGTACTCGGCCAGGCGGTTGTGCTGATCGTCAACGACTACGACATACGGATCGGCCTGCCCGGCGATGCGCTCGGCGTAGACCTGAATTTCGTACTTTCCTGGATCTGCGACGGAGAATTGGAACCAGTCTGCATCGCGAGGGCGGTCGAACCGGCCGCTGATGATCGCTGGCGGCGAAATCGCCTGCGGCTGCTCGGCCGTGTCGTTGGTTTCCTTTTCGAGCGTGACCGGTCCGTCGGCGGCCAGCAACGTAATGGCCGGCGCCGAGGCGGGGTCGAGAGGCGCCCGTACTTGAAATCCGCTCAGCGTGCAGGTGGCGGCCGTGGGCAGCACGGTATGATCCGTCGGATGTTCGAAAAATCGGAAGGCGCCGAACGCTTCGGCCGCCGCCGGCGGCGTGAACGAAAAGCGATATTGTTGCAGCGGCCGATCTTCGATCGTCCACGGCGAGGGCTCGCCCGCCGTGCCGAAGTTGTAACCCAAGGCCGTCAATTCGACCGGCTTGCCCGGTTCGACGGCTCGCGGAAAGACGCTTTCGACCTGCGGGCGATCCGTGATCAACAGGCGGTAAGGATAACCGCCGCGATACGACAGGTCGTGGACTTCAACCAGGTACTCGCCATCGGCCGGACAAATAAAATCGATCAGCGGATCACGGCCGTGATAGTCTCCGTTGGAGGCCAGCGGGCCTCCGGCGGCATTCAACACGGTTAGCGAGGCGTCCATCTCGCTATCGAGCTTGCCCGCCTGGCAGTCGATTGTCAGCCGCTGGCCTTGTCGCGCCGTGAACCGAAACAAATCCTGATTGTTGCCGTCGCTTGCTCCGGCCACGGCCGAGTTGACGGCCACGCCTTGCGCTTCAGTCGAAAGGTTGTTCGGTTCCTTCTCCGGAACGTCCGTCAGGCCGTGCGAGACGGCGAACAGCCGCGGGTTGCTGAGGCCGTAGCGTCCCAGCAACCGAGCGTCGTACGTTCCTTCGGGCACGTCCGGAGCGACGGAGACCTTGAATTTGTTCGGCTCCGTCTGCTCGGCTCGAATACCGGGATGATCAAACAGCAAGTGCTTCGCATCCTCCGCATCGGCGGCGGAAGTCTGTACTTCGACCGTGGCGCCCGCGGCGGCGCCGAGCGGTTGAATGCGGTCCAGCCGGAGGGAAGGCAATTCGTGCGCGGACCTGCGCAGACGCCGCAAGAATGACGGTCGCGAACGCACAAATCTCAAATAAGTTCTTCAATCGCACGACCTTCATTCAGTACGGGCAGCGGACGATGGGCAGGATCGTAGAACGGATGGTGAAGTCGATGCCCAGCACATGGTACATGGTGGCCAGCAGGCAGCCGGGCGTGCAAGGCTTGCGAGATCGGATGTTCGGCCCGCGAGTCGGTAGCGCCGATCACTTGTCCCATTCTCAAACCTCCGCCGGCATACAGCATCCACATGGCGCCTGGCCAGTGATCGCGGCCCGCGCCCGGGATTGATGCGCGGCGTGCGACCGAATTCGCCCATCGCCATAACGAGACACTCGGTCGTAAAGTCCGCGTTGGTGCAGGTCATTGACGAGCGCAGCCACCGCCGATCGAATTTCGGCAGCAGGTTTTCTTTAAGGCGTTGAAGTTGTCGCCGTGCGTGTCCCAGCCGCCGCCGGCTTGAACTGAGACGTACGATACGCCCGCTTCGACCAGACGCCGGGCGAGCAGGCAGCTTTGGCCCAAGTCGTTGCGGCCGTATTCTCGCGGAGCTTGGCGTCTTCCTGCTGAATGTCGAACGCCTGGCGGGCCTTCTCGCTGGTGACCATTTCCAACGCATCGTCATAGAACTTGTCGAACCCAGCGATTGCGCCCTTCATGTCGATATCGCGGCGCAGGTCGGTCGACGCTTTCCGAGCAGTTCGTGCCGGCGATGCAACCGGGCTTCGTCAACACGGCCCGGTAGGCGCAGATTGCGGACTTGAAAGCCGTCGGAGTTGGGATCGTTCTCCGGCGAGAACGGATTGTACGAGGCACCCAGATAGGCAGCCTTGCCCAAGTCCTGCGAACGCGGCACATTGACATAGGCAGGCAATGCCGGGAGCGTTGCGCCGTGCAGCTTGGCGACGACCGAACCGCATGAGGATAGATGTTGTCATTGACTTCGATCGTGGGCTGGTAGCCGGTCAGCATCCATTGCGAGCCCATGCCATGACCGGCGTTGGTATGTATGCCGGAGCGGACGATGGCCAGCTTGTCCATGATCTTGGCCTGCAGCGGCAGATGTTCGCTGATTTCGATGCCATGGACGTTGGTGCGAATCGGCTGGAACTCGCCGCGGAATTCCGCTGGCGCAGTAGGTTTCAGATCGTAAGTGTCGATATGGCTCGGGTCCGCCTGCTAGCCAGACGAGGATCACCGACTTTTTTCTTCATCGGTCGGCCCTGCTCGCGGCGCGGCGGCATTGCGACGAAGCAAATCGACCAGCGTCAGCCCGCCAAACGACAAGCCACCGATGCGCAGAGATGCGCGCGACAGAGCGCCAGACTGAAACTGCGTACGACGAAGTCCAGCATGGCGATCCTCTTGTCGTAGAACATGGCTGGAAAGCCGACCTTTGAACTAATGATTGAACAAGAATTCCTTGCTGTTCAGAACGTCCAGAGCACGTCTTCCAGCGCCTGCTGCTTGTTTTCTTGCGAGTTGACGTACGACTCGATTGTCTCCCGCTTCCGCTCGCTTTCGCTGGGGAACGAGAGAAGGCACTCAGGTACAATTCGCTCGATCAGTATCGTTTATCGGCGCTTCTCTTTGGCATCCAGTTCGATCGATCCGTCCTTGGCCAGGCGATTTTGTTCTCGACTTCGTCGGAGTTGGACAGCAGCAGCACTGGCCCAGCGTGGCGCCGCTCGAGTCCGCTCGCACTCGCAACCAGAAACCCGTTGCGGCCGGTCGAAGGTATCGAGGAAATACGAGCCGAAACCTTCGTGAGGCAGATCGACCGCGCGGGCCTGCGGCGATGGCCGATCGAACCGCGTTTGCGAACCACAGGCCTGATCGACGCGTCCAACAACACCTCGGCGATCAGTCGCCGGGCGTAAAAGCGGGCGAAGTTCTGATGGTCGTGCTTGTTGTTTTCCGTTGGCACGCGAGCGAGCTGGTACGCCCGGCTGTTGACGATCGTGCGGATCACGTGCTTGACGTCGAAATGGTGATCAACGAAATCTTGGCCAGCGCATCGAGCAGTTCGGGGTTCGACGGCGGGTTGGTGTCGCGCATGTCGTCCACCGGATCGACCAGTCCGCGGCCGAAAAAGTGTCCCCACAGCCGATTGACCAGCGCCTTGGCAAAGAACGGGTTGTCCGGCGTGGCCATCCAGTCGACCAGCGCGTGGCGCGGATCCTGTCGGGCGTAAGTTGGCGGCACTCGCCGTCGAGGTATTTCGGTTCGGGCGACTTGACCGGTCAGCGGATTCTGTTCGCCCGTGGTCGCCGCGGACTGGCCGAATAATAAGGCGGCGGTTGTCCGAAACTCTTGCGGCCCAGCCGCGTGAAGAAGCCGGCCAGACCGTAATAGTCGTCTTGTCCCCAGCGCTCGTACGGGTGATGATGACAGCGGGCACATTGCAGCCGGATGCCGAGGAAAACCTGCGCGGTGTCGGCCGTGGGCTGATGCAATTGATCATCGCGCATCTGCCAGTACCAGTTGATCGCCGGCGCATCCTGCCATTCGCCGGCCGCCGCCACTACGCCGCGCACGAATTCGTCGTACGGCCGGTTGCGGGCGATCATCGACTTGATCCAGTCGTGGAAGGCGTAGGCCGCCTGGTCGGCGCCGGCGAGCCGCGAGTTGCGCAGGATGCTGCCCCACCGCAGCGCGAAATAAGCCGGGTAATCAGGCGAATCCAGCAGCCGGTCGATCAGTTGCTCCCGCTTGGCGCCCGAGGTATCGGCCAGGAAGGCGCGGGTTTCTTCAACCGTCGGCAGCCGGCCGCAGAGATCGATCGTGGCGCGACGCAGGAACGTTGCATCGCTAGCCACCGGCGAAGGCGCCAGGCCCAGTTGCTTCCACTTTGCCAGCGCCAGCTCGTCGATGTAATTGATCGGTTGGAATCCGGCCAGCGCGTCGCCCGGCGTCCGTGCGGAACCTGAGCGCGGAATACGGCCACCTGCCCCATGTAACGGACCATGATGGCCGCTTCGCCGGTACGAGAACCGCAGCACACCCGTCCCCGCTCGTCGACCGCGGCCACCACGTCCAAATTGCTGGCGTATTGCGCCTGCCGGGTTACATCGCGGCGGCTGCCGTCGCTGTATTCGACGGTTACCGCCAGTTGCTGCCGCTGGCCTGTGTGCATCACGCGCTGGGTCGGTTCCACGAGAAGTTTGGCAATCGTGGGCGCCTCGGGCGACGAACGCGGCGTGCCCTGTTCGATCCAGCGGTAGAGCCATTGATACGGCTCGCTTGCTTGCGTCAGTCGCTGTCCGCCGCCGTGCGGCACGGCGCCGATCGCTTTTTCGAGCAGCAGGCTTTCCGCCGGCGAGGCGGGAAACACGCGGCGGCCGCGCGCGGCCAGCACGATGGCGTCGTAGTCGAACTCGGGATCGAAGCCGAACAGCGACAGCTTGAAGCCGTTTTGCCCGCTCGCCTTGCCATGGCATCCGCCCGAGTTACAGCCCAACCGCGACAAAAGGGGCACGATCTCGTTCGCGAAATCGACGCGGCGGCTCCGATCGAAGGCGCTGACCGTCACCGTGGCCTTGGCTTCCGACGTTCCGCGGCGAACGACAATTTCCGTTTGGCCTGGGCCGACCGGCACGATATAGCCGCTTTCATCGACCGTGGCGACGCTTGGATTAACGCTCTCATAACGGCAGTCGTGGGTCACGTCCTGCTCCGCCACGCTGACCAGCAGTTGTTGCCGGGCGAAAGCGTCGTCCCAGCGGATCTCGCTTGGCGCTACGAGCAGCGGGGCTTCTGCGGCGGCCGACAAGCGGCCGCCGGCGAGAACACAAACAAGCAGCACGGCGCCAGGCAGGCGCCCCAGCGCGAGTTCTCTCCACATACGACGTCGAGCAGGCATCGGCGCTTCTTGCTTTCCAGGCGGGAAGACCAGGCAGGATCCGACTCAGATATTCATCAGTGGGCTTTGATCCTATCACCTTTTTAATGACCCGGCAACATTTGCACGCGGCGGCAAAGGACTGAGCTTTGCTTGTTAGCCTGGCGAGAATCGGCTAGACACAAGCGACGGCGCGGAACGCTGCTTGAGAGCCGTTTGAAACCGCAACGTCTTGGGGCTTCACTGCTCTCGATGTTCGCCAGGGCTTGAAAAATGAGCCGTTTCGCCTTTTCTCGACGCGATCTCTTGCTGCGACTCGGCTGCCTCGGCGCCGGCGGCATGACGTTGCCCGCGCTGCTTGAAGCGGAACGGGCCGCGGCGGCAAGCGACATTCGCCTTGCGCCTTGCGCCAAGTCTTGCATCCTGCTCTACCTCTGGGGAGGTCCGCCCCAGCAAGACATGTGGGACCTGAAGCCCGACGCCCCGGAAGGCATTCGCAGCGAGTTCAAGCCGATCGCGACGAACGTGGCCGGTATCGAGATCTGCGATCAATTGCCGCAAGTGGCGAAACACGCCGACAAGTTTTCCATCGTGCGTTCGCTGACCCACAAGAGCAACGATCATATACCGAGCGTGTTCCATACGCTCACCGGGCGGATCGATCCGACGCTTGCCGGAGCGCCGCGTCAGCGCCGCCGTTCCGACTTTCCTATGATCGGCTCGGTCGTGTCCCGCTTCTCGCCGCAAGGCGGATTGCCGGCCACGGCCACCATTCCGCGACCGGTCGGTCATGATGGCGTCACGTACGCTGGCACCTATGCCGGCTTTCTCGGGCCGCAGCACGATCCGCTGGAACTGAAACCGCCGGGCGAGGTCGATGCGCCGCCGCCGCACAGTCTTGAGCTGCCGGCGGAAGTCGACGAGCAGCGTCTGACGGCCCGCTTCAGCCTGCTCGAGCAAATCGAACGCGGCCAACGCGCGCTGGATAAGTCAGGAGCCAAATCGTCCGCCGGCTTCGACCTGTTCCGAGACCAGGCGATCCGGATGTTGACCAGTCCCGAAGCCAAAGGCGCCTTGAACGTCGAACGCGAATCGGACGCGATGCGAGATCGCTACGGCCGCAACCAGTATGGCGAGAGCTTTCTCGTTGCCAGGCGACTGGTGGAAGCCGGCGTCCGCCTGGTGACGGTGGTCTGGTATTTCATTGAGCCGAACGGCAACGTGATGAACGTCTGGGACAACCATGGCACGGCGAGCTTCAGCGGCTACAAAATGCTGAGGCACGACTACTGTTTGCCGCCGCTCGACCAGGCGTATTCGGCCTTGCTGGAAGATCTGCAGCAGCGCGGCTTGCTCGATGAGACGATCGTGGCCATGTATGGCGAATTCGGCCGTACGCCCAAGGTCAACAAGAACGGCGGCCGCGACCATTGGGGCGCTGCCCAATCCGCCGTGCTCGCCGGGGGCGGGATCCGCGGCGGACAGGTTTACGGCTCGACCGACGCGCATGCGGCTTATCCACGCGACGGCGCCGTTTCTCCGCAAGATCTGGTAGCTACGCTTTACCGCGCTCTGGGCCTGCGGACCGATCTGGAAATCCACGACCGCCAGAACCGCCCCTACCGCATCTGCGAAGGCGAGGCATTAACCTCGCTGTTGGGTTGAGACGCAGCATTCGCTTGGATCCGCCGGCGGGTTGTCAACTCGCCCGGCGCCCGGCTCGCCCCGATAAGTCGTTTGCAGCCTGCCCGCGAGCCGTTCCAAGCCGCAGCCCCTTGCCAAACTTCGCTTAACCGTTGCAATCGGTTCGACCGATAAGCCTCTTACGCTGCCGCGTACGGGGGGCCGGCCCGTTCCCGCCTGGCTAGACGTTAGTTCAATTGGAACAGGGGCTTGCGCCATTGTTTAGCGAGGACGACCGCTGTGCGATTCTGCCTGTTGGCCAGTTTCTTTATCCTGTTGAGCGGCTGTGCAACCATGAAAGAATCGGACACGGCCCGAACGGGCGTCGAGCAATTGTTGATCTCCCAGGCCACGGACCATGCGCTCGACAAGGTCGACTTGCGGCCCGTTGCCGGCGCCAAGGTTTTTGTCGACACGCAGTACCTGGACTGCGTCGACAAGAATTACGTTATCGTCTCGTTGCACCAACGATTGATGGCGATCGATTGCCGCTTGTGCGACAAGGCCGATGATGCCGACGTCGTGCTGGAAATCGCCAGCGGGGCGGTCGGCACGGATCGACACGAACTGTTCGTCGGAATTCCCGAGATTCCGTTGCCGCCCCCCTCGCCGATCGCCCTGCCCAAGCTGGCGGTCTTCAACCGCGCCAAGGCGATGGGCACGGCAAAGTTCCGGGTGGTTGCCTTCGATGCCAAATCACGCCGGGCCGTGATCAATTCCGACGTCACCCTGGCGCGCTCCGACTACCGCCATTGGAGCGTGATCGGTTCGAACTCGGTGGCCAGCGGCACGGTCCCCGATGAATTGAAGAAATCGACCGGCGAAAGCGAATCGGCGCTTGCTCTCAGCCACATCGCGCGGAAGCCGGCGACGGAACGTTGAGTTCGCCGCCTGCTCCAGCGGCCTCAGTTCGGAATCGCAAAACGAGGGGCGAGAGCGTCCCCCCTTGACCGGCGGCGGGCGGCGTGATATTCACGCTAAGGTGAAGTACGAACCGCTTTTGCACATTGTGCTCTTTCAGCCGGAAATCCCCCATAACACGGGCGCCGTCGGACGCACCTGCGTCGCCGCCGGCTGCAAACTGTGGCTGGTCCGGCCGCTCGGCTTCCGCGTCGACGACTACTACCTTCGCCGCGCCGGGCTCGATTATTGGGAGCACCTGGAGTGGGAAGTGGTCGACGATTGGGCGTCGCTGACCGCCCGGCTGCCGCCGCGACGCCCCTATTGCTTTACGAAGTTCGCCACGCAAAGCTATACCGCGGTCGCGTTCGAACCGGGCGACGTGCTGGTCTTCGGAAGCGAATCCAATGGTTTGCCGCCCAGCTTGAAAGACGAGCATCGTGAGCGACTGTTGCGGATTCCGATTCGTCCGGAAGCCCGCAGCCTGAATCTGTCGAACTCGGTCGCGGTCGCCGTGTTCGAAGCGCGGCGGCAATGGAAGTTGCCCGACGCGTGAAACGCCCATCTCGGGCAAGCGACGCCGAGAGCCAAGATCGCAGTCACGTTATCAACTACCATCAGCAACATTTGGCGAGCCGCCGGCTCCCAACGCCTTTTGAGATAGGAAACCCATGCCGACGATTCCCGCCGCTACGTTGAAAGAGTTTGCCTTGGAACTGCTGGTCGCCGGCGGCGTCGGCCGCGAAGAAGCGGGCCTGGTTGCGGACAGCCTGGTCGGCGCCAACCTGCGCGGTCACGATTCGCACGGCGTGATGCGGATTCCGTATTATCTGGATACGGTCGCCAAGGGAGAGGTCGTGCCGGGCGCGGAATTCAAGGTGATGAAAGAATCGCCCACGCTGCTTGTCGCCGACGGCGGCTGGGGCTTCGGTCAAACCCAGGCCCGGCGGTTGATGGACGGTCTGATCGCCAAGGCGAAGCAGAGCGGCGCCGGAATCGGCACGCTGATTCATTGCGGCCACATCGGACGCCTGGGCGAGTACTGTGAGCAAGCGGCCGCGGCGGGACTCGTTTCGATGATCATGGTCAACACGCACGGTCACATGCGCCGCGTTGCTCCGGTCGGCGGCAAGGCGCCCGGTTGGGCACCAACCCCTTGGCCTTCGGCGTGCCGTACCATGGTGCGCCGCTGGTGCTCGACTTCGGCACCAGCGCCACGGCCGAAGGCAAGGTGCGGGTCAAACGCATCGCCGGCCAGGTTTGCCCGGATGGCTGGCTGCTCGACAGCGAAGGACGGCCGACGAACGATCCAAACTCGCTGTACGGCGATCCGCCCGGAACCATTCTGCCGATGGGCGGCACGCAGGCCTACAAGGGTTTCGGCCTGGGGCTGATGGTCGAGATCTTCGCCGGGGCGCTCTCGGGCGGCGTGACCATTCGCGAGAAGCCGATCAATCAGAACGGCAACTGCGTCTACATGCAGACCCTCGATCCGGAACACATGGGCGGCGCCGGTCACTTCGCCGCCGAAATCTCGCAACTGGTCGACTTCATGCGTAGTTGCCCGCGGATCGAAGGCGTCGATTCAATCCAGTTGCCCGGCGACCCGGAACAGCGCACCCTGGCCGAGCGCAGCGAGAAAGGCATTCCGCTCGACGACGGCAACTGGGGGCAGCTTGCGGCGCTGGCCGGCAAGTTGGGCGTTTCGGCTCCTGCCTGAGTGCAGTTTACGCCCAAATGGCCCGGCCGATCGCCATCAGGTAGAGGGCCAACAGCAGCCACCAGCCGAGTTGCATGACCAGCGGCGGCGTGCGCAGCAACGACAAGGCAAACATGCCCGCCAGGGTTGCCGCTCCTGCCGCGCCGGCGAAGATCGCCGGCGGAAGGTAACTGCCCAAGCCCAAGACGATCGAAGCGAACGTCACGACCGCAAACAGTCCTGTGAGCGAAAACCGCTGTTCGTTCTCGCCGCGCTCGGGCAGCAGGACGGCCCGGATGGCGTTGAGCTCCTCGGGCGTTCCTGACAGGGGCCGCGGCGACTGCCGTACGCTCTGCTGCGGGGTTTCTGGCGCCAAATGGTAAGGGGCTTCGGCCGCCGGCAATTTGTCGTCAGATTCGCTCATGGGCCGCAGTTCCATGAGGCAGTTCCATGAGATGGTTGAGGCGCGAAACGGAAACGGCGATGGGCGAACTTGCTCAGCGTCCGCACACGTGCATTGTAGCGTCTCCCGGTACGTCCATTAAAGCGTTGACTGACTCCGCATGGGGTTACCGCGGCGGACCGGCGGGTTGCCCTGGTCTTTTGCTGGTGATGTTTGGGCATTTTGGCGCAAGCTTGCAAGATCGTCGCCTCCATGGCGGAAGCGATCGAGCACGCCCATCGCCAGGGCGTGATTCACTGCGATCTGAAACCGTCAAACGTCCTGCTCGATGCTCAAGGCCGAGTTGCCGTGACGGACTTCGGTTTCGCCCGTGTTTGCGCAACCAGCGTCGAGCAGCGCTCATTTGATGACCGCCAGTACATTGCGGGCACGGCCGGCTACATGGCGCCGGAGCAGATAGACGCGAGCTTCGGCGCGATCGGCCCGCGAACCGACGTGTATGGTCTGGGCGGCATCCTGTACTCGCTGCTTGCCTGCCGCCCGCCGTACGAGGGGGCGACTGCCGACGCAATCCTGGCGAAAGTGATTTCGGAATCGGAGCCGCCGCGTTTGCTGTGTGAATTGCGAGCCGACGCATCTGCGGCTTTAAGCGAGATCTCGCTCGTTGCCTCGCCAAGCGGCCGGAAGACCGGTATGTGGATGGGCGTGCTGTTGCCGATGCGTTTACACGCTTTTAGCGAATTTCTCTCGCAAGCCGTCCTCGGAACATCCGAATGCGTCAGGGGCATGCTTTCTCGCGAAAAACTTCGCAAGCAAAGGCAATCGGTAAGCGCTATAACGCCCAGTTCTCGATGCGAAGCCCGGAAACGGCCGACAGGTCAGAGTCTTTCGACACAACAACGCAATTTGGCAGCGTTCGCGCGATGGCTGCGATCTGTATATCGATTTGCTGAATTGGTCGTCCTGCCCGCTTCAATTCGGCGAAGACGCGCCGGTATTCTTCTGCGGCCGCAGGCGTGTAAGGCCAGATAACGAGTGTGGAAATGGCTTGCCGTAGGCTTGTCAGATTCCGTGATCGACTCGCACTACATTCGACTCCGCTCCAGAGTTCGCCCAAGACCGGCACGCAAATTCCAATACGGTGTCCGTTTTGCCGGTTCGCGATAACGCGCTCGCGGACTCCGCGACGCCTGGCTTGGTAATCTTGCGCGATTCCCGTATCCAATAGGTAGCGACGCTTCACGAGGCGTCAGCATCCGGCACTGCCTCCATTTGCTTGCGAACGGCCTCAATGTCGAATTGCCGAAGCTTCTCGCGATAGCGTTCGTATTCCTCGCGCTCGCCTTCCGCCCAGACCGGCGGCTCGATTCGCTCAACGGCCTCGATCCACGCTGCAATCGACGCCGGGTCATCGCTCAATTCGTCTTCGGTCAGGCCGACTCGCTCATGGCTCGGCGCAATCGCTTCGACAAGCAGTTCGCTGCCTTCCGGCCAATCGACGGGTTCGACCGGCACAATCTGACCATTGGTCCAGACGGCCTTGATGACATGCATAATCCTCCTCCTTTCATCCATACGATTGTACCTGAAAGTCGAAGGCATTGCCGCCGCCTCTCCTCCTGTACGTCGCGGAGGTCATCTGGTTGAGGCTGGAGGCGCCTGCCGCCTTGACCGGCGCGGTAAGCTCAGGCGGCCATGCGGCGGCAGCAGTGTTGCTCTAGCCTTCGCCGCCCGGGTCGAAGAGCACGGCATCCTGGATCAGCTTCATCTCGCGCTGGTTATGATCATTGACGGCATCTAGAATCAGCAGCAGTTCCTGGCAGGCTTTGGCCAGGGCTTCGTCGTCGTCGGAGTCGATCCCGTGCAGTACGTGCAGGCAGCTTCGCAGGCGGCGCCGCAGCGCCTCGTGTTCCTGCCGCAGCGTCTCCGTCTTGTCGTGCAGATGGGGATGCGACTCGGTAACCACCGCCATGTAGCCGTCGTACTCTTCCAAGTCGAAGACGTGATCGAGGTGGCGGCGGAACGATTCGGCGATGAAACGCAAACTGGAGAGCTTGCGCGAGACATCTTCGGCGTTGAGCTGCCACTCCATCGTCGTGCGCAGTGCGCCGGCGATGTGCTTGAGCATCTCGTGCTCGATGAAAGCTTGCTGAGCGACGTCGTCTCGAACCATGATCGTCCTCCCTCCCGCGTGGGATCCGGCGGCAAACGCCGCTGCGATAAGAGTAGCTCGAAATAGCCGACGAAGGAGGCCGCCGAGCGCCAGCGCCTTGCACCGTCCGCGCCATCGGCATCGCAACGGGCTGCCGTCGCCGCTCGTCGGCCGCCTCCATCCCTAATTCTCGGCGATGCGGCGCAAAAGGCAAGCCGCCCGCCCCCCTTGGGCTGGAGCGGACCTTCCTGCCCAGGGCGCGCATGCCGGCTGGGGCTTCAGCTTTGCCGCGGATACGATGCGAACGTGACCGGCACGAGCGGCCGAGGCGCTTCGCCGGAGGTCTTTCCGTCGGGTCGGAGCGATTCTTCCGGCAGCACGGGCGCGGGCACGGGCATGCTCGGGTCGATTTCTGGACGGGAAGTCGGCGGCATCGGCGACGGCGCAGGCATCGGGCAGGCGCCTTCGCTTGGCGCCGGAACCGGGGCGCAACCGCGGACTTGCACCGGCACGGACTCAACGCGATCTTCATACACCGTGCGGCAGACGGTCACCGGCGTTCGTTGCACGAGCTCCTGCTCGACCATCCGGCAAACACGTTGCGGAACCTTGCGCACGCAGCGCTGTTCGACGTAACGCACTTGCTGCACCGGAACCTTACGCGTGTGCACGCGCGGCTCCCAGGCGGTCGTCGGGACTTGCGTCACGGCCAGGTTCGGCTGCCAGACGCGACGAGCCGTTACTCTCGCCGGACGCTCCACCTGCACCGGTCGCAGCATCGGCGGCTTCCAGTAGTTCGAACCCGTTTTCGGATCGACGGTCCAGCCGCCGGGAATCCACCTCAGCCGCGTCGCGGGCGGGCGCGGATGAATCGTCTGCTGCTGGACCCATTGCCCCTGGTCGACGGTCTGAGTCGCGTAGGTCGTCACCGGTTCGTACATGGTGTACTGCTCTTCGCGCATCGCCGTTTCGACGACCGGCTTGCGGACGAGGTAGGTCTCGTCTCGCCACTGCGTTTCCCAGACGGGACGCAACACCTTGGTGCGAGTTTCTTGCTCGGTGGTCTCCCACACCGGATGCGCGACGCGATACCGACGCTCCCGGAATTCGGTATGCCACGGCTCATTGCAAATGGCCCGCTCTACGGCGGACGAATGCGCCGCACTTGGCGGCGAGGTGTCGTCGGCGGCCGCGACGGCGACTGCGGCGACGCCCCACGCCAAAAGGCCGGCGAACAGACGCCGGGCGATAATCGGTTCAAAGGCGGACATGATTCTACCTCCTTGCCCTCGCAAAGCTCCTTGGCGGACCGCTCGAACTGGGACATTGACGGTCTCGCTACGCAACATGAAAGCGAATGGCGTGCCCGAAACGAATGGAGCACGCGGAACGTCAAACCAGGCAACTTGCCGCGGCCTTGGCGGGCGGAGGGTTCCCCCAAGCCCTCTAGTCTGCCGCCCTGCGACAGGAGGAGTTGTAATTCTTGCAAGGGAGCGCGTGACGCGCGCGAGATAGCTCGCCGCCGCGAACGAGCCGAACAACTGCCGGCCGAGGGGCTCCCCGGCCGTCGCCCAAGTGTCCAGCGCTCAGGGCGTAAGTTTCGCGGTATTGCCGCGGAAATGGGCGAGAATTTCCCCTCGCTGCCAGGCGCAGTCCTTGCGGTTTGCGGAAACCCACGGCGTTTCCGATATCGCCCGATGGCGGGGAAGCCGAACCACGGGCAGCCGCCGCGCATAGAATGCACTAAGCTCACCCCGATGGGGCGGGACGGCAAAGAAAACGGTTCTGAAGGAGGTTGTCCGCCATGCACATCACCGACGAACAACGCAACGCGTTTGGCGAGTGGCTGCGGCAGAAAATCGGGCGGCATGTTTGCCCGCTATGCCAATCCAACCGCTGGTCGATTGCCGACGAACTGCTGATCCTTTACCCGGAAGAAGCGTTAAATGAGCCAGCCTTGCCGACGCCGGCCATGGTGCAGGTGGCGTGCGAGAACTGCGCCCACGTGCAGTTGTTCGACGTCCGGCGGATCGGCACCTGGCCGTCTCCGGTGCATGATGCGTCGCACACCCTGTTGATGTAAACGGCGTTCTGGGGCGCGTCGCCGGCAGCGCAACGGTCATGCTTCCGGCAACTCAACTACGGTCGCCGCGGACTTGCACCTGCAGCGCGCGAAGCATACGCGTTATCTGCGTTTCTTTGCGCTCGATGAACGGCACGTTGTCCAGGATGATCGCGCGGCGCTCGCTGCTCGGTTGCAGGATCAACCGGCCCGAGCGGAGCAAGAGGTATTCGAAGACGTCGTCGATCTCTTTGTCGATGCGCAGATGCGGCGCGGAGAAACGCTCCAGATTGCTCAAGATTCCGTGATGGTGCAGCAACTCGTTCGGCCGCACTTCCCAGTAGTCGAAATGCACGACGACGTAGGCACAGGCAAAGATCACGCCCAGCACGGCGGCAAAGGCCCAGTAAAAGGCCGCATTGGCCAGCGGCCGGAACCTGGCCAGCAGGGCCGTGACGTGCGGCAGCATCTCGGGGTAATACTCGAACAGCAACACCAGCCCCATCGCGACGGCGGCGCCCAGGAAAAACAGCGTCAGCGACGTGGTGCGCGGAAAATCAAATCCCAGCACCACCAGGTTCACCGCGAAGACGGCCAGAAACAGGGTCGAGGTCATGACCGCCGGACGATGCGCGGCATCGAGCGCGTGGCTGGAGAAGGTGAGGTAGATCGCCGCCGCCAGCGCGGCCAGGAACGTGGGGTAGAGAAACACGATCTTGGGGTAGGAAATCAAGATGATGCTTGCCGGCGTGTCGTCGCGGTCGGACGACGCCGAACGCTCGGAAATCGACGTTGCTTCGGTTTCGGCCTTCGATGCTTCGCTCATGGCGTCAGGAATCTCGAGGTTCTGGTGGATCGTCGTGCGGAGAATTGAAAAATCGGCGCAGATCGACTTCGTCTTGCGGATCGCCTTCGCGAGACGAGGGCAGGCGAAGGACAAGGAATTGCCCCGCGTCATGCTGCGTCCGCTCCTCAAGATAACAGCAGCCCTGGCGGAACTAAAGCGTTCTTTTCGGAGACGGTCATCTTCGCCATCGCGCAACCTTGCGGCTCGTCGCCTTGCATGGCGCCGCATCGGAGTTTCTCGGCGCTTTGCAAGGTATTCGCCCGGTGCAGCGAATTCTTGCCCTGCGCGAGAACATTCAGGCGACTCGGTCCGTCGCTTGAGCGGCGATTGCGGGAGGAAAACGGAGCCAGAGCAGGCCGAGAAATTCCTGGTGCGTGCCTGCGAACTCCGCGATGCGAGCGCTTAAAACAGCTCGCTGATCGGCTGGCCGTTGTTCTCGACGATGTAGCGGGGCCGACCGCGGTTGTCCAGATAGGTGGCGTCCAGCGGCACGTCCATGTAGCGATAGATCGTGGCCGCAAGGTCGCTCGGCGTGACGGGGCGTTCCTTGATGGCCCCGCCGTCGCTTTCCGTGGCGCCGATCACCTGGCCATGCCGCATGCCGCCGCCGGCCAGGCACATCGACATCACCACCGGCCAATGATTGCGGCCGTCGGTGCTGCCTTGCGTCCCCATGACGGGCGTGCGGCCGAACTCGCCCATGGCGATCACCAGCACGTCATCGAGCAGGCCGCGCTCGTCGAGATCGCTCACCAGCGTGGTGATGAGATGATCGAACAGCGGCAGCAGCGGCCCCAAGCCGTGCAAGATGCCGCCGTAAGGCGGAATGTTGTCGCCATGCGTGTCCCACGTGCCGGAAGCGGTGTGATAGCTGAGGTCGATCGTCACAAAGGCCACGCCGGCTTCGACCAACCGCCTGGCGGCCAGCGCCTGCTGGCACCACAGGTGCTTGCCGTACCGGTCTCGCACGGGCTGCGGCTCTTGCGTCAGGTCGAAGGCGTCTTGCGCCCGCTGGCCGATCACCATTTCGACCGCCTGCTGCTGGTAGCTGTTCAAGGCCTCCATCGAGCCGCTCTGGTCGAGATCGCTGCGGAGACGATCGAAGTTGCGCAGCAGCGATGCGCCGATCGTTGAGGCGGTCGGAATTCAAACCCTGCGGCAACTGGAAGACGTTGGCGCCGGACATCTGTCCGGTGTCGTTGCCGACCAGGTCATAGACCGGCAGTCGCATGGCCTGGTTGGCGATGAACGGATCGTAACGCTTGCCCAGGTAGCCGGCGAAAGCCAGATGCGACCGCGACTTCATGAACGCCACATAGGGCGGCATGGCCGGGTGATTGGGGCCGTGCATCTTGGCGACGACCGAGGCGATCGCCGGATATTTGTCGCCTTCGGGATTCGTGCGAGGGGCCGCCGCCAGGTTGGCGGTTTGAAATACGGCATTGGGCTCGTGATTGCTCTGCAGCGCGTCGACCGAACGGATGATCGTGAACTTGTCGAGCATGGCCGCCTGTTTGGGCAGATGCTCGCAGATCATCACGCCGGGCAGCTTCGTCTGAATCGCGGAGAAAGGGCCGCGATTCTCCAGCGGCCGGCTCGGGTTTGACATCCCAGGTGTCGATGTGGCTCGGCCCGCCCGCCATCCACAGCAAGATGACGCTCTTGCGGAGGCTTTGTCGTGCGGCCGGCGCGGGCCGCTTCGCTGCGAGTCCGCAACAGCTCGGGCAGACTCAGTCCGGCAATGCCCGCCAGGCCGGCCTTGAGCATGCCGCGGCGGCCGACCATGGTCAGCCCTTCGCGTTCGACGCCGTAGAAGTTATTGAAGGCGTGTTGTTGATGCACTGTTTGCCGGCAATGGATGCCTGACATGGAATACGCTCGCTGAACTCGGGTGTAGGGTGTCGACCATCAACCGCCTGCTTAACTATCGTATCGGCAGGCGCCGATTCATCGCAAGCTGAAGCCTGCTAACTGTTTTGAATGTATGAGAGAGATTTCTGTGAGATCTGGTCGTATTGGGAATGCCGTTCACAACATGAGTCGGGTCCGGAAAGAGCGCACCCGCTATGCTGGAAACCGAAATAACGCTAGTTCGCTGAATGGGCGCAAATCTGCGCAGCGCAAGCAGAGCTTCAGCGCAGCCTCGCTTTCACTGGAGCATCGCTTCGCTCTGCCGCCAGGCGCCCTCGCGGCTTGAGATTGGCAACTCGAATCTCTGGACCTGATAAAGCGCTCGGTCTCGCCGGTGCAAACAAGCGGGCACGTTAGCCGCTCTGGGCGTTCGATTCAGTCTTCCTTTTCGCTGGGCGGCGGTTCGATGTCTTCCGCAGGTTCCGTCGGCGGCGAGTCTTCGATCAGCGCTCGCGGCTCTTCGACGGCTTCCGCCAGATCGATCGGCTCGATGGTATCCTCGCGATCAGCCTCCGCGGGCATGTCGGGCACTGCGTCTGGTTCGGGTTGCGCGTCGGCCGTCGCTACTTCCTCGACATACCCCAGTGCTTCTTCGCGCTCTTCCTCCTCCACCTCAGGCGTTTCCGAGGGCAACGTTATCGGAGCGGGAGTTTCCTCGATGATGCGTAACAATACGAGCGTGCTGTCGTCGAAACGCATCGCGCCGGAGTCCCGAATCGCGAAAATCTCTGCTTGCCAGCGCTCGTCGCTTTGCTCGCAGTAGCTCCGCCAGTCGACGTCTTGGCCAGCTTCCGACTGCTGGCAGGCCCACAGCGCGATGGCATCGGTGCACAACACCAGCAAATCGTCGGGCAGGCAAGTCGTTTCCCAGGCGTGGAATTCCAGCAGGTGATCGACCTTGCGGTCAACGCTCGCGACAACCGCCGGGTTCAGGCCGAATGCGTCCGGCTGCATGGGCGGGAACATGGCCAGCGTTTCGCCGTTGCGCACGTGGAACATGCAACTGTCGCCGATGGCGAAGCATCGCAGCCGATAGTTTTTGGCCAGGCCGTTTTCGCCGATCTCAATCGGCGTCAACTCGACCCACAACAACGTGGTCATCGCCCCGTCGACCATTTTCGGACGCTGATACCAGGTCAAGCGGCTGGAGTCGATCTGATCGGCCCAGCGCCGGCGCTGCTCGGCAAGCCAGGCCTGAAACGCTTCGGGATCTTCCAGCGAAGGCGGCTCTTCAACCACCGCTCGCGTCAGAATGCGGGCCCAAGGGCCGGAAAAGATCGCCGAGCTGACGCCGTCGGCAATCGCAGCGATGCCGCGCTGGGCGTCGAGTTCGAAGGCGTCCTGGTATTGGTCCGGTTCGTCGGCGTCTTTCGCCAACCAAAACGTTTGAGCCTGAAAACGCACTGCCGGGCCTCGATCTTGCCTGGAGGTGATGAACGTGAACTCGGGATGCCCGGGGATGCCCGCGGCTGCGACGCGGCTCACACCGAGCACAACGCATCTTTGACGCCTTCCAGCAGGACGTCGAACTTGCCGTTGACCACCATGCCGCGCAGACTCATCGGTCACGGCCGGCTTCTCGAGCGAGAGCCGGTCGCGGCTCAAGAGCGGGCTGCTGAGCTCCCACAACTTCTTCAAACACGGTTCGTCCAACGCCTCGGCGTCGGCCGGGTAGGCAAGCGATTTGTGCGGCGTCTCGGTGGCCGCCACGTGATACAGCGTCGCGCGCCGGCGGCGGATTCCAGGTTCTTCAGCGGAGCGACCGCCGCCTCGATTTCCGTAACGTCAAACGTTCCGCGCGTAAGATGGACCACGATCGGCGCCAGACGCGCCGACGGGTGCTGCGAAAGCCAATCGCCGACGATTCCGGCGACCGCGGCAAACGCCGCTCCGGGCGAGGCGGCGGCCGTCGGCTCGAGATCGAAATAGATCGGCTTTTTGCGCGTCACGCTGACCAGTCCGCCGATGCCGTTGGAAACCTCCTCCTCGAATTGCTCCACGCGAATGGCGCCTTCGGCGAGTTCCTGCTGCGGCACGAGCGACTTGCCGGCCAACGGTCCGTCAAACGTCGTGCAGACCTCGGGCTCGCCGGCGGAGTTCAAGCCGTAAGAGACCACCGCCGCGTCAACGGCGAGATCGCCGAGCTTCGAGATCTGCTTCAAAATCTCGTTGGCCTGGTCCTGTAACTTGAAAAACGGCATCTGCAAGCCGCCGCCGTACGGGTCGGCGGCCGAGCGATCGAGCGCCAGGACGACCAGCCCGGCCTGCTCGCCATCCGGCAGGTCTTCCGGTCCGTCGCTCAAGGGAATCGTTTCGTCCGCATAGGACGACTCGGGACCGGGAGCGTAAAGGGCCGGCGTTTCGGGCGCAGGCGTTCCGCCCTTCGACGGCCAGTCGCGCGTGTGCGCTTTGACCAGGGAAAACATGCGGATCACATCGGCGATCTTGGCGTTATAGATCAATCCCCGGACGCCTTCGTTCACCGTGACCTTCGCTTCGCGCAGCGCATCGATCAAGTGCGGCGGCAATTCGCTGGCGCGGCGGAACAAGTCACGCGCGGAGCCCATCGTCAGGTAAACGAAACTGGAAGGATAGAGCGACGGCGCCACGGCGGCGGCGGCGGCCAGATGGGCTTGCAGCAGGATCGGCGGACCGGCGGGCGTGGACAGTTCCATCAGCTTGCCGACCGCCCGCTGCGGATTGCCGTCCCCCAAAGCGCCGGAAGAAACGTGCACCACCAGCGGTGCGCCGGCCACGGCGTCTCCCGCTCCGGCCGTCCACCGCGCGAGCAACTCGCGGCAGTAATCGTAGGCCGCAATCTGCGGCGCTTTGGCGCCCAAGGCGGGCTCGTACCAGACGGGAAACTCGACGGTTTCCTCGCGCACCGCTGCGAACCCGCCTGAGGGAACCTTCCTGGTGCGCGTCTCGGTGCGCAGCGGCGCCGCGGCCAGTTCGCCGGTTGACACGAATTCGCGGCCTGCCAGTTCGCCGCCGAACCGGCCGCCGACGTGCAGCTTGCCAGCGCCGTCCGCCTGGTAGCCGACCAGCGCCAGATCGAAACTGGGGCCGGTCGTCAATTGGTTTAACAGGGCGTTCACGGCCGTCGCCAGTCGCTCGGCATTGGACTTCGTCGAAGCCTTGCCGTCGCTGACCACTTCGCCCATCACGGCGCCCATGCCCGCCGATTCGTCCAACAGCAGGATGACGCATCCCGGATCTTCAACGGTGCTCATTCCTAGATGACTCCTCAATCGATCAAACCGGCTGATAGAAAGGCAATTTGTAGATTCGAGCTTTTTAAAAAAGGGATAACGGGATTCAGAGGAGACGGGGAGATGGTACAAAAACCGGATTGCTCATCAATCCTCCCGACCCGAAGCGTAAGTTTTGGGTGAGTGCGTAATCCGAAAAAACGCCTTTCAATTTACCTTCTTATCCCCCGTATCTCCTCCTCATCTCCCTATCTCCTTCAAAAAAGCTTTCCATGTCTGACATCTCTCGTCCGGCATGGATTATCCTCTACCGCAAGGCGCCGGGCGCCGCGGCGCGTGCCCATGTCGAGGAACTTGATCAAGGCCACCATGTCGGCGTTGAAGGCCATCCCGCGGGCGTTGGGCTGCAATTCAAAGCCTTCGGCCACGGCGCGGTTGAGAATCGGCTCCGGCAACAGGCTCGACATGTCGAACAGCACGCGGGCCAGATCGTCAGGCAGGATCTCGTTGCTGGCGGGGAATAAGAACGGATCGGCGGCCGTCATCGACAAGTGGCAATTGAAGAGCAGTACGTTGCCGTCGTCGGTCGAGAGGCTCTTGATCGCATCGGCGTAGGGAATCGGATCGCCGTCCTGCGACTCGCCGTCGGTAATGTTGATCACGATCGGCGGAAAGCTCGACGAGTGCTCGCCGATCCAGTTCTCCAGAATCTCGAAACTGTGGTGCAGCACGTTGCACATCGGCGTGCCGCCGTCGGCCTTGGGATCGACCCAGACGGGCATTTCCGCGGGCATCTCGATCATTTCGCCCGTGTCTTCGTCGGGCAGTTGCTGCATCACCTGGTCGATTCGCAGCGGGTTGGCGCCGATGTCGGCGATCGAAACCAGCTCGCGACCGGCCAGGGCGCCTTGCAAGGCCGACTCCAGGATCGGATTGCCCTGGTTGTCGGTCCGATAGCCGATCACGCCGATGTCCATCCAGTCCTTGATGCCGGTGTCGCCGCTGGCGCGGATCGTCATGTTCTGCAGCCAGGCGTTCAGCGCCTTGGCCAGTTCGTCGCACTTGCGCAGGCTCGAGTTGCCCAGCGGCTCTTCCATGGAGTACGACTGGTCGAGCAAGAACAAGAAGCAGGCCTTCCTGGCCCGGCTGATCTCCTGCGTGTAGGGCGACATGCGTGCGGTTCCTCTTCGAGGTTGAGCGCCGCCGCCGGCCGGCGGCGTGTGCGCGATGACGGTTGAACTCAAGTTGCCTTGTCTAAAACCTGTTCGAACTGGCGCCAACGGTCGACGACGGTGCGAGCCGTGGCGGCGGCGTCCAGAAAGGTCCACGCCCGGCACGAACGGTCGGGCTCTTCCGCGACGCCCCACTTTTCGCGGTAGGCCGTCAGCTCCTTCTGCCACCCGTCGCAGCGCCGGGCGAATTCTTCCCAGTCGCTCCGTGCGCCCCCTTGCCTGATCAGCCTGGCGGTCTGCTCGTTATACTCTTGCGCCCAGGCCACGTACATCGGCGCGGCCGGGGGTTGCAGGAAACTGTCTCGCGGAATCTGTTCGTCGCCGCGAGGCTGCCGCTCGCGGTCGCGTCGGTTGGCCCAGAACCTCCATTGCTCGGCGCCCGGCGGCAGAAAGAAGATGCCGATCTTCCGCTGATCGTTCTTGGTGACCGCTTCCTGCTTGCCGAGCAAGTCCTCCGGCGGCTCCAGCCGCGGGAAGCCTTTCGACAGCAGCCAATCGACCACGCGCGCCGGGCTCGCTTGCGCGTCGCATCGTCGACCTGCTCGTGCGCGACGATGGCCGCGGCCTGGACCAGCAGCGTCTCCAGGTCGGGCGGATTGGCCAGGTCGGCAATGGCCACGGCCAAGCGCAAATCGTCGGCTTTCTTCGCCAGTTGAGTCTGCAGCCTGGCCTCGGTCGGCGCAGGCGGATTGGGATGACGCTGGAGGAACGATTCAACTGCCTGAGACAATGGGCGATCGGCCTCGCCGCTCGGCTGTCTGGCCAGCAGCGCTTCGCCCTCCTGGCGATATTCGGCCCGCTTGCGCAGCAGTTGGGCCCGGGCGCCCGCATCGCCTTCTCGTACGCCGCTGAGCGATTCGCTGGCCAGAATCGCCAGGCACTCATCGTACCGGCCGGCATCCAAGTCATCGGCGGCTTGTTGTAGAGCAGCCAGCATGTTGTCCTGGCGACGATAGCCGGCCAGCTCGCCTTGCAGCTTCTTGCCGCGCTCTTCCAGCAGTTTGAACAGCCCTTCGGCCCCGGCCAATTGACCGGCGGAAGCCTTGCGCTCGTCGGCGACGAACTCGCGTAAGCGGGCCAGCAAATCCTCTGCATGGCGCGGCGAGCCGAGAGCGAGGCGTCGTCCGCCTCTGGCGGCGGCGCCGCTGCGGCGTATCTGGCCGCCAGGGCCCGTGCGGCCTCGGAGGTTTCCCAGGCGTCGACCAGCCGCTTCAGCCGAGCATTCTCGGCGGCGGTCAGCTCGCGGCGCTTCGCGGCAAGCAAGTCCGTGCGCTCCAACGCACGCAACAGCGGCTGCTCGGCGGCAACCGTCGTTTCCGTATCGCGCGCCAGTTTCCGGCTGGCGGCCAGAATCCGGCGCCGGCTTCGCCGACTCGGCCGGGACGGTCGGTCCCAGCGCTTCGACAAAGCTCCACGCGGTCAATCCGGCGAGGGGCAGGCATGCCAGGAAGAGAAGCGGCGCGTACCTCATTGCGGTTTGAATTCCTCGTACTCGTCCCGCTCGGGCCTCGGCTCGGGGCGGGCTCGGGGCCGGGCTCGCCGATAATGACGCTATCGACTCGAAGGTCGTCCTCGACTTCCCGGTAAAGCACCGCCGAGACCGAATCAGCCAGCAGCATGAGATCGGTGGCGCCAAGCTGCCGCTCGTCAAGCTTTCTTTTCAATTCGTCTCTCAGCCGCTGCAAGCTGCGCCGCCGGCGCTCCGCCTCGGCGACGATGCGCCGTTCCCTCGCGTGCGCCTCGGCGGGCTTCAGCGACGGTTTCTCATCGTCCGCCTTTTTCGGAGCGTCGCCCGCGTCGCCGGCGAGCAAGCTTTCCAGTTTACTCGCAGCCTCCCGCTTGTCATTGATGCTGGCGTCGCGATCCTGAAACCGGGCCAGCGGCTCCTCGAGCCGGCGCAACTCGGTCTGCAATTCGTCCCGCTGCTTCCGCACTTCGAGCATCTCCGCCGAGTCTTCCGTCTGCAGCTTGAAGTTCCAGACGTCGTGCTCGGACGCGTCGCGCTCGAGTGCCAGCCGTACGGCGCCCAGACCGAACTCCTCTCCCAGGCCTCGAACGAGGGCCGGCCGCCGCGGATCGTCGGCGTCGGCCTCGATTGGAAAGGTGCGATCGTTGTGCAGGTGCAGCATGCCGCGCCGCAATCGCAAGTCAAATCTGCGCTGCGGCGAGAGCGCGGGCAACCGGAATGGGGGCCGCATGGATACGGCGCCGCTTATCAAATGGAGCGCTGGCTGCTTTGCCGGAGAGCGCAACGCCGCCCAAGTCGAGCCCGTCGCCGAGTGAAGCTCGAGCACGCAGGCCCGCACCCACCGCTGGCAGGCCGATATCGAGAGGGAATCGCCAGACGGCTCATGCCATTGAAACTGCACCGCTTCGTCAGTCGCCGTGAAAGTCGCCAAGTGGATCGTCGCAGGAGTGGCGCCGCCGATTCTCGCCGAGACGATTAGTTGGTCTTTGGACGGCTCGCAGACCAGTTCCGCCGGAGCGTTTGACTGCGTCAATTGCTCCCGCAGTTCGGCATTGGCGAGTTCGACGCCATGCAACCGCAGCGCGGCCCGCTCGGGCCGGGCCTTCCACGAAAACAAGTCGATCGGCCGATACGCCGTCAATAGCTTCGATTGCAGCGACGGCAGCTCCTTGCAGTCTGCAAGCGTCAACGCAACCGGCGCCGCCTTGCCGCGCGGCGGCGGTGCACCGCTGGGCGACGCAGGCGGCGGCGAGGGCTTGGGCCGGACCGACTCGCTGCCGGAGGTTTGCTTCCGAGGACTTTCGCGCCAGGCCGATCGGCATTTTTAACCGGCTCTGATTCATCGGTCTGCGGCGACTCCTTCGAGGCCGGCATGCCCTCCGCGTCTTCCGGCCGCCGCCCGGCCGGGTTGTCTGCCGTGCCGCCAGGGACTGGTTTTGGAAGCTTGTTTCCGGAACCGCTGTTGGCGGCGCCGGCATTCGACGGGACGATGGGGACTTTCGCGGCGCCAAGCTTCGCAGTCTTCGAGGGCGCCGACGCGGCGGCGCCCTCCGCGTCGACAAGCTTGCCGGAAAGCTGCGGAGGAGTCGGAGCGGTGAAAAGATTGTACGCGAGCCCAACGAGCACGATCAGCGCCGCCCCGCCGCCAAACGCGAAGAGTTTTGACTTCAGGACTGATTGCCACGCGGATTGTTGCTTCCCGCGCCGGACTTCGATTTTTTCTTACCGGCGGGCTTGCCCGTCTTTTTCTTTCCGGCGCCGGAAAACTCCGACCAGTCGCCATACTCGAAATACCTCAACATTCTCGAGCGGACCACGGGCGGCAGAAACTCAGGCCTGCCCAGCATCGCGCGGCCGAGTCCGTGCAGGCACTCGAGCTTTTTCGTGCCGCGCATGTCGTCCTGGTAAACGGTCATGGGCATGGCGCTGTTGAGCGCTTCGGCCAGGCCGCGGTAATCGGGCGGTTTGGCCCGGCGGAAAAGCGCTTGCAAGCGGTTCGACGGCGTCGCGCCATCGGCCTCTCGAATACTCAGCAGGATCGAGCGAATCTTTCGCCATTGAACGATCCGCCGCTCGGCCAGCGATGGTTCGCTGAAGTAATCGACCCAGCCCTCCAAAGCATCCAAACGAGCGTCGATTTGCTGCGGATAGTCGGGGATTTCAAACAATAGCTTCGCCAGCCGCGGCCGCAGGACGTCATCGGGCGGAGGAAAGTAACTCCGCAATTCGTCCCGATGGTTCAACAGCCAACTGAGGAACCGCTCATCGTCCATGTCCTTGAAAATGCCGGCAGCCACGGCCCGCTGGGCGGCTTGCAGATCGGGCTCGGGCCGGGCGGCCTGCAGCAGGGCCCGCAGAAACGCATCGGCCTTGTCCACAGGCAGCGTGCGATACAAGGGACCGATGACTTGCGCGGGCAATCTCGCCAGAATGCTGGGCAACAGCGGCTCGCTGCGACCGCTCAGCATGCTCTTGAGCCGCGAGACCTCGCTCCATAGCGACTCGCAATGCTCAGGGAACTGGCCGACGCTGGACAGGTGGAAGGCCAGCGCCTCGATCTTCGCCGAACGCGGCAAGCGGTCGGACGCCAGCAGCTCGCCAAATTTGTCCGGCGGCAGCTTGCGCAGCAGATACTGCAGCGGCGCCTGGATGTCTCCGGCATCCGGCCGCACTGGCGATCAGCTCCATCACCAGCAGTTGATTGGGCGAGCCGATCAGTCCGCGGAGCTGGGGCCAGCCGACCGCATCGTTGGCCAGTTGGCGGTGTACGGCGAGCGAAAGGTAGCGAACCGCGACGTCCGACTTGCGCCGGCGCGTCTCGTCCAGCGGCGCTTCAGAGTCGAGCACCTGCGGCACCAACCGGTGGACGTCGGCCAGCAGTTCCAAGTCTTCGGCCGCTTGGGCTCCCGCCGCTTCGAACCCGTTGAACAACCGGTCGACGCCGTCAAAGCCCTCGGCCAGCAGCTTGCCGACGAGCAACGGTCCGTACAGGCCTTCGGGACGGCCGTGGTCCGAGTGCCGATCCAAGAAAGTATTGTAGACGTAACCGCGTCGGCGATACGCCTCGGGACGCAGGTCGGTCGTCTCCGGAGCATGAAACATCGTGGCGGCCAACGAGACGGGAAGCCGGTCGGCGTTTGGTTCGAAGGTCGAAAAGCTCATGCTGTCGCGCACCGCGCCGGGCGGCAGCAACCGCGCCACGCCGTAAAATAGCAGAGCAGCGACCGCCGGCTCGACGACCAGCAGCAGGTTCTCCCGGCGCTGCGAGCCGAGATTCAAAAAACCTTGCAGCGTTTCCGTCAACAGCTCGGCGCGCTCGGCCGGTTCGCGGACCTTCCAGCGCTCGGGAATGATCTTGCCCGGATCGTCAAACGGTTCGCCGGGCGGCGTTTTCAAGAAGGAGAGCAAGACCTCGTCGTCGATTGCCGGCCGCTTGCCGTCTCGCAGTTCGTCGAGCCTCTTCAAGGCGGCCAGCTTCGGCGTCAGGCTCGGCGAATCTTCGTCGATCCAAGCCGCACCCCACAACTTCAAACACTCGAGCACCGGCCATGCGCCGTCGGCGCGGCGGCCAAACAGTACGTGGCCGAAGTACGAACCGGGCCGGCCGGCCGTGTCTTGCTGCCGGTATGAGATCTGTCCCAGCACCTGCAGCTCGCCCAGCGAGGGACAATAAAACATCCGTCGCGGCGCCGTGGCGGCCTCGAACCTCAGCTTCTCTTCGGTCGGCGTGTCGGTCGGCAGGTAGTAGTACAGGAATCGTTCGACTTGCCGGTAGCAATTGCGCAGCTCCGCGCGTTCTAAAGAGCCGGCCCGCGCACTGTAGCCCAGCACGCGCTCGGCCAATTCCCCTGCTCGCTGCTCCAGGGCCGACGTGCCGTACGTGCAATGCGTGGCGTAAAGTTGATGGATCGGTTTCATCGGTCACGCCGTCCGGCTTGTTGTTGCGCTTCGCGGAGTCTGCCTGTTCATGCGGTCGTTCCCGGCCCGTTGTTCGGCGAACTCGCATGGCGTCTCAGAATTCAACTGCCGCTTCATCACCACGAGCCTCCGAAAATGCCTCTCGGGTTCCAGCGCGTCGGCTTGGCCGAAGCCTCCTCGAGCCGGCCGAGCACCAGCGGGTCGCTGACGAAGGTCTGAAAACCGACGTCGACCATCGCCCACACCGCCAGGTAGCTGCCTTGCCAGCCGTCCTCGACGTGCAGCAAACGGCTGCCGCCGCCCTCTTCGTAACTTCTGCGATCCACCGGGATCCGCACCAGCGTTTCGCTGCGCCGCGGATCATCGCCGGGCGCCGGATGGTGGCGACAGACGGCGAGCAGGCATTGCTCGCTGAACCGCGGCTCCGGCCACTGCCAGCAGACGCGGTAGGCCGTCGTCGAGCCTGGTTCGCGGGCGACGGCCTTTCTCGCCACGGGCGGGCCAAGCCCCAACCTCTCGGCGGGAAGAATCTCCGCGGCCATCCGCTCGGCCAGCCGCTGGGCGTAGGGGGCGAACAGGTCCTGATTGGCCCGCAGGACTTGCGCGTCGAACGCGCTCGCGCAGGTCCTGCGGCTGGTCCTCATTCAAGACCGCCAGCAAACGCCGCGTGGCTTTGACTTCCGCCATCGCCCCTTTGGCGGCGCGGGCCCACTCGGCCGGCAGCGGATAGTGACGCAGACAGGGCTCGTCGACCAGGTCCACGATCTTGTGCTTGTCGCGCGCAGCGATGGCCTTCTTCAACGCCTCCAGAATCTGTTTGCGGCGCACCGCCGATTGATGGGCCCGACGCCATGGTTCGGCATCGAGGCAACCGTCGAATAGTTCCTCGCTCCAGACGGACAGCAACCGCGGATCGATTTGCGGCGCCTGGCCGGCGGGGTATTGCTGGGGAAGCTGTTCGAGCGCCTGCGGCGCCGGAGCACGCTGTTGGGCCAATTGCAGCCGGCCTCGCTCGGCGGGCGAGACGAGCGACTCGCCTTCGAGCTTCGCGAGCTTGTCCCCAACCGCTGCGATGGCCCGATCCGAGGCCGGCTCCGCGAGCGTCGCCCGCAACTTTTCCAGCCATTCCAGCCGCTCGCGCGCAGTTGCACGCGCGAGCGCAGAGTCGTATTCGTAATCTGCGGGCAAGCGCGCCGGCCGTTCCCGCCAGCTCTTCCTCGCCCGGCGCCGTCGGTCCAGCCCCCGCGACGCGCTTGAGGCGCCGTAGAATCTCCAAACGCTGCCGCGACGGCGAGCATCCGCGGACGTTCGCGCTCGGCCAGGTTCCAGCCGGCGAAGAGCGATTCGTTCCAGGCCTGCGCCAGTTGCTCATCGGCAAGTTGGCTGGTCTTGCCGTTGGCCTGCAGAAAGGCCGTCCACGCGCGGTGTCGTTTGAGCAGCTTCTCGATTTTCGGCCGTTCCGGCTCGATCTCGGGATGGCCGCCCAGGCTGACAAGCTTGTTCCAGGCCAGAGTCAACGCGCCGGCATCGCAGGCCGGCTGGCGGATCAGCGTCAGCAGGGTGTCACAGGCCTGGTTCTTTTCCCGCCAGAGGCGCACTTCCGGTTCAAACTTTGCCGCGCTGGGGCGGCCCGTCAGCAGCGTTCGATGCTCGTCCCAGACGGCGACCAGGCGTCGCCACGCCTGCTGGCGCCGCGCATCGTCCCAGTTGGCTCAACAGCGGCAACATGCGGGCGGCGTCTTCGGCAACGGCCGCCGCGGCGCGCACTTGGGATAATCGCTAAAGAATTGCGGTTCGGTACAGCCGCTGCATCGCGGCCTCGTCGCCCGCCTCGACGGCTCGCTGCAGTTCGGTCAAACGCGTGATGCGCTGCTGGGCTTCGCGAGGCGCGGCTGCAATGCGGCCGGAGCATCGGCAGGGCGCTTCTTGGCCCGCGTGAGCATGTCGATCGCGGCGTCGAAGTCGCGGGCGTTGAGCAACTGCTCGACGCTCGAGAATGAGAACAGCAGGTCTTCCAGCCGCGGCGTCTGGTCCAGCGAGACTTGCCGCAACTCGACCAAATGCCGGCAAAGCCGGCCGACTTCGGCGTCGGGGGAATTGTTCAGCGTCTTGAGCAGCGGCGAGCGATTCGGCTCGTCCAAATCCTCGCGGCGGAACAGGAGCTTGTCGTACTGCGGCTCTTCGATGTAGGCGTTCCACAGCTTCGGCGCCGCGGCCAGGGCCTTCAGCGCCGTCAGAATGAACAGCGCCGAATAATGGTCCAGCTCCAGCGACAGCGGCGTGTCGTGGTCGCGGGCCGGATGCTGGTACGGTTCGACGCCGATTTCCAGGTTCTTGCGGCCCACCAGCGCCGGCACGCACATGCAGTCGTAGTCGACCAGTTTCAACTCGCCCTGGTCGGTGACCATCACGTTGGCGTGCTGCAAGTCTCCGTGAGCGATGCGCCCGCCGAGAGCTGCCCGCGAGATCAACCCAGCGGTCTGCCGCGCGGGCAAGCGCCTTGCCGTTTCTGTCCAGGCATTGGCGGCGAACCCACTTGAACAACGTTTCGCCGGGCACCCACTCCATGGTCACCAGCGGATAAAACTTGCCGTCGCTGGCGGAGCGGATGCCGTTGTCGAAGTACCGGAAACCGACCAGCGGGGCGACGCTGCGTTGCTTCAAGTATTCGGCGATGGCCTGGTAACGCTCGCGTCGCTCGGCGCGGCGCTGGTAAAGACGCGAATCGCCAGCGAGCCGCTGCCGTTGAGCAGCTTGCCCTGGTAAACGGTGGCAAAGGCGCCCGACCAGGCCCGCGGCTGATTCAAACGGTCCTTGGCGATGGCCAGTTGCTTCAACTCGACGTCGCGGAACGCGATGCGCAGGGTTTTGCAGCACCGTGCTGAAGTGCGAAGCCAAAGGCCATGATTTGGCGGCGGTCATCGAAGCGCGTCTCGGCGTCCTATTTCAGTACCGGATACCCGTTCATGTGCAGCAGCCACAATAGCGGATCGAGCAGGCCGACCGGCGCGATCGTGCCGCGGCTCAGATCGTGCTCGCCCGCTCCTTCCAGTCCGACCGGCGTGAGCGGAAAAAACATATACCGGCCGCCGAACAGGTCGTCGATCTGCCGTTCGATCTGCCAGCCGGGCCAGACGGTATCGCGCAGCTCGCGCCGTCAGCCGCGAGCGCGCCGCGATGCTGCGCTGGCTCATGTCCCAGCCGACCTGGCCGAGATCGCGATAAAAATGATCGATCACTCCGCCGCCGTCGGGATCGGCGTACGGCTCGTCGACCATCAGGTCGATTTTCGAAACGCACAGCGCCACCGGAATATGGATCTGCCTGCCGGCCTTCAGCCCCTTGATGCGGCGCAGATCTTCGCGGAAGCCGGCCAGCGCCTGCGATTGCGTCTCGCTGGGCTCCGTCGGGTCGAGAAAAAAGAAGAAGCCGTCGCCGTCCAGGGCCCGTTGCCGCTGGCGATCTTCAATCGTCTGACTGCGGATCACCTCGCCCGAGTAGTCGAAAATGTTCACCAGGATGTTCGAAGCGCCGAAGCGGTCGCGGTCCAGGAAGTTGAACACCAGCGGATGAGGAATGCGGCCGACCTGGGTGGCCATGGGCCCCATCTTCTTGTTCAGGATCTCGTCGACCACCAGGTCGAATTCGTCGGAACTGCCCGACTTGATCCGCTCGAATTGTACGAGCTCGGGATAGTTGCCCCGATTCAATTCGCGATACACCATGGCCAGCCAGTGCGTCTTGCCGGCCTGGGGAATGCCGAGCGTGGGAAAGCAGAGCTTGGCGATGCTCGCGATACATGGACATGAACGTGAACTCGCACTCTTCGTACGGCTGCTCGGAGATCACGTTCTTGCAGCGCACCATGTCGAGCGAATATGGCCGCCGGCAGGCGCGCCGCCGAGATCCGAGGCGCTGACCGGCTCGAACGTGCCTTCCCCCAAGCACAGCGGGCAGGTGTTGCGGGTCTTTTCCAGCCGGCGTTTCACGCCGCGGCGAAACAAGGCGCCGCCGCCCGCGGCCAGTCCCAACAAGCTCAGCCCCAGTCCGCCGCGAATCCACTGCTTGCGCCGGCGGTACGCGTCGCGCTGCTGAGCGTTGGCGGCGACGTCGCTTTCGAGCGTTTCGAGCGCCTTGAGGTCCGTCTCCATCTGCTGCGCCGCGCCCGCCTCGACGGCCAGATTGGCGGCCAGCGTCTCCAGCGTCTGGCGAGACTGGCGCCACTGGTCCCATAACGCCGACTTCGGCTCGCGTTCCGTCTGACGCCGTTGCCATTCGGCGATGACCCGCTCGTATTCGTCGTCGACGTCCGCCTGGCGCCGTTCAAGCTCGGCGCGCTCGGCGGCGGCTTTCCGGTTCAACTCGGCCAACTGTTCGCGCGTGTCGACTTCGTTGATCGAGCCCGCCTTGAGCAGCCAGTGATACACGCCGATCTCCGAACACGAACGTCGTGACGGTGACCATCGCCAGCGCCAAGGTCAGCACTGCCAGCACGTTCGACAATCCCATGGCCCGACGCGGCCGCCGTTCAGCCGGCGCCGGACTTCGTGCCGGCGCTCGTGGGCGGCCGCCATTACCAGCGTCCCGACGGCGATCAGCCCGCAAAGCCAGAACCAGCGATTGTCGACGCTGAGCAGCGAGGCGAGTTGCCCGGCAATGAACTTGTTGGCCCTGACCTCGAACAGTTCCAGGCCGGCGCGCAGTATTCGGCGGCGCGGATGCTGCGCCAACGATCGATGATCTTCCGGCGCCGGTCCGAGGATTCTTCAGCGGCGGCTTCCAACGCAGCCAGGGCCGGCTGATTATTTTCCTCGAGTAACGCGGTCATGGCGCGGCGCGTTTCGGCGTCGAAGCTCGCGAAGCTCTGCGTTACGCTGCGGTTGCTCAGTCCCGCGGCCCCAGCGAGACGTTCGATCTCCGCCTTGCGGAACGCCTGCCGGGCTTCGAGCTGCCAGGCGGCGGCGAGATCGTCGACGTATCGGGCGGCCATTCCGCCCGCCTCGGTCCGTTCGTCGACGGCGCCGCTCGGCGCTGCGCTGGCGGTTCGTTGTGCGACCGGCGGCGAGAGGCACGTGATGATTGCCAGACATGCCAGTCGGAACGCCTGGAGACGCGAACCCAGCGCTCGTCCGCCCCCTTCAGGCATCGGTTCCAACGGCATGAGATATTCCGGAAGTGAGACTTTTCGCACTCCTTGCACGATACTCCTCCAGCGTCAGCATGTCAAAACGCAGTAAGCGCTTAGGGAAACGGGGCGGCGGCAAAATCGGGATGGCTGGTGCGACTGGCTCGGACGGCGCATTGCCGGAGGCGTTGCGCATGCTCGTCGGCCCCCGGAAAGCGGTATCAGCGACTTGCGTTCCCGACTGCGCGGCAAGGCAGAACCGCCCGGCCGAATGCATGCTAGAGTACCTAAGTTGGGGCGCCCCGTCGTCCCTGCTGTTTTCGGTTTGGCTCGCGGGTCGCGACGTGGCTGACAATCTCCAATTCGTGCCGGTGGCTCTCGATTCGTTGCGGCCCAATACGGCGCTGGAATTCGATCTTTACCTGCGCAGCGATCCGCTGCAGCCGGTCGTGCTTTTTCGCGAGCAGAATTATCCGCTGGAAGAACGCGACGTGCGGTCGCTGAGCGAAAGCGGGATCGATTCGCTCTACATTTCCGCCCAGCAGGCCGAATCTTTCGAGCGCTACGTGCGCGAGACGGTGATCGGGGACCAGACGATTCCGGTCTCCGATCGTTACAAGATTCTGCGCGACGTCTCGCGAGCCAGCTTTCTCGGCGCGTTCAACTCAGACTGTCCCGACCGCATGGTGGAGCAGGCGCAAGCGCTTGCCGGCGAGCTCGTGGAGTTGATCTGCGACGACGATTTGATCGTCGCCGATCTGTTCCGCGTCATGCAGCATGATTATTGCACGTACACTCACCTGACGAACGTTTGCGCCTATTGCACGGCCCTGGCCGCCGCCGTCGGCATCGCGGATCGAAGCGCGTGGCGGCGCTTGCCGCGGGCGCCCTGCTGCATGACATTGGCAAACGCAAGGTCCCCCAAGCCATCTTGAACAAGCCCGGCACATTGACGGCCGAAGAGACCACAATCGTCAGACGGCACCCGCACGACGGCTTTGAAGAGCTCTCGCGGCGACTCGATCTGGGCTGGGGGCAGTTGATGATGGTTTACCAGCACCATGAGCGTCCCGACGGCCGAGGCTATCCCGTTGGAATCGAGCACGACGAGATCCACCCTTCGGCGCAAGTCTGTACCGTCGTTGACGTTTTCGACGCGCTGACGTGCCATCGTCCCTACCGCAGGCCGATGCCGGCTCGCGAGGCGCTGGCGTATCTCGAGCGGAATGCCGGCAGACAATTCAACCCGGAGTTGGTGCAATGTTGGATCGACGCCATGAGTCGACGCCGCTAGCCGTTTGGCTGGCGAGCCGCCCGTGCCGCGTGGAACTGCCGGAAGCGTGGGATGACTACTTCGACCGCGCAGGGCCGATTCCCTCGTTTCCCGGCGACGACCGTCGCTTTCCTCGCTACTACATCCGCGGGCGCACCGCGATGGCCATCATCGATGCTCTGCCCGGCAAGCCGCGAGACGAGAGCTGGCACGGCGTCTACACCAAGGAAATCTCGCGAGAAGGGCTGCGTTTCCTGCACAGCGAACAACTCTTTCCGCGCGAGAAGCTGCAGATCATCATGCCGGACGGGCAAACTCGGATTGTCGAGGTGGCGCGCTGCCGCCGGGTGCAGCCCGCCTGTTACGACGTGAAGACCCGATTTGCGCCCGAGGCTCAGGCAAGCTGAGCCGCGTTCTCTCGCCGCTATTGGTCGATCCAGTAGTCGAACACCAGCACTTTCTCGCGGCGATCGCGGACGACGTTGACATATTCCAGGTGCGCCGGGTGCTTGAGGTAGGCGTCTCGCCCCTGCTCGTCGCGAAACGTGACGACAAAGCAGTGCGTGAAGCCTTCCGACTTGCCTTCCTGGCTGACGTTCGCGCCGCGTTCGAAGCCGATGATCGCGTCGATCTTGTTCGGCAATGCGGCGAACGTATCGATGACTTCCTGCAATTGCGGCTCAGTCGTTTCCGCCTTGAACTTGTACAGCACGACGTGCTTCAGCGCCTTGTGCGTCGGTTCGGCCGCGGTCATTGGCGCCGTTCTAGCCATCGTCCAAGCTGCTCCCAAGGTCAAACATGCCGTCAAAGCGTAACCTAACAACTTCATGAAGCTCTCCTGGTGATTTGTCTTTCGTCAATCTGCGACATTCTATCGCGCAGGGCGGCAGCATGCAGAAAAACTTGCCGCGGCCGATTGTCCTTTGCCCGATGCTTTACGCCAGAATCGGCTTCAAAACATGGCCGTGTACGTCGGTCAGCCGGCGCTCGATGCCGTTGTGATAAAAACTCAACCGCTCGTGATCGAGCCCCAGAATGTGCAGAATGGTGGCGTGCAGATCGTAGATCGTGGCCACGTTTTCCACGGCCTTGTGCCCGAACTCGTCGGTGGCGCCGTAACTGAACGGCGCCTTCACTCCGGCCCCGGCCAGCCAGACGGTGAAGCCTTGCGGATTGTGGTCGCGGCCGTTGGCCCCTTTCTGGAAAGTCGGCATCCGGCCGAACTCCGTGACAAAGACGACCAGCGTGTCGCTCAGCAGTCCGCGCTGACGCAGATCCTTCAACAGCGCGGCGAGCGGCTGATCCAGGATCGGCCCATGAATGTCATATTGCTGTTTGAGCTTCTTGTGCCCGTCCCAGTTGCCCACGCCTTCGCCCATGGCGTATGAGCCGTTGAACAACTGCACGAACCGCACGCCGCGCTCCAGCAGACGCCGGGCCAGCACACAGTTGCGGGCGAAGCCGGCCTTGTTCGCGTTGGCGTCTTCGGCGCCGTACTGCTTGAGCGTGTCGGCCGACTCTTCATCGACCGCGGAGACGCCGGCGGCCGCCAACTGCATCTTGGCGGCCATCTCGTAACTGGCAATCCGGCCGGCAAGTTCCGTATCGCCGGGATGTTCTGCCAGGTGACGATCGTTGAGCAGCTTCAGAAAATCTCGCGTCGCCCGTTCGGCCGGTTCGCTCACCGCGTCGGGCCGCGCAAGGTTCGGAATCGGCTTGCCGGCATTGAAGGCCGTGCCTTGAAAGGCCGCCGGCAGAAACGTCGAGTTCCAATGATTGGGCCCCACCTGCGGCACGCCGCGCGGATCGGGTATCGCCACGAAGGCCGGCAAGTCGCTGCACTGCGAGCCCAGCGCATAAGTCACCCAACAACCGATGCCCGGGAAACCGTCGAGCGTGTAGCCGGTGCTCATCTGGTTCTCGGCCGGTCCGTGCGTGTTGGATTTGGCCGTCATTGAATGGATAAAACACATCTCGTCGGCCAGCTCGGCCAGGTTCGGCAGCAACTCGCTGACCATTTTGCCGCTCTGGCCGCGGGGCTTGAACGGCCACAGCGGCTTGATCAAATTGCCGTTCTCGCCTTGGAAGGTCACCAGCTTGCCGCTGGGCAGCGGCGTATCGTGACGGCGGACCAGCTCGCTCTTGTAGTCGAACGTGTCGACGTGGCTCAAGGCGCCAGAGCAGAAGACCATCAGCACGCGGTTCGCACGCGGGGCAAAATGCGGCTTCCGAGGTGCATAGGGCCGGGCCGGATCGATCTGCGGACGGAGCGGTTGCTTGCCGTCGGCCAGCGCGCCCGATTCGGCCAGCAACGTCGCCAGGGCGATGCCGCCCAGCCCTGTCCCGGAGAGCTGCAGGAAGTTGCGGCGATCGAGCAGCCGTCGTCCGGCGTGAGAAAGATCGTGGTTCTTCATGAAAATCAGCTTTTGCGGTGGACGGAGGCGATCAGTAGAGCATCACGAATTCGTTGGCGTTCAACAGCGCCCGGCAGAAGACGGGCAGACCATGCTGCTCGATCAGATGCGCCGAGGCGGCGAGTTCTTCGCCGTCAGGCTCTCGGCCGAAGCAGAGCAGGAACGCGCGCCGCACCTGCGCTTCGGCGCCGGCGCCCGCGTCTTGTTGCAGCCGCTCGGCAAAGAAGCCGGCTTGCTGCAGCAAGAACGGACTGTTCAGCAGGTTGAAGGCCTGCAGCGGCGTGGTCGACGTGTTGCGCCGCGGAGCGATCTGCCCGGCGTCGGGACAATCGAAGGCGCCAAACGTGTCGTCCAACTGCATCCGCGGCTTGTTCTGGTAGATCATGCGGCGAAACGTGTCGGGGCCGAACTCTGCGCTTCGGCGTATAGACCTTCACGTAGTTCTTGTTGGGCTCGAACAGATCGAAGCCGGGGCCGCCGGCCTTGAGATCCAGTTTGCCGCTGACGGAGAGAATCGCATCGCGGATGGCCTCGGCTTCTAGCCTTCGCGGCGGAAACCGCCACAACCGTCTCGCTTGAGCGTCTTTCGCCAACCCCGCGGCCGACGATTGGCTCGACTGCCGATAGGTTGAAGAAAGCAGGATCAGACGGTGGATGTGCTTGAGCGACCAGGGCATTGCCTTTCCGTCGCTGGGCGCCGTCAGCTCGCTCGCCAGCCAGTCGAGTAACTGCGGATGGCTCGGCCTGGCGCCGTTGACTCCAAAGTCGCTGGGCGTCGTCACGATCCCTTGGCCGAAATGATAGTGCCAGAGGCGATTGACCATCACCCGCGCCGTCAGCGCGTTGTCGGGCGAGGCAATCCAGCGAGCCAAGGCCAGCCGGCGCCCTTGTTCCGGCGCTTCGGGCGCCAGGCGTTCGCCGCCGAATTCCGTTAGACCCCCGGGCGCCACTTCCTCTCGCGGCTGCATCGGATCGCCGCGGTGCAGCCGGAAGGTCATTGGCGGCGAGACGAACACGCCGGCATACGCCTTCTTCTCGGCCGAGGCCAGTTGCGAGATCTGCTTTTCGAGCTCGTCACGCTGACGACTGAGCGTTTCCAGTTCGGCGACTTCGTTAGGAGAAAGCCCCGTGGCGACATCAATGGCGGCCGGCTTGTGCGGGTAATGAAAGTCGAGCCGGTCCGATGAGGCTGCGACCGTTTGCCACTCCTGGCCGTCGAGAGACGTTTTGATCTCGTACTGCGTCGCCAGTCGGTCTTCGTAGCGAGCCCGGCTGTCCCGATCGCGGCTCCAGACGACGCGATCGATTTCAACCGCGTCGGGAAACTCCAACTCCACCCAGCCCTTGCCTGGCTGATTCGAAATCCAACTGTGGGCGTTGCCGTATCGGCCGTCGTTGACGTGTTGCGGCTGGTGAATGGCGTGGCGGGGGAGCGTTCCGGACACGCGGAGCTTTGTTCCCGCCGTCGCCAGCGCGACGTTCCGCGGCGGCGTTTCCGTGGAGAAGACTTCCAACTCGTCCAGGCAAGGCTGGATGCCCGAATCGGTGGCGGAGATTTCAAATCGCAGCCGGCGAGCTTTGATCGGAGCAAAGCGATCGACGTTCTCGCCGCGATGCACCGCAGGGCGGAGTGCCGGGAACTCGGGACGAACCGCCGATAGCTCCAGCACTTGTTCGAAAACGACGGCATCGGCCGTGACCGGCGCCGTGGTGGCGCCCGCCTTGACGAACAACCGCGTCGTTGGCGTGAAATCGCGCGGGCCGGCATCGTAAAAGCCGCTCCACAACGGCTGGTCGATGAACGGTTCTCCGGCGCCGTCGGCGAACGAGCGCTGATCGACGCGGGCAATTTCCTGCTGATCGTCGACCGTCGCCGGATTCCCGTCGCCGTCGAGCAGATAGGCGACGTCCTGAGCGTGCGTATGCCAGCCGCAGCCCCACGACAGCCAGACGCGCCATCGCCCGCTGATCCGCGGCGAGTAGGCGAACACGGGCCGCTCGGCAATGCCTTCCCACCAATGGTAGTTCTTGCCCAGGTTCGGCAGATGCGAACGATCGCCCGGCTGACCGGCAAAGCCGCGTCCGTCGCCGGCGGCGTGTGCTGCAACGCCGCGCGGCGGTTGCAATTCCTCGACGCTCGGCGTCAGCGAATCGCCCCCGGTTTGCGTATCATCCACCACCAGCGTCGTCGCGACGCGAGCCATCGGCTGCAGTTGCGTTTGCCGCGCCAGGATCGGCGTCAGTTGCTCCTGCAACTCTTTGATCTTCCGCTCGCGCTCGAGCCAATCATCCGGCCGCAGCGCTCGCTCGCCATGCTTCACTCCGGCCAGCACCGCCGTCATGGCGTAGTAATCGGTCTGGGCGATCGGGTCGAACTTGTGGCTGTGACAACGGCGCAGCCAACGGTCAGACCCAAGAACGCCGATCCGGTCGTAGACGTCATATCGTGCAACTCGTCGGCCCGCTGCTGCGCCGTCAGCACCGGATCGGGGCTCTTCACCTGGTCCCAAGGGCCGCCGACAAGGAAGCCGGTCGCTTCGTCGGCGCCCAGCGCGTCGCCGGCCAGTTGTTCCATGATGAAGCGATCGTACGGCAGGTCCTGATTGAACGCGCGGATGACATAATCTCGATACGGCCAGGCATTCGGCCGCGCCTGGTTCATCTCGAAGCCGTTGCTCTCGGCAAAGCGAACCACGTCCAGCCAATGCCGCGCCCAGCGCTCGCCGAAATGAGGAGAAGCCAACAGCCGGTCGACCAGCTTTTCATAGGCCAACGAGTCGTCGTCGTTGACGAACTGCTCGACCTCGGCCGGCGAGGGAGGCAGGCCGATCACGTCGAAGTAGAGCCGGCGGATCAACGTGCGGCGATCGGCTTCGGGCGAAGGCGTCAGGCCGTTGGCCTGCAGCCGAGCGAAGACGAAGGCATCGATCGGATTGCGAACCGCTTGAGCCGCAGGCTCGGGCTGCGGCGCCTCTGGGCGGACGACCGGTTGAAACGACCAATGGCTGAGCCTGTCCGTCTGCTCGCCGGCCAGACTGTCGGGCCAGACGGCGCCCTGATCGATCCAGGCTCGAAGCGTTGCTACCTCTGTGGCCGAAAGCTTTTGGCCTTCGGGCGGCATGAGCATGTCGTCCTTGCCGAGGACGTAATCGATCAAGCGGCTTTCCGGCGCTTTTGCCCGCCACGATCGGCGCCTCGCCGAAATCGCCCCCGGTAAAGGCGACCGACTTTACATCCAGCCGGTAGCTGCTCTTCTGCTTCTCCGGACCATGACAGCTCAGGCAGTGCTGCCTAAGAATTGGCTGCACATCCCGGGCGAAATCGATCTGCTTTGCGGCTGCCACATTTGCGGCTGCGTTGGCAGGCGGCGTTTCCTCGGCGTTCAAACGCGCGGCCGTCAGCAGGCACGTGAGAACAATGCCAAGAACGCTGCCGAGGCAAGCGATGCGGTTGGCGGAGACAAGCGGCAGGCATTGGGTCATGCGAACGTTCCTCTGCGGCGATCTCGGCTGTGGCAATTTCGACAGGCGCGGGCCTTGTGGTTTGTCAACGCGATGTTCCAGGGCAAAGCGGCATGCATCTAGGTTATGCATCGCTCATCGGCAGGTTCACTACGCGTAGCGAGCCACGGATGGAACACCGATTGAACACGGATCGTGCAACCGCACCGTTGGCGGGGCGAGAGCGGGCGCCGAACGCAGGACCCATTTCTACTGCTTATCCGTGTTTGATCCGTGTTCCATCCGTGGCTACTCTCAAAAATCCTTGCATCAAATAAAGGACCTTGCATCAAACGGCCCCGTATTTGACGGCGACATCCCGGCTGGCGCGAATATGTGCGACCATTGCCTGGCGGGCGGCATCGGCATCCTGACTGCGGAGCGCCTCAACGATCTTCAGATGCTGCTCGTGCGCTTGAGGGAGCGAATCTCCCTGGTCGCCGACGCGATCGCGTACGAGCTGTACGAGATCGTGGAACCGTTCGATCTCGCGGGCCAGCATGTCGTTGCCGCTGCGCTGGGCGATCGTGCGGTGCAACTGCACGTCGAACTGATGGCAATGTTCGCGGCGAGCTCGGGCGCCGGCCCGAGCCACCTTGGCGGCCAGCCGGTCCAACTCGGCAAAGTCCGCGGCAGTCAGCCGGCGACACGCCAGTTCCGCGGCCAGGCCTTCGAGCGCCTCGCGGATCTGGTAGATGTTGCGGAGCTGTTCGGCGTCCCAACTGCGGACCACTGCGCTGCGGTTCGGCTTGATCTCGATGAAGCCGTCGGCGGCCAGCCGTCGCAGCGCTTCGCGAATCGGCGTGCGGCTGACTTTCAATTGCGCCGCCAGGTCCGCCTCTCGCAACAGCGCGCCGGACGTACGTTCGCCGTTGAGGATCTCCGTGCGCAGATGGCGATGCACTTGTTCGGCGAGTCGGCTGGTGTCAATCATTGGGGCGGGCGTAGTATGTAGGCGGCGGCTAAATCACGGGCCGCGATTTTGCGGCACGACGCTGTAGCGGAAGAGCGTGAGAATTCCGGGCACTCTATCCCGTTCTCCTCTCTGTGTTCTCGGTGTTCTCTGTGGCTAAAAACTTGCCTTCATGGGACGTCACTTGCGAATTGTCGGACTAGCTGTTCGCGATCGCCCCCAACGGTCGGCAACCAGCTTGCCCTTCCACGGGTTCTCAGATCCGATCCTCTGAATGCTGCACATTGTATACAACATGCAAGTTGCGTTGCAAGCAGCGAGATGGACGCCCGGTCCTCATCGCGGATAAGGAGGGGCAGAACTTGCTCTGAGCTCCTCTGAGCTCCTCTGAGCTCCTCTGAGCTCCTCTGAGCTCTGCCCTTCTTTCTCGCGAGTTTACCTGTCCCCGGTCGATATGACCCCCCATCCCGCTTCCGTGGTCCAGGGCTGGTGGGCGGATCAGCTCGCCACCGGCATGATGCGAATAGCTGATCGTGCGGAGGAACGGGGCGCCGTTCATCCGCTTGTCGGCGGATGGACGGTTGAGGAGGTCCTACAACGCGAATACTAGACCGGTCCCGTTTCACTGTCCCGACCCACCAGCCGTCGCGCTGGCGCCAACTTAAAGAACGCTGCTTGTGGAAAGGTCAATCGGGCAGAACAGTTTTCAAAAAAGTGCTGCCCGCTTTGGCGGCCCGAGACCTCTCCGCTGGACCATCGCTGCAGGCAGGCCCTGACGATCGAGCGGCGCGTGAACTTCACAAGGACTGCGCGATCGACCTGGCGAATACTCTGGCCGTCGCGGCATTGGTAAAGGCTTGGATGCGGAATTGCGTGGAGGGATGCTTCATGAGCACCTCCTGCTGCCACTCGGCGATGGTCTTGGGCGACGTGGTGATCATGTACAGACGCTGAGAGCCGCTTCGCACCGCCACCACGTAGTGCGTCTGATTTTCGATCGGGTCCTCATAGGGCAGCTTTTGCAGGTGCTGCAGAACCTGCACGTCGAATTTCGGCAACTCGTCGGGACAAAACTTCTTGAACTGCTCGACATTCTGCTGCTCGGAGAACTTCTCGAGCGGGCCCCGGCCGCTCACCTCCCTCAGATAGTCGTAGAAACTGTTTTTGCGGCGCTCGGCCAGGAAGTGCGTCAGCGCCCAGGCGGAGGCATAGCCGGTCGAGGTCAGACCTTGGGCCTCGATCGTCGGCCCGACGAGATCGTTCTTGCCGGGGCCTTGCTTGAGATAATCCAGCAGCGATCTCATTCGCAAATCGTTGGGCTTGCCCACGCCCTTCCAGCGGGCGCCTTTGCTGGTCGTCGGAGCGAAGTACTCCGGCAATCCTTCGCCGATCCACATCGGCCAATCCGACAGCCGCTGCTGCACGCCGATGTTGTGCAGGATTTGATGCACCCCTTCGTGGGCGATCGTCGATATCGCCTGTTTGACCGCCAGGTCAGGGGCGATGTCGAGCAACTTGGACTGCTCGTACATCACGACGTAGTTGGTGACGCCGCTATAGTAGGCGACGACCCCCTCGGGCATCGGGTGAAAACTGTCGAACTCGTCCTGTGTACGGAACAGGACGACCACGAGCGGCGTCTCCGGTGCGTGGACGGGGATCTTTTGCCGCCTGCAATAGCCGACCAGCGACGGGTACATCGATTCCAGAATCGCGCTGGTCCCTTTGCAGAACTTCTCGCTGGAGTTGTAGACGTAGAGGTAATTCTTGGTGGTGCGCGTTTTGAAGCCGGCAAACGTCTTGGCCACCAGCTTTTCGGCCAGCTCTATCACCGACACCGGCTCGAACTTGCGGTCGGTCGGGGTGGCGTCGCGCGTCGCCGCCTGACGCAAGCGCCCGTCGGGCAGCATAACCACGAGCTGGTCGCCCACTTCGACGAGGGTCTTGGCGACGACCAACTCGTCGTCGGGCGATTGGACGAGCACCAGTCGCCCATCTCCCGGCTTGGGCGGAGCGTCGGGCAGAGTCAGGCCGAAGTCGGCCGGATCGGCCTTCGGCGCCGGCCGAGTCGCGGCCTCGTCGTCCTTGTTTCCATTCTGCTGGCCGAACAGCAGACTTGCCGGCGGCAGGAAGCCCAACAATCCGGCACACAGAAACGCACAACTCCACCGCCCAATCGCTCGTTTCATGTTTCTCCCCTTATCGCCATCGGTTTGACGTGACGTAGCACCCATTATCTCCGTGGCGCATGAGGGCAATGGTTCGGCGCGAGAAAAAGCAGTGCGCGATCAAGGTGCGCGAAAAGCTCGGGGAGGGAAAAACAGGGCAGGCTGTTTCCAGAATTAGTTCTGACCGCTGGCCTAAGTTTTGCGAACCTGTTGCGCTTCTTACTTGCTCGTCGCTAGGCAGTTCGCGACGGCAAGCTCATGGAAGCGTTTTTAAAAAGGGGATGTGGGGATGAGGAGGAGATGCTGGGGACGAAGGAGGCGTTGGGGATCAAGAGTGATCGGTTTCGAAACCGGCTCCACGACGTCCGAATGGTTTTGCAAAGTGAAAGCGCCACGTTCCGTGCCTCGCGCAGTCCAAAGAGTCTCAAACCGGCGAGAACTCGCCGCACTCCAGATCTGGAGTGCGCGTGACTCGTCACCACTTTCGGAATTCTTCGTTTCGCGTCCGAAGGAGCTTTCGGATGCGCAGCTTCTCGCATCGTTTCGTGGCGTGCGCACAAATGCCAAGCAAATCCCTGGCTGACCGGCCCGTACGACAGAGCGAGCGGCGGTTTCAGTTTGGAAGGGTCGACGTCAGGAACTCCGTCGCACGACAAACGTTCGCGCCGGCGGACTTTCCTAGAAGAGAGATTGCCAAGGCGCCCTTCGCACTACGGCAATGGCAATCGACCAAAGATTGGGTGTCTGGCTCCTTGGTACTTGGCATGTCGTTGAGTCACTCCCTGTCACTTTTTTGAAGTAATTCCTGATGCAGCCGGCGGACGCCTTCGATTGGTCGAGCAGCGACTTTGCCGTAAAGCGCGTTCCCTTGCCGGTGCAGAAACGGCGCGAGGTCTGGTTTATGGTTTCTCTGAAGTCGTTCCCTTCGGTCGCAGGGACCTATTGAACCGCGGCAGTTTTCGAAGGCCCGCTGTCCACGGAAAGTTGCTTCTCCGCTTGGCCGGCCTATCATGGCGCTGACTGAGCGTCGGCTTGCGTGCGCCGGGCGATGACGAGCGACCATGTTTTTCGCAGGCGGTTTCAAGAATGGCCAGCCCGCGTTTACCGTCACGCGCGAACGAGACGGGCAGAAGTTCACCCGCAACTACGAGGGCAAACTCAGTGGCGATGCAATCTAGGGGACGAAAAAGGCCGAGTGCAATGGCCAAACACAATCTCGCGATTGGGAAGCGAAGCGCAAGAAGGAATGCTGCGAGCCGCCACAACGACGTGAAACCGAAGATGCACGCGGTTCGTTTCTGGTTTGTGGCGGTGGTCGCCGCAGCAGGCGCCTGGGCCGGTCCGGCCGGCGCGATTCAAGCCGTGGAACCGGCGCCGGCCGGGTGGCGGCTGGTCTTCGACGATGAGTTCGATGGGAACGAAATTGACGAGGCCAAGTGGGATTTCGACGTCGGCAACGGGTTTTACAACTACGATGCGAATCAGTGGATCAGCGGCTGGGGCAACGACGAACTGCAGTACTACACCCGCGAGCCGGATAACAGCTTCGTCAAAGACGGCATGCTTCACATCCGGGCGCTGAAGCAGTCGCTGCACGGTTGCGGGTACGCGTCGGCCCGGCTCAAAACCCGAAAGCGGGACGGCAGAGTGCTGTTCGGCCAGAAGTACGGCCGCTTCGAGTTTCCGCCAAACTGCCGGTCGGCCAGGGAGTCTGGCCGGCGATATGGATGTTGCCCGCCGAAGAAAAGTACGGCGGCTGGCCCGCCTCCGGCGAGATCGACGTGCTGGAAGCCCGAGGGCAGCAGCCGACCAAGGTGCTCGGCTCGCTGCACTTCGGCGCCCGCTGGCCGGCCAATACGCACGCCAGCCGCGAATACGTCCTGCCGCGCCACGGCTCGATTGCGGATTTTCACGTCTACGCGCTGGAATGGACGCCCGGCGAGATGCAGTGGCTGGTCGACGACGAACCGTACGGTACTCAGTCATTCTGGTGGAGCAGCAGTAAAACCGAGGGCGATCGGGGAGCGGCGCCTGCAAACGAGTCCGAGCTCAATCCCTGGCCGGCCCCGTTCGATCAGCCCTTCTACCTCGTCATGAACGTGGCCGTCGGGGGCAGGTTCGCCGGCAAGCCGAACAAGGCCACCGGCTTTCCGGCTGAAATGATCCTCGATTATGTGCGCATCTACGAGAAAGTCGGCGGCTACGGGAAGGGCAAGCCGCGCGGCGAAGGCCCGTTGCCTTTCGGCAAGCCATAGCGGCCGAACTCCGGCTGAAGCGGCGGGTAAAGCGGGACGGATCGGTTTGCCATTTGAGCAGCTCCGACGGCGGCCTGCTGGCAAAGCCTCGAGATCTCATTTGAGAGACTGCAGTGCGAATCGGCCGGGTCGCCAGCCGTCCGTCCCTTGCCTTGCGATCAATGCTCTGTCTGCATTGATGGTGCGTTCCGACAAGTGGAAAGTGCGGGCGCAGGGTGAAAACGCAGGGGGTTAATGCCAAGCCAGGATGAGAGTACGTTAGCCGATGTATGTCAGAAGGTCGCGTTTCCAGGGCGTCTTGGAAGCTGGAGCGTCTTTGGGGAAATGCAAAATGCAAAACGCAAAATGCAAAAGTTAAAATGGCCAGAATCAGACTCCGGCCTTGCATTTTGCATTTCCCCCGTAGCCGCTCGTGAAGGCGTCGACGGCACACAGCGCGCAGGCGAGCGCCCAAGATGGCCAGGTTCGTGGGAGAATGTTGGGCGTCTTTGGCAGGGTGGCCCTCACCCCGGCCCTTTCCCAGCGGGAGAGGGAGTATGGGAAGCGCGATCGAAGATGGCCAGGTTCGATAGGGAATGTTGGGCGCCTTTGGCAGGGCGGGCTCACAACGCAATACGCGCCCGAAAGCAGGACCAGTTACGGCACATGGAATGTGCCTACTCCATTGGCCCAGCGGGAGAGGGAGTATGCGGCGGCGCGCTCCGAACTTCAGCGAGCTTCGCTCGGCGCTCGCAGCGCGGCGCGGCGAGCAATTGTGTCGAGATCCACGACGGCGGCGCCGCTTGCCGGCCTTTTTCACTAACTCGCAGATCAGTTGGATGGCTTCGAACTGAGGATCTTCGACGACGAGACAGGAGGGATGGGCCAGGAAATCAAACACGCCGCCGGTGTCGATTGCCCACTCGACCGAGCGGCGGATGGCTTCGAGAAACCAGGCTCGCTTCCAATCGTTCGAACGAAACGCATTGACGTCGCTGATCGGGCTCATGGGAACCTCGACCAGCCCGGATGGATAGACGAACGGCTGCGCCGCCTGCTGCTGCGTAACGATATCTTCGTAGACCGCTGCGGTCGGTTCGCTCTTGGGTTCGCCGGTGGCGTGCCGCGGATATTTGGAACTGACCCAGGCGAAGCCTTGATCCAGCAGCATCTGCTGCAGGTCGGGCCGCCCGGAGAGGCCGTCGGCAAAACCGCCCGGCGTGCGAAAGCCGCGGACGTCGATGCCCGCGCGCTCCTTCAGGGCGATGGTAGTCAGTCGGATGTTTTCTCGCAGCACCTGCTCGACCGTCTTGCCCTCAACCAGCCAGGGCGCCCGCTGAAAGCGAAACTGGCACTCGACGGGCGTTTTCGCCAGGAGATAAACATGGTCGTAGGTGTGATTGCCGACCGGATGGCCGTCGGCGGCAATCTGCTTGAGCCAATCGACGCTGGGCTGCTCCAACACGCGGCCGACGCAGAAGAAATGGATCAGCCCGCCCGCTTCCTTCGCCGTGCGCGCCGCCTCGACGGCGTACTGCCTGGTCGCTTCGTCCAGGTTGCCTTTGGCGTAGTTCCATTCGGTCATGCCGCGCCGCGGGTATTGGGCGCTCATTTCCAGATCGAGCGTCATGGCGATCAGGGCGCCGGTCGCCGGCGGCCAGTTCGTCGCGCCGTTCATCGGCTTTTGCGTCCAGCGGGCGTCCAACCAGCAGACCCGCGGCCGCGCCGGCCGTCATTTGGAGTAATCGCCGCCGGTTGAATTCGGAGTAGATCATGGCGAAGCACTATGCCAGAATTTCGCGAATCACCTGGCCGTGGTCGATGTCGAGCCGCTTGCGGCCCGGGATTTCGAGTTTGCGGCTGTCGAGGCCGAGTTGATGGAGCACGGTGGCGTGCAGGTCGGTGACGTAATGGCGGTTTTCAACGGCGTGGAAGCCGAGCTCGTCCGTGGCGCCGTGGACGATGCCGCGCTTCATGCCGCCGCCGGCCATCCAGATGGAGAAGCCGTAGGGATGATGATCGCGCCCGTTAGCGCCCTGGGCGCCGGGCGTGCGGCCGAACTCGGTGCCCCACACCACCAAGGTTTCGTCGAGCAAGCCGCGCTGTTCGAGATCTTTGAGCAGCGCCGCAATCGGCTGGTCGACCTGTTTGCACAACGCGCTGTGCCCTTTTTGCAGATTGCTGTGAGCGTCCCAGGCGCCGGCGCCGCCGTTGCTGCCGTGGAACACCTGCACGAATCGCACTCCGCGCTCTACCAGCCTTCTCGCGGCGAGGCATTGTTCGCCGAAGGTCTTCGTCGTCGGATTGTCGAGGCCGTACGATGCGTGCGTGGCGGCCGTCTCGTCCGAGAACTTCAGCACCTGCGGTACGGCCATCTGCATGCGGTACGCCAGCTCGTAGCTCTTGATTCTCGCTTGCAGGGCCGGATCGGCCGGGTATTCGACGCTCGACAGGCGATTCAACTCGCCGAGCAGCTCGAACTCGCCTTGCTGCTCTTCGTGGTACACGTCGGGGCCGGGCGCGGCGTAAGGAAGCGGATTCTTCGGGTCGGTCTGGAACTGCACGCCGTTGTGTTCCGGTCCGAGATAACTGCCGCCGTGCGCGGCCATGCCGCCGCAGCAATCGGCGATCGGCGTGCCCATTACGACGAACTGCGGCAGATCCTCGTTCAGCGAGCCGAGACCATAGTGGACCCACGAGCCGATCGTCGGGAACTGGCCGTCCAGCATGTGCCGGCCCGTATGGAACTGAAGCTGGGCGCCGTGGTTGTTGTCGGTCGTCCACATCGAGCGGATGACGGCCAGGTCGTCGACGCATTCGCCCAGATGGGGCCACCAGTCGCTGATCTCAATTCCGCTTTGGCCGTGGCTGCCGTAACCGACCTGCATGGGGTACAGCGCCGGATGCACCTTGTGCAAACCGGGAATGATCTCGCGCAGATTCTGCTTCAGGTGCGGCGAGTCGAGCACGGCGGTGAACGGCGTTTCGGCGATCGTCTTGCCCGCATATTTGTTCAACGCGGGCTTTGGATCAAACGATTCCATCTGGCTTGTGCCGCCGACCATGAAGAACCAGATCACGCTCTTGGCCTTGGCCGGCAAGTGCAGCGTCTGCGGCGCACCAGCCGCCGTTTCACCGCGGACAATGCCGTCTTGCTGGAGCATCGATCCCAGCGCCAACCCGGCGACTCCCATGCCGACGTCCGAAAGAAACGCACGCCGGGGCATTCCGGCGGCCTGCGGATGGATGCGACGATCGAGGCGGGGCATAGCGGGATCCTTGGTGCTTCAGTCGCGAAGCGGCTAAATCAATTCTCGAATCGGCTGCACGCCGCCGTCCAGCAGGTACTGCGGGCGGCCGTGCAGATCGAGGGCGGTGACGGTGTTCACGTCGATGCCGACGTTGTGATAGAGCGTGGCGAACACTTCCTGGAAGCTGACCGGCCGGTTCTTCACTTCGCCGCCCAGGCGATCGGTGGCGCCGAGGACCTGGCCGGTCCGCATACCGCCGCCGGCGAGCATGGCGCAAGAAACTTGCGGCCAGTGGTCGCGGCCGGCCTGGTTGTTGATCCGCGGCGTGCGGCCGAACTCGCCCCACACCACCACCGATACGTCGCGATCGAGTCCGCGTTCGTGCAGATCGGTGACCAATGCGGCCAGCGCCTGGTCCAGCAGCGGCATATCCTGGCGGGCCTGGACGAAGTTCTTGCCGTCCGGTCCGTGCCAGTCCCAGCGGCTGTAGTTCATCGAAACGAGTCTCGCTCCGGCTTCAACCAGGCGCCGGGCGATGCAGAAGTTCTCGACCATTCGCGGAGCGCCGTCGCGTTGGAAGGTCGGATCGTTCTTTCCGTACCGGGCCAGGATGTCGGGATCTTCCTTGGACAGGTCGAGCGCGTCTCGCAACGCCGACGAAGTCAAAATGCCGACGGCCTGCTCCAGATAAGCATCCATGCCCGACATCACCCCGCCACGATCGGCCTCGCGCCGGAAATTGTCGAACGACTTCAGCAATTGCTGGCGATCGTTCAGTCGCTCGAGCGTCAGGTTCTGCAGCGTCATGTCGTCGGCCACGCTGCCCGCCTTGGCGCCGACCAGGCGAAACGGGGCGTGCGCGGCGCCGAGAAAGCCGCCCGTGCCCGGCTCGCCCCAGCCGCGGGCGCCGGTCTTGTACATCAACGACAGGTGGGCGGGCACGCCGGGATGGACGACGCCTTGCACCTTGGAGACCCACGCGCCGGCCGCCGGCCAGCCGCCCTGCGGTGGATTGTTCGGCACGCGGCCGGTCATGCACTGGTAGCCGTCGTGGCCGCCGAAGGAGCCGACGATGGTGCGGACCGGCACGAACTTGTCCATCATCGCCGCGATGCGCGGGAACAGCTCGCAGATCTCGATGCCCGGCACGTTGGTCTTGATGGCCTCGAACTCGCCGCGGATCTCAGGCGGCGCCTGGGACTTGATGTCCCACATGTCCTGATGGGGCGGGCCGCCCGGCAGGAAGACGTTGATGATCGATTTGTGCCGGATGCCGGGGCCGGCCTCGGCCTCGCGGGCCAGAAGCTGCGGAAGCGAGAGACCGCCCAGCGCCATGCCGCCGACTTTCAAAAAGCTGCGGCGGGTTACGCCGTCGCAAAACGAACGTCGCGCGTCTCGCGGGCCGAAAATCGTCAACATCGGTTAGGCACTCCCAAAGGGCAAAAGGCAGCCGGGCCCGCTCATTTCGGGCGACGCTCATTGTATCAGTATCGGTGGATGAATCTATCTGGTTCCAGGCGAAAGGCCCGCCAACGCGGTGCGCTTCGAAAATCAATGGGCGGAACGGGATCCGGCCATTGGTCAGAGGAGGTACAATCAGCTACATAGAACGCTTGCCAGGATTATGCATCAGCCCTTACCAACCCGATGCGTCAGCGAGGTGGAGAACGCGTTTTACCTCGCTAACGCTTCGGGTTAGTGTCGGGCGCTTCGCCAAACGGTCTCGGGGGCTGATGAACAATCCTGGCCAGACGACGCAGATAGCCAGCAGCCCGGTACTGCGATCGGGTCTGACGGCCCGTTGGCCTCAAAGTGGCGGAAGTCGTGAGGCTTCCGGGCGTCTCGCACGGACTCTCAAACGCCAACAGGTCTTGGGGCTCCGAACACGCTTCCCGGGATCTTCACAGATTCCGCTACGGTTTTTGCAAAATCATCGCCGCCAAAGATCATCGCGATTGCCGCCTGAATCCTGCCCCAGCCTCCAATTACACCCGACGAACGACTCCCATGACGCTACCGTCCGACCAACAAGAATTGAGTTGTGAACAGGCGCTGCGCGACAAGTCGGCGCTGGTCGGCGTGGCGGGGCTCGGGTATGTCGGCCTGCCGCTGATCAAAGCGTTCGTTGCGGCCGGCTTCCGCACGATGGGCTTCGACGTCGACGAAGCCAAGGTCAAGCAGTTATTGGCCGGCCACAGCTATATTGGCCACATTCCCAGCGATTGGCTCGCCCGCTGCATTGCCGAGAAGACGTTTGAACCGACCACCGACATGCGGCGATTGGCGGAGGCCGATTGCATTTTGATTTGCGTCCCCACCCCGCTTTCCGACAGCCGCGATCCCGACCTGAGCTTTGTCGAGGCGACCGCCCGGCAAATCGCCGCCGTGTTGCGCCGCGGACAGTTGATCGTTCTGGAAAGCACGACGTACCCAGGGACGACGCGCGAAGTCGTGCTGCCGATTCTGGAGCAGAGCGGGCTCAAGGTCGGCCAGGACTTTTACCTGGCGTACAGTCCGGAGCGGGAGGACCCAGGCAATCCCGATTATTCGGCGGCCGTGATTCCCAAAGTCGTCGGCGGAACTGAGCCGGTCAGTGCGCGATTGGCGCAACTGCTTTACAGCGCGGCCGTGGTTCAGGTCGTGCCGGTCTCTACCTGCGAAGTGGCCGAGGCTTGCAAGATTCTGGAAAATACCTACCGGGCGGTGAACATCGCGCTGGTCAATGAACTGAAAATGCTCTACGACCGGATGGGCGTCAACGTCTGGGAGGTGATCGAGGCGGCGGCCACCAAGCCTTTCGGCTTTCAGCCGTTTTATCCCGGTCCCGGTCTCGGCGGGCACTGCATACCGATCGATCCGTTTTACCTGAGTTGGATCGCCCGCAAACACGGCGTGCCGACCCGCTTCATCGAGTTGGCCGGCGAGATCAATACGCGAATGCCCGAATACGTAGTCGACCGGTTGGCGGCCGCTTTGAACGATCTCGGCAAGCCGGTCAAAGGGAGTAAGATTTGCGTGCTAGGCGCGGCCTATAAGAAGGACGTGGACGACCCGCGAGAAAGTCCCTCGTTCGCCTTGATGCAGTTATTGCTGGCGCGGGGCAGAGCTGACTTATAACGATCCCCACATTCCTGCGCTGCCTCAGATGCGGCACTATCGCTTGCCGCCCATGCAAAGCACGCCGCTCACGGCAGAATTCCTTGCGCGGCAAGATTGCGTGCTGATTGCCACCAATCACAGCGCTTACGATTACGACTTCATCGTCCGACATGCGCCGCTGGTCGTCGATACGCGCAATGCGACCAAGGGGGTACAAGCAGGACGCGAGAAGATTCGTCGTGCTTGATCTGGGCCGAGACGAAATTGAACGCACACGGCCGGCTCATTCTGAGAGGATGCTAGCGATGCAACTTCCGACCTACGAGGACGTGCTGGCGGCAGAACCGGTCGTTCACCGCTACCTTCAGCCCACGCCCCTGTACGAGTGGCCTTCGTTGTCGGCGAGGTTGGGCTGCCGCTATTACCTCAAGCACGAGAACCACACGCCGACGACGGCCTTTAAGGTGCGCGGCGGAATTTATCTGGTCTCGCGATTGAGCGACGAGGAGAAGCAACGAGGGATTATTGGCTGCACGACGGGCAATCACGGTCAATCATTGGCCTACGCCGGCCGGCTGTTCGGCGTCCGCTGCGTGCTGGTCGTGCCGAGGCGCAACAATCCCGACAAAGTGGCGGCCATGCGGGCCTGGGGCGCCGAGATCGTCGAGCATGGCGAGGATTTCGACGAGGCTCGCACGCATTGCGAGATGTTGGCCAAGGAATTGCAATTGCGGTACGTGCATTCGGCCAACGAGCCCGACCTGATTGCCGGCGTCGGAACGTACGGCCTGGAAATCTTCAACGCCTTGCCTGCGCCGGACGTGGTTTTCGTGCCGATCGGCCTGGGCAGCGGCATCTGCGGAACGGCGCTGGTGGCGGCTGCCCGCAGCCCGAAAACGCGCGTGATCGGCGTACAGGCCGAAGGTGCGCCGGCAGTGGCTCGTTCATTCAAGCAGGGGCGCCTCGTCGAGTGCGGCGCTCCGAACACATTTGCCGAAGGCATGGCGACGCGCGTGCCGGCTGAAATGACGTTGGATTTGATTCGGCGTTACGTCCACGACGTGGTGCTGGTCTCCGACGATGAATTGCGCATGGCGCTGGCCGTGTTGTTGCGCGAGACGCACAACCTGGCCGAGGGGGCGGGCGCCGCGGCGACCGCGGCGGCGTTCAAGCTGGGCGGCGAGTTGAGCGGAAAGACCGTCGTCGGCATCCTCTCGGGCGGCAATCTTGATCTGCGCGCGTTGCCGCAGGCGTTAGCAGCGCCAGACAACAATTGTCTAGACAACGATTGTGCCAATGGCTAACTTGAGCCGTAGGGCAAGCGGCTTGCGGCCGTTTCGCGGTTTCAGAGCATGGTCTCGACAGCATGAGCACGTTGCAGCCTCGGCGTTCCCGCCAACAGCGCCAGTTCGATTCCGCGGAGCAAGAGGGCTTTCTGAGCCTCTGGCGCACGTACGATCGGCTGCGCGTTGGAAGACGAGCTGTTCGCCCGCTACGACCTCACGCCGCAGCAGTACAACGCCTTGCGGCTGCTCAACAGCCAGCGCCCGGAAAAGCTGCAAACGCTCGATCTCGCTCGGCGCCTGGTGTCGCGGGCGCCTGATATTACCCGGCTCTTGGACAAGCTGGAGCGGCGGGGGTTGATCGAGCGCGAGCGGCCCGCCGACAACCGCCGCATCGTGCGGATCGGAATTACCGAGTCCGGAGTTGCGCTGCTGCGAGAGCTGCGCGAACCGATCCGCGCGTGTCATCAGCGGCAACTGGGGCATCTGACCGGCAAGCAATTGCGAGAACTGACCGCGCTGTTGCGGTTGGCCCGGCAGCCGCACGAAGAACCAGACGGCAGTTGGAGTTGAACGCAGCGCCGCCGCCGGCCATCGCCCGAGATTCAAACCACGTTTGACGAACGAAAAGAGGAGCTTCTCCATGAATTCGGCTGACGATCACAACGCAACGGACGTGGTGGTGATTGGCGGCGGACCGGCGGGCAGCACGGTCTCGACGCTCATCGCGCAGCACGGTTATCGCGTGACGTTGTTCGAACGCGAACGATTCCCTCGCTACCACATCGGCGAGTCGTTGATCCCTGAGACGTACTGGGTGCTCGAGCGGCTGAAAATGCTCGACAAGATGCGAGGCAGCCGGTTCGTCAAGAAATACAGCGTGCAGTTCGTCAACTCCGCCGGCAAGCTTTCGGCGCCTTTCTATTTCTGGGACAACAAGCCGCACGAGAGCTCGCAGACCTGGCAGGTCATTCGCAGCGAGTTCGACTTGATGATGCTGCAGAACGCCGAACAACAGGGCGTCGAAGTGCATCAGGAGACGCGGGTGCTGGACGTGCTGTTCGAAGGCGACCGCGCCGTGGGCGTGCGCATTCAGAGACAAGACGGCTCGCAGGCCGAGGTGCGAGCCAAGGTCGTCGTCGACGCCAGCGGGCAAAGCACCATGCTGCAAAGCCGGTTCAAGCTGCGGCAGTGGGATCCGGTACTGAACAAGGGCGCCATTTGGACCTATTGGAAAGGCGCCTACCGCGACGCCGGCCGAGACGAAGGCTGCACGCTGGTCGTGCAAACCGCCGATCGCAAAGGCTGGTTCTGGTACATTCCGCAACACGACGACGTGGTGAGCGTCGGCGTCGTGGCGCCGTTCGATTACTTGTTCAAAGGGCGAGGCAGCCACGAGCAGACTTATCAGGAAGAAGTCGAAGCCTGCGAAGCGGTCAAACAGCGCGTCGCCAACGCCGAGCGGATCACCGGTTACTTCGCCACCAAGGACTATTCCTACCGCTCCAAGCAAGCGGCCGGCGACGGCTGGGTGCTGATCGGCGATGCGTTCGGCTTTCTCGATCCGCTCTACTCGTCCGGCGTGCTGCTGGCGCTCAAGTCGGGCGAGTTGGCGGCCGATGCGATCGCCGACGGGTTGGCCCAGGGAGACGTCTCCGGGGCTCAGTTGGGCCACTGGGCGCCGATGTTCAACCAGGGCATCGACCGCATGCGGCGCCTGGTCTGCGAATTCTACGATGGCTTCAGTTTCGGCAAGTTCATCCGCGCTTACCCGCACTTGAAAGGCAAGGTCACGGACCTGTTGATCGGGGACCTGTTCACCGACCGCGTGGACGAAGTCTGGGGCCCGATGGAGTCGATTTATCCGCCGGACAAGCAGCCCATTCCGTCGTGGAGCGATGAGGCGCCCCCTGAAGTGGCGGAAAACAAGACAAACGAACTGATCCTTCCCGAAGGTCCCGTGAGGTAAACGTCGCCGGGACGTCGATCGAGAACGGCTAGTGCCTTGTCGATGCTCAATCCTAGGGCCGAGCGGCATGCAGCGTGCGTTATGCATCGCTGATTGGCAGGTTCCACTGGCTGAGGGCGCGTGGATACCGCCGGAACATCGTGGCCGGGGCGCAGTTCGTTCGTTACAGTCGTCAGGACCCGTAATTCCGCTTCCCCAAGGAGTTCTATAATAACGAGAGAGCGGCGGCGCCGATCTGTTCTTGAAAAGGCATGCGCCGATTAAAGCGATGAAATGGGCGAACAACGCAAATTGGGAGAAACCGCCATGTATCGAGCACTTTCCTTGTTCGCTCTAGGCAGCATGCTTGCCTGCGGAGCAGCGCCTTGCGTGCAAGCGGCAGAGGCCGTGCAGGCGACCTATATTCGCCAGGCGGGCGAGTCGACGCGAGAAGTAGTTCAGCCTCGCGGCGAAGATTTTGCGAGCCCTCGCGGCGCCGATGACGAAGACGACGACGGAACGCAGTGGCGGTATCGTCGGCAAAACGGTCAATGGTTGTACTGGGCTGGCGAGCGAGGCTGGATGCGCTGGGACGGCGCCAAATGGTTGGCGTCGCCGCGTAGCCAGCAAGCCGCCACGCAATATCTTGACCAGCAGGAGTTTAATAGCTGGTTTGGCGCCTACCGCGATTTCCAAGGCGGAAGACCCGCCTTGCAAACGGCCGAGGAAGGCAGCGTGCAGCTAGGCACCGCCAACATCACCGGCGAGGCCGAAGCGGCGGAACTGATGGAATACGGCGGCATTCCTGCCGAGCAAGCCCGCCGCCGACGAGCCGTACAGGACGTGATATCGGGCGGCGGCGCCTGGTTCAATTCCGGCTCGCCGACCGGCATCAAGTATGGCTATGGCAGCGGCTACGGCTATGGCGGCTATGGCTTTGATAACCCTTATGGTTACGGATCGCGAAGCGGCTCCGGCGGCGCTTACGGCATCGGCTTCGGCCCGTTCGGTTCGGTCGGCGGTCAAACGGGCGATCGCTTGGGTTCTTTGATCACGGGCAAACATGAGGGCGGGCTGATCAGCAGCGAGCCGGGCGCCATCGGCGCCCCTGGCCCAGATTGAACGCGGACCGGTGGGTGGCACCTTTGGTCGGTCAGGCGCCGGCTCCCGGAAATTGGGCGGCGGCGCGGGCGGCGAGTAACAGCCGGCGAAGGTTTTATGCAGGGCGGCGCAATTGGTTCGCCGCCGCCTCGCATTTCACGGAACGTCACGGCGTTTCGTGCAAATCTCTCAGAGCGCCCGTGCTTTGCGGCGGCTCCTGTCTTCCTTGGTCCGCCTATGGGGGCCAAGGAACAGTCTCGCGCCACCTACTCACCCGGCCGACGGACGCGTTGCGCCGTCGAGCCGGGTTCTGTGTTGCCTGGTTCGATGTTGAAGCACGACTGCAGCGCCGCACGCCGCACAAGTTTCGCGCGTTTGGCAATTCCGTGATGTGCCTGGCCGCAGGCTGAAGCGGTCTGTGAACGCAAACGGATCCGTTCAGGCCCGTGTCTGCGTCTGCAAGCGGACCGTGGCCGCATCTCCGGACGCGGGCCTGCCGCGCGAGCTGCCGAGCCCAATCCGACCGCGAAGAAGATCCGGCGTAAACCTCGCTCTGCGAACCGGGCTATTGGCCAACCTGGCCGTTCGCTTGATGACGCGGCGCCAACGGCTTCGGAATCGGGCGGGCGCCGTCGGTTGCCGCGGCAAAACTTGGGGATCGGCGGCAAACGGTCAGCAAGCGATAGGCGTACGAAGGCGAGGGGCCGAGCGGAGGAAAGACGATGGGCGCCCCGGCCCGCAACTCGCTGGCCGACGCCTATCGGCGTCGGATTGGGTTGCACGCCGCCCTTCGCGAGGTCCATCCCTCGCCTATTTGGAATGCCCGGAACCCGGGCGATGCGGCCGCGCAAAGATGAAATGACGTCTTTGCGACGGACCCTCGACTTCGCGCCGACCGCTTGGGCGGCAGGCATTCATGTGGCAGCCAACAAGCAAGCCGCTCGTCTCACTCCGGCAACACGGTAAGCCGCCGCCCGCGTTCGCAGCTCGCCAGCCAACGATTGATGCGACGCAGCGGCGAACGACCGCGGCATCGCATCAGTAAAACTCGGGGCGGTGCGCCGTCGCTCAACGTCGACGGCGGCCGATGAAAGGCGGCCGGATGGATTTAGAAGTCGCCGATCGCTCGGTTGTAGAACTCGTCGGTGGTCAGCAGCGTCTCGGTATTGTTTTCCGTACCATAGCCGTTCTGGTAGTTGAAGAGGAAGTTCTGCAGGCCGACAGGATCGGCAGGCCGTCCGAGATACCGCTGGTAGAGGTTTTGGACGCTGTTCGTCAAAGCCTCGGTGCTGTTGAGGATTTGCGTGGCAATTTCCACGTGCGTGAAGCCGGCATGCAGTTCTCCGACGTAGAACGCCAAGGCCTGTCCATCGGCATTGCGATGCAACGCGTCTTGGAAGATCGCCGTGACAAACCCTTGATCCGTGCCGCCGCTGTTGGCGTAGAATTCTTGCGATGAGATCAGAATCGCCGATGTCCGCCGTTCCGTGCCCGGGCCGCTGTGGATGCCCTGGCTGCTATTCACCAGGTTCAAGAAGTATTCTTCGCCACCGGGATCCGCCGGACGATGCAGGTACTGCTCGTACGCCGCGTTGATTTCAGTGCGGCGGTATTCGTACGGCGGCGTGACCTCCAGCAAGATGTAGGCGAACGTCTGGCGGTCTTCGCCGTTCTTGAGGAACTGGCCGGTCCAGTAATTGACGTCGTTCATCGAGATCGGCCGCTGCAGCGTGTCCTTCAGCACCTCGTAGACGTAACGCTGATCCGCCGTGCCCTGCGTTCCATCCGGCAGGAGCGGCTTGATCGAGGCCTGGCCGACGGCAAAACTCGGCGGCGAACCGCCTTCGACAATGCCCACCACGACCGAGTAATTGCCGAGGTCCGCGTAGGTATGCGAGCCCGCCACGATATAGGTCGTGCCTGACTCGCCGACGTTGCCGGTCGTGGTCGAGCCGTCGCCCCAACTGATGACGGCGGTGAAACTGCTGGGGGGCGTCGTGCCGTCGCCGGCCGTGAAGGTCGCCACCGGTACGGTTCCCAGCGGAGCGTTTTCGAATCCGCTGATCGGCACCGAATGCGCGGCAATCGGCGCGGCCGATGGCGTCCATCGCACTTCCAGCCGCTCGGCGGACATGATCCGTCCCAGGTTGTTCCAGGAACGCCTGGCAGGCTGCTTTCGAGACCGACGCGGAGCGGGTCGATCGAAAAGCTGCCGAAGGCGGGAGAAGACTTTCGTAAGAAACTGAAAGCGTGAATATTTCATGACCTGCGGCCTCCGCGGGGAGCTAGTGTGGGCCTATGTCTCTGTTCTGTATATTGAACTTGCAGGCAGTTGAGTTATCCAGTAGGCAGGGCGGAAATCGCCTGTTTTGCGGCGTGGAACACCGCCTTGTCCCGGGCCGGCCGGTTTGGTCGCTGGGGGGCGACTCTGCCGGCTTCCGCACTGCTCTGCTACCTGGTTGGGGTGGTATCGACCAGACGTTGATCGAGGCCGCGGCTCATTGCTTGCGTCGGCGGAATGCCGGTTGCAACGAGCAACCGAAACTGCGCCTGGTTGAAGGCGGTCACGGCTTTGATGACTTCTTGCCGAGCGAACCCCAGTTGGTTGACGCTGTTAAGCACCTCGATCGGCAAGGCTTCGGCGCCTCGCAAGCGGGCGAACTCTTCGCGGAAGCCCTGTTCGGTGTCTTTCAATTGCCGTTGCGTAATCTGGATTTGGATTCGCTCTCCTTGCAGCAGACCGAAACCCGCGATGACCTCCTGGCGGACTTCGGCCAGCGTCTTGATGCGCTGGGACCGGGACTGGTTGAGCACGGCCCGGCGTTCGGAAACGGTAGCGAAATTGCCGACGCCCATGTTTTGCAGCGACCACAGCGCCAGCACGTCGACGTCCGATCGTCCGGCAAAGTTGCCCATTTTGGGCGGAAACAGCACGCTTCCGCCGCCAAATGAGCCGGCGCTATAGCCGACGGAGACCAGCGGAAACAGCGGACGCGTCTGCTCTTGTCGCAAACGCACCGTATCTTGCTGGATCGCCGCGGATGCCGAGGCTAATTCCGGACGGCGCCGTTCGGCCATGCGGATCAAGGCCTGCAAGTCTTCTTCCGGGCCAAACAGGTTGATTCCGGCAATGGGGCCTCCCACGGTTCTCAGTCGAGTCGACGGATTCAGGTTGAGCAACTCGCACAATTCCGCGGAGCTTTCGGCCACGCGGCTCTCCGCCTCTTGCACTTCGACGTGCTTCAAGTAGGCTTCGGCGCGAGCGCGGTTGGCGTCTCCCTCGCGTCCTTGGCCCGTCAGTGCGTAAGACGCCGTGATCCGCACGATCTCCGCCGCTTCACGTTCAGTTTGCCGCGCGGCCAGGTACCGGCCCTCGGCGTTCAAGAGCTGGAAGTAACGCACGATGCCGTCCAGCATCAGGTGATTCGCCGTGGCCGAGGAATCGTAGCGTTTGGTCGACACCTCCTGACGGACCGCCAGCGGCTCGTAAATCGCGTCTCCCAAGTGGGCGAAGACCCGGACCATCGGCACCGCCAGGCTTTCCGCCGCCCAGGTTCGCGTGCCGCCGCCGTAGTACAGCGACTGGCTGTAGATGTCCTTGATCTGGCCGGTCGACGCCTGCAGGTTTCCCTGGTGCAGGTGGACCGCCGTGCCGGCATTCAAGCTCGGCAGCAACATGGACCGCGCCTTCTGCTGCAGAGCCAACATCTCGCGGACGGCCTCGCGCGACCCGGCCACTTTGGGATTGGCGGTAAGCACCAGCCGAATCGTCGTCGGCAAATCGATTTCGTAAACGTTGTCCGGTTCCGGCAAGACCGGCGGCGCTTCGACCGTTTCCGCTTTCGTGCGGTCGCCGGGCACGCGTTGCGACTGCGAACGCGGCATGGCCATCGGCGACGCCTCGCCGGACGGATCGGCCGACTTCAACACCGGCTCCGCTTGCGACGCTGCGGGCGATTGCTGGCGGCGACCTACGGCAATCAATGCGGGGCGGGCGGGGGCGGCCTCGTCAGCACTGGCCGCTTCAGCCGGGACCGACGCACGGCTCCGCGTGGAAACGTTGCTCAGCGAGACGCGCCGTGATGCGCGGTTCGGCGCGTGGCGACGGTTTGCGGTCGTCCTCGTTTTGGGCCTCGTTCCAATGCTGTAGCGGAAGATAGGATGGTTTCCGTGAAGGTCGATCGGCAGACCGCGTCTTACTCAGGTGCGCCCCTGAGACGGCGACCCTGTCCGCCGACATTTCCCCGGCGAACGACGGCGAATCGTAATACGCCGTCGGCGCGATTAACAGTAGAGTCGGCCAGGCGCGGCGATTCCAGCATGCAAATCGAATCGCCCGAGCCGCTCGCAGCAGCCAGGTGGTCATGGTTCTCTTTCCTCGCATCGAATGCGGACTGGGAAGGAAGCGACCGGGACGGCGTCGCAGTCGACACGGCGAGCCGAAATTACCCGGTCCTGCCTCAATGGTTTGTTGCTCAGCTCAGGAACCGGCTGTTCCCTCGTGACCCGCGGGCTCGAAGTTTGTGCCGGCAGTCATCAACGACGCTCGGCGTCAGCTCCGGCCGTTCCGTTAAGACTTCTGGTGCGATCGCTTATCCGGCGCGGGAGCTAGTTCTGCCCGTTGGGCGGCTGCGGCGGCTGCGGCTGCGATTCCTCCGTACCGACATCTAACAGGGGAGCCGGCTGGTTCGGCTGGTTCGGTAGGGGCGCCCGGCGAGCCAGGGCGTTGGCCGGCGGCTGTCCCAGAGCGACATAGAGTTCGAATTGCGAAGCGTTATATTCCGCGATGGCGTCGAGGTACTCAAAGCGAGCTCGTCCGAGCAGTCGCAGGCTATCGAGAACTTCGATCGGAAGGCCTTCATTGTTGCGAATGCGGATCATGTCTTCCTTGAACGAATCGATGCCCGACCGCACCGCTCGTTCAGCCGTGGAGATTTGGGCGAACCGCGTGAGGGCCCGCGTATAACCGGTGGCGACCTCCAGCCGCACGGCGTTGAGCACCTCCAGCCGCTCGTAGTCGCTCTGTCGCAAGCGGCTGCGGGCGACATTGATCTGGGCGACGATTGCCGACGCCCATGTTCTGCAACGTCCAGTAAGCCACGACGTCGAAGTCGTTGCGGGCTGCAAAGTTGCCGAAGCGAACCGGCTGCAGATTGCTGCCGCCGCCGAAGGTACCGGCGCTGAAGCCCACCAAGGTGGTGGGCGAGAACGGCAGCACGCGGGCGCCGCGAAGATTGAGCATCGCCACGGCGATGGCCTCGCGCTGAGCCGACAGTTCAGGTCGACGCAGAGCCGCGATACCGATCAACTCCTGCAAGCTGATCGGCTCGGGAATCAGCGGCGTGGGTACGACCCATTGCTCGGCCGGCTTGAGCCGCATCGTGGGATCCAGATTGAGCAATTGGGCCAGCCGGGCTGAGGCCATCAGCACCTCGCCTTCGGTCACCATCAGGTCGGTTTCGCGTTTTCCCAATTCCGTGGCCGCCCGGTCGGCGTCGGCCTGTCGGCCTTCGCCCGTGCGAGCGTACGCGGCCGTCAAGCGGGCGACTTCGGCGGCGTCGTCGCGGATTTTGATGGCGATGGCTCGCCTGCCTGAAGCGCGAAGCAACTCGACGTAGCCCAGGGCAACGAGCTTGAGCACCTGGTTTCGCACGGCCTGGCTTTGAAACTGAGTGCGGCGAACCGTCTGCCGCGCCACGAGATAGGTGAAGATGCCTTGCGAGATGTTCTGGTTCCACATCACGCCGGGCACGTTCACCGAGCCGGCGGCGATGGCGTTGGCGCCGGCGCCGACGTACAAGGCGCTACGACTGACGTCCAGGATGTGGCCGCTGGACTGTTGCAGCGGACCGCTGTGCGAATCGAAGTTCATGCCGCCGTTCAAGTTCGGCAGGATTTGAGCTGCGGCGAACTGGCGAATGGCGGCCGTCTCCGTGACGCGCTCGCGAGCCAGCATGATTTCCGGATTCCGCACGCCCGCCAGGTCCAGTGCGCTGGCCATGTCGATCGTCGTGGTTTCCGGCTGGGCCGCCAGAATGCTGTTGCGCGACGGCGCCCGGACGGATTCAGATCGTCGGGTGCTCGACTGGCTCGCCGTTTGAACCGGGGCCTGCTTGACAGGCGGCTCGGCGGGAGCGTCCAATCGCGGCGGCGGGGGCGGCGTTTCAAATCGCGGCGGGGGCGGCGCTGCCATGCTCAGCGACGTCGCTCCCCATAGGCCCGCACCGCCTAGCAAACGGACCCAATGCCGAGTATTCCGGAAGCTACGCATTGCTGTGTTTCCTCTTGCAACCATTGTTCCGTGCCTTTTCGCGTCATCCCGACGATTCGGCGAAATCCGGCCAACCCATCTGAAGTCTTCGGTTGCGGTTATTAAGGGACATAACGGTTTTCTTTGTGGCGCCGAACGCACCGTGCGGGTTGGGCAAGCTGTGCCGGTTGCCCATGCAAAGCTTTGTCGGTTATGCCTGAAATCTCATAGCGCGGAGCAAGAGCGGTCGTGAGCGAGGCGTCGAACTGGCCGGATTCGCCGGCTATCGCGGACTTTGAAAAACACGCCCCGAATTTCCGAAAGGAGCCGGTGAAGGAGCGAGGTGAGCGGATTGCGAGCCCGACCGCACGGCTCGCCTGCGCCACGACGTATCGATACCGCACCGCGTTGGCCCCGCCCGCCTTGGCGGGCTGACCAGAAACTGGCCACTCGCGTAATCGCTACTGCCGGAATTGTGCAGGATCTGGCCAGAACTGGCTTCACGCCCGGGCACTGGGGCAAGATGAGGATTAACTTTCCGTAAGCTCGCCCAGATCGCCATCTCTCGGGCCGCAAAAGTTGGTATGCTTAGCTAGTTCGATCCTTCCGTTTCGATGGAGATGTTAAGCTAAATTCCGCAGAAAATGTCCAGCCTTTGCGGAGATCGTGCTAACTTTCTGGGGCACCCATGCCAATGAGGGATAGGTCTTGGCATGCAGATTGCTAGGAGTGGAACACGCAAGCATCGAACGTATGGGTTTATTCCCCTCCGGTGTGCGCCGATAGCGAGCGGATGTCGGCCAGAACTTTGCACCGCAGCGAAATTAGCGAGACAGGAGAAGTCTTTGTGTCAAAGCCATGGGTGTTGGTAGGAGTTGTCGTAGCGTGTGCTGCCGTGGGTGGAGCATACGTGATGCTCGGTCCGCCAAACAAGGAGGCGGAAGCGGCGAATGCGGAATCGCATGGATCGAGCCCAAGCCAGGCTGATGCGCCTCGCAAGTCGAGGTCGTTAAGCCCCGCCAAGGCGGGCTGGCTAGAACGACGACGCAGCCCGGCTCGGTGATCCCCGACAAGTACGCCGAGTTGTTCGCCAAGGTCTCCGGCTACTTGAAGGTGCTGAACGTCGACATCGGATCACGCGTGGAACAAGGGCAGGTTCTGGCGGTGATCGACGTCCCGGAACTGCACAAGGAAGTCGAACGCAGCGAAGCGGCTCTCGATCAGGCGAAGGCCCAGGTCGTGCAGGCCAAAGCGCACCTGACCACCGCGGAAGCGGAATGGGAAGCCTCCAAGGCGCTGATCCATCAATACAAGGCGTCGGTCGAAGACGCCGAGTCGATGTATTCGTTCCGCACGAAGGTGTACAAGCGCCTCCAGAATCTGGCTGAGGTTCAACATGCCGTCGACATGAAGCTCGTCGACGAAAAAGAAGAGCACATGCACGCAGCCTCCGCGGCGCTGACCGCGGCTCATGCGGCGGTCGTCAGCGCCGAGGCCCAGGCTGCGGCCGCGAACGCCCGGATCGATCAGGCGAAGGCCGATCTCGTCAATGCCCAGGCCAATATCGAAGTTTGCACCGCGAACTCGAAAAGGACCGAGTGCTGGCGGAATATACGACGATCCACTCGCCTTATACGGGCGTCATTACGGCTCGCAACTACTGGCCCGGTGATTTCGTCCAGTCTCGAAACGACGGCGGCGCACTCTTTCCGCTGCTGACGGTTGAGAAAACCGACGTCATGCGGGTCAAGGTGCAGATACCTGACGCCGACGTGCCGTTCACGAATCCAGGCGACACCGCCACGATCAGCATCGACGCCTTGCCGGGCCGGCATTTCGACGCGAAAGTTTCCCGCATCGCGGCCGCTGAAGATCCCGAAACCCGCACCATGCGGATCGAGATTGACATGGACAACAAAGGCGGTCTGTTTCGAGACGGCATGTACGGCAAGGTGACCATTGCTCTGGAAAACGCCCCGGACGGACTTAACATTCCTTCGTCATGCGTCGTCGAAGAGTTGGGCGAAGGCGCGGCCGTTTTGTTCGTCGTGCGAGACAATATCGCCCGCAAGATCAAGGTTCGCATTGGATCGGATGACGGCATTCGAACTGAGATTCTGTCCGGCCTGCGGCCGAATGATCTGGTGATTTCCAGCCGCGCCGGGATTTCTGACGGCATGCAGGTGTCCGTCATTGAGCAAACGGAAGACCAGCACGCGCAAGCGGGCCATCATTAATTGCATGAGCGCGATGCGTTTGATGTCTTCGTCAGCACCGCAGTTCGCTCTTTGAACTGCGGTCGTACGCCGGGCGGGCGCCGCCTGAACAACGTATTGGGGAGCGGAGTAATTCCATGAATGGGTTGATTCGGGCATCGCTGAAAAACCCCTACGCCGTCACCGTGATGATGCTCACGTTGCTGGTGTTGGGAACCCTGACGCTGACGAAGATTCCGATCGACATCCTGCCGATCTTCAAGAGTCCGGCGGTCCAGGTGTTGACGTTCTACGGCGGCATGCCGGCTGTCGAACATCGAAAAAGACATCACCAATCGTATGGAGCGGTGGACCGGCCAGGCGGCCGGAACGGCTCGCCAGGAGTCGCGTTCCATCGTCGGCGCCAGCATCATTCGCAATTATTACCGCGAAGACATCGATCCGAACGGCGCCTTGACGCAGGTGAATTCGCTGGCTTCCGCGGCCATTCCCAACCTTCCGCCTGGCACCTTGCCGCCGGTGGTGCTGCCGTTCGACCCGACCAGTACCGTGCCGGCCTGTCTGGTGGCCTTGGATAGCCACGGCAAGCAGACCGAAGCCATCATGTACGACGTCGGGCGTTACGAGGTGCGCAACTTCATCATGGCTTCTCCGGGCGCCGTGGCGCCGGTGGTTTACGGCGGCAAAATTCGCGCGGTGCTGGCGTACCTGCACCGCGACAAGCTGCAAGCCCGCGGTTTGTCTCCGCTCGACGTGATGAACGCGCTGGACGCCTACAACATCTTCTTGCCCACCGGCGACGCCAAGTTCGGCACGATGGACGTGGCGATCGACTCCAACTCGATGTACGACTTGGTCGAACAGATGGGCGACATTCCGCTGCGCACTGATGCACGGCAACGCCGCGTACCTGCGCGACGTCGCCACGCCCAAGGATACGGCCTTCATTCAAACGAACGTCGTGCGAGTCAACGGCCAGCGGCAGGTTTACATTCCCGTTTATCGCCAGCTCGGTTCCAGCACGTTGGCGGTGGTGAACAACCTGAAAGAGGCCGTGCCGAACATGCAAAACCGGCTCAGCCGCGGCGGCATCGACCTGAAGGTCGTCATGGACCAGTCGATTTACGTCAAGCAGTCGATTGAGAGCCTGGCCGAAGAAGGCGTGTTGGGCGCGGTTCTCTGCTCCTTGGTGATTCTGCTGTTTCTTGGCGAATGGCGGATGACGCTGATCGCGGTGATGACGATTCCCGTCTCCGTGTTGTCGGCCATGATCTTTCTGTACTACACCGGCAACACGATCAACGTGATGACGCTGGCCGGTCTGGCGTTGGCCATCGGTCCGTTGGTCGATAGCGCCATTATCTGCCTGGAGAACACGCACCGCCATTTGGCGCATGGGCGCGTCGCCCTCCGAGGCGGCGTTCCTGGGCGCCAGCGAAGTGGCCATGCCCGAGTTGGTGGCAAGTTGCTGCACGCTGCTCGTGCTCGCTCCGCTGGCCATGATGCCCGGCATGGGGCAGTTCTTGTTCAAGCCGATGGCGATGGCGGTCGCGTTCGCCATGATCGCGGCCTACTTGCTCTCGCGGTCGTTCGTGCCCGCTCGCTGCGCCGGCTGGCTGAAGTCGCACGCCGTTCACTCCGGCGAGCCATGGCGACGGCGAGAACACGGACAGCGCCGCGACGCATCAAGGCCTGGTTTGCTCAGCCGCGCCTTCGCCCGCTGGGAAGAGATGATCGAGAGTCGGCATCGGCTGGTACGTCCGGCTGTTGGAAACCGTCTTGAGCCATCGCGTGGCTGACCATCGTCGTCGCGGTGGCGCTGCTGTTGGCGGTGGTCAGGCCTGGGCGGGCGGTTGCGCCGCGAGTTCTTCCCCGAAGTCGATGCCGGCGCCTTTGAAATGACCATGCCGCACCACGACCGGAACGCGCATCGAACAAACGGAAGCGCCGTCGCCGAGGTGGAGCAACTCATCAAGGAGCAAGATCGGCGAGGATCTGCAGATGATCATCAGCGAGTTGGGCGTCACGCCCGACTGGTCGGCCGCTTACACGCCCAACTCCGGGCCAATGGACTCCATCCTCAAGATTCAGCTCGAGGAACACCGCCATCATTCCGCTCAGGAATACGTCCACATGCTGCGCAACGCCTTTGCCAACGAACCTAAGTTTTGCCGGGACTGGAGTTCTCGTTCGACGCGGGCGGCATGATTCGCGGCGCCATGAACGAAGGCAAGTCGACGCCGATCAATATCCGCGTCGAAGCGAAGAACTTGGTCAAGGCCCGCCCGGTGGCTGAGGAAATCGAGCGAGAAGTCGAGGTCGTCGACGGCGTGGTCGACTGCCGCATCATGCAGCGTTTGGACTATCCGTGCTACGTCATCGAAGTCGATCGGGCCAAGGCGGCTGACGCAGGATTGAACCAGAGCGACGTGATGCGGAACATCGTCTCAGCGTTCAACAGCAGTATTCAATTCAACAAGAAGAACTTCTGGATCGATCCGATCAGCCACAACCAGTACTTCGTCGGCGTGCAATACCCGGAAGACGACATCAAGTCGATCGACACCTTGAAGAACATCCCCGTCACGGGCCCCAATCAAGCCGGCCGATTCCGCTGGGCAACCTGGTCCACTTGCCATCCGTCGAGACCATGTGCCTGCCGAAATCACCCATAACAATCTGGCGCCAGCGATCGACCTGGTGATGGGCGTTTACGGCCGCGACTTAGGGCACGTCTCCGATGACGTGTACAAGATCGTCCGAGACGCTACGGCACGCCGAAGGAGAACAGGATGCCGCTTGGACGCCGTTCGACCCGACGGCGCCCAGGCAAAGAGAAGCCGATGGACGGCGCCAGCCTGCTGATCAGCGGCGAGTACTTGCGGATGCAGGACACGTTCCGACAACCTGGGCATGCGGCTGATCCTGGCTTCGCTGTTGATGTACTTTCTTGATGGTCGCCTTGTTCAAGTCGTACATCATGCCGATCGTCGTCTTGTCGGCCGTGCCGTTGTGCGTGATCGGCGTGGTGATCATGCTGTACTTCACCGGAAACGCCAATCAACGTGCAATCGCTGCTGGGCGTCATCTTCATGGTCGGCATCGTGGTGTCCAATACCGTGCTGCTGACCGACTTTGCGCAGAAATTGCGAGTGCCAGGAAGGTCTTGATCCGACGGAAGCCATTCGTCAGGGCCGCCTCGATTCGAGTTCGCCCGGTGATCATGACCGCCTGGGCCGCGTTCTTCGCCTTGATCCCGATGGCGATGGCCTTTCAGCGAGGCAGCGAAGCCAACGCTCCGCTGGGCGAGCGGTCATGGGCGGTCTGTTGGCAGGGGTGGTGACCACCTTGTTCGTCGTGCCGGCGATGTACTCGCTGCTGAGTGCGCGACACGGACGAAGGGCATCACGAACATCACGAGCCGGCTCCGGCCGCGTAGGCAACGGGTGGATCGGGGCGAATGGCGCGCCCCGATAGCACGCGTCAGTGAAAAGAAGCTGCAGCCGAGCGATTCAGAAGCAATCGCTCGGCTGCAGTCATTTTCGCCTTGCGTCAAGCCCGAGCTATCCTTTCACGGGCACGATATGAGGCTTTTCTTCTTCCGCTTTCGGAATCTTGACCGTCAGCACCCCTTCCCTGTATTGGGCTTCGATCTTTTCTTCAGCGACTTTACCCGGCAGCGGGATCACCCGTCGGAATTCACCGTACGTTCGTTCGACGCGGTGGAAGGTCTTCCCTTTTTCTTCCTTCTCCTCTCTCTTCTCGCCACTGACCCACAGCTTGCCTTCTTTCATCTCCACCCGGAACTCTTCCGGTTTCAGTCCCGGCAGTTCCATCGTGACTTCATACCCGGTCTCGGTCTCGGCGACGTTTGCCGCAGGAGCAAATCCTGTCAGCCACCGCTCCTCTTCAGGAGTGAAGAACCTTTCCATCAAGTTCTCCAACTCCCGCTCAAACCGGATCAAAGGCCGAGGAAGTCGCTCCGTACGCGGAACCAAAGTGCGTAACATGATGCACCTCCTCAAGGACTCAATCCTCGTTTCCGGCTGGTCCTTTCCCGCACCGCCCGGCACGGTTAACCAGCCGCTCTCTCTACTGTTTCTACGTGGAAGTGCGGCGGTCGGGTTGGAGGGATGACGGCAGTGCCGGGCGATTAGCTTTTCCAGGGTTCAATTCTAGGGTTGCTGGCCCCTGCGGCTGAGCTTCGGCTTTCTGGGGCATCGCTTCGCTCTGCCGCCAGCCACCCGCGACTTGTGAAATTGCCACGCCCAATTCCCAGGCCTGACAATGCATTAGGCCAGGATTTGCCGCACCACGTTTCCGGCGACGTCGGTAAGGCGGAAGTTGCGGCCGGCGTAGCGATACGTCAGCGCTTCGTGGTCGAGACCGAGCAGGTGCAGCATGGTGGCGTGCAGGTCGTGCATGTGTACTTTGTCCGCCACGGCCAGATGGCCGAATTCGTCGCTTGCTCCAAAGGAGATGCCGCCGCGCACGCCGCCCCCGGCCAGCCACTGAGTAAAGCCGCCCGGGTTGTGGTCGCGTCCGGTGCCGTTTGTCTGAGCGTAAGGCGTACGCCCGAATTCGCCGCCCCACCAGACGATGGTGTCTTCGAGCAGTCCGCGCCGCTTCAGGTCGGCAAGCAGACCGGCAATGGGCCGGTCGACGGCGCGTGCGTGGTCGGCGTGCTTGGGCAAGTTGGAGTGCTGGTCCCAGGCCGGATTGGCGGTGTTGTCGCCGTAAGTGACTTGTATATAGCGCACTCCAGCTTCGCAAAGTCGCCGCGCCAGCAGGCACTTGCGGCCAAAGTCATCGGTCGCGGATTGGCCGATGCCGTAAAGGTCCAGCGTCTCGGCCGACTCCTGAGACAGGTCCAACACCGCCGGGGCATGCTCCTCCATCCTCCAGGCCAACTCGTACGATTGAATCACGGCTTCGAGTTCGCTGTCGCCCGCACGCCGCCCAAGCTGCTCTGCGTTGAACTGCGCCAGCAAGTCGAGCTGCCGGCGTTGCGACGCCGCTTGGAGACGCTCGTTGAGCAGGTTTTTGACGGTGGCTTCCTTCGCCGAGGCGCCGGCATTGCCCAGCGGCGTTCCCTGGTAGACGGCGGGCAGGAAGGCGCTGCCGTAGTTTCGCGGACCGCCGTTTCCGGACGACGGGGCAATCGACATAAAGGCAGGGAGATTCTGATTCTCGGCGCCCAGCCCGTAAACGATCCACGACCCCATCGACGGGCGTATCTGGTTTGTCGCGCCGCAGTGCAGGAACAGCGTGGCCGGACCGTGGGCCACGCCTTCGGTGTGCAGCGAATGAACGAAGCACAGATCGTCGGCGTGCCTGGCCGTTTCAGTGAACAACTCGGATGCCCAGCGTCCGCACTCGCCATATTGCGAAAACTTCCAAGGGCTCTTCATGACCCGGTGGTTCGACTGGCGCTTGCCCGTGTTGGCAATCACACGCGCGTCGGCGAACGAGAGCTGTTTGCCGTCCTGTTCCGCCAAAGCGGGCTTGTAGTCGAACGTGTCGACGTGACTCGGCCCGCCTTGCATGAACAGGAAGATAACTCGTTTCGCCTGGGGCCGATGGTGCGGCGATTTCAAAGCCAACGGGTTTTCAGTGGCCCGCGCCTGCTCGCCGAGCAGCGCCGCCAACGCCAGTCCGCCGAATCCGCAGGCCGCATGCTCTAGCGCACTTCGCCGGGTCATCTTCCGGACCGCGAAACGATCGGTAAGCCGTGAACGGGACAGGTCGCGCATGCCGTACCTTTCTCTGTCAATCGAGATAACGAAAATCGAGCGAGCCGAACAGCGTTTGCCAGAGTCGCGTCCAGGCTTCGCGGCTTTCCTCGCCCGTTTGCCGCTCCGCCGCCAGGAAGGCGAGTGAACGCTCCAATTCGGTCGCCTCGGGCGGACGGCCAACCGCCATGCGGAAGGCGGCTCGAAGCCTGGCTTCGTCGTCCAGATCCGCCATGGACAACGTTCGATCCGCCGCACGTTCTGCACAACGCCGCACGAAAGGGTCGTTCATAAAGAACAACGCTTGCTGGGGCGTCGTGCTGCGGTTGCGCACGCCCGTCGTCACGCTGGTATCGGCAAAATCGAACGCCTTGAACAATTCCGGCAGCGAGTTGCGGAAGGCCGGCGTGTATACGCTGCGACGCCGGTCGTCGTCGTGCGAGTAACCATAATCGGCTTTCGTGCCGGGCCTGATGGTTGCGCCGCCCGCTTGAAGTTCCAGTTCGCCGCTGATGGCCAGCATCGCGTCGCGCAGGCACTCCGCGTCGAGTCGCCGCCGCGGGGCCCGCGCCCGCCAGCGGTTTTCCGGATCGGCCGCCGCGGTTTGCTTGTCGCCGGCAGTCGACTGGCGGTAAGTCCGAGACAATACGATTTGCCGGATCAGCGACTTCGCCGACCAGCCGTCATTCATGAATCGCGCTGCCAGGTAGTCCAGCAGTTCCGGGTGCGAGGGCGCCTCGCCCGTCGTGCCGAAGTTGTCCGTAGTCCGCACCAGTCCGGCGCCAAGCAGCCAGTGCCAAATGCGATTGACCAGTACCCGCGAGGTCAGCGGGTGGTCGCGGCGGACCAGCCAATCGGCCAATTCCCGCCGACCGCTCTCGTCCGTTGAGAACGAGGGCGCCGGTCCGCCGGCGGCCTGCAAGAATCCGCGTGGAACCGCCGGGCCCAGGTTGTGTACGCTGCCGCGGATATGGATATGCGCGTCGCCGATCTCCTTTTCTTCAGAGACGGTCATGGCCTTCGGCGCCGGGCTGTTCGCCTTCAATCGCTTGAGTTCTTGTTCCAGGCGTTTCAACTCCGCCCGGGCCTGTTGCCGTTCGTCTTGGGCGCCGGCGGCCGAAGCCAGCTTGGCGCCGGTCTCGCCGGCGTCTGACTCGGCCTGATCGCAGGCGATGAATTGCACGGCGTCGGCAATCACGTGGCCGTCCGTGTTCTCGTTGGAAACAATGACGTATCCCTGGCCGTTAGGTTCGAAGCGGTACTCGCCGAGCGAGACGAACATGCCGTTGATCGGCGGCGTATGGCGCTGGTTGACGTGCAGGGTTTTCTGGCCGTCGGCGCTGAAGATGGTCACGGGCACGTTGGTGGCGCGGTTGCCGCCAGACGTATAAGAGAGCCGCACCTCGTAGGCGCCGGCGCGCTCGAATTGCGGCAAGAAGGTCAGCGACTTCTTGCCCTTTTGGTCGTTCTGGTCGTGTACATAGCCCTCACCGACGTACGACGGGGAGAACTGCGAGCGTTGCCACTGACCGACGGCCTTTGCCCCTGAATCGTCGACGACGACTCCCGCCAGCGAATTCGCCGCCACGGCGCCTCGCGAGGCGGCGCCTCAGCGCCTTGATGCTCGCTTCGCAGGCGGCGACGGCTTGGGCGTGTTCTCGCACAAGGCGTTCTTCTTCCGGAAACAGCGGCAGCGGAGATTCGATCCAGTTGGACACGTTGGCGTGCTCCAGCGTGTGGGTGTTCCGCAGAATGCCGGCCAGCGCGTAGTAATCGCGAGTCGGAATCGGATCGAATTTGTGGTCGTGGCATCGCGCGCAGCCGATGGTTTGAGCCATGAATGCCTTGCCGATCGTGTCGAGTTGCTCGTCGACCACGTCCATCCGCAGTTGCACTTTGTCCTGATCCTCGAGATTCGCGTTGCCCATCGCCAGGAAGGCCGTGGCGATCCTGTTTCGCCGCCGCACTTCGACCGACGCGGCCGGCAGCAAGTCTCCCGCAATCTGTTCGCGAATGAATTCATCCAGCGGCCGGTCCTGATTGAACGCCTCAATCACGTAGTCGCGGTATCGCCAGGCCTCGTGAAACACGAGCCCTCGCAGCGTCATGGATTCGGCGTAACGCACAATGTCCAGCCAGTGGCGGGCCCAACGCTCGGCGAACTGGGGCGAGGCCAGCAAGCGATCGACCAACCGCTCGTAGGCCTCGGGCGAAGAGTCGGCCCTAAAGGCGTCGATCTCTTCCGGCCGCGGCGGCAAGCCGATCAGGTCATAGTACAGGCGGCGAACGATCGCCGGGCGGTCCGCGTCGCCGGCGTGGCGAAGCTGGCGCTCTTCGAGCCGGGCGAGAATGAATCGATCGATATCGTTCTGCGGCCACGCGGCCTCGTCAACCGCGGGCGGCGCCGGGCTCCGAATCGGCAGATAAGCCCAGTGGGCGGACGCCTGCGCGGCTACGTCCTTCGGCTTCGCCATGGTCGAGCCGGTGCGCGGATCGGCCGCGCCGCGTTCGACCCATTGCTCCAGGTCCTTGATTGCCGAATCGGGGAGCTTGCCGCGGGGCGGCATGTCGAGGCCTTCGCCGTAGCGAACGGCGAGAATCAGCAAGCTCTCGTCGGGTTTGCCGGGCTCAATCGCCGGTCCCGAGTCCCCGCCGACGCTCCAGCCTTCGCGTGCGTCGAGGCGCAGGCCCCCTTTGGTCCGTTTCTCGCCGCCGCCGTGGCAGGCATAGCAATGCTCCACGAGAAGCGGTCGGATCCGCTTCTCAAAAAAGTCGAGATCGGCCTGAGTCGGTTCTGCGGCGAAGACCTGGCCGGCCGAGAGCGTTCCCCACGCCAACAGCAGCCCCACGGCGCGTAACGGCTTGCTACCGGTCATAATCCCTTCCGAAGGTCCAAACGCTCGGTCCATAATCTGCCCGTCGCTGCGCGGCATTTTTCGCCCCGTCGCCGCCGGCGGGCGAGACCCGGCGATATCGGCCGGCGACACCCCTTACTATAACCAATCTGGCTCTCTGAGCCAAAAGCCGGAGCAAGCCACGGGGCACAAAATGGGCCTCCTTTTCTCGAACGATTTCCCTTTTCCTCTTTCGCGGACCAATCGCCATGCTTGACGACCACGAAGTCTCCGTCGATCCACGCCGCCGCCAGACCGTTGAACTGGCGGTTTGGCTGGCGATGGGCTCCGTCGTCAGCGGCTTGCTGGTCCGGAGGACTCTGGCGACCGTTGCCCTCGATTGGCGAATCGACGCGGCGGTGGGCGTGATGACGACCTTATTGCTCGCGCCGTCGGGGATCGCCTGGCTGGTCGCCGCGAGGCTGTTTCTCTTCCGGCGGCCTGCACGTTGGACGCTACGCGACGCCCTCTGGCTCGCGACGTCGCTCGTGGAGTTGGCCTGGTGCGGCGTGTTTCTGGATAATGGCCTGCATCTCGGTCACGCCGGCAAATTCCTCTGCGGCGTCGGCGCGTTGCTTGGCTCTCCCGCCCTGGGCCTCGCCGCGGTCGCCCTGGTCGTCAGTGCTTTCCGCGCCCGTTCGAACCTGCACGATCTTCGGACGGGTGCGGAATCTTGTTGGCGCTCACCGTTGGCGTCGGTTGGGGAATGTTTCTGTGGGTGCTGTTGCCGCTACGGTTCTAGCCAGACTTTTTCATCAGCCCACGCTAACCCGACGCGTAACTGAGGTGAGAAACGCCTTTACCTCGCTGTCGCTTCGGCTTGTAATCGAGCATTGTCAAACTCTCTGGGCGGACGAATAGTCCGGGCTCGCGCCACTCGTGTCGGTCGCAACTTGTCGACGCAATCCGACCGCTATTCCCGCGCCGATCCTTGAGGCCGCGAACCACTGCCGGTCCGGTCAGGCGATTTGGCGAAGCACTGAGGATCCCGTTGACCTTGCGCGGCTCGTTGGTCGGCGCAGGCTAACTCGCACGCCGAGGCAAACTTGCGACGCGCGGCCGAGCTTCGGGCATCAGCCGCGCAACGCTCAGAAAAAACCAGCAAGTCAAATACAATCAATCGATTGATTGAATCCGTCGATCAATCTCAATACTATGGCTACGACTTCTTCGAACTTTATGCTGGGTGCACACTCGCGACGCCGCCTCGGACCGCTTGCTGGCGAGCGGACTGCGCGTCTTCGGTCAGCATGGCCTGCACGGCGTCAGCACGCGGCAGCTCGCGCAAGCCGCGGGCGTGAACGTCGCCGCCATTCCGTATTACTTCGGCGGCAAGGTAGGCTATTACGTCGCCGTCGCGCGGCACGTCGTCGACTGCTATGCGGCCCCGCTTCGAGCGCTGGCCGAAGAGGCCCGGCGCCGTTCGGTAGCCTTTCCCCTCGATCCGTCGGCCGACCGAAGCTGGCTCGAGCGGCTGTTGAAAACCGCCGCTCAAACGCTGCTTGCGCCGTTCCGAAACGACGCACGTCGTCTGTTTCGTGCTGCGTGAACAGCTCCAACCGACGGCCGCGTTTGAGGTATTGTATGAAGGACTCATCCGGCCCATACACGAAGCGATCAGCATGCTGACAAGCCGACTGCTTGGCGGCGCAGCCGACGAAACAGAGACGATCCTGCGAGCCCACGCCGTGCTCGGCCAGGTGCTGGCCTTCGAAATCGGACGAGCGACGATTCTCCGCCGGCTGGGCTGGCCGTCTTTCGCTCCGGAACAGATCGAGCAAATCGCCGCAATCGCCGCGGAATTTGCCTGCCGGACGCTCGGCGTCAACGCGCCGGACCGGCTGGGCGACGCGGCGACGCCGCAAGGAAACGGCGTCGGTCCCTGTGCGGGAGAGCGGCGATGAACACGGACCAAACAAACTTGATCGAATCGGAACGGACGGCGGCCGTTCCCGACGGAGGTTCGTCAACGATGACGAAACATTCCCATGCCAAAGTCATCGGGCAGCTTCTGCTGGGCATGGTCGTCAGCCTGGCCGGGGACGCCGCGGCTCGCGGAGAGGATTTACAGCAAGCGTGGCAAATGGCCTTGTCTGCAAATCCGCAATTGCGGGCGGCGCGGTTCAACTCCGGCGCCGCCGGACTGAACTCGTCCGCTGCGCGGCGCGATCTGCTGCCCACCGGTCAGAACATGACGGCCGACCTGCAATTGAGTCAGGTGCCGACGATCAACTCGTCCCAAGGCGGCGGCTTCCAATTCCCGCTCCTGGGCTCGCAGACGAACATCCCGCTTTCGCTGACCTCGATCAGTCAGCCGATCTACGCGGGCGGCCGCATCCGCAATGGGATCGACCAGGCCGACGCCCAATACGGGCAGCAACGCGCCGAGCAGATTCGCACCGCGCTCGATCTGAAGCTGAACGTCGCCGAGGCGTACGTCGGCGTGTTGCAGGCCCGCCGCGATCTGGAAGTGGCCAAGAGCAATCTCAACCGACTGCAATCGTTCCTCGCGGACGTCAAGAACCGGAAGCGCGTCGGCATGGCAACGCGCAACGAGGAACTGGCGGCCGAAGTCTCGCTGGCGAATGCCCGGTTGCGGGAAATCCAGGGAAGAAACGAGGTCTATACGGCCTGGGCCCGGTACAACCGTTACTTAATGGAGCCTCTCGATCGGATCGTGCCGCTCGAAGAAGTCTCCGTACCGCGCGGCGAAGGCAGCGTCGAAGGCCTGACGCATCGCGCGCGTGCGCGTGCGACCGGAGTTCGCCTCGCTGGACGACCAGGAGATTGCCGCCCTGACGGCCCAGGCCGTGCGCCGGCGGCCGGAGCTGGCGTCGCTCTCGCAGCAGGCGCGGGCATTGCGCCGCCGAGGCGCAGGTGACCCGCAGCGGCGTTCGTCCGCAAGTCAATCTCAACGGCGCGTACATCTACTTCGGAGACAATAGCCTGAGCAACCAGAACATCTGGGCCGCCACGGCCACGATCAACTGGAAGTTCTTCGACGGCGGCGCCTCGCGGCGGCGGGCCCAGGCCCTCGAACAGCAGCAGCGAGCGGTCATGCAACAACGAGCCGACGCCGCAGCCGGCGTGGCGCTCGAGGTCCGCACGCGATGGCTCAGTCTGGACGAAGCCCGCCAACGCGTGGCCGTATCGAAGGTGGCGATCGACCAGGCGGAAGAGAACATGAACGTCGTTCAGGACCGCTATCGGGAGCAGTTGAGCACCTACACGGAAGTCCTTGACGCCGAGAATCAGCGCGTCGAGGCCTACGCCAATTTCTACCGCGCCACCTACGACGAGGCCTTGGCCTTTTTTCGACTGCGCCGAGCCGTCGGCGACTTATAGACCGCGCCGATCTGTTTTGCTTTGCATCCTTGCTTTTTCAGAGGGCGACGGCATCTGCACAACTCGGCCCGGTTGCTTGATTGGGTTGGATGAGACGGCACTTCCGTCGCCTGCGAAGCGAAGGAACGCAAACGGGTTCTGATCAAGCTCAGCGGCCGTCAGATCAAACCGTCGCGCCCGACAGCGCCCCGCGCTGCTGGCCGGCGTCTACGCGTTGCTTAGCTTCCAAGCTATTCCGGGCTATTCGGGCAATTTCAGCCGCTCGTCGGCCAGGTCGAGGCGGTACAGGATCTGGTTGTAGTCATATCGCGGCGTTATCTCCGTGTTGCCGGAGAAGGTGTGCGTGTAGGTGCCCTCGAAAAAGATGAAGCGGCCCGCCTGTTGGTCGAATTGGGGATGCTGCTTTGGGTTGTAAAAGCTGTACTTGTCATGAGTCGCAATCTTGCGGGCATGACGCCAAGGGCCCTGCAGCGAGTCCGACTCGGAGTACCAGATTTCGCCTAATGGGGAACTCCCGTCTGCCTGCACGGCGATCATGATCCACCGCTGTCTGAAAGCGTTGAAATAAACACTGCCTCGATGCGCCATCACCGCCTTTCCCGTTTCGACGTCGTGCAATTGGAAACGGGCCTCCTCCGGTTTCATGTAGCCTAATCCGATCAGCTTTGCCTCGACGGTCGGGGACAGCGGCGGCGTATCACGCTTCCAGCCCCAGTTCAGCCGGCCAGTCTCGCTACGGTCGAGTTCTGCCTTCTCGGGCGCCGCCGCATCCAGGCGACTTCCTGCTTTCAGGCAAGTAAACGCCTCGTATTGAGACAGAATCCCGCAGAGCGTCGACCTCGGCCGGTATGCGCACCAGCGGAAACGGATCGGCAAAGTAGACGTATGCCTGCCGGCCGTCAGCCTGATGCGTGAATGGATGCCCGAACGGAAACACGGGAGAGCTCAGATCAAACTCGGCGACCTGTTCGAATGTTTCTCGCTTCGGATTGAATTCTGCCAGGCCGCGAGCGTAGACGGTCAAGGGCGCGTGGATCTTGGCATAGGCGGCGAACATCCGCTCGCCGTCGCCGTCGCCGAGTACGACCAGTCCGTCCAGCCAGGTTGGTCCCTCGCCGGGCATGCGTGCCATTGGGCGTACAAACCCGTCCTCCTTCTGGAAATAGGTCAGGTCGATGCCGCGCGACGGATTAAGGCCGCCGTTGTCCGGCAATCGGGTAGCCGCTCCCGTCATATGAAAATTGCCTAACGGATGGCTTGGTCGGTTCGTATCTCCCCAGAGCCAAATGAGTTTGCCGCGAAACACGGCAGTCTGCACGCTGTCGCAGCCAAGCACCTGGGCGTTGAGGAGGGGCTGGCGGATGGGAACTTCCGCGCCCGTCAGCACACTATCGCGGTAAATGCCCTCGCCGGTAACGCGATACAGCCGTTCGGCGATGTTTAGACGCTTGATCTTCAACCGGGCCTTACCGCCAGGTTTCACCGTTAGCGCTTGCCCGCGGAAGCCGAACAGCTTGTCTGCCGGAAACTCGTAGCCGTGGCTTTTGACGAAGAAGTACACCGACTGATCCATCAATCCCGGCTCGTGGAAGGCCGCAACGCCGTTGCTGTCCGTGACGTAGCGGATGCCGTTGACGGTCGATAGTTCCACGAGCGGGACGCCGCGGCCGGTATCGGCATCGACGACCGTGATCTGAAAGTAATCGTCTGGTTGTCCGGCGCCGGCGGCAATCAAACAAGAAAGTGCAAGTGCATAGGTAATCGCCATGATGCGGCGCCTCCGACTTCGCCGCGAGGATTGAATCGGTTTGGAAGACTATATTTCGTAGCCGCCGACGTCGATGAACGCAAGCTCTGACCGTAACGCCCGGCAGAGCCCGCACGTGAGCTTGGCCGGACGTCTTGCACGAATCGGCCCCTCGCTGCGTCGCGAAGATCGGTGTGAAACATCTGGTCGGCCGTTTTTCGGGCGGCTGCGCTTGAAACGGGCAGAGGCGGCGAGGAACACGTCTTGAAGCGACGGTTGAGACCGTGATTGAGGACCGGACGGGGGCCCCTTAGAATGGCACGCACGCCGTCGCTGCCGGCTGCCGGGTGGGATTGCGTTCGAACGGCCGTTGCCGTCCCAGGCTCGCAGGCCGCCTTTTTGAGCGTCGAGCGACTCGACGCCCCAAGACGTCGCTTTCAGGTTTGTCACGGAGTATTTCATGTCGCTGAGTTCCGAGATCGTCGTGGTCTCCGGCTTGCCTCGATCGGGAACGTCGCTGATGATGCAGATGCTCGCTCGCGGCGGCATTCCGGCGCTGACGGACGAAGTCCGGACGGCCGACGTCGACAATCCTCGCGGTTATTTTGAATTCGAGCGGGTCAAAAAGACGAAGGAGGACCCTTCGTGGCTCCCCTTGGCGCACGGCAAGGCGGTCAAGATGGTCTCGGCGCTGCTCTACGACCTGCCGCCGAGCGAAACTTACCGCGTAATCTTCATGCGGCGCGATCTCGGCGAAATTCTCGAGTCTCAGGAAAAGATGCTCGCCCGCCTCGGTCGCCCTTCGGCCTCGCGCGAGCAGATGACGTCGTTGTTCTCCATCCATCTCGACCGACTCCTCGATTGGCTGGCATTGCAGGACCACATGCAATTGCTGGAAGTCAGCTATAACGATCTGCTGGGGGATCCGGAACACGAAGCGGCGCGGATAGCCCGTTTCCTGGACGAGGCGGCCGAGGCGAGGCCGATGGTCGCAGCCGTCGATCCCGCCTTGTACCGCAATCGTAACGAGGCGGGGTGAAGATCACGCATTCGGGAAACCCTGTCCGGCCGCTGATCGCCTCGCCAGGCAGGCATGGGCCTGGTTGCGGCGCCGCGAACGTTAACGTTCGACGTAGCCCTTTTTCGTCTTCTCGCCGATCAGCTTTTCGACGTGCCGTGCGACGGCCTCGGCGTCTGCCAGTGTTTTTGTTTGCGTTTGGCCCTGGGCGCCGATTCGTCCGAACCGGACGGTCGCGTCGTTTCCGCTGGTTGAGATCTCCCAGAATTTTGAGCTGGCGCCTTCGGTCAACTCGAAATATCGGCGTTGAAACGCGGAGCCGACCGCGGCCGACTGTTGCGCGTTAACCGTCGCTGCATGCTCGGCGGTCGTTCTGTTATCGCCCTTTGATGCGGCGCGGGTCGCCGGCGCGGCATCTTGACGGACGCGGACGAACGACGGGAAACGCGGCACGCCGCGATCGGAGAGTTCCTGGTAGCGGAACGTGATGACGCTGCCGATAACGGGTGGATTCTCTCGTTGCGCGTCGGAAAAGCCCGTGCCGACGGAGAACGTCGTGCCGTCGGGTAATTCCACGGACAATGCTCCCAAACGGCCTTTGTGGCGTCCGGCGCCGGCCAGATGCTCGACGACGCGGGCTTCGGCGTCGTGAAAGGTCTTCACTTTCAGAAGCGTCGTCGAACGGCCGGCTTCATAGTGCGAACCGGGCTGACGCAACATTAAGCCTTCGCCCCCTTGCGCTTCGACCTTGGCGAGTTCGTCACGAAGATGGTCGACACCTCGGCAGCGAAAGTGCTGATGAGCCTCGGCGAACTCGGCACGGCTTGATGCCAGTCGGTCTCGCAATTGTTGCAGCCTCTCTTCAAACGGTCCGCCCGCGGCCGGCATGTCGAAGGCCAGAAAGCGGATCGAACGCCAATGTTCGCTTTTGTCCTGCCGTCGAACGATGCTGACGCAGCGCTGGAAGGCCTTGCGCCGAGCCAGAGTTCGCCGTCAAGCGGCGCATCGGGAAGGCCGGCGGTGAAGAAGTCCGGGGCGTGATAGATGTTCCCTTGCCGGGAGATGAATTGCCTGCCATCCCAGTACGCGCGCACCCCATCGAGCTTTTCGCTCATCCACCAGTCGGTCAGGTCGACATCATTTGTCCATGGATGCGCCAACAGCAAGGCCGGCGCGGCAGATTCGGACTCATCGCTCGCGTTTGTGGCTCTGACCGGCAGTTCGCCGCCGATGCGATCTTTCTCCGCCTGCTCGCCCCGGTATGCCCGCAGGTGTTTGCACGTGCGGCGTTCGATCGGAACCGACTGATTGCGCCAGGCCGGGCAAGTGCAACTGTAAACGCCGCCCGTATTCTTGAGGATATATGGCGCCTTCGCCGAACCTTTGATTTCCGCCGTTTCGCCGTCTTTGAGGTCTGGCATAAGACGTTTCCCCTGTTTGCGACCTTGAAGAAACCAGAAAGTGACGCGGCGAATGGCGCGCACTTCGAAAGCTGCTCAAGCGTACCGCCGACACGGCATATTCTCAACGATTCTGCTGCCGTGCGTCGCGTTGCAGAGTCGCCTTGAGTGAATTAGATTCGAAACTCAGCCACGCCGACGGCGAAGGGATTGGACGTCTGGCATAGTCCGCCGGTGTTTTTTCGGGACGAGAGCAAACATTGAACGACGACATGGCGGCCTTTTCAACGCGTCCCATGAATTCGCTCCGCTCGACTCGACGCCATCGGGAAAGGATCAAGCTAAAATGATTCGCCGCCTCGCCATGGCTCTTGCCTTTTTGGGCGTAGCAGGTCACTCCGCCGTCGCCGCCGATAAGGCTCGGCCGAATATTCTAATCGTATTTGTCGACGATCTCGGCTGGGGCGACCTGGCGTGCTACGGCGGCGCAGAAGTGCCGACGCCGAATTTGGATCGACTCGCTTCGGCAGGGACGCGATTTACGCAGTTCTACACGGCTTCGCCCATCTGCTCTGCTTCTCGCTGCGGCCTGCTCACGGGCCAATGCCCGGCACGCTGGCGGATTACGAGTTACCTGCAAGCGAAAGCAGGCAACCGCATCTGCGAGCAGGCGGACTATCTCGATCCGCACGCGCCATCGTACGTGCGAACGTTCAAGAACGCGGGCTATGCGACGGCCCACGTGGGCAAATGGCACCTCGGCGGCGGACGCGATGTGACCGACGCGCCGAAATTCGCAGCTTACGGCTACGATATAGGTTTCGGCACGTACGAGAGCCCCGAGCCGGCGGCGGCGCTGGGCTTGAAATCGACTCCCTGGAGCGATCAGCTCGAGCCGCAACAAGTTCCCCGCCACGACCGCACGCGCTGGATGGTCGACGCGACGCTGGACTTCATCGGAGAGCACGGTAAGCAACCGTGGCTCGTCAACCTTTGGCTGGACGACGTTCACACGCCGTTCCGCCCTTCGGAAGAGGAACGACGCAAGGCGGGACAAGGGACGGGGACCGTCGAGTATCGGGCCGTGCTGCGCGAAACGGATCGTCAGCTCGGGCGCTTGTTCGACGGCTTGCGAGCGTTGCAACTCGAGGCCAACACGCTCGTCATCCTGGCCGGCGACAACGGCCCGGAGCCGTCTTTCGCTCGCAAACGCACGGCGGGCTTGCGCGGGATGAAGTGGAGTCTCTATGAGGGAGGCATTCGCACTCCGCTGATCGTCCGTTGGCCGGCGGTCGTTCCGGCGCGGCGTGAATGAAAGCACGGTAGTCGGCGCCGTGGATGTGTTCCTGACGATGTGTTCGCTCTCGGGCGTGCCGGCGCCGCAGCAGACGGCCTTCGACGGCGAAGATTTTTCCGCCGCCTTTCGCGGAGAACGCCAGCGCCGCACGCGGCCGCTGTTCTGGGAATACGGCCGCTGGCCCGCGCAGGCGAAGGGCAAAGGTCCGCGGGGGTTTCCTTACCCGACCGAACCGGACGCGAAATCTCCCAACGTCGCCATGCGCGACGGCGATTGGAAGCTGCTGGTCAATGCCGACGGCTCAGGCGCCGAACTTTATAATTTGGCAACCGACCGGAACGAAACTCGCAACCGGGCGGCCGAGCAGCCGGAGGTTTTGCAGCGGCTCATAAAGGCGGCCCTCAAGTGGAGAAAGTCCGTCCCTTGAGTGCTTCTCGGTTGCTCGGGGCGCCGCGCACTCCGGGCGGCGGCAATCGTCGAAATCCAAGAAGCGTCATTGGTGGCTTTCCTTGACGTCGCCGATTATAGCGTCAGGCAAGCTCCGCGACGTCTTGTCGGCGGGCCTTTGAAGCCCAGGTCAGGCCGCCGAAATACCTTTGCCAGATTGCCGGCGTCTCCTGAGGGGGGAAGCGGCGAAAAGCGAATCTGGTTGGCGCGACAATTTGCTCCGGCCCGCCTAATCGTTATGACCGTCTTGCGCCGGCCTGGGTTTCCCGGGTCCGTTTGCAGCGGAGGCGTCGCCACTTGCCCGATGAGCTAGACTTCCATGCGGGGAGGTCTTGAAGTTGCATCCTGCCGATTTTACCCGCTGCGCGGGTCTCTCTCCGTTTTTCCCGCAGGCAAACCTCGCGGGCGCGTCAAACGAAACTGGCAGCCGCACGAAGCGGCGGCCGATCTAGTGAGTAACGGACTTATGTCGGGCATGGACGGGCCCCATCCGGTTGCCTTTGCGGCCTGCCGCGCAAAGCGGTCTCTTTACAAGACCGCCGACGCCCATGCATGAATCCCGAAATCTCAAAGCCGACTTCGCTGCGCTGGCGCTTCTGGCGCTGACGGTGTTCCTGACCGTCTCGCTGGCGACTTACGACCCAGGCGATCCGCCCAGCACGCTGGTTTACCCGCCGCGTCACGCAATCCGCAATGCGTGCGGTCCCGCCGGCGCATTTTGGCCCGCATACTGTTCGAAGCGGTCGGTCTGGGCGCCTATTTCGTAGTGCTGTCGCTCGCCGCGCTCGATGCCTCCCTGTTGCGCCGGCAGAAGATCAGCGAAGGCTGGCTGCGCGGCGCCGGCTGGCTGATGTCGCTCGTCGGTTTTGCTACGTTCGCCTCGCTGGCTATGCCCGAGCTTTCCCCGGGACCGGTCATTGGCGCCGGCGGCTATCTCGGCGCCGCCGCGCGCGGAGTGCTGGAAATGCATTTCGCCGCCGCGGGATCGTACATTCTGACGATCAGCTTGCTGGCCGGCGGGTTGTTGCTTTCCACCGATTATCTGCTGCTGCGGCTCTCCGCCTGGTTGGTAGCCGGACCGGCCAAGGGAGTCGGCATGGCGATCGGCGGCGTGGGCCAGATTTATGAGAAACGCCGCTCGAAGGTTCGGACCGATCTTGGCGGCATGGACGAGGCGAAGAATGAAGCGGGCGCGTCTTCACTGCAGATCCGCATCTCCGGCAAGCCGGTAGAAGCGGTCGCAGCGGTCGCAGCGGCCGCAGCGGCCGCGGACGAACCGGCCGACGCCGGCGCCGTCAAGCAACCAGCCAAGGCCAAGGAGGAAGCGGAAGCCGCCGAGGTTCCCAGCGACGCTCCGAGCGCCAAACAGGAAGCCGCCAGCGAGCCGCGCGTCAGGCCGCCGCTGAAGAAGAAAGACGCTCGCCAACAGGTAATGCACGAGCTCGATGCGGCGGTCAGCAAGACGCAGGAGTCGACCGATTATGAGTTGCCGCCGATCGACTTGCTGCTGGAGAGCGAGCCGTTCGCCTTCGAAGAGCAAGAAAAGGAGGTCCGTCGCAAGGCGAAGATTCTGGAAAAGACGTTCGCCAATTTCGGCTTCAACGTCAGGGTCGTCGAGATCGAGACCGGGCCGGTCATCGCCCAGTTCGAAGTCGAACTGGAAGCGGGTTTGCGGCTGTCCAAGATCACCGGCCTGGCCGACGACCTGGCGATCGCGCTGCGCGTGCCGAGCGTGCGCATCGTGGCGCCGATCCCCGGCAAGAACACCGTCGGCATCGAGGTTCCCAACGAAGAACGGCCAGTTGGTGCGGCTGCGCGAAGTGATCGAAGAGGCCAACGGCAAGGCCCAGAAAATGCGAGATCCCGATCTTCCTGGGCAAGGACGTGTCGGGCAATCCGCTGGTGGTCGACCTGGCGACGCTGCCGCACCTGCTGATCGCCGGCCGCACGGGCACCGGCAAGAGCGTCTGCTTGAACACGATCATCGTATCGATGCTGATGACGCGCCGGCCGGACGAGGTGCGGATGCTGATGATCGACCCGAAAATGGTCGAGTTGAGCCCCTACAAGACGCTGCCGCACTTGATGCACCCGGTCGTGACCGACATGCGAAAGGCCGAGGCGATTTTGGCCTGGGCCGTCGACAAGATGGAAGAACGCTATCGCTGCTGGCCCGGGCCGGCGTGCGGCACATCTCCGGCTACAACCAGCTCGGCGAAGAAGAGCTGATGCGACCGGCTGCAGCCCGAAGTCGACGAAGAACGCGACAGCATCCCCACGCAATGCCGTACATCGTGATCGTCGCCGACGAAATGGCCGACTTGATGATGACCGCCGCCAAGGAGGTGGAGACCCACATCATTCGCCTGGCGCAGAAGAGCCGGGCGGTCGGCATCCACCTGGTGCTGGCCACGCAGAAGCCGACGGTCGACGTCATCACCGGTCTGATCAAGTCGAACTTGCCGGCTCGCATTGCCTTCCAGGTGGCCAGCCGCACCGACAGCCGCGTCGTGCTGGACGAGATGGGCGCCGACAAATTGCTGGGCAACGGCGACATGCTGTTCCTCTGGCCGGGCACCAGCACCCTGCTGCGCGGCCAAGGCACGTACTGTCAGCGACGAGGAAATCAATCGAGTCGTCGATTGCGTCGGCACGACCGAGCCGCAGTTCGTCAAGGAACTGGTGCAGCTCAAGGTGGCGCCGGCGGGCCAAGGGGACGAAAACCGCTTCAAGAATCGCGACGAGCTTGTATGAAGCGGCCATCGAGATCGTGATCCGCGAAGGACGAGGCAGCGTCTCGTTGCTGCAGCGGGCGCTGGGCATCGGCTACGGCCGCGGCGGCGCGGTTGATCGACTTCATGGCCGAAGACGGCATTGTCGGCGCTTACAACGGTTCGCAGGCGCGCGAGGTGCTCGTCACGATGGAGCAGTGGATGGAAATGAGCGGCCAGCAAGGCGCTGCAGCCACGGCCCCAGCCACAGCGGCGACCGAGCCGCCCAAGCGGCCGCGCAATCGGATTCTGCCCGCGCCGGCCGTGGATGACAGCGAGGAGGAAGACGAAGAACTGAGCGACGCCGAAGACGAGGAAGAAGCGGAAGACGAACTGGACGAAGAAGAATTCATTGACGACGAGGAACAAGACGAAGAGTGCGAGGAAGAGGAATGCGAGGACGAAGAGGCAGAGGACGATGACGAGTATGACCGGCGATCGTACGAAGCCGAGAGCGCGTAAATAAACGGCTACCGTCCGCTGCCTCGCTGGCTGCCCGCGATAGACTGTGCCGGCATGGTCCTGGTCCTGTCGCTGATGTGCCTGATGCCCATCGTCCTGGTCGACGCCATGCAGCGGGCTTTGTTGGCGTAAGCTTCCAAACGCCTTTCAAAGCGGCTCCTGCCGGGCTGCCCGCTTCACGCCACGAGCACGCTGCCGTTCGGGTGGTCGAGGCACAATAGCATGATCAAATAGTCGCGCAGGTGACGCGTTATCAGGAAGTGCTCGCGGACGTAATCGTGGCCGACCTTGCCCATCCGCTGGCACTTGTCGGCGTATCTCAGCAGATAGCGGATGCGGTAAGCGGCGCCTTCGGGGGAGTGTACGAGAAAGCCGGTGTGGTAATCGTGGACCTGCAACACGATTCCGCCGCAGGCGCCGCCGATCACCGGCCTTCCCTTCCAAAGAGCTTCCGTCACGGTCAGGCCGAAGCCCTCCTTCAACGACTTTTGCAGGACGATCAGCGCGGAACGCTGCAGCGCGTTGATCGCCCGATTGGAATCCGGCGGCAACATCAGCACTTTGATGTCGGCGTCGCCTTCGGCCTGCTGCATCACTTCTCGCAGTACTTCAGCGCCTTCGGGGTCGTCGTCCGCCGGACCGCCGGCCAGCGCGAGCTGCAACTCGGGGTGATAGGGCTTGATCAAGCGGAATGCTTCGATCACGCCGAGCGGATCCTTGAAACGATCGAACCGCGAGACCTGCAGCACCAGCGGGCGGTCCGGATCAATGTCCAGTTTCGTGAGCACTTCCAGGCGCTCCGCTTCCGACAACAGGCAGTTCTTGTCCGACAGCGGATCGATGGACGGCGGAACCAGAAACATCGGCTGGTCCAGCGGCCTGGTGAAAGCCGCCATGGAGAAGACGGCCGCCTGGTAGTCGGGCAGCGCCGCCGCCAGGTGTTTCCAGACGGCGCGGTTGGGATGCGAGGCGTCGATATGGCAGCGCCAGATCCACTTTCCGACGCGTCCGCTTTCAGTGAAGCGCGGCAGGTAAATGGGCTGGGGGTCGTGGACGAAAATGATATCCCCTTCCAAATTCAGGCGCTGCGCATTTTCGCGGTTGACTTCGTAGTGCAGATCGAAATCGGCCTGCTTCAGCGACGAGGGGAAACCTTGGATGGCATTGTGAAAGGACTTCGTGACGCGATAAAAGTCGGGCGGTCCCTGGATGGTTTCCCAGCGCGTATCGATGCCCAACTCCTGCATCAATGGCACCATGCGGCTGAGGATTTCGGCCACGCCGCCGCCCGACTTGGTGGAGTTGACGTGGATAATGCGCTTTTCCGTCAGCCGCGCCGCGAGCTGCCGCAGGCGTTCGACTTCCTGGCGGCCGACGACCTCTTCGAAATGGTCCAGCAGCTTCATGTTCGCTCCCCGGCGGGCGGCAGCATTCCGCCGAGATGCTGCCGAAAGACCGCCGTCAACTCGTCGCGCAATTGCGACAGGTTTAAAAAGTAGAAATCGAGTGGCGCAAGCCGGCCGCCAGCGACGCGTTGGCGCCGATGTTCTCGAGCCAGAGCGAAAAGTCGTCCGTTTCGCCCCCGGTTCGCCGGCGGGCTTCGTGGACGTGGTAGAACAACGACCGGACGGGCATGTTCGGAATGGCTTCGGCCAGCGCGGCCGGCGTGGTGATCCGCTCGCCCGTATCGAACGCGACCAGCCGCGATTCGACCCAGTGCAGTTCCAGTCCTGGGCGGCAGGTGAGGCCGGGATCGCGATCCCAGAGCCGTTCCTCGATCAGATCGACCAGCGCTGCACGGAGCGGCTCGATGCTCCGGAAGCGATAAGGATCGATGAGGGCCAACCGTTCGCCCAGCGCCTGATCGCCGAGCGTTCGCCAGCACCAGCGAGCCAGGTCGTTAGGAAACTCGTAGAGCCCGAAATGGTCGTCCAGCGTGCAGCGCACCATGTGGTGCTCGAGCACGGCGTCCGACACGGAGCGGACGGAATCGAGCAACTCTCGCAAGTTCGAGCAAGTCCGGCCCGTGGCGCATCGCGCCAAGCTGCAGTCGAGTACGGAGAATTCAATCGTAGCGTTCACGGGCCGCCTCGCTTTGGCAGTCGTCCGAGTCGGGGCGACGGGCTGAACGCCGCCGGCCTTCATCCGGTCGTGTCTGCAAAAAACATAGCAGACCCAACGCGCAGTCCCGCCTGGCCGCACTTTTAGAGTTTCTTCGTCGGATCGCCGACGCGAATCAAGCCGGTTTGAACGACTTTGGCGTTGATGCCGCGTAAATGAAGTTCCTTCCCGATCGGGGAATTGACGAATCTAACGGCGTCGGCGCCGAAACGCGCGGCGAACTTATGGCAGCCCAAGTGAGGCTCCGCGGTAATCTCGATGACTGCGGAACCGAGAGCCAGACGCGCTCCCGGAGGCAAGTTGCCGGCGCTCAAGTCCAAATCGATGAATAGCTGGTCGCCTGCCAACGGCCAGCGGTCCCTGGACTGCGCGATGATGGAAATCGCCCGGGCATTCATGATGTTGAGTTGCATGTCTGGATGCGGCGATCCATCTGCCGATCGAGAACTTTCCCGCGCGTTCCAGCTATCGCCTGCCAGCCCTTCGGTGAAGTTGAGTTCGCCCACATCCGAAAGTTCGCGCGCGTCGACCAGCGGCCGCCGGACGATCAATTCCAGTACGCCGCCGTCTTTGGGCGACTGACGAATGTGATCCAAGCCCGCCTCGAGTTCGGACAGGGACAGATGTTTGATTTCGATCATTGAGTCAAGGCTCCAATCGGCTGGGCAGTCGCGGGGTCTGGGATGGCATCGAGCCGATGTTTGACGGAATTCAGAACCGCGTCAACGCGTTGGCGGCGCGAGCATCGCAATGCGGCGGTCTTTCCTGATCAGCGAAGTACTCCGGCGGTTCGGCGCCGCTCAACGTTTTTCATCCGGGTCGCGACTGCGCTCTCGTCTCTTCAAGCCAGTCCTGTATGCCGCGCACCGGACGGCCTGGTCAAAGCCTTCTTCCTGCAGAGCGCGCTCGGCGCGGTCGCGGACCAACCTACGACTGCGCCGGATCCGCCAAGGGTTCGCGCAGCGCCGCGAAGGCCGCGAGCAACTGCTCGCTGGCGCGGTCGATCCGCGGCCTCAATTCGCGTTTGAGATCCGGCACGTCGTCGAACGGCTTGTGCTGCTCGCGTCGCCACGAGTTCCAGTCCGCCCGCTGGATCCGTTTGCCGGCCTCTATCTGGGCCTTCATAATCCGTCGCGTCTCGGCCGGGGTCAAGTTGAACTTGCGACCCTGGCGTTCCAGTTGCTGCAACAACTGCCGTTCCCGTTCGGTGTCTTCGATTGCCTTCGCCGCGTTCCATTTCCACCGCGCTACGTCGTGCATGATTTTCAGGCGTTGGCGCATCGCGTCGAGCAAGGCGCCTACCTGTTTCGTTTCAGCAGGCGTCAGGGCGGCATCGACGGCGGCGGGCGATGGAGCAAGCTGCGCGCGCGAAGCGTGCGACGAGCACGAAAAAAACGCGAATAACAGCAGCCATGCGGCGAGCGACTTTCCGCGTGGCCGCTCTGGCTCGCGTTTCTTTTCAAGGCGAATCGTTCTCATCGGATTTCTCGTCCGGAAGCTCGGTGCAGGAGGCGATCTCCCGATCAACATAGCATTTCGGACGAAAAGCACGAAGCAGCTTAGGGCGGAGTCGGCCCGGGGCCACTCAACAGACGGCTGCGGTGGGCGACTGGGAGGGCTCAGTCGCGTACCTCTCCACGTCGTGCAGGTAGGCGTCAATCTGCTCTCCCGTTTCCGAGACGTAGCGCAGCAGATCGTTACAGGTAATCAGGCCGATGAGCTGTCCGTCGCGCAAGACCGGCACGCGGCGGAGGTGATGCATCGTCAGAATGCTCGCCACGTCAGCCAGCAGCGCGTCTTCGCTGACGGAGATGACGTCTTTTCTCATGAATGCGCGTACCGGCTCCTGCAGGATTTGCGGAGCGAACACGGTTTCGAGCAGTTGGAACTCGCAGATCATGCCGGCCAGCATGCCGCGCGAGTCGACGACCGGAACGCCGCCAATGCGATGCTCCAGCAGGGTTCGGATGGCATCGTCTACGGTTGCATCGGCAGAAATCGTGGTGACTTCCTTGATCATCACGTCGCTTGCTTGATACATCGCGATCTCCCTCATTGTCAGTGAGCGTGCGCGGCGACGCCGCTGTCTCGCTAACTGTAGCTTGCGGCCCGCCTGCGCGTGGCCCTGACGAAGTATCCAGGGGAGACGGCCCGAGAATCGATTCAAGCGGCGCGACCGGTAGGTTTTCGGCGCCTCGACGGCCCGCCGATGACCAGCGCCCGACCGGCGGCTACAATTGCAGCGGGGCGCAGCCGATCCTAGTCCGGCGTATACGGCTAATGCCATGCTCGAGTTTTTCGCAAAACTGTTTGACGCCTCGGATTTTCCCGCTCGTTGGAACTGCGGACGCTGGACGCCGGGGCACGGATATCTGCACATTCTGTCCGATCTTGGCGTCTGGTCGGCCTACGTCACCATTCCTTGCGTTCTGGCGTATTTCGTCTTTCAACGGAAAGACTTGCCGTTTCGTACAGTATTCTGGCTGTTCGTAGCCTTTATTCTCGCCTGCGGTTCGACGCACTTGATGGAGGCGGTTATTTTCTGGTGGCCTGCGTACCGCCTGGCGGGCCTCATCAAATTGGCGACTGCGGTCGTCTCATGGGGAACTGTATTCGTCTTGGCGCCGATCATTCCCCAAGCATTGACGTTGCGCAGCCCGCGCGAGTTGGAACGCGAGGTAACGGAACGTCGAAAGGTTGAGGCGGAGCTGTGCGCCGACGCAGCGCGATCTGGAAGCCCGCGTCGTTGAACGGACGGAAGAACTCGCCGCGGCCAACGAGGCGCTTCGAGAAGAGATCTCGCGACGCCAGCTTGCTCAGAACGAAGCCGAAACCGCCAACCGCATGAAAGACGCGTTTCTGGCCACGCTCTCGCACGAGCTGCGCACGCCGCTGACGGCCATCGTGGGCTGGACGTCTCTGCTGCAGACGGAGCCTCTGAGTCCTGACGAAGTCACAAAGGCGGTCGACACAATATCTCGCTGGCGCACCTGCAAAGTCGACTGATTGAGGATTTGCTCGACGTCTCGCGGATTGTCTCGGGTAAGCTGAGACTGGATAGACAGCCGGTCGACTTGGGGAAGGTCGTCGACTCAGCCGTCTCGTCCGTCGCGCCGGCAGCCCAGGCAAAGTCGATCGAGATTATTCGCGAAGAAGTAGCGGTCGCGGTCGTACGGGGAGATTCCGCGAGATTACAGCAAGTCGTCTGGAACGTACTCTCCAACGCGGTGAAATTCACGCCAGAGCAGGGAACGGTTCGCGTACGCATGTGGCGCGACGACGCTCACGCGAACCTCCTCATCAGCGACGACGGCGAGGGCATCGACCCCGAGGCGCTTCCGAAGGTCTTTGACCGTTTTTGCCAGGCCGATTCGTCCGCGTCGCGGCGCCATGGCGGATTGGGGCTCGGTCTGGCGATCGTGCGGCAACTTGTGGAGCTGCACGGCGGAAAAGCGACGATCCAAAGCGAGGGTAAGGGGAAAGGCGTCGCAGTCGCCATACAATTGCCAAGTTTGCCCGCGGACTCGGCCGCGCCGCCGGCATCGGGCCTGGACGCTGAGGCGTCAGGGGTAAATGCTGACTTTGCGGGAGTGCGAATCCTGGTCGTCGACGACGACGCCGACGCTCGGGATCTCGTCGGCGCTTGCTTGTACGGCGCCATGCTGAAGTGCTTACAGCCGCCTCGGCAAAACAGGCGCTGGAACTGCTGGAACGATACGAACCGGATTTGCTGGTGAGCGATCTGGGCATGCCGGAGCAGGACGGATACCAGTTAATACGCCAGGTGCGCGCGCGGATAAGCCCTGGCGAGGCGTGCCCGCAGTGGCCTTGACGGCCTTCGTCCGCGACGAGGACCGCGACGCCGCACTCGCGGCGGGCTTCGACCTTCACTTGGCGAAGCCCGTCGGTCCAGGCGAGCTCACGTCGGTCATTGCCCGGTTGCTTGACCGCAACGACCGCAAAACGGGCGTATAAGTTTAAGCAACACAACGGGGCGAAGAGGCTGCGCCTTGCGAGTTGGTCCCCCGTACGCAGCAGGCAAATAGCAGCAGTAAGAATCTTGGAATACTTCTCTTGTCGAAAATCACGAACAAGGCATAATGGGGGGCGTTCGGGCCGTAAAGAAGGCGGAGATAGGGGGAACCCTGTCATGCTCTCAGCGTCATGTTTTTAGCGGGCAAATTGCTGCTGAAGCGGAAAAAGGGGCAACGTCAGCAGGCGGCTGACTGCGCTTGAGAGAGACAACCTCGTTGGGAGGACTCTTACCATGCGGTTGCGTGCCCTATCCGGCGTTTCGCGGTCGCGAGTGCTTGTCGATGACAGCTCTCGCTCGAGGCTAGTTATCTGCCGACGGCGCCAAACCGGCGCCTCGGCCTTCGGCGTCGATTGTGGCGTAAGCGACCCTCTCGGGTCGTGCGATCCTGGAGTAAGAACCAGGGTCGCAGCACGCGTTCCTGTTATCGCGCTTGTGCAGCACGTGCGGGCGGAAGAGTCGCTCGGACCGTCAAGCTGGTCCATTCGTCGAGGATGTCGTTGCGTAAACCGCTTTGGCGTTTCGTACCTGCAAGGAGGCATGATGACCCGACACGAGAGAGAAGCACGTTGCGACACGCTCAGCGAGCAGGGCAAAACCGCACTTGAAAACTACGAGTTGCGGATCGCTGAGAAGGAACTCGAGTTAATTGAATTGGAAAACGTTCGGCAGACGCTCTGCCGCGCTCTGGAAAGAACAGGGCGGTTGCTTGCGGAAGCAGGCGAAGGCCTTTCCAGTTCGGAACGCATCGCATTACAGGAACGCCTGGAAAGCCTGCCCCACGAAATCGTACTGGCAGAGCAATGCGTGGGTCTGCTGCGGCAAGTCATCGACAAGACTCGCGCGCTTGCGGAACTGGAAAGGCGCGAGGCGTCGCCCTATATGACGTTCTCTGACTGACGGGCAATCGGCCGCGCCGACAACGCATTGCTTGCCGAGACATTCCAAGCGCCGGAACCTGGCCGTTCCGGCGCGAAGCCTGGGCGCCCGAAAGTTGAATCTGGGCGAAGCCCCAGTTCGTACCGTCACCAGGCACGCTGGGCAAAGGCTGACGCTCCGCCGCCGGGCGCGCTCCGCTCAGCGCCGATGGCGCCATCATCAGCGACGGCAACGAGGGATCGCCAAGGCGTCCAACCAGTCCAAGATGTCCCGCGCAAGTTGACATTCTTCGTCCGGCTCTCGTTTCGGCCATCAGGCTTTAATCGCCCGTCCCGCTCCTCGAAACCGGGCACGCCGAGAACTGGTGCATCTCGTGACACTCGCCCAACTTCAAAACGCAAGATCCCGCCGAGTCCACCTTGCACTCGGCCGCTGCCAACTTTTCCACTCCCAGTTGGCCATCTTGGCACACATCGCCCGCATCCTCCTGCTCCCCCTGCTTCGCTCCGCACTCGCCCCCCTCCGTTCCGACTTCCGAACTCCGAATTCCGACCTCTCCCCACACCCACGGCCCGTCGAACGCCGACTTAACCGGCTTCAGCCCCAGTGCCTTGCCGGCCCGGCGTAGCGTCTTGGCGGAAATCCCGCAACTGCGGGCTTGCCGGAACAAGTCGGTCGACTCGACCGGCCCGTCGCTCAAGGCGCTCAGCAACCACTCGGCGGCGTCCTCGCGATCTTGTTGCTCGGCCGCTTGCCGGGCGGTCGGCGGCACGACCGTTGTGGCGGACAGTTCGACCGGGTCCGGTTCCCAGACGACACGGCCGGCTTCAATCCGAAATGCCGCGGCCGGCGCTTCGGGGCCCAGGCTGTTTTTGATCGGCAGCAGCAACCGCCTCCCGGGCTGCTCCGCATCGCGGGCCGCCATCCAGACCACCGGGGCGATGGCCGATAACTCGGCCAGTTCGCGCGTCGCTACGCGGCCGCCGGCCGGACCGTTCAAGCGGGCCAGCACGACGATCGCCGTCTTCGTCCTGACGGCCAGTTCCGAGAGCATATTCAGCAGGTAATGGATCCGCGCCCGGCAGGGCGCCGCATCGAGGCCGCCGGCCCAGGCTTCGAGATTGTCGACGACGATCAGCCGGGCGTCATTTCCCTCGTCAATGCCGCAAGCCAATGCGGCGACGCGGCGATCGAGTTCCGCCAGCGAGGCATCGTCGCCCGGTTCGGGCCAGCGCAGCGTGGCCATGGCGACGCGCTGGATGGTGGCGCCTGCCGCGTCGAGCCGGGCCCTCAAGATCGGCGCCGGCAGATCGGCCGCATGGGCGATCATCCCGGCATCGCGCTGTCCGCAGCCATTACTGACGCGGGCCGCCCACTCGGTGGCCAGCAGACTCTTGCAGGTCCCCGGTTCTCCCGCCACCACGCATAGCGCGCCTTGCGGCGCCCGAGCGTCGGCCAGCCACTGGACCTCCGCCGGCACGATTCCCTCCGCCCTGCCGGCGCGTACCTGCTTCGAGCGGCCCTTCAGCCCGTTTTCCCCGCCGATTGAGAGCCATCGCTCCGATAACGGCGTCGGCGCGCCGGCGACATTGTCCAGCCGCTGGCGGTTAGGCGGGGTTTGTCCTGTTTGCGGGACCTTGTTGGTGAAGTTCGATTTGCGATTTTTTCGCGACATGGCTTTTCTCCTCGGTTGAGAGCTTCTGCGCCCGACGAGCGGCGATTGCGGCGTTCCGACGCCGCGGTTAGGAATCCCTCTCGGACAACAGAATCCTCTGCTGAGTTTAGCGCCGCGCTGGCTTGGCGCGAGAGCTCGATCGCCGCGTTCTGCTCGCGCTTCGCGGCCGAACGGCCGACGTGCGCCTTCGTGCGCGCGGACGACGCATGTGCCGTGCTATGGCGCATCGTTCCGGCTAGCGATCTCGCGTTGTTTTGCAGAAAAAATTGCCTTGGCGCACGTGGTTTGCTAGACTCGCGCCCGGAGGCTGGAACGGTTAGCTCATCTCTTCTTGAACCGGAGGCCTGACAATGCTCGCGCGTATCTGGTTGTTTATGGTTGGCATTTCTGTCGCGTCAGCTAGCGCGGTCGCCCAGCAAGCCGACAGCCCGCCGAAAGTCGTCCGTCGGCCGGAAATGGAGACGTATTACGGCGACGCCGTCATGAAATTGCTGGCAGTGCTGGCGGTTGATGGGGATATCCGCTCGATGGAAGACGAGCTCCGTGACGTGCGCGACGCCTTGGAGACGTTTTTTGCCGTACAAGTCGAGAATTTAAGGAAACTCGGCGTTGACGACTGCTATTTTGCCCAGGTAGCGAGAGACCTGAGGAAAATACTGGCCTATTACGATGACTGCGCGGCTCGACAAGATCAAGCAGCGTTCCGGCAAGGACGACCCAGACGTCAAGCAGAGCGCCGATAAGGAGCAAGCAGGCCGTACGTTTCTGTCGGCGTTCGGGAACGACTGGGAAGATTATTTGCGCGAAGATCTGAAGCGCCGGCGACATGCCGAAGTTTGAGCGGGAGTTCGCCGGGTTGCAGAAAACTTTAGAGGACTTAAAGGAAGAGTTGGCGCGTTTGCAGGCGATCGCGCCGGATAAACTTACAGTCGTAGAGAAAGGCGGCCTGAGCTCCTCTCTGGAGTTGATCCACGATCTTGAGAAGATCGTGGCGACGTGGTCGAAGTTCGCCGAGGCGGCAAAGAAGATTCTTGACGCGGGCGGCGAAGCGGCCGAATCGCTGCGAGCCAGGCTCAAACAGACCGGCGAAATCAAAGATCCCGAGGAGCGACACAAAGCCCTGGTTGAGCTGGCGGCAGACAGCGAAGAGAAAGTTAAGAATATCGCCGTAACGCCGAATGCGGCTGCTGGCGAAGACGTCGTCAAGAAGTTCGTCGACGGCGGCGGCAGCCCTGTGCCTGGCATACAGATTACGTTCACCAGTAACGAAGGCGATACGCAGATCGCCCGCGCCGACGCTCAAGGGAACGTCAAATTGCCCGCAGGTTCCGGCTTCGTCGTGGCCGGCGGACCGGGAGTCCAGGAACAACCGACTTCTCCTACCACGGCGGACGGTCAGCAGACCCAGAAAGTTGCGCCGAAGTCGATTTACATCGCCCTCGCCTCCGGGCATGCATCCGACATTCAAGGAGAGACGGATCAGGCGAACAAGGCGTTCCGCGATATCGTCGTCGTTTCGGCGTCGAAGCATTCAAAGTTGGACGGAAAAGTCGAGACGCAACCGCCTACGAAGAACGACGCCAAAGGCTCGTGGTCCTATTTCGGTTGGGACTCGGGAGCGGCTCAGCCGGCGGCGACCGATGGAAGCGGCACGGTCCTATGGGCCAAGATCATTCCAAAAGTCGTCATTCAACCGTTGCCCGGGAATACGGCCGAAGCTGACGCAAATTCCCGCTACGACGAGATTCTTCGGCAGTTCAGAGACGATCTGACCAGCGGGTTGAAGGAATCGAACGATCCGGCGCTTAAGGTCTTCCTCGGTAAAGGAGACACGGTCGAAACGCCGGGGCGAGTGACCGGCAAGCTCCAGCCGCCGCCGCCAGACGACGCCATGGAGGCGAACGGTTCTACGGCACTGCTGCCGGCAGCGCGTAGCGGTCCGCGCGATCCGTTTTTTCTGTCTCGCGGCTCGTGGGGCCGTCCCTACGCCGATCAGTGGGCGATCCAGCGCGCCGGTTTTCGCCCCATCGGCGGCAGCGAGCCTACGGCCTGGGGAGCTTCGCCGCAGAAGATTGCCTTCGCTCAGCCTTGCGTGGTGGCGGTGATCGGCAGCGGCGTTGATTGGATCCATCCCGAGCTGGCGACGCAGATGTGGAGAAATGACAAGGAGATACCCGGCAACGGCGAAGACGACGACGGCAATGGGTTCGTCGATGACGCGCTGGGCTGGAACTTTCTGGCCGACTCGCCCGACGTGATGGACCGCGGCGGACACGATACGCACGTGGCCGGCGTGATCGCGGCGGCCTGGAATGGCCTGGGTATCGCCGGCATCAATCCGCAAGCCCGCATCATGGCCTTGAAAGTGGCCGACTTCCGGGCCGAATCCGACACCGTTACGACGAGCCGCGCCATCTTCTACGCCGTCGACAACGGCGCCCGCGTGATCAATATCAGCTACGGCGGCGTGACCAGCCGGCTGATGCAGGCGGCGATCGATTATGCGGCGGCCAAAGGCGTCGTCGTCGTCGTTGCGGCCGGCAACGAGGGGGACGATACGGTCAAACATGGGCCGGCCAACTGCCGCAACGCCATCACGGTGGCCGGAGTTACGGTCGACGACAAACGCGTCAAGTTCTCCAATTGGGGGCAAGCGGTCAGCCTGGCCGCGCCCGCGATGGACGTGCTGAGCCTGCGGGCGAGCGGGACGGACTTCCTGCTTTACATCGCCGACCGCAATCCGGAGTACAAGGCGGGCACGGCCGTCGTCGGCGAAGACAAGCGGCTATACCGCGCCAGCGGAACCAGCTTTGCCGCGCCGATGGTCGCCGGCACGGCCTCATTATTATTCTCGCAACGCCCGCAACTCACCGGAGAGCAGGTCCGCCGGATGCTCCTGATGAGCGCCGACGACATGGAGACGCCCGGCTGGGATCAGTACACCGGTTACGGAATGCTTAACGCCGAGAAGGCCATGGCCGCTGATCCTGACTATTATCAGTACACCCAAATCCAAAGCGTGACTCCGGTGCGCCAAGGCAACCGTCTTTCCGTCGAGGTTTCAGGACAGGCCGAAGGCAGCGAGTTCGCTGGGCGATGGTTGCAGATCGGTTTTGGCGCCGATCCGGCGAAGGATGCCTGGAAGACGGTCAACTACAGCGAGAAACCCGTGTCTGGCGGGGTCATTGGCGCCATTCCCGTCGACGCTTTCAGCAAACCTGGGCAGTGGACCATTCGCGTGCTGGCACAAGACAAACGCAAGCGAGTCCAGCAGAGTCGGGCGTCGATCAACCTGCAGCCATGACGCATTTTCGTAAAGTTGCGCATTATCCATAAAGAACGCACTTTTCCCTTGACGACACCAATAAGGATCAAGGCTTATTAGGCAATTGACTTATTGGATTCGCGCCAGGCGCCGGCGGGGGAAGTGGGACGCTACGTCAAGAACCACGCGGTTGCGGTCTGCTGCCTGGCGGCATGGCTGCCTATTGCCGGCGCTGCAGCGCAGCAGCGCGACGGACTCGACGTACGCAAAACCCCTGACGGAATGCACGAGGGCCGCGCCGTGCCCGAGGCGACGGCGCCTTTCCCCTCGGTCGCCGAATCTGCATTTGAGGACCTGACGCCGCCGCCGCTGACCGAGCGCCGCGACGAGCGTTTGCCCGCCGTCAGTTCGCTGCAGGTCACTCCGAAATGGAGTTACTTCAACTTGCCCGACGGTACGAGCCTGAACGGCGGCGACGTGCAGGCCGATTTGCACCTGGCTCTTACGGAAGCCTGGATCACGCACGTCGGCGCCGACGAAAGCTCCATCGCCGGCGGCGAACTTGCCGGATATACGTGGGACCTGGGCAAGCTGGCCGACCTGAACGCCAGCGGCCTCTGGGGACGCAGTGCCGCCGGCGTGGCGGTCGACTTCGTGCATCTGGAAAAGCTATTCCCGGACCAGGTTTTCCTGTCGCAATTGCGCGGCGTGTGGGGCTATGCCCTTTCCGACGTCGCCGACGTGGGCATTGTCGGCATCTGGCCGACGGTCGGCGATAACTATCTTCCTTCGACGATCACCACGGGCCCCACTTCGGCGTCGCCGCTGCTGCGCAACGTCAGTCTGACGCGCCAGGTACACGGCTACCTGGCGCGGAGTTTCGGGAACCTCGAAACGGTGTGGACGCTTGGGTACCGCGACGCGCCGCATGCCATGCTGTACGCCGTCGACGCTGCGTACCCCTTGCGGAACAACGCCACGCTTGTGAGCGGGCTGGCGGCCAACGACCTGGGCGGACTGAATTTCTATCTTGGCCTGCAACTGGGCGTCGGAGTCAATCGCTTCACGCCCAGCCGGATGCGCGGATATTTCCATCGCATCAACCGGGGCGGACTGTTCTCGACATTGACCCCCTCGGCCGCACTGCGAGCGACGAACCGGTAGCCGCAGTCTTCTTACTTCTAGCCGACGTTGAAGAGCCGTTGCGAGGAGCATGCAAGGCAAACAGGGGACTGGCAGTTTTGTCTTGCCGACGAAAGGCGCCGTCTCCTACAGCTTTCCCTCCCATCGAAGGCAAGGCCAAACGCAGGCAGATCGGGCTGCGAAATCTTTTTTTGCCCCCTTCCTCGGCCCAAGCTTCGTCGAGCTCCGGCGAATCGGCTACCATAGACGTCGTCTCTTCAACTTATCAGTGAAGCATCCGCATGGCATCTGACGACTCCGCGATCGATATTCAGGCGCTGCGCAAGGTATACCGCGAAGGGCTGTTCGGCCGTTCGGTCTCGGCGCTGCGAGGGGTGAGTTTTCACGTCAACCGGGGCGAGATCTTCGGACTGCTTGGTCCCAACGGGGCGGGAAAGACGACCTTGATCAAGGTCTTGCTGGGGATCGTCCGCAAAAGCGCGGGAGAGGCCCGGCTGCTCGGCCGGCCGGCGGGCGACCGACTCGGCCGACGTCAGGTGGGCTACTTGCCTGAAAGCCATCGCATCCCGGCTCATCACACGGGCAATACGGCCTTGGAATACTACGGCGCCTTGAGCGGCCTTTCGTCGAGCCAGATCCGGCGGCGCCGTCCGGAACTGCTGCGGACCGTGGGATTGGCCGAGTGGGGCCGGGCGCCGGTCAAAAGTTTTTCGAAAGGCATGCTGCAGCGACTGGGCCTGGCTCAGGCCTTGATGCACGACCCGGAGATGTTGATCCTCGATGAACCGACCGACGGGGTCGATCCGGTCGGACGCAAGGAGATGCGCACCTTACTGCAGCGGTTGAAGGCCGAAGGAAAGACGATCTTCATCAACAGCCATCTGCTGCAAGAGATCGAACTGGTTTGCGACCGCGTTGTGATCCTGGTTCGCGGCGAAGTTCAGCGTGCCGGCGCGATTCAAGAGCTGACCGCCGCGACCGGAGACCGAGGTCTCGTGGACTCTGGCCGGAACCGAGCCGCAAATCCGCGAAGCCTTGGGCGATTTGCCGGTGCGCTCTTGGTCGGCGGTCGGCGGAGACCAGTTCCAAGTCGTGGCTTCGCTGCCGGACCAGGCGGCCATCGATCGTTGCATCGACGCGCTGAGAGAGCACTCGGTCAGCATCGTTTGCATGACGCGCCATCGCCAGACGCTGGAAGATGCATTTCTCGGTATCGTGCAGGCTCAGGAGACGACGTCATGAGGCCGTACTGGGCGATCATCAAGGACTCGTTCCGAGAGGCGATGCAGTCTCGCGTGCTGCTGTTGTTGCTGGCCATTACAACGGTGCTGCTGCTGGGCCTGGCGCCGATCGGCGTCCAGCAAGAACTGAGCGGCTATTTTCTCGCGAGCCGACCTGACGGACTCGAAAGGCTTGCTCGCCGAGATTCAACGACAGCAAGCCGCGCCGGGCCATCGCCGGGAAAGCAGGTCTGGCGGCTGTTCAGCGACGACTTCAAGGCGAGACTTAATGCAAAACCGGGCGAGGAGTCCGCCGGCCGTTCAGGCAAGCGACTCGAGTTGCTTGCGCCAAGGAGTTCAATCGCGTGATCAAACGCCGGGAACTCTACGACCCGGCTGCCTGGGAAGGGACTCGTCTGGGGCGGCAAGCCCGAGGCCTGCTGCGCGCGGCGTCGATTCGATATCAGAAGAGGAACTTTCGCACCTGAATCGCTTGTTGCTGGAGGCGGCCTACCCGGGCAAGATTGCGCGCAGCCGGCCTACGGCGACCTATCTGAGCTACATGGGCTGGCGAATGGAAGGTTCGCTGCCCGTCGGCAAGGAAGAGGTGGTGGAAGGGATCGTGACGGCGTTCGTGACGGTGTTTGTGGGCGTCATCGGCGTGTTCGTCGCCATCCTCGTCACCGCCTCGATCATGCCGCAGACGTTCTCGCCGGGAGCCATTGACCTGCTGTTGAGCAAGCCGATCTCGCGCAGCCTGCTGTACACGACAAAATACCTCGGCGGCTGCATGTTTACGTTAATCAACGCGGCCTATGTCATTGTCGGCCTGTGGCTGATTGCCGGTTTGCGTTTCGGACAGTGGAGCAATCGGCTCCTGCTTTGCATTCCGATCTTCATGTTTTTGTTCTCCATCTATTATGCCGTCTCGGCGCTGGCGGGCGTTATTTGGCGCAACGCCATCGTCTCGGTGGTGATGACCGGGTTGTTCTGGGGCCTGTGCACGGGCTTGGGACTGACGAAATCGATCGTGGAGAACCTCTGGGTGAACCCGCAACGAATTGTCGCCTTGGTTCCCGCCGGCGATACATTGATTGCCGCGAACCAGGTCGGACGGGCGTTTCGCTGGGACAAAGAACGGGCGGAGTGGCAAGAAATCCTCAACACTTCGGGAGAAAATCCCCAACGGAGCGTGTTCGACTTGTCGCCGCCGCTGATGGGGCCGGTCTACGATCCGCAGCACGATCGCGTGCTGGCGATTCTGAGCCCTCATTCGCAGTTCGGCCCGACGCCCGGCGGCAATTCCCTTCGCATCGGGCAACGATCCGACGACTGGCGGCGCATCAACGGAGTGGCGGCGCCGGCGGGGACGGACGCGCTGTTCATCGATGCCGGGTCGAACCTGTTGGCCGTCACTTCCAGCGGCATCTTCCGCTTGAAGGCGGATCCGACCGAACAGCAAAAACAAGTCGAGGTCTTCGGCGTAAAGGTCCCGCTGGCCGACAACGCCGCTCGTTTCCAACTTGCCAGTTCCGCGTTGCGGCTGCATTCGCCGCTGGGCGCCGCTTTCGATGCGAAAACCGGGGAGTTGGCGGTATTCGATGGTCAGACGCTCATGACGTTGGCGTCCGATGAAGACGGGCAGTTTGCCCCGCGAGACCAGCAAAAGCTCGAACTCGACGAACGGGGAGTCGTGGCGATGGCCGGCGATACCATCTTGTTGGGCCTGGCGGACGGTCGCGTAATGACCTTCGACCGCGCCGGTTTGAAGTCCCGCGACGAGTGGCGCCCGCATGGCCGCAATACGGCGAGCGTCGCCGAGGCGTCTGCCGACGGCCATTACTTTGCCGTCGCGTTTGCCGACCGGAGGTTGTGGTTGTACGATGCGAAGCGGCGCGAAGTCATGGATGCTTCTCCCGCCGGAAAACAAGATGTTTCGGCGATTGCTTTCGACGACGGGGACCGGCTCCTGGTCGCCGACGCACTGACGCGCGTGACCGAGTATCAACTGCCTGAAGGCGCGGTTCTGCGGCGTTTTTCTCCGCCGCGGGGAACTTTGGCGCTCACGGACCAGTATCTGATCAAGCCGCTTTATACGGTGTTCCCTAAGCCGAGCGAATTGGACCGCCTGATCAAATCGCTCCTGTCGGATGACGAGCCCTCAGTGCGGCGCAACCCGGCGAGAGGGCCGCAGGCCCGTGTCGTGCCGGCCGACATTTGGGGTCCCGTCTGGAGCAACGCGGCGTTTATTGCCGTGGCCGTGGCGTTTGGCTGCGGGTATACGATGCGGAAGGATTTCTAGGCGATTCAACCCATGCGATCGATGCGCGCGAGAGCAACTCGACCACGTCGCCTCGCTCGCGCAAATCGCGGGCAATCCGCGGATGGGCGAAGATGCGCACCCGCTTCACGTAGTCGTCGAACTGTTCCTTCGCCAACGTGCGGACCACCGGCGAGACTTCGCCCAGCGGACGATATCGCTGCTCTTTGACGAAAAAAACGTCGACGTTGAACTCCACTTCGCGCTGGACGGGCGGTGCGTCGAACAGGATCTCGTGCGGCGCCACGACTCGGCCCAGCGCCGTGCTGGCCAACGTGGCGAATTGTTCGGCGCAGGCGGCCAGCCAGGGATAGGGCTGCCGCGTCAGGCGGTCGTAGATTTCTCGCTGCTCGAAGATGCTGTACTGGGCCAGGCGCTTGTAGAGCCGCCGGGTCGGGCCGAACAGGCCTTCCAGCAGGTCTCTCGCCGGCCCCGGCCCCGCGGCGCGCTCCATGTCTTCAATCATCCGCGATTCGGACAGGCGAAACAGCGAGTCAAGATCAAGCTGGCCGTGCAGCAGGTAAAATGCGCGCTGCAGCATGGCCGTCGCCGCTCGAACGGCATGGTGCCAGTAGACCTCGCTGAACATGACGTAACGCGCGAAGACCATCATCTCGGCGGCGGTCTTTCCCTTTTCCGAGATTGCCAGACCGTTGCCGGCTTCGTTCAGGCAGAGGCTGCCGATCAAGCGGTTTTGATCGAAATTCCGGCCGTACGGTACGCCGGCGTGCAGGCTGTCCCGCTGCAAGTAATCGAGCTTGTCGACGTCGATGGGCCCGGAGAGCAGGCTAGCGAGGATTCGCGAACGCGTGTCGCGGGGCTTTTCTGAAAGCAGCGAGACGACGTCTCGCGGGTTGACCTTCCAATCGGACCGCAAGGCGTCGGCGATTTCTCCTTCGAGCAGGAAGCTGTTGGCGAACAACTCGTGGTTCGGCACCTTGGTCAATCGAATGTCTTCAATCGGGTGGCAGAACGGCCAGTGCCCGAGATCGTGCAACAAGGCGGCGACGATGAACAGTTCGGCATCGGCAGGCCGAATGGCGGCCGAGAACCGTTCATCCTGCGAGAGGTGTTTCAGGCAGACCAACGCCAGGCGATAGACCCCGAGCGAATGTTCGAACCGGGTGTGGATGGCGGCCGGATAGACCAGCGAGACCAGCCCAAGCTGGCTGATCCTGGCCAGGCGCCGGAACTCGCTGGTATCGATGATTTGCCGCACGCGCGGAGTCAACGGCACGTCGAGCTCCGGCGGAATCCGCACCAGACCTCGGTGGACGTCCAGACCGGCGACTTCCGGAATCTCGACGATGCTCATGAGCAGAGTTTATCGGCGGCCGCCACTTGCTCAGCACGCTGCGGCAACGCAGGCCGCTGGAGCTTGCCGAATTCCGCCATCACGGCGGCTGCGACGAGTTCGTCAGGACGTTCGCTTCCCAGCGCCGCCAATCGTTCCCAGAGCCGCTGACCGGCTGACAGCGGGCCGTTCAGGTGAGCCGGACAGGGAGTTTCCCAGTTCACGTCGGGTTCCAACTCGGCCAGCCGCTCGGAGAGGGCCGGAGCGATCTCACCGATTTCAGGTACGGTTTGGAAGTCGGCCAGGCCGACCACGAGCGGATTGTCGCGACCGGCCACTTTCGAACGCGAATCGGCCTTGAAGATCACGATCGGCTTGCCCAGCGTCCAGGCCATGGCCGCCTCGGAAACGGCTCCTTCGTCGGGCACCCTGCCATTCATGTTCAGAACCAGCGCCCCACAGCCGAGCACCACCTGATAGGCGTCCAATGCGAAGATCGCCCGATGCAGCAGCTGGCCGGCGGCCGCGGCGTCGTAGCCTTCTTCGGCCAGGTACGGTTGTACTCGGGCGAATTCCAACCCGTCGGCATGAGGCACAAACGTCTCGAAACCCGCATCGCGAAGGTGCTCGGCAATTTGCGAAATCTCGCGGCGTTCCGGTTCATTGAATAACGGACCGGCACAATAGACCCGCCGGATATGTCGCAAGGGATGAATCATCGTCAGCGGCGTTGCCAAGCGTTTCTCCTTAAATCGCCATCGCGGCAGAAGTGACCTCGCGCCACAACTGCAGCGGCGGCAGCCCGGGGCGAAGCGTCGCGCGCCGCCTCCCGCCATGAGGAAACGACATCGGACTTCCTGTAAACTTAGTCCCCAAGCTACACTTCAGCACCCCGAACTGCAACCTACACGAGGCATGCGAATGAAGCGAGAATCCGCCTGGTTTGCGGCGTGGCTTTTTCTGCTGCTGGTCTCTCCCGCCGTTTCGCTTGCGGCCGTGCCGGCGGTCTATGCCGAAGTCAAGCTCGACCAGCGGGCGGCGCTCGAGGCGACGGGCGGCCAACCGGTTTCCGGACGCGTGTTTCTATTTCTCTCTGCGAAGCAACAGGGCAAAGAGCCGCGTTTTGGACCCGACTGGTTCGCGCCGGAACCCTTTTTCCGTCTCGACGTCGAGCGGTTCGCCCCCGGAGACGTCGTGCGAATCGACGATCAGGCGGCCGGCTTTCCCGACGTATTTTCGAAGCTCGCGGCGGGCGATTATCGCGTCCAAGCGCTGTGGGACCACAGCCTCGACTCGCAGCACTATGCCCGCGCCGCCGGAAACCTCTACAGCCGGGTCTATGCCTGGCATCACGATCCGGCCGCGCCGCGTCCCTTCCGATTGACGCTCGATCAATGGGTGCGGCCGAGCAAATTTGAAGCTCGGCCGTGGCTGAAAGAGGTGCGACTCGTCAGCCCCCGGCTCACCGAGTTTCATAAACGCGACGTGCTGCACCAGGCGGCCGTGGTGCTGCCCGAGGGCTACGACCGGCAACCCGCGCGGCGTTACCCGGTGATCTATTCCGTGCCGGGCTTTGGCGGCACGCATCGGCGGGCCGCCCGTGCGTTTCTGGCCGCGGCGCCCAAGCCCGGCCCGGGTGAAACCGACTTCATTCGCGTAATGCTCAGCGGAGATTGCATCTGGGGACACCACGCGTTTGTG
>CAWAYY010000005.1:0-46870 GCA_963786255.1 Pirellulales bacterium
GACGCCGACGAGCCTAGAATTCCCGAAGAAACGTCTCGGATGCGGCGGGCTGGATTTTCGGCCTTTTCCGGGAGCGCGGCGCTTGCTCGCCAGGTTCTACCGACGAGACGCAGGCGCTCCCCGAAGCGACGGCGCTGCCGCCAAGCCTTGGAGGAGGTTGCATGTCTGCATCGATTCGCGTCTCGTTGGAGACTTCTGCCCTCGACGCCTTCATTGCCGTCGGGATCGTGCCGGACCGCAATCGCGTGCCGCGGCACTTGGAACTATTCGCCGTCCAGGCCGATCGCGTACTGGACGAAGTGCGCCGCGAAGTCGCCTCGGGCGACATGACGGCTGAGTCCGCCACGGAATTTCAGCAACTGCTGATCGACGCCTGCGCCCGCGTGCTGTGCCATCCGATCGTGGCCGGCAATCGGTATCTAGAGCGCTTTTGCGCGGCGTGACGTTCGCTCAAGCAAAGCATGAGCTGAAGCAGTTCTCCGTGTTCGCCGCCCAGTTCGACGTGGCCCAGGCCAAGCTGGTCGCCAACGCGCCGACGCCCGACGCCTACTCGGAGCGGCTGAAGGTGCTGCTCAACGAGAAGGGCATTCCCTACGAACACGGCTTCGAAGGCGAACTGACCGGCCGCTGGCGGATGGAAACCGTCCATTTCACCTGGCTACAGAACATGGCCGCGGGGTTAGGGCTGGCGTTTGAAGATCTCGGCAAGATCTGGGTCGGCCTGCCCGGCACGGTCGCCTTCGTCAACGCCACGTTCGAGTGCTACGCAAATACCGACCAGAGCATCGCGCTGGGCGCCTCGTTCGGCATTGAGAACTGGGCCGCCAACAGTCTATGGAAACCCTGGATCGCCGGCATGGAGAAGCTCAACGCAACGCTCGATAAGCCGGTTCCGCTCGGTTACCTGACCTATCACAACAGCGAAGAAGAACATCACTCTCAGGCCACGCTCGACGAACTGCTGGAGAACTTCCGCGAACCCTGGTTCGACGCCGAGAAGTTCTTGAGCGGCGCCGAGCGGATCCTGACCGAAGGCGTGCAGGCCTACTATGAGTCGCAGTTGGCCGCGCTGCCCGAGAGAGACGACACCTGGCCCAAGGCGGCCGCTGCGCCACGCAGCTTCGAGCCCGACGCCCTGCCGAGACTGGCGACGAATCTGACGCCTGCGTGATGAGTCGTTGCCTTTCGCGATGAAGCGATAGACGGCCAGCTTGCAGCCGCAATCAGGGCTGAAGCTCTGCATCATTGCCGCCAGCTTTCGCTGGCGGTTGGGAGCTATTGCCACATTGTCTTTCGGCCGGCTTTCACACAACGCGGCTCGCCAATTGCTGATGGGCGATTGATTGCTCATCGAGGCGTGGTGGATGCAGATTTGTCGCTGCCCTCCGGCATTGATAAGCTGGCAACGTGGCCCTCCTTTCGACCTTCGTCACGGAGCAGCGGTTCAGAGCGTCCGAGATCGCCCATGAAGTTCTTCCGCTATCGTCGCCCCTCGCTCAAGACCTTGATCGGAGTGACCAAGGCGAAGAAGCGGCTAAAAAAGGAACTCGGGATCACGGTCCTGATGAAGCCGGTCCGTTGGTTGCCGAATCAGAAGCGCCGGCTGAAGAGGAAGATTGGCTACGAGTCTGGCGCCGGACGGCTGATCCGAAATGGATTGCCGAAGCCGGGTGGATGCTGCACATCAAATCCCGCTGCCGTACAACAATGGGAACGCTCCGCCCAAGTCTGAGTAGCTGCGGCGACACCCAGGCGGACTACTCCTGTGGCGGACAGAGGTCTTACTTTCACGCCGGGGCTGGCATTGCGGACAATTGATGAACACATGACGGATGAACTTTACGAGATCTCACGACTACTTCACGACGCCTCGCTGACGGACCTTAACTGGGATCCACGACTCAGGACGCTGCGGCTCTGCTTTTCCTGCCTTCGTAGAAACCTCGACGGCTCACCCATCGAAGATCCAACAGTCGAGTTGCGGCTAGGAGGCGTGGAAGAGATCGTTGCCTACTATTCGCCGGGGATTATCGGCGTGAAGCCAAGTGAGTTCGACCTGGAAAACCGGCTTACCGCCGGTGACCTGGAACTCTGGCCAGGTTCCCCGGATGAGGCGCAATTGACCATTGACTCGCCGCACGCTGAATTCATGACGGCGACATCGTGCATCAAGGAAGTGCTTTTCACTGAACCCGACCGAGTTCGAGTGGAGCGTTGCCTGCAAGTCTATCTGTCCTTTCCGCCGCTGACATGCCTCCCGATAGCGGCGGAAAGCGGGATTGCCGTCGCCTGCAATTCCGTCCAGCCTTATTCCGCAGGCGTTTTCCTGGATATCGACGCCTGGAAAGCCGAGTTCGACGCCTGGTGGACCGGCTGGCAAGAGCATTGGGCCGTATCGGAGCAGCAAGACGACCAGGAGTCCGACGCCGCTGTCGAAGATACGTTCATCCCTACAGCCGAAACGACGCCGCCTGACTTATCGTACCGGCAACCTGCTCGGCCGCCTTTTCAAATCGAGCCAACTGACGCACCGGGCGAACTGCTGGGCCCCATCATCGAATTCCATGAGGGGATGCACCAGCGGAATTGGCCAAGGATGGCGTCGGCGTGGCCTTATTTCGACCGCACTCCCGCTGAACAGGCGAGTCAACTGGCTTTCCAGTATCTCGGCTACGACTATGGTCGGTGGATCTACATCCGCCAGATCGATTCGTGGTGGTGCGAGGGGAATCGAGCTTGCGTCGTTGTTCGGGGAATCGAGCATTTGGCTCCCGACGCGGAGGAGCCAGCCACGAACCAAGAAACCGTCGTCACCTATGATCTGCGGCGACACCGCAACTACTGGGTCATTGCCACTTGGTCGCAGGGATGGCCTCGATACGGTTCAGCGCCGAAACTCAGCGGAACTCCCGCTTGGATGAAAGGTTGGGAATTGGCAGACTGAAGTTGACGCCGAGTGAAGCGAATGCTCCACCGAAGACCGAGTAATCTGCTGCTGGCAGCCGCTACTGGATGGTTCGAACTGAGGAATGACGCATGACCGAGGAGGAGTGGTTGGCGTGCGAGGATTCTCGAACGATGCTGGAATTCATTCGGCCGAGGACGAGTAATCGAAAACTGCGGCTATTCGCCGCCGCTTGTTTTCGGCGCCTAACACGGATTCTATCGGACCCTCGGCAGCTTCAAGCCATAGAAGCTCTCGAAAATAATCTGGAAATGACCGAAGTGCCCAGGGCCATCGTGAAAATTGCCCATCACGCTTTGCCCCCAAGCGAGCATAGTCTTTCGGGCAACTACGCCGGTCAGGATGATCCGTTTTACGTCAGCATGCTGCTATTCCGTGAACTGGTATCATCGTCGATAGCTAGCCACGCCACGGTCGCAGCAGACGTATTGGCTGATCCTGTCGGCGAGCAAAGGGAGCAATGCCGGCTCCTTCGTTGCCTTTTCGGTCCATTGCCATTTCACGCCGTTTCTATCGACTCTGATTGGCGGAGCCCAGCCATTGTTGATCTTGCCCGAGCAATCTATCAGGAAAAAGCCTTCGAACTGTTGCCGGCTCTGGCGGAAGCACTCGAAAAGGCTGGTTGCCACGACACGGAGGTTCTCAACCATTGCCGAGAGCCGGGGCCACACGCTCGTGGCTGCTGGGTCATTGACCTTCTGCTTCACGCCGACAATGCTGACGTGTCCCAGACTCCAATCGAAAGACCCAACGTGGTCAGCCCTTGCCCCTATTGCGGCAAGCCCCTTCGGACCGACTTGGCCAAGCAATGCCTCGAATGCGGCGCTGATTGGCATAATCCCGACAATGTCGTCTGGCATGGAAATCAAAGGGCGGCGATATCCGAACGGCGAGAACAACCTGATGGACAATGACCTGCCGGATCTGCTCCGGCCGGATTGGAGAAGCGCCGAAGTTCAAATCAAGTGATTCAATCGGGGAAACAAACGTGGATTTGGATTGGTATGAGTTAAGGTCGGGTCGCTCGGTTTGGCTTCAGCAGTTACTCATTCGGTGTTCCTGTCTCGGCATCTACGAGGGAGAAGAGAGCCGAATCCGACGATTTGTCCTTGAACGACTTCCGGATGACGCCAGGCGAGTGTTCGGGGACCACATTGGAGTGGTGGTAAATGAACCGCCTCAAGGGACGTTGCCCGCATACGTCGTGATAGCCGACTTTTTCTCGTCTACTGCCGTAGATCCCAGCTACGATTGCTCCGGGCTTACGGTCTGCTGGTTCCCCAATTCGTTCGTGGTTACGCCTGACATGATTTGGGAGCAGGTTCGCTCGGTGGACTGGGATGCCGAAGCCCGAGACGGCAACTACTGACGCCGCTTTTTTTACGACTTAATGCAAGACCAACAACTCGCTATTCGTGGAGCTGAGGCATTAGAATGACAGCGGCTCTGGAGTTCCGGCCATGAATAGCATGCTTATCGAAGTGATCGATCGGCTGGACGAGTTGGATGATTCCGACCCCTACGATCCGCTAGAGATCTATGCCGAAGGCGGACGAGATGCCGAGCCGCAATCTCGGGCGGTAGTCTGCTCAGGGGATGAAGAGGGAACCAAGGCCTGCCCTCAAGAATCCATCGCTGAGTTACGTGCTCATGGTCTATCTCGCCAAAGAGGCGATTGAGGTGTGGTCGGAATGGCGGAGAGGAAAATCCCCAACCAGGCAGAAGAAGCTCGACGCCGTCCTCTATTATTCACGACACGATGCCTTCCTGCCTTTGTGAGGAGCGTTTCCCGATCTTCCCCCTGGAAGGCACTCAGAAGTCGGCAGAACTTCATAATCAGGAGGCGGCGAATCCTGGTGATTGAGTGAATTGCTCTTCGAGCTGGAATCGCTCTTGTCGGCAGCTCTATTTGACCTCATGCTGAAACCCATGTCGAACACGCTCTCCACAACCGAGACGAAACGCCGCTGGTTGCAGTTTTCTATGCGCACTGTGATTGCGGTGGTCACGCTGCTCTGCGTGGCATTGAGCCTTTGGGTCGTGCCGGCGGAGCGGCGGCGGCGTGCCGTCGCTGCCGTTGAAGTACTAGGTGGAACCGTGACCTTCGTCGACAGTCAAACAACGAATGAGTCGTCCCCCATTGCTTTTCTCCGGCGTTGGCTGCCGCAGGCTTACTTTGATGAGGCCGAATCGGTCAATCTCTTTCTCGATGATGCCACGGACGCTGATTTAGCCCACTTCCAAGGGCTGACGAGCCTGCAAGGGCTTGAGCTTACCGGCACGCAGGTCACAGATGCTGGCTTGGCCCACTTGCAAGGGATGACAAGTCTGAAAAGGCTTTCTCTCCAAAGCACTCAAATCACGGATGCGGGACTGGCACACTTGCGAGGTCTGACCGGCCTGCGAACGCTTTCGCTCAACAACACGCAGATCACAGATGCCGGGCTGGCCCATTTGCAAGGACTGACCTCCCTCCGATGGCTTTCGATCACTAACACCCCGGTCACGGATGCCGGGCTGGATAATTTTAACGGATTGACGGGGCTGCAAGTGCTCAGTCTCTCCTACACTCAGGTCATCGGTGACCGCCCTCAAAGGGCTTGATCTTGAATACACAAAGATCACGGACGCTGGACTGGTCCACTTGCGAGGTTTGCGGGACCTAATACTTCTTCGGCTCAGGGGAAATCAGATCACGAATGCTGGACTAGCGGACCTCGAAGGCCTGAAGAAGCTGATAGTGCTTGATCTCCAAAACACCCAGGTCACGGACGCAGGGTTGGCCAAACTCCGCAAGGCGTCGCCAAGATGCCAAACTCCCGGGCCGTGACCTGTCGGACCAGAGAGCCCATTGATCGGCAGGCGCTACGGCAACGATCGGCATCAGGCGAAGTCGGTTATTCTTCGAGTTCCGCTTCCTCCTCATTCAATCTCTTCAAACCGCGCCGTGAAGTGCCGCAGTACGGGCGGCGCTTCGACGATCCGCAAGCCGCGAAGCGATCCGCGCTGCTGGTGCAGCTCGATCAAGGCCTCGATCACGTAGTCCATGTGCGACTGCGTATAAACGCGGCGTGGAAAGGCCAACCGCACCAGCTCCATCGGCGGCGCATGACCGTGCTCGCCGAACATCACGGAACCGATCTCCACTCCCCGCACGCCGGCATGCCGGTAGAGGCCGGCCACCAAGGCCTGGCCGGGAAACTGCGACGGCGGAATGTGCGGGCAGAATTCGGCGGCGTCGAGATAGATCGCATGGCCGCCCGGCGGTTCGATGATCTGGATGCCGGCGGCCAACAGCCTTTCGCCGACATACGCCGCGCTGTGAATGCGGTAGCGCAGGTAATCCTCGTCCAAGCACTTCCTGAAAGCCCTGCGCCATGGCCTCCAAGTCTCGACCGGCCAGACCGCCGTAGGTGACGTAACCTTCGGTCAGAATCAGCAGGTTGCTGGCCCGCTGGAACAAGGCCGCGTCGCGAATCAGCAGCACGCCGCCGATATTGACCAGGCCGTCCTTCTTGGCGCTGATCGTGGCGCCATCGGCCAGGTCGAACATTTCGCGGACGATCTCGCGGACGGAACGATCCTGCTGCCCCGGTTCGCGGTGCTTGATGAAGTAGGCGTTCTCGGCGAAGCGGCAAGCGTCGAGAAACAGCGGCACGCGATGGCGATCGCACAAGCGCCGCACCGCGCGCAGGTTTTCCAGACTGACCGGCTGGCCGCCGTCACTGTTGTTGGTGACCGTGACCATCACTACGGGCATGCGCTCGCTCCCGACGCGCTTCGAGCAATTCGTCCAGCGCCGCCACGTCCATATTTCCCTTGAACGGATGACGGTTGCGCGGATTCTTGGCTTCGCCGATCGGCAGGTCGACCGCCTCGGCGCCCGAGTGCTCGACGTTGGCCCGGGTGGTATCGAAGTGGCTGTTGTTGGGCACGGTCTGTGCCCGGCCCGCCGATCAGCTCGAACAGGATCCGCTCGCTGGCCCGGCCTTGATGCGTGGGCAGCACGTGCTCGAAGCCGGTGATCTCGCGCAGCACGCTTCGAAACGGTAGAAGCTGGGCGAACCGGCGTAGCTCTCGTCGGCCTGCATCACGCCGGCCCACTGCTGGCTGCTCATGGCGCCCGTGCCGCTATCGGTCAGCAGATCGATCAGCACGTTCTCGGCATGGATCAGAAACACATTGAAATCCGCCTCGCGGATGATCGTCTCGCGCTGGTCCCGCGTCAGCATGCGGATCGGCTCGACGATTTAATCCGGAACGGTTCGATGATCGTCTTCATAAATGCGGAATTCGGAATGCGGAATTCGGAATGAAGAAATGCCAAAGTCGGATGCTCGCCTCTCCGACTTCCGCATTCCGACCTCCGAATTCCTCAGAGTTTGTGGGCTCGGGTTTCGTCGATCAGTTGCTTGAGCCACTGCCTGTAAGGCGTGCCGCCCGTGCCGCGGGGGTCTTCAACGCGCTTTTGAATATATTCGTGCGCCCAGCCCAAATGTACCTCGCGGAACGTGGCGATCGCCTCCAACAGGTCATTATAAACGGCTTTGTCGGCCAGCGGCCGCACGTCGGGCATGGCGGCAGATTTCATCCAGCAGGCGGCGGTGGTCCGCAGGCATGAAGTTCCGCATGTCGGCCAGATGATCGATGAGCGCCGAAGGCCGGTGCGGAATCTTCAGAAAGGCGACCAGCGAAGGCACGATGCTGCTCTGGGCGCCCGTCTCGCCGCGATAGTCGAGCGGCGCGACATCGACGCCTTCGTAGACGACGTGCTCGAAGAAGCGGATGTAAGGACGAAAGGTTTTGAAGTACAGCGCCGGATCCATCCGCTCGGGAATTCGCCGCAACACCTCGACCTGCCGCCACACGCTGTGCGCCATCTTCGCCAGCGATTGATTGACGCCGCTTTCGTCCTGGGCCTCAAACGCCGCCCGCGCGTCGTCCATGGCGGCCAGAATGTCGGCGGCCAGGGCTTCAATTTCGACGTGAACCAGAATGAACCAATGCTCGTCGTAGAGATGGACGAAGTTCTGCAGCGTGTCGATATTGCCCAGCGCGATCGGACCGGCCGGATCAAACCGCTTCCAGTTGTAAACGCATAGCCGTCGTAGCTGAGAATCGGCGGCCGCTGCAGCCGGCGGCAGGCGTCGACCAGCGGCACGGCAATATTGCTCGGCAGAGAGGTTAGCCGGCGGCTGCCCAACCTGATTGACGTACCCGGAGGCGAGAAACCCAAGCCGCACGTAATACAGCCGCAAACTCGCGAAAGATTCCGGCGAGAGAGGCCACGTTTCTCCTTCCGGCGCCTGCCAGGCGGGAATCTTCAGCGAACGAGCGAAGTCGCGAAATCGTGCATCGAGCAACATGCTGGGCAGGTCCCGACCGAGCTCATCGAGCTCGGCCCAGGGCGACCCGGCCGGAAACGTGCGCAACGGATCGTTTGCAGGCAGAAATCCGCGTCTGCGATACACTGGTTCCATAGCGTGCGTCCTTCCTTGCCTATAACGGAATCGTACGCCGCAGGCCCTATTGCGGCCAGCAGAGCAATGCGTCCGGTTTATGCGGTTTTTGCAAATTGATCCCCTGTTCCGTTCCCTGACGCCCGATATCTGCGCCCCTTCACCGGACTCTTCTTCCGCCGCATGTCGCAAAGACGTCAAACATGATTGATCCAGATTACCTCGCGATGGCGGCTGCCTGGCTGCGAGACGCACAGCATGTCGTCGTGTTCACGGGCGCCGGCGCCTCGGCCGAGAGCGGCATTCCGACGTTTCGTGATGATGACGGTTTCTGGCAGGAATTTCCCGTCGACGAATTCGCTACTTGGAGCGGCATCGTTCGCACCGCGGTGCGTGAACCGCGGCGCCTGGCCGACTTTGTTTACTCAGTGCTCCATCCGATCGCCTCGGCAAGATCAAATGCAGGACACCTGGCGGTCGCGGACCTGGAGCGGCACGTCCGCGTCACGATCGTCACGCAGAACATTGACGGTTTGCATCGCGACGCGGGCAATACGGTCGTGTACGAGATCCACGGTTCGCTGTTTGAGGTCGTCAGCCTCAAAGGCCGGTTCCGCGAACTGCTCTCGCGGCGAGAGCTGTTGCAGATTTCGGAATCCGTCGATCGAGCGCGGCGCGGATGCTGCGTGCTGCCTCGCACATTGTTGGCCATCCGCCGCTGGGCGGGCGTTGGTTTGCGCGGCTTCCACCGGCCGAACCTGGTGCTATTCGGAGACGGCATGGCGGAACCCGCCTGGAGCCAGTCGCTCGCCGCAGTGCGCGAGTGCGACTGCCTGATTCAAGTCGGCTGCTCGGGCGCCGTCTGGCCGGCTGCGCAAATTCCGGACGAAGCCCGACGCGGCGGCGCCCGCGTGATCTCCATCGACCCCCAGCCCGCCGCCGGACTTTGGCTGGCGGGAACCGCCGCCGAAGTTCTGCCGATTCTGGTACGTTCCGCGTTTGGAGACCGCGCGGAAGCAAACGCGAGCTAAGATCCCGTAGGGGCGGCCAGGGGCTGGAAAACGGCGGGCGACGACGGAAATATCCGCAGACGCCGTTGCCCTTCTCTCGCGGCGCCTCATGGCTGACGCGCGACCGCCGACGCGCTTGCCGTAACGAACATCTCGCGCCACAATACGGCGAGAGCGTCGGCGACGGTCAGGAATTCAATCTGTTCGAGGAGCTCGCTGCCATGTTATCCCGGCTGCTATTTCGATCTACCGCACTCTTTCCGCTGCTGCTTTGCGGTCTGGCCGCCATGGCTCGAGCCCAGGATCCCGCCGCAGAGGCGAAACGCCTGATCTCCGACCACGTGCGGCGGATTCGCCCGTTGGAGATTGAGGTCGGCAAGCGCTGGTGGGAAGCGAGCGTGACGGGCTCCGAAGCGGCGTTTCGAAGCAAGCAGGAAGCCGAGAACCGGCTCGATCGGGCGTTGGCCGATCATCAGCGATTCGTAAAACTCAGCGCCTGCGACCGCGCCGGCCTGGACGACAAGCTGCTGGCCCGGCAGATCCGCGTGCTGCGTTTGCAAGCGCTGCCCAAGCAGATCGATCCCGAATTGCTCGAACAGATGACGGCCCGCTCCAACGCCATCGAAAAGCGGTTCAACGTCTTCCGCGCCAAGGTCGGCAAGCGAGAACTCGCCGACAGCGAAGTACGGAAGATCCTCAAGGAATCGCAAGATCCCCAAGAGCGTCGGGCGGCGTGGGAAGCCAGCAAGCAGGTCGGCGCCGAAATCGAGCAGGATCTGCGGCGCTGGTGGCCATGCGCAACAAGGCGGCCGCGCAACTCGGCTTCACCGATTACCACGCCCTGTTGCTCGAGGTCAACGAGCAGAGCCAAAGCCAGGTCATCAGCCTGTTCGACGAACTCGACGAATTGACGCGCGAGCCGTTTGCCGAGGCGAAGAAGGAGATTGACGCAAAGCTCGCCGCGAATTACGCAATTACGGTCGATGAGCTGCGCCCCTGGCACTACCAGGATCCGTTCTTTCAGGAGGCGCCGGCGATTTACGAAACCAAGCTCGATGCCGCATACGCGAACGTCGACATCCCCGGACTGTGCCGCAAGTTTTACGCCGGCATCGGCTTGCCGATCGACGACGTGCTCGAGCGCAGCGACTTGTATGAAAAGCCGGGCAAGAGCCCGCACGCCTTCTGCACTGACATCGATCGCGAAGGCGACGTCCGAGTGCTGGCCAATATCGTCCCCAACGAATACTGGATGGGTACGATGCTGCACGAGTTGGGCCACGCGGTCTACAGCAGCAAGAACATTCCCAAGAGCGTGCCTTACGCGTTGCGGTGCGATTCGCACATTCTCACCACCGAAGGCGTGGCAATGATGTTCGAGCGGTTTTCCAAGAGCGCCGAATGGCTCGAGCAAATGGGCGTATCGGTCGACGACCCGGCCGCGTTCAGCGCCTACGGGAGAAAAGATGCGCCGCAACAAACTGCTGATTTTTTCCCGCTGGTGCCAGGTGATGCTGCGGTTCGAACAGGCCATGTACCGTAACCCGGACCAGGACTTGAATTGTCTCTGGTGGGATCTGGCCGAGAAATACCAATTGCTCAAGCGACCTGCCGACCGCAATGCCCCGGATTACGCCAGCAAGATCCACATCGTCGTCGCCCCCGTGTATTACCACAATTACATGATGGGAGAGCTCTTCGCCTGCCAGGTCAACCAGGCGATTGCCCGCGACGTGCTGAAGGCGGAGGATCCGAAGACCATCAGCTATGTCGGCCGCAAGGACGTCGGCGAATTCATGAAGCAGCGGGTCTTCGCCCCCGGTCGAACGATGAGTTGGGACGAGCTCACGAAATTCGCGACCGGCGAACGTTTGAATCCGCGTGCGTTCGCCGCCGATTTCGGGGGCGAGAAGGCGGCCAGGTAATCGCAGCACGCGGTTGGGCACAACGGCGAATGCCGGCCGCTGGCGCCTTGCGGCATCGGCCGCTGAGCGAGGGTTGTTCGACTGCGGCGCTCGCTACTTTCCGTCGGCGCCAAACTCCTCTCGGATCGGCGCCGGAGCGCCGGAAAGGCGTCGCCGCGACCAGACGTATTTCTTTGAGCCAATCAACTCTGAGGGGTTGGCAAAATAAGCCGCCAGTTCGTTAAGCGCCGCGGCCTCGATCGATTTGCCTTCGGGCCGCTTGGCGTGACGCGACACGAACAGCAAGTGGTAATCGCCCGAGCGCGGCACGACTAACTGAAACTCGCCGTCGCTGTCGGCATGCAGCAAGGCGCCTCCGAATTCCCGCACAGCCTCCGCAGCCCCGGCATCGTCTCCATCCGTCGCCGCAACGCCGTCGCTCGAGAGCTTCTGCGACGGCTGCTTGTCGACCGGCAAGGCCAACACCAGCGCGTCGGCGTCAGGCGCGTAGTGTCCCGGCGCGTCGGAATAGATCAGGCTCCCCTCCAACGCTACGGCGTCGGCGACCGCCTCGGCCTGCTGTTGCTCGTCGCTCTCCTGGACCTCCGTCTGAACCTGCCCGCGGCCAATCAAAAAGCCGGCCAGAAATGCCAGCCCGGCGATGCCGAACAACAATCCCGCCATGGCGTAGACGGTGCGCCGCGTAACCAACAGCAGTGCGTCGGCAGGCCGGGTCTTCAAACGCGCCATCACATTCGCGGCGCGCGGCGCCGTCTGCACGCTTGCCGGCGGCTCGGCGCTCGAGCGACTCGCTGAAGCAGCCCAGCCGGCCGAAACGGAAGCCGGCGCCTGCGACGAGGCGCCGACCGGCGGAGCGCTGCTCGTGGGCGGCGGTCGGTCAGTCTGCTGCTCGGCAATCAGATTAGGGATGTCGTCATAGACCACGACTTCAGGAATGGCGGAAAGATCGGCGCCAGAATTGGCCATCGCCGCCATCGCGGCTGCCGTGGGCATATCATCGGGTACGCGGTTGGGTTGCCCGCATTTGGGGCAACTGACCATCGCCCCGCGCTTGCGTTGCGAAACGCTCAAGCGTTGACGGCACTGTTGGCAAACAAATTGAACGGGCATCGGCCGAAGAAAAGGATGCGTCTCAAAGTAACGTCAAGGACGAGAAAGACCTTGGCCGCGGGCTCAGACCGCCGCCCTGATGCGCCCCAGCATCGGCGAACGGCCGCGGCGCGCGGCATCCGGCTCTTTCCAGGCTACTCCCTGGTTACCGAGAGGGCTACCCTTGGCCGTGATATCTCAAGGTCGGGCGAGTCATCATCGCGAGCCTAACGGCTCACTGGCGGGGCTCGTCGCGGCGCGGCGAATCGTCCGGCGCCGCCGCAGCATTTGCCGCCAGAGCCAACAACAGGCAAATCGCTAGAAACGCCCAGACAATGCCCAACCCCAGCGCGGTGCGTTGCAGCAGGGCGGCGCCGCTTGCGTCTTGCATGGCGCCGAGTACAGCGGCCACGCCTTCAAGCAACAGCATGGCAATCGGCAGCAACACCAGGCCGCCCAACAGTCGCGCTAAGGTCGTTTTAGAAATCACGAAGCCATCCGTCAGAGTTTTCCTAATTTCGCTAATTGTGCGGCCTTCGCGGGGACTGTCAACACCCCTGCCGTGCGACAAAAACTGGTGAATTGCATTGACTTAGGTAAATGCAAGAGGAGAATGGAGCTTGGCTCCTCGCCCTCGCCGCATTCCGTCCGCTTTGTGCGGTCCGCCCATCGCGGCTTCTCCCTGCAGGGCGTGCGACCAAGAGCGTTAGCGGAACAGAAAACCGATTCGCACGAGCCTAGTGACGGAGGCTGTCCTCATGCCGAAGCTCCCCTCATTCGTGATGTGCAACAGATTCCTTGGCGTCAGCCTTGTGCTGGCGGCACTGACCTGCCCGACCGTCTCGCAAGCATCGAGGATTGTGCTCAAAGACGGCCGTGTGCTGGAAGGCAAGCTGGCTCGGATCACGACGCTGGCGCCCAAGCCGGAAAAACCGGGGGCGCCCCAAGGGGCACCCGACGTACTGTCGATCGTGTTGATGGACAACAACCTGGTCCGTTATTTCGTTTCCAAACAGCAGATTCTCTCCGCCGACGAGGGAACGGCCGCGGAAAACGTCGAGCACTTCAATGTCCGGCAACGCGTGGCTCGACTGGGCGGACGCGTCGCCCGCGTCGGCCCGCTGGTGGAGATCCAGCCATTCGACGAGTTCGGCCGGCGAATCGTCACGATGAATACGAACCAGGGCCTGATCTCGGTAGTACAGGGCATCAGCGAAATCTGGCCTACTTGGACCAAGGTCGAAGCGCTGCAGGTGCAAGGCAAGAACGTGATCTGGGACATGCGGATCGACACGCATTCGCTTCCGCCCGATACGCTGCGCAGCATCCTCTCCAAGCAAATCGACCCGACCAAGATCGACCAGCGGCTCAAGCTGGTGCGGCTGTTCCTGCAGATGGAACGAGATCAAGACGCCTTGCAGGAGTTGGATCGCATCCGCCAGGACTTTCCCGAGCACAAGGCGCAATTCGAACAAACGGTCCGCGAGTTGAAGCAGGTCTTCGCTCGCCGCGCACTCAAAGAGATCGAAGTCCGCCGCGCCGCCGGACAGCACCAACTGTCGTTCGGTCTGCTCAACAAATTCCCGGCCGACGGCGTAGCCGGCGAAACGCTCAAAGCCGTGCAAGAAGTCGTCGACGAGTACCGCGCCGATTTCGACGAGGGAACGGAAATCAGGAAGAAGTTCGATGCCCTGGTCGCCAAACTGCCTGAGGCCATGCAGACGAAAATCAAGCCGATCCGCGAGGAAATGTTCCGCGAACTCAACCTCAACAGCCTTGACCGCATGGCGACCTTCTGGCAATTTCAGGGCGATCCGCAGCTTTCCGACGAAGAGAAGGTAGCGCTGGCCATCAGCGGCTGGCTGATCGGCGGCAACAATGCGCTGCGAAATTTGCCGGTTGCGCTGTCGCTGGTGGAAACGCGAAACCTTGTTCGCGACTATCTCGCCGAACCCATCAAGCTGAATCGCAAGGCCATTCTGGCGAAGTTCGCCGCGCAAGAAGCGGGCACGCCCGACCTGGTGGCCAAACTGCTGAAGTACCTGTCCCCGCCGTTGGATACCGAAGCGCCGCCCAAGGAGACGCCGGGCTTTTACGAGTTGGAGGCGGGCGAAACGCCTGGCGTGGGTCCGCTGAAGTACTACGTGCAATTGCCGCCTGAATACGATCCGCACCGGCTCTACCCGACGATCGTCACCCTGCACGGCGGCGGCACGACTCCTCAGTTGCAAATCGACTGGTGGGCTGGCGGCGTCGGCCCGACGGGACCCGCTTCGGTCAGGCCTCGCGATACGGGTATATCGTGATGGCGCCGGCCTGGGCCGCGGAAGGCCAGGCTTCCTACGACTACTCCGCGGCCGAACACGCCCACGTGCTCAACGCGCTGCGCGACGCCTGCCGCCGCTTCTCCATCGACCCGGACCGCGTGTTCCTGAGCGGCCATTCGATGGGCGGCGATGCCGCTTGGGACATCGGGCTGGCGCACCCCGATCTGTGGGCCGGGCTGATTCCGATCGTCGCCCGCACCGACCGATATATTCAGCGACTGTGGGAAAACGCCGAGTATGTCCCCTTATACGTGGTCCAAGGCCAGTGGGACGGCGACAAGTCGATCCATAACTCGGTCGACCTCGACCGTTATTTGAAGCACGGCTACAACACGACGGTCGCCGAATATCAAGGCCGCGGCCACGAAAACTTCTCCGATGAAATCCAGAACCTGTTCGACTGGATGAATCGTTACCGCCGCAATTTCTTCCGCCAGGAGTTCGAGTGCCAGAGCATGCGTCCTTGGGACAACTATTTCTGGTGGCTTGAGCTCGACCAGCTTCCGCCAAAATCGATGGTCGATCCCGCCGATTGGCCTCCGCTGCGCAATTACCACCCGGCGCGCACCAAGGCTTCGTTGAACGCCAACAACGGCATGAACATCACCAGCGCCGCCGACAAGGTGACGATCTGGCTCTCGCCGGAGATCGTCAACATGAACGCCAAGCTCACGATCTCCGTCAACGGCCGCCGGGCGCCGGTCGGCGGCCGGGGCATTGAGCCCAGCTTATCGATCCTGTTAGAAGACGCCCGCAGCCGCGCCGACCGCCAGCACCCGTTCTGGGCTCGCGTGGACATGCCCTCGGGCACGCTCAACGAGATGGGAGAGTAGCCTTGCCCGAGTTGATGAGATTCGCGACCGTTTATTGTCTTGCGCTGCTCGCCGTCGCCCCGCTTGAGGCGGCGGAGTCGCAGGCGGCCGCGTCGCTGTTCGACGGCAAAACGTTCGAAGGCTGGGAAGGCGATCTGAAAGTCTTCCGCATCGAAGACGGCGCCATCGTCGGCGGCAGCCTGGAGCACAAGGTCGCGCGCAATGAGTTTCTCTGCACCGAGCGCGAGTATGGCGATTTCGAATTGAAGCTCAAGTTCAAGGTGCTGGGCAAAGGGGCCAACGCCGGCATCCAGATTCGCAGCCGGCGCATTCCCGATCATCATGAGATGATCGGCTACCAGGCCGACCTGGGCGACAACTACTGGGGCAGCTTGTACGACGAATCTCGCCGCCGCAAGATCCTGGCCGCGGCCGACGCGCAAGCGGTCGCCAAAGTGCTCCGGCGCGACGACTGGAACGAGTACAAAATCCGTTGCGAAGGCAAACACATCCAGCTCTGGATCAATGGCTTGCAGACGGTCGACTACACGGAGCCCGACGACGCCATCGAGCAGCGCGGGCTGATCGGCCTGCAAATCCACGGTGGCCCGCCCAGCGAAGCGTGGTACAAGGACATTACGCTGCGCGAAACTCGGAATTCGGAGGTCGGAAGTCGGAAAGGCAAATAGCAGGCCGATGGTTCTTCAGCAATCGTCTGGTCTACGTGCCGACAGCCGTTCTCGGCGAAGGTAGAGCTGCCGTGCAACCACTCCGCCGACGAAGCCGAGCAGCAGCGGCCAGATCCAAACCACCAAGTACGAAAATGCGTCTCTGGCGAACATGATGCGCGCGGCCGCAGAGTCGGGTGACGGCGGAAAGGGGCTCGCCGACGGGTACGCATGAATAACGTCCATCAGCCAATCGGAAATCCTGTTGGTCAGGCTAATCTCGGACAATTGAATCCGATGCAAGCCCAAGTTTCCCCATCCGACGACGGCAAAGCCGATCCAAAAGGCACGCGCCGCCCCGCGCTCGGAGACCAGAGCCGCCAAGACCGCGAAGGTCAGCACGGCTAGCGCTGCCGCCTGAAACGCCATGCCCCACGCGAAGGTCGGCTTGACGAGCGCTGCGCAGACGATCGCCACAGCCGCCACGCTCAGGAACATCGACCACAGCGAAAAGCGAAAACCCTTCATACCTGCGATTCTACCCACGGGCGATTGAGAAAGCGTTACCAATTTGCGGTTCCAAATTCCGCATTGACACGGCGCCACCGCTTGCTGTTAAAACACGCTCCATGCCATCTTTCCCTCTCCGACCTCCGACTTCCGAATTCCGACCTCCCAAGTTCTACTACTTCGACCTCGGCAACGTCCTGCTGTTTTTCGACCATCGCCGCGCGGCGAGACAGATGGCGGAGGTCGCCGACGTGCCGTCCGAGTTGGTCTGGGACGTCGTCTTCGCCAGCGGGCTGGAGCAGCGTTATGAGGCGGGTCAGCTCAGTACGCAGGAGTTCTACGAAATCTTCTGCGAGCAGACCGGTGCGCGTCCCGATTATCAGGAGCTCGCTGCAGCCGCCGGGGATATCTTCGAGGTCAATGCTCCGCTGCTGACGTTGCTCGAGCGGCTTTCGGCCTCCGGACGACGGCTGGGGTTGCTTTCGAATACGTGCGAGCTGCACTGGGAGCATTTTTCCAGCGGCTGCTACCCGCCCATCCCTGCGGCCTTTCACTCGCTGGTGCTCAGCTTTCGCGTCGGCTGCATGAAGCCCGAGACGCAAATTTACGCCCATGCCGCCGAGATGTCCGGCGCGGCGCCAGCACGAGATCTTCTTCGTCGACGACGTCGCCGGTCACGTCGCCGCCGTGCGCGAGTTCGGCTTTGACGCCGTCCAATACACGACGCCCGACGCCCTGTTCGCTGAACTCAAGCAACGGGGCGTCGACTGAATACGAATACGAGGACGCCGCGGCAGGCGCGGCTTGCTAGACTGCGCGGGCGGCGGATTCAGTGGCCGACCGCATTGCGGACAACTGGGGGCCTGCGGCGAAACGAGACGCCCGCAATCAGGACAAGGTTGAAGGTTCGAATTTGGCGAGGCGGAACTTCGCCGCAATATAGGAAGTATGAACACGAGCGTTCCGCCAAGCAGCAGACCGGGGCACAGAATGCCCACGATCATCAGCTCCATAGGATTCATACCAAACATCGCCCTCCCCTTTCTGAAACTGCCTCGCTTCAAAACAAGTCGCCGGCTTCAGCTAGCCGCAAGACAAACAGGAGGCTGACGCCTCCCGCTCGCCTGGTGTCTGACTTCCGACCTTACAGATACGTGTTGATCAGGTTCTCGATCATCTCCTGGCGGCCGCTGTGGTTGGGCGTGATTTCGCCCTTGTCGAGCATGTACTTCTCGAGCGATGCAAAGCTGGCTTGCCGGCTTCGATCTCGGCGCCGATGCCGCTGTCCCACGAGCTGTAGCGCTCCTTGACGATCTGCAGCCAGCTTGCCGTCGGCGCGGATCGCGGCGGCGATCTTCAGGCCGCGGGCGAAGGCGTCCATGCCGCCGATGTGGGCGTAGAACAGGTCGATCGGCTCGAAGCTCTCGCGGCGGACCTTGGCGTCGAAGTTCACGCCGCCCGGCGCCAGGCCGCCGTACTTCAGAATCGACCAGCATGCACTGCGGTGGTGAGGTAGATGTCGGTGGGGAACTGGTCGGTGTCCCAGCCCAGCAGCAGGTCGCCCGTGTTGGCGTCGATCGAGCCGAGCAAGCCCTGCATGCCGGCGTACTCCAGCTCGTGCATCATCGTGTGGCCGGCCAGCGTGGCGTGGTTGGTTTCGATGTTCAGCTTGAAGTGGTCGACCAGATCGTAGGCCCGCAGGAAGTTGAGGCAGGCGGCGGCGTCGAAGTCGTACTGGTGCTTGGTCGGCTCCTTGGGCTTGGGCTCGATACAGGAACTGGCCGGTGAAGCCGATCTCTTTGGCGTAGTCGACCGCCATGTGCATGAAGCGGGCCAGGTGGTCGAGCTCGCGCTTCATGTCGGTGTTCCAGAGGTTCTGATAGCCTTCGCGGCCGCCCCAGAAGACGTAGTTCTCGCCGCCGAGTTCCTTGGTGACTTCGAGCGCCTTCTTCACCTGGGCGGCGGCGTAGGCGAAGACGTCGGCGTTGCAGCTGGTGGCGGCGCCGTGCATGTAGCGGGGATTGCTGAACAGGTTGGCCGTGCCCCACAGCAGCTTGATGCCGGTCCGCTGCTGCTCTTCCTTCAGCACCTTGACGACGGCGTCGAGGTTCTTGTTGCGTCTCGGCCAGCGTCGCGCCTTCGGGGGCGACGTCGCGATCGTGGAAGCAGTAGAACGGCGCGCCGAGCTTCTCGATGAACTCGAACGCCACCCGGACGCGGTTGCATGGCGTTCTCGACCGAGTCGGTGCCGTCGTCCCAAGGGCGCACGCATCGTGCCGGGGCCGAACGGATCGCTGCCGGTGCCGCGGAACGTGTGCCAGTAGACGACGCTGAACCGCAGGTGGTCCTTCATCGTCTTGCCTTCGACCACTTCGTCGGCGTTGTAGTAGCGGAAGGCCAGCGGGTTCTTGCTCGAGGGGCCTTCGTACGGGATCTTGCTGATTTCGGGAAAGGCGGACATAGGTTGGGTCTCTCAGACGTTCGATGGTGTGCGTGCGGGATTCGATCGGTCGTATTGAAAACGGCATCGTGCCAGATTAGAAAGCCGCTGGCAACTTCAACTGTGCATACGCGGCAGATCGTCCCCCTGGTCGATGATTGCAGCCTCGGCGGCGGAAAGTTCTTCGAGCCGGGAACGTATCTCGTCTTCCGTGGCGAACAGCCGGGCCATTTGCACGTAAGTGGCGTGATGCCTGGCTTCGGATTCGAACAAGCTCTGGTAGAAATCCGCCAATTCGCGGTCGCGCAGACGATCTTTGAGCAGGGCAAAACGTTCGCACGAGCGGGCCTCAATCAAAGCGGCCACCAGCAAGCGGTCGACGGCCTTGCCCGGCTCCTGCTTTCGCACCAGTTCGTTCAGCCGGGCGCCATAGCTGCTTGGTTTCAAGCGCCGAAAGCGAATGCCGCGAGATTCCAAGAGGTCGATCACCTGGCGGAAATGATCCAGTTCTTCATTCACGATCTCCGAGAGCGGCTTGACCAGCTCGACCTTATCCACGTAGGCGAAGATCAGGTTCATGGCCGTCCCGGCCGCTTTCTTTTCGCAGTGGGCGTGATCCAGCAGCAATTCTTCCAGGTGCTCTTCCACCTCGGCAAGCCAGCGCGGGGCGGTGCTGGTTTTGAGACTCAACATAAACGGGAACCAACCGGGAACCAAGTATTGAAGGGCGACGGGAGCGGAGACCTCGCGGCCTGGCGCCCAGGCCGAGCGAACGACTCTCGCGTCGCTGCGTAACCGGCCGCTGCCATGATTTTAGCCGCCGCAGGCTTCGTGAGAAGTCGCGCAGCGGCGGCGCTTCGGGCGGAATTCTCACAAACGCGGCGACGGCGAGCTTTCCGGCGGCAGTTCCCGGCCGTAAGCCGCGGACATCAGCGTCAGGTAAAGCACCGGACACCAGCGTTTCAACCGCCACAGCCAACGAGCTCGGCGGCCGACCACCACATAGAGTTTTCGGCGGCGCATGGCCTGCACGGCGAATTCTGCAACGCTGTCCGCGGTCAATGAGGAGAGTTGCATTCGCTCCAGGGCAAGCTGACGCTGCTCCTCTCTTTCGAAGTGCCCCTGGTCGACCAGGCCGGTCAGAAAGAAGCCGGGGCAGAGCACCGTAACGCCGACGCCGTACGGTCGCAACTCGGCGCACAGCGTTTCCGAAATCGCCAGCACGCCGGCTTTGGAAACGTTGTAAGCGGCCATCGAGGGCGCCGCAGCAAAGGCCGCCGCCGACGCGGTATTGATGATCTGCGAGCGTCCGGGATGGCTCTTCAGCCACTCGACGAACACATGGCAGCCATGAATCACGCCAAACAAATTGACTTCCAGCAGACGCCGCCACTCGGCCATCGGAAACCGCCCGACGTCTCCGGCCCCGGCGACGCCGGCATTGTTCGCCAGCAGGTCAAGCTGCGTCCATTCGGTCCGCAGTCGATCGTGCAGGGCAGGACCACTGGTCCAGATCGGTGACGTCGAGCCGCTCGCAACGTCCTTCGCCGCCCGCCTGTTCGACCAGTTGCAAGGTCTCCCAATTGCGCTGCTCGTCGACGTCGGCCAGCGCCAGCCGCCAGCCATCGGCGCGAATCGTACGGCCAGCGCTCGGCCCAAACCGCTGGCCGAACCGGTCACGATTCCCGTACGGCGCTCGTCAGACATCGACTCGGCTCGCGTGCAATGGGAGCGGCGGAACAGAACGGCAGTTCAGCTCATTTCCGTCCGTCCGCTTATTGGGCCTGATCCGCTCCCTCGGTTTCTCGGACGGCGACTCGTTGATCGTGCGGTCGCTCTGCGGGAGAACACGAGCACCTTGGACCAGGTCCGGCGCGGATGAGCGGGGATGGCCAGCACCTGCTCGTAGCCTGCCTCCGGATTGCACAAGGGCGCGATCGAAGGTCCGTTCGTCGACCTCCAGCACGATGTACGACCAGGGGCGAGCTTCGGGCGCCAGCACCAGGCCGATCGGGAGATTCGGCGCCTCGGGCCCCAGCAGCAGACCCTTCATCTCGGCGTAGAATCGCACATAGCCGGAAGTGGCCAGCACGGAATCGCCCGGATGGCCATGCTCCTTGATCCAACAGGCAGCCTCGACCAGCGATGAATAAACGCCGTGCAACGGACGAACCGACTTGGGCAGCAATCCTAACAGAATGACCAGCATGATGGCCGTCAACGCCCGCTTCGGAGGGCGCAGGCGTGGAACGTATGCAGCGAGCCGCTCGGAGAGCCAAATCGTTCCGGCGGCGGTGGCCGGCAGCATCATGCCGATCAGCGGCATCACGTGCCGGTGGCTGACGTAACCCGCCGTCATGAACAGCAGCACCAGCATGCCCATGTGGCAAAAGATCAGTACGGTCGTCATCCGCGACGCCGCGACGTCCGCTGCGCAGCCGGGTCGATGGAAAGACCCAGGCGCCCAACGGAATCAGCAGCAAATAATAGAACCCTTGCCCCAGTTCCTTGCCCAGTTCGCAGCAACCGACCGCGAACGCGCCGAGCCGCGACGCAGGGCGCGTGAACTCGTCGGGCAGCTTGGCGCCAGGCAACGGTTCGGAGAGGAGGCCTTCGGTGGGCTCGATGTCGGCCGCTGCGATTTCGAGCGCAGTCGGCTCGTGCTGGAACGGGTTCTTCTTGCTGGTGAACTTGCCGGCCAGAATCCCGTAGGGCGCGGCGATGGCCAACAGCACCGCGCCGACCGCCGCCACCTTGACCAAGGAACGCGTCAGGCTCTGCCCTTCATAACGCCACAGTTGCGCCAGCAACAGCACTCCGGCCGTCAGGCCGACAATCAGTCCTTCCGGTCGGATCCAATACGCCATGCCGCTGGCGACGCAGGCCGCCGCGAACCAGCGCACGCTGCTACGCGCCAGCCCTTCGCAGGTCAGCCAGACGCCGGCCAGGTAGAACATCATGTGGGGCGTATCGCTGAGCACGTCGGCGGCGTTCTGCCGCAGCAGGGGCCAGACCGCCGCCATCAGCGCCGCGACGTCTGCTACTCGGCGATCAAAGATCCGTCTGGTCAACAGCCAGATCATCACCACGGAAACCAGGCCCGCCAGCCCCGCAGCCAGCCGCCCGCCGAGAATCCAGGCCTCAAAATCGCTCATGCCGGGCAGCCAGCGAGTCAGAGAATAGCCGGCCAGCACCATGGCCGGGTAACCCGGATGCTGGTCCTCGACGTGCATGGCGCCGATCCAGTCTGCCTGCAATTCGGCGGCGATGCGAATGAAGCTCATGCCATCTTTGGCGATCACCGGCGAGCGCGCAACCATGATCGCCTGCAGTACGACCGTCAAAACGAGGGCCGTTAGCAGTCCCAGACCTGGGCCGCGCCGCCAGAGTTTGTCAGGCTCAGTAAGCATTTTTCTCGGCCAACATCTTGAAAGGCGTAAGGATCAGAATGAACAAATCGAACGCGGCGGACCAATGACGAATGTAGTACAAGTCGAAATCGAGCCGCATGCTGATCGACGTGTTGCCGCGCAGCCCGTTCAATTGCGCCCAGCCGGTCAGGCCTGGCAGTACGCTGTGCCGTTGCATGTAAGCGGGCAGCTCTTGCGAAAACTTTGCCACAAAGTAGGGCCGCTCCGGTCGCGGACCGACCAGGCTCATCTCGCCGCGCAGCACGTTGATCAACTGCGGCAGTTCGTCAATGCTCCAACGCCGCAGGAAGGCGCCGAAGGGCGTTCGCCGCGGGTCGTGCTCCTGCGCCCAGACCGGGCCCGTGGCCTCTTCGGCGTCAACGCGCATCGTACGAAACTTGAGCAGGTTAAACCGCCGGCCTCCCAGCCCTACTCGCTCTTGCCGGTAAATCGCCGGACCGGGGCTGGTGAGCTTGATGAACAGCGCGACGGCCAGCATAGGAATGCCGCACAGCGCCAGCAGAATCAACGAGCCGACGAAATCGACCGCCCGTTTTACCACCACGCCGAAACCTAACGCCAGCACGGGACAGGCATCGATGACCACCGAATCGTCAACCACGGCCCCGGCCGACGCTCCGGCCAGGCGAAAGTGCGGTTTGGCGCCTTGCTTCGCGGGACGAAACGGACGCTGAACGACGTCCGTCGCGCTGAGTTCGAGCTTGGTTTTCGTTCACGTGAACCTGCCGTAATGGGTCTATCGAGGGGCGTTCCAACTCAAGCTGCCTGGCGGTAGGCCGCAACGGTTTGCCGAGCACAGCTTTCCCAGGAAAACAACGCGGCCCGGTCCGGACCGGCCGTCTGCAATGAGCGCCGTAGCGGCTCATCGTCGAGCAACCGCATCAAACCGGCCGCAATCTCGTCCGGCGATGACGGATCGACGTAGACCGCCGCATCCCCCATGACTTCGGGCAACGAGGCGGCGCGACTGCAGAGCACCGGCGTGCCGCACGCCGCAGCCTCCAGCGGGGGCAAACCAAAACCTTCGTAGAAGCTGGGGAAACAGAATACGCTGGCCGATTTCATCAGCGCGGGAACGTCAGTTTCGTCCACGTAACCGACTTCCCGCAGCACGCCGCGGCCATGAAGTTCGTCCAAGGCGCGGCGGAAATAGTTCTCCTTCCAGCCGGACATTCCCGCCAGCACCAGCGGGTATTCGCGCTGCAAACGCTCGGGCAACATCCGGTAAGCCTGGATCAGCCCCTGCAGATTCTTGCGAGGCTCCAGCGTGCCCAGGTAAAGCACGAATTGCTCGGGCAATTCCAGCCGTCGCCGGACTTCGTCGATTCGCAACTCGTGCACCGGGTCAGCGAAGTAGTCGAGATCCACCCCCAACTGCGTGACGATGACGCGGCGCGGCTCAACCCCAGGGCAAAGCTCCAGCAGCTCGTCGCGAGTGAAACGACTGTCGGTAACGATGACTCGCGAGCGCCTGAGCGTCACGCCCATCCGCCGCCGCAGCCACGCCAACCGATCCTTCGGCAGGAACTGCGGATAGCGAAGATAGCTCATGTCGTGCACCGTCGTGACCAGCGGCAGCTCGAATTGAGGTGAGACGAAGTTGGTTTCATGGAACAAGCTCCACGCGGCGCCTCGGGTCTGGCTCGCCAGACGAATGCGACGCCAGCGGTCGGCCCAGTCGCGGCAGCGCGGCCAAGCGCTGCGGATGATGCGTTTCAGCCGTTCGTGCCGGGCTGCGTTGGGCCGCTGGCGGACGGCATCCAGAAAGGAACCAAGCGTCACCACATCACGGCCATTGAAGACGCCCAGCTCTTCCACGCCGGCCCCCGCCGGAAGGCGGGCCAGCGCTTCCAGCAGCCGCAGGCCGTACTGGCCGACGCCGGTAAGCCGTCCCAGCATGGGAGCTCCGTTCAATAGAATCCGCATGGCGCCTTGCCCGTTGGTTCAGCGACGTGAAACTGTCGAAGACGTGGTGCGACGCCGCGGTTTGTCGAATCGGCGCCGGATTGGCAGGCTTTATCGGGTGAGGCCAGTTTGACGCTTGAGAATTCTTTGGCGCCGCCGGGAGATTTTTGAAAGTTTTTGCGCCCGCGGTTCGACATTTCGCCGGCAGAGGGAGACGCCGGTTTACCCAGCTTCCGTGGGCTGCGGAAACGCGGCGTGCCGCCCTATTCGCCCGCATTCAGCCGCTCGCGGAGATTGCGCAGTGCCTTTGAAGTCTCCCTTGACACGCGCCAGCCGATCTCACTATCATCCCGCCGCTTCGGATGCCAGCGAAGCGGTTCGTAGAGGGGCCGCCGGAGTTTCCGAAAGAATCGTTAAGGTCGCCGATCGAGATCGCCGAAACTGTTGGCGACGAGCCGCGGCAGGCGTCAGGCAGGCCCGGGGTCTCGCACTGCGACGAACGCCTGCGGTGCGCATTTCCGCTCTCGTTTGCCGGGCGACCGGCTTGCTTTGCAGCGAAAGAGAACGGCGAGCCTGCGGAAAGTAACAGCGTCTTCGACAATTCTCCGGTCGTGAACCATCCCTTCAAGCAGGAGTTGGCTTTACCAATATGGCAGGCACAGCACTTATCACGGGCATCACAGGGCAAGACGGTTCCTACCTGGCCGAACTCCTGCTCGAGCAAGGCTATCAGGTGCACGGCATGTTCCGCCGCTCGAGCACTGAAACGTTCGAGCGCATCGCCCATCTCGAGGGACGCGTCGAATTGCATCCGGGAGACCTGCTGGATCAGCAATCGCTGGTCACGCTGCTGGAAAAGACGCAGCCCACGGAAGTCTACAACCTGGCGGCGCAGAGCTTCGTTCCGACCAGTTGGCAGCAGCCGCAGTTGACCGGCGAGGTCACCGGCCTGGGCGTGACGCGGATCCTCGACGCCATTCGTCTGGTCAACTCGAAGATTCGCTTCTATCAGGCCAGCTCCAGCGAAATGTTCGGCAAAGTACACGAGACGCCGCAGCGAGAAACCACTCCCTTCCATCCCCGCAGCCCCTACGGCGTGGCCAAGGTCTACGGCCATTACATCACGATGAACTATCGTGAAAGCTACGGGATGTACGCCTGCTCGGGCATCTTGTTCAATCACGAGTCGCCGCGCCGCGGTCTGGAATTCGTGACTCGCAAGATCACGCATGGCGTGGCCCGCATCAAGCTGGGGCTGGCCGACGAATTGCGGCTCGGCAACCTGCAAGCCCAGCGAGACTGGGGCTTCGCGGGCGATTACGTCCGCGCCATGTGGATGATGCTGCAGCAGGATGAGGCCGACGACTACGTGATCGGCACGGGCGAAACGCACAGCGTCGAAGAATTCGTTCAAATCGCCTTTGACCGCGCGGGGCTCGACTGGCGCAAGCACGTGACGATCGATCCGAAGTTCCACCGGCCGGCCGAAGTCGACCTATTGCTCTCCGATCCGGCGAAAGCCGCGGCAGTCGCTCGGCTGGAAACCGGAAGTCGGCTTTGAGCAACTGGTGAACATGATGGTCGACGCCGACCTGGATCTGCTCCGACGCCGCATTCCGGCGCCGCATTCCACTCGAGCGGCCGCCTGATTTGCCCGGAATCGTTTTCCGCACGTCCCCATGCTCTTGCACTATGCCGCGTCACCGAATCGCCTATCTCGGATTGCTTGACGGAGATCGAGCCTGCGGCGATACGCGCGGCGAGGATCACCTGCGGCAGTTGGCCGCCGCCGTGGCGGCGGCCGAGCCGGGAACGTGGGAGATCGAGATCCTCTCCTGCGGTCCTGAAGCCCGGCTGCAGACGCTGGAACCGGGCGTGACGCGGCGGGTGTTGCAGCAATCGGTAGAGTCCGAGATCGCCTGGGACGCCAGTTCGTGGGAGCTGCCCGCCGCGCTCTGCGCGGCGGACGCGGTGCATCTTCATGACGGCTATAGCCGTACGTGCGAGCTCGGCCTGCTGATCGCCAGGCAGCAGCAAAAGCCGGTCTGTGTGACAGACTATGGCGTGACGGCGAACTGGCTGACGACGGAGCTCGAGTTGGGAAAGCTGGCCGATGCCATCATCTGTCACGAAGCATCAGCGGCCGAGAAGGCCGTTTCTCCGGAGGCCGTGGAATTGCTGCCGGCGCCGATCGACCTGAACTGGTTCGGCATTCCCGCCGAATGGCCTTCCCCCTGCTTTCTGCCGCCGACTCGCCCGCGCGGACCGGCGCCGGAAATCAACTACGGCTTGCTGGGCCGGCGCCTCGCCGAGATCTACCGCGGCCTGCTCGTCGGGCGGGAGGAGGTCGCGGCTTGAGAATCCTGGTGCTGAGCAATCTTTACCCGCCCGATTACATCGGTGGCTACGAACTGTGCTGCCGGCAAGTCGTCGACGGGCTTCTGGCTCGCGGCCACGACGTCCGCGTGCTGGCCGCCGCGCCGCGAGCGCCTTGTCCGCCTGCCGACCACGTACAGCGATCGTTCCGTCTGAGCAACTGCTACGACGCCTACTGCCTGCTGCGCAGCCGGCGCGTAACGCGGCGGATGTGGGAGGCGGCCGGCAACCTGGTCGACTGCGCACAACGTGCAGGTGCTGATCGACGCGCTGAAAGAATTCGAACCCGACGTGGCCTACCTCTGGAACCTGTCCGGAGTGGGCGGCCTGGGCCTGGTCGGATGCCTGCACCACTTGCAGTTTCCGTGGGTCTGGTACTTGGGCGACTGCGTCCCGCGCATGCTGTGCAGCCTGGACAAGGAAACGTTGCCGGTCGTAGCAGAAGAATTCAGCCGGCAGATTCGCGGATATTACATGCCAGTCAGCCACCGCGTGGTCCAGGAAATTGAAGCCGCCGGCGTGCGTTTGCAAGGCACGATCGATGCCATGCCCAACTGGATCCTGGGAGAGCAACCGGCGCCGCGCGAGCGCTATTATACGCCGGGCGACGATTTGCGGATCGTGTCGGCCGGCCAGATGGGCCGGCACAAGGGCGTCGACCTGTTGGTCGAAGCCGCGGCACTGCTCAAGCAGCGCGGATACGACAACTTCTCGATCGACCTGTTCGGCAAGGTCACCGACCCGACCGTCTCGCCGCTGCCGCGTCAATTCGGCGTCGAAGATCGCGTGCATTTTCGCGGCTCGTGCCCGCAGGAAGACCTGGTCAGGCGTTATGCCCGGCACGAGTACGATCTGTTCGCCTTTCCGACCTGGGAGCGTGAGCCGTTCGGCTGCGCCCCGCTGGAAGCCGCCGCCTACGGATGCGTGATGGCCGTCACGCAAAGCTGCGGCATCGGCGAATGGTTCGTCCACGACGTGCACTGCCTCAAGGCGCCCCGCACCGCGGCGGCGTTCGCCAACATGTTCCAGGATGTGCTCGACGGGCGCACCCTGCTGGCGCCGCTCGGGCGCCGGGCCAGCGCCGTGATTTGGAGAGACTTCCACCTGCACGCCTTGTTGCCGCGCATCGAAGAGCGCTCGAAACCGCCTGCGCGGCAATCGCGCGAAGCGCGGGCTCCAGCGAAGAGGCGTATCGACTGGCCTTGTTGGCCGAACGATTGACGCAGGTTCTGGTTCAACAAAGGCCTCCGGCTGCGACCGCCGCCTAGAAACAAGTCGGTCGGCCAGACGGTCCGGCCCTGGCGTTAAACAGGATCACGAAGATGTCCGCCCCCCTTGCATTGGCCAAGCGAATGATGCGCGGAGCCTTGAGGCCGCTGAAAGCCATCGTTAAACCCTTGGTGTGCAGTTTCATTCTGCGTGCTCTCCACGAGATTCGCCGACGACATTACGCCGCTGCAAGACCTCTCGCAACGGGTCGAGGAACTTTCGCAGCGTCAGGACCGGCAGGAAGGCTTTCATTGGGACCATGCCGCTTTGGCCAGGCGCCTGGCGGTGATCGAAGACAAGCTGGAGAAGCTTTTGCAACAACAGCCCGGCGCGGATGAGCTTGGTTCGGCGGAAGAGCCGGCGGACGTGCGCCCGGTGATCCGGCTGGCGCCGAGCGAAGGCGAGCGCGCGGGACCTTTGGTCCACGAGCGCGTGTACCGCTGGGAAAAAACGGGCTGACGAGTTTAAGTCGCCGGCGATTGTCCGGCGCCATGGAGAAATAACGTATGCAGGAATCGGCGCCCCGTGCGACTGCCACTTTGGAGCGAAACGCTGCCCGACGAGCGCTGTTCGCCACGTCCTCATTTACCGGCGCGGACATGCCGCAGCGCCGTGGCGACGACTGCTACTCGTACTATTTCGTATTCCGCGCCTTTGCTCCGCTGCTGGCTCGCTGGGGCGTCGTCAACGAGACGCCTAACGATCGCTTCCTGCTGGATGACGCCTTGATCCTGCGCTCGCAGCGAGTACTGCGCAAGCCGGTCACCTGAGCTTTCTGCCGCCCCATTACCTGCACGTCAGTTCGGCCGGCCCGAACGTCGCCTTTCCGTTCTGGGAATTCCCCGACATTCCTCATGATCCGGCCGCAGCCGATCCGCGCGACAACTGGGTCGACGTCTGCCAGAAACTCTCGCTGATGCTGACGGCGTGCGAGTTCACTCGAGACGCCTTCGTCCGCGCGGGCGTTACAACGCCGATCCGGGTCGTACCCGTACCGATCCGCGGCGACTATTTCCAGATTCCCGCATGGCGCCCCGAGCGGCGCATCTCGCTCGACTGTCCGTGCTACGTTCTGCCGCCGGCGCCGGATGCCGTGCAGGAACTTCCGCGCCGCCGCCTGCGCGATCGTGCTCGGGGCTATATCGCAACCGTCTGCGTCCCTATCTGCCTGCCGCCGTGCATCGCTGCCTGGCGGCGAGCAGCCGCGTCGCGGTCGCCGCGGAAGAGCCTCCCGCGCCCGAACGGTTTCCGCTTCCCTATCGCGAAACTTGCGGCGTGGAACTGTCGGGAATCGTTTACTCGACCATCTTCAATCCCTTTGATTTCCGCAAAAACTGGCAAGACCTTCTCGCGTCATTCCTCAGGGCGTTGGGCGACAAGGAAGACGCCACGCTCGTTCTCAAGCTGGCGCTGAGCAAGACCATGGCTCGCGAGGGTCTGTACAACCTGTTCTGTCACTATCGGCGACTGGGGATCAAGCACCGAGCCAAGGTCGTAGTGATCTCTTCGTATCTGTCGGACGAGGAAATGCTGCAGTTGACGCAGGCCAGCGCCTACTACCTGAACGCCTCGCTGGCCGAAGGCGCCTGCCTGCCGCTGCAGGACTTCCTGGCGGCGGGTCGCCCGGGCGTGGCGCCGGCGCATACGGCCATGTCCGAATACATCGACGAGCAACTGGCATTCGTGCTTGACTCGAAGCAAGAGCCGACCCATTGGCCCTGGGACGCCCAGCGCCGGCTGACCACCAGTTGGAACCGCGTCCGCCGCAGCTCGCTTGAAGAGCAATTGAAGACCAGCTACGAGGTCGCCCGGCGCGATGAAAAACGCTATCGCGCCATGGCTGCCTGCGGCCGAGAACGGATGAATGCTCTGGGCAGCGTCGAAAACGTCTGGCCGAAGCTGAACGATGCGCTCTCGCTTTTATGACGAACCTACGACCTACTTGGGGCGGCAAGACGCGGCGCCGGCGAGCGGACGCGAGCTACCGGATTTGAACTTTGAAAGCAGGTGAATCGATGCAGGGCTATCTCACGGCAGTCTGGCGCTGCCGCCACTTTTGGCTGTCGCTGGTCAGAATGGATTTGCGCACCCGATACCGTCGCTCGATCTTAGGGCTCGGCTGGTCGCTGCTGCACCCGATCGCCATGACCACGGTGCTGTGCACGGTATTTCACGGCCTGTTCAAGATGAACGTCGCCGATTACGGTCCGTTCCTGCTCTCGGGTCTGACGTTGTGGGGCTTCATCACCGCCGCGGTGACGCAGGGCTGCGACTGTTTCTACACGGGGGAAAACTATATCCGTCAATTCCCGGCGCCCATGGCGATCTACCCGCTGCGGACCGTCCTGGGCGGAGCCTTTCATTTCCTGGTCGCAATGTGCGTGGTGCTCGTGCTGACTTGGGGCTTCCGGGGCTTTGGCAATGTGCCGGTGCTGTTCAGCCTGGTTCCCTCCTTCGTGCTGTTATTCGTGCTGGGCTGGTCGCTGGCCGTGCTGTCCGGCGCCGCGAGCGTGATTTTCCCCGACATGAAGCACCTGCTCGAAATCGGCATGCAGATCGTATTTTACGCGACGCCCATCATGTATCCGGCGCCGCGATGAAAGACAAGGGCCTGACCTGGCTGATGAAATACAATCCGGTCGTGGCCTGGCTGGATCTGTTCCGACACCCGCTGCTCAACGGCGAGCTGCCTACCTGGAACAACTGCATGATTGCGATCGGCAGCGTCTCCGTCTGCGTGACGCTGGCGAGCCCTGACCCTGATGCGGCTGCAACGTCGGCTGATCTTCTACCTCTAAGCCCGAGATAAGTCATGCGGATCGGCATCGACATGTTGGGCAATCAGTCCTCGAGCCGCAATCGAGGCATCGGCCGCTATACGCGCAACCTGGTCAGTCAGCTACTGTCGCGGCATCCTCGGCACGAATACGTGCTGTACCATTACGAAGGCCTGCCGGGCATGAACGACGTCTGGCCGGGCAGCCCCGAATTGAGACTTGTGCACTGCGACTTTCCGGACGGTAATCTGCGAGAGAGGCGCGGAGCAAATCGCCGCGCACAACCCCGACGGTCTGGACATCCTGCTGCAGACGACGCCGCTGGAATGCTACAGCGGCCATTTGCCGCCGGCGAAGACGCTTGCGCGGCCCTAAGCTGGCGGCAATCCTGTACGACCTGATTCCCATGCTGTTTCAGGAGTTGTACCTCTCGCATACGAAGTACTCGCAGACGCTACTACCAGGCGGTGCGGCAACTGCGGCAGTATGACCTGCTGCTGGCCATCTCCGAAGCCAGCCGGCGCGACGGCTTGCACGTACTGGAGATGTCTCCCGAGCAGGTCGTCACGATCGGCGCCGCCAGCAATCGCGAATTCTTTTTTCCCGACCGATCACAGCCCATATCCGATGCGCGCGAGAAACGCTGCAAAAGTTCGGCGTCGAGGGCTCATTCGTCTACTGCCTGAGCGGGCTCGACGCACGCAAGAACCTGCTGGGCTTGATGCAAGCGTTCGCGATGCTGAGCCTCGAGCTGAAGCGCACGCACCAGTTGGTCATCACTTGCTCCATGACCGAGGCGGAAGATCAGAGTTGGCGAGATCAGGCGCGCCGCCTGGGTATCTACGACCGGACCGTGCTGACAAACTTTATTCCTGACGAGATCATTCGCGTTTTCTACCAGCGCTGCGCGGCATTCGTGTTTCCCTCGCTGTATGAGGGGTTCGGCCTGCCGATTCTGGAAGCCATGCACTGCGGCGCCCCGGTGGTCGCCGGACGAAATTCGTCGCAAGAGGAAGTCGTCGGCGACGCCGGCTTGCTGATCGAAGCCGAGTCGCCCGCCGACATCGCCGCCAAAGTCTCGCAGTTGCTGGAAGATACGGATCTCACTGAGTCGTTGCGAACGCTCGGCCTGCTGCGCCGAAAGCTTCACCTGGGAAGCAACCGCGGACCGCGCGATCGAAGCCCTCGAGCGGACGGGCCGCCGGCACGATGCCCTGGCGCCGCAAGCTGAGAGTGTCGGCGCCAAAACGCCGGATTGCGTATTTCTCTCCTCTGCCCCCCAAACGCTCGGGCATTTCCGACTACTCGCGCGCGAATTGCTGGCCGAATTGCGGCGATACTACCTCATCGATCTCTACCACGCCTCGGGCTACGTGCCGCACCTGAGCCTGTCGTCGCTCGACTTCGCCTGCCACGACTATCGGCTGTTCTCTCGCTGCCGCCTGCGCTGAACTACAGCGGGATCGTCTATCAAATGGGCAATTCCAAATACCACGATTTCGTCTACGATACGTTGCTCGAGCAGCCGGGCGTGGTGGTGCTGCACGATTTTGTGCTGACCGGTTTCCACTACTGGTACGGATTGCAGCCGCAAACCGACGCGGGCCACTTCCTTCGAGAGCTGGAGCGGGAGCAGCCTGAACTTGCGGCAGAGTGCCGCTTGAAGGGCGAACAGTGGACTCGCCGAGCCCGGCGGAATCATCGCGGTCTGCAATCGCCGCGGCGCCCGCCTCAACCGCTCGGTCCTGGATCACGCCGCCGGCATCATCGTCCACGATGACTGGACGCCGCAGAAATCCGTCAAGGCGCGCCGCATCTCGCCGAGGCGACGTCCGTCATTCCGCACGGCGCCGAACCCCGACGGCTTCCGCCCCAGCGCCGCGCCGAAATCCGGCGTCAGTTCGGGCTTCCGGCAGACGCGCTATTGCTCGGCAGCTTCGGCATCCTGCACCCTACGAAGTGCAATGTGGAAGCCGTCGAAGCCTTCGCCGGCGTCGCCTCCCGCCATCCCACGGCCCTACTGATGTTTGTTGGCAGAGACCTTGGAGAAGGCGAAACCCTGGCAAAGGCGGCAAGCCTGGGAATTCAGGAACGGATCAGGTTCTTCGGACACGCCCCGCTGGACGCGTTTCGCGACCTGGCCGCCGTCACCGACATTGGCGTCAATCTCCGCCGCCCGCCCACGAACGGAGAAACTTCCGGGGCGTTGCTCTCGCTGCTCAGCGCCGGCGTGCCCGCCATTGTGATTGATGTTGATACTTTCTCCGGTTATCCCGATGATGTCGTCCGCAAGGTGAGCTGGAGCCCGCAACTGGTTCCGGACCTGCAACTGCGCGATGCTGGAACTGGCCGGCGACACGGCTCGCCGAACGCAACTCGGAGCCGCGGCGATGAATCGCGTGCAAACGCATCACAGTTGGTCGCACGCCGCAGAACTGTACGTGGAAGCAATTGAACGGACGCACGAGAAACAATCCGCCGACCACCGAGGGATTGGGGAGTCATCTCGTCCGTCCGGCGAAGGTAAAGCGGCATGAACCGAATCGCAGAACCACTCCGGTCCATCCGCGGGTTGAGAGGAAGTTTTTTGAAAATCGGACAGAGCAGGCCGCCGGCTGATCCGGGAAAGCCGGCGTTTAAAAAGCGGGGGGGCTCCGCGGCCGCGGGAGTGTAGCCATGAGCACAACAGTCGACCTGGACCAGAAGGTTTCCCAGCGGAGTCGCCGTGGCGCCGCAGGTTCGTCGGCTGCCGAGACGACCCAACCGAAGTTAGGCCTCGTGCTGGCGTCGCTCTGGGCGGGAGTATTAAAGGTTTTCTGGCGTGCGACGCGATCGGTGCGGCGGCCGGTCGTCGCCAAACTGGATCGGCACGTCCTGCAATTGCTTCACGCGGACTTTCAAACCTTGTCCGAACAGTTGAATCATCTTTCCGCGCAAGTCACGGAAGCCAACGCAAGTCATGTCAACGCGGTCCGGGAAATGAACGTGTTCGTCGATGGAATGCTGCGAGAGGTCGCTCGGCTGCAGTCGCAAGTGCTAACGTTGTCGCAGATCTGTTCACAAAACCTGCCTGCCGACGCTCGCCCCGCGCCTTGGTACGACCACGAAACCGAGGAACTCGCCCATTCGCCGTGAAGGCGGCCGTCTCGCCCGGCAAGGCTCGCGAAAAGCTGATCATCGAGGAATCAACATCATCATGGCTAAGATTGCTTTGGACGACGTCAGCCTGACGTTTGACATTCGCCAGAGTCACAAGATCACGCTCAAGGAATTCGTGGTCCAGCGGATGTTCCGCAACGCTGCGCGACAACGCATGCAAGTCGCGCGCTGCAAAACGTCAGCTTCGCGGTGGAAGACGGACAGCGACTCGGCATCATCGGCCATAACGGCGCCGGCAAAAGCACGCTCTTGCGGCTGCTCGCCGGAATCTACCCGCCTTCCAGCGGACAGCGGGAGGTCGAAGGCCGCATCAGCTCGTTATTCGATATCGCGCTGGGTTTCGAAAGCGAAGCCAGCGGCTGGGAAAACATCGGATTTCGCAGCTATCTGCAGGGCGAAACCCCGAAGACCATCAAGGACAAGATTCAACCGATCGCCGAATTCAGCGAGTTAGGCGACTTCCTCAAGATGCCCGTACGGTATTATTCGGCGGGAATGTCGGTGCGGCTGGCCTTTTCCATCGCCACGGCGATCGAGCCGGAGATTCTGCTCGTCGATGAAGTCCTCTCCGTGGGAGACATGGCGTTCCAGGACAAGGCGCGGCGGCGCATGTACGAGATGATGTCGAAAGCGAAAATCATCGTCATGGTCAGCCACGATCTGAGCTCCATCAAGAAGATCTGCAATCGCGTGATCTGGATGGAGCACGGCACGGTCCGCGAAATCGGCCCGCCCGCCTCCGTGATCGCCGCCTATACGCGATCCGTCCAGGGCGAAGCCAGGCAGGCGGCCTGAGCCTCGCTCGCTTTGTTGCCCCTATCGGCGTCACCTATGCGAATCGGCATCGACATGCTGGGCGCCCAGTCGGCCGGCAGAACGCGCGGCGTCGGACGCTACACGCGGCTCGCTGGTGCGCGAACTGCTCTCGCTCCATCGGCAGACGGAGTTCGTGCTTTACTACTATGCCGACGCTCCTCAGGATGAACAGTCCTGGCCGGGTTCCCCGACGGTTCGCCGCCTGCCGTGCGACGGGCGCGGCGGTCTGGCGGGGACGGCGCGAAGGCTCGCCGAGGAGAATCCGGACGATCTCGACGTGCTGCTGCTGAGTTGTCCGCTGGAGAACTTCCGCGGCTATCTGCCGCCGGCGCCGCCCGCCAGTCGCCTGCGGATGGCCGCCATTGTTTACGATCTGATCCCGGCCGTCTTTCCCGAGCAGTACCTGCGTCATCCGGCGATTGCGCAAGCCTATTGGCAAGCGCTTGCCGTGCTCGAAGGATACGATTTGCTGCTGACCATCTCCGAGGCCGGCCGGCGAGATTCCATCCGCTGGCTTCGCGCCGCGCCGGAGCGAGTCGCCAACATCAGCGCCGCCGGCGACCCCGAGCGGTTCTTTCCCGCCGGCGGGGCGAGCCCCGCCGCGGAAGTGCGGCTGCTCGAGCGACAGGGCATCCGCGAGCCATTTATCTACAGCCTCACGGCTCTCGATCACCGCAAGAACCTGCATGGGGCGTTGGCCGCCTATGCCCTGCTGCCTGCGTCGCTGCGCAGCGCGTACCAGTTGGCGCGGACCTGCGCCATGAGTTCCGACGATGATCGCGCCCAGGTGCGCAAAGCAATCGCCGCCTCGCCGGTCGCCGATCGCGTGGTGCTGACGGGTTCACTCGACGATGACGAACTTCGCACGCTGTACCAGCGATGTTCGGCGTTCCTCTTTCCTTCACGGTATGAAGGGTTCGGCCTTCCGATCCTGGAAGCGATGCAATGCGGCGCCGCCGTGGCCGCCGGTCGCAATTCTTCGCAGGTTGAGGTCGTCGGCGACGCCGGCCTGCTAGTCGACGCCGACCGGCCCGAAGACATTGCAGCCAGTTTGCGTCAGTTGCTGACAGACGGCGACCTGGCCCGTCGCTTGCGCCGCGCCGCGCCGCAGCAAGCGCAGCGGTTTTCCTGGCAGCGCACCGCGGAGCTTTGCCACGCAGCCCTGGAGCAAACCGCCACGGCGCCGCCGGCCGCAGGACGCTGGAGCCGGCTGCTTGCGCGAGGCCGGATGGCCGTCAATCGCCGTCTGCGTCGCTACGGCCCGCTCAGGGCCAGCGCCTTGACCGGTCCCGGTCGCCGTGCTTCTGCGACGCGACGCTGTAGCGGAATTCGTGAGAATTCCGAGCCCTTCCCACAGATCTCCAAACCGCTGCAACGCCGAGGCGCGAATGCCGCCTCCCGGAATCTTCACAGATCCCGCTACCGTAGCACAATCATCGCCAGCCATTTAGCGGTTGTTCTGCCCGTCGCCATGCACGTAGTGCAGATACGTCGCCGAAATCTCCGACCGACGAACAATGCCGATCAATCGCGGCGCCGTCTCTTCGTCCACCAGCGGCAGCTCAGGCTGGTCGTTTTCAACGAACAGTTCCAACGCCCGGTCGAGCCGGTCGTTGAGTCGCAGCGGCGTGACGTCGGTGCGCATCAGGTCGACGGCCAGCACGAACGATTGCAGGTGCGGCGATTGCGAGGCCAGATGGATTTCTTCCAGAGTGACGACCCCCAGCAACCGGCCCGACGCATCGGTCACCGGCAAGGCCTGGTAGGAAGTATTGCTGAATACGCGCAGCATATCGGCCAGGTGATGGTCCGGACGCACCGACGGGACATTCTGAGCGGGCTTCACGAATTGCCCGACCTTCACGCCGGTGAGCACTTCGCGAATATAATCTCCCTGGTGCGCGGGAGAACGAGATCGATTTTCGACTTGCGAGCTGTAGATCGACTGCTCGTCGCTGAACACGAACGCCAGCGTGCAGACCCACAGCGCGGGGAGCAGCAAGTTGTAATTGCCGGTCAGCTCGCTGACCATGACCAAGGTCGAAAACGGGGTCTTGGCGGCCGCCGCGAAGAAGCCGGCCATGCCCACGATCACGAAACTGGAGGGATGAGGCGTGAACTGCGGCCAGAGCCTGTGCAGCACGATTCCCAACGCGCCGCCGCCGCAACCGCCGATAACCATCGACGGCCCGAATACTCCCCCCGAGCCGCCGCTGCCGATCGTCAGCGAGGTCGTCAGGATCTTGCCGAGCGCCACGGCCAGCAAAACCAGGGCGAAGAATAAGCTCGGATCCTCGCCCGCCGGTTGGGTCATGGCGTCCTGCAATACGCCATAGCCAAACGACAGCACGTTGAGCGTCCGCTTGTCCCCCAGGGCAAAGTACAGGCCCAGCCCCAGACCGGCGCTGAGCAAAGCGCCTACCGCCGGTTTGAAATGGGGCAGGATCTTGAGTTGGTGAAACAGATGCGTCAGGCCGTAAAACGTGCGCGTGTAGACCGCCGCCAGCACAACCATGAACGCCGCCAGCAACGAGTAGGCAATCAACGTCGCCGGATTATGGAACGATAGCGTCTCAAGCAGTTCGGGCGACAGTGCGAAAAGCGGCTGCCAGCCGAAGGCCAATCCAAAGGTAGAATAAGCCAATACGCTCGCCATGCCCGCCGGAATGATCGCTTCCGACTCGAAATCGGGGGAACTGTACAGCACTTCGGCGGCAAACAGAGCGCCGGCCAGCGGCGCTCGGAAGATGGCGGCCACGCCGGCGCCCATTCCGGCCGCCATCAGCGTCCGACGATCGATCGGCCGCAACCGCAATGAACTGCCCAGGTAAGAGGCGAACCCGGCGCCGATCTGCGCGATCGGCCCTTCGCGTCCTCCTGAGCCGCCGGTCCCCAACGTGATGGCGCTGGCCACGATCTTGACCAGGGGCACGCGCGGCCGGATGTAGCCTTGCTGGTGATGATAGGCGTCAATCGCCGCATCGGTGCCGTGCCCTTCGGCTTCCGGCGCCAGCGAATAGACGAGCAGCCCGCTCAACAGGCCGCCAATGGTCGGCACGAGCAGCAGCAGCCACGGTTGAAACGGCCGCGTGGTGTCCTTCAGCATGGGCGGTTCGCCGCCGGGAGCATGCGGGCGGTAGCCGGCCGCCTCATCGAGGGCATAGTGAGAGACAACCTGACAGGCGGAAAAGAACACGATCGCGCCGATCCCAGCAATCACGCCCACGAGCATCGACAACAGCATAAGCCGCGCTTGCGAGCGCAACCGCTTGCGGCTGATAGCCCAAAACTCGGGAAACCATCGCAGCGGATGCGAAGGAATCGGGCGACTACTGTGCGGTTCCGGCACTTTTGCTGAAGGCTCCCTTCGCTCAAAAAAACAGGCAGTGCGACGGCTGGCGGCTGTCGACGCTCGATGGCGTCGCGAATCCGTCATCGGGCGGTTTTGATGCGTTCCTGCTTGCAATACCACGATTCGCCTTCGCAAATCGCCGCGGGAATGCCGCCCAACACAGGCTTCACGGCCATATTAACAAATTCTCGCGATTCATGATATTGGGGGGAAACGCGTTTCTCCGCCGCAACCGCATGCGAGCAGCATTTACGCGTCTCCGGGATCTGTAGTACGCTTTCAGCGTCTCAGCGCAAATGCTCGCTCCGCGCGTCGCGATCCGCCGCACGAAAGCCTTAAGGGAGTGCAAAATTCCGATGACTGCGCCATTCGTTCCTCAAAGAGTATTTTTTACCAAGGGCGTCGGCCGCCACCGGGACCATTTACAGAGCTTCGAGATGGCCTTGCGGGACGCGGGAATCGAACACCTGAACCTGGTCATGGTGTCATCCATTTTGCCGCCGCGTTGCAAGGCGATCACTCAAGACGAAGGCCTTCGCCTGCTGGCGCCCGGTCAGATCGTGCACGCCGTGATGGCCCGCATCGCCGCCAACGAACCCCATCGTCTGCTGGCGGCCTCGGTCGGCGCCGCCATCCCCGCCGATCAAGACGGCTACGGCTACCTTTCAGAGCACCATGCCTTCGGCGAGACGGGAGACAAGGCCGGCGAATGCGCCGAGGATATCGCGGCACAGATGCTGGCCACTCGGTTGGGCATCGAGTTCGATCCGAACAAGGACTGGGACGAATTGCGGCAGGAATTCAAATTGTCGGGCAAGATCGTCAGGACTCGCAACATCACCCAAAGCGCCGAGTGCGACAAGAACGGGCTCTGGACAACCGTCCTGGCCGCTGCGGTGTTCTGTCCGTAAATCTGTCTGCTACTCGCCCGCTTCAGTCGGATGCGGAGACCGTTAAGCGGCCGTTCGCGCGGCCATGCGCCTCACTCAACGAATGGATCGCATCGAGTACGTCGATCGGAATCGCCAGCACGACGGTGTTTGAGGCCGTCGGCCCCAGTCCGTCAATCGTCTGTAGGGTTCGCAGTTGCATGGCGCCCGGGCTGGCCGACATGGTTTTGGCCGCGGCCGCCAGGTTGCTCGCCGCTTCGCGGTCCCCTTCGGCCTTGGTGATCGTCGCCCGTTTCTCGCGTTCGGCCGACGCCTGCCGCGACATCATCTTTTTCAGCTCTTCAGGCATGTCGATGTCCTGTATGCGGATGCCGGTCACCTCCAGCCCCCAGCCTTCGATATCCTTCTCCACGTTCTCCTCGATGGATTTGCCGATCGCCTCGCGTTCGACCAGCAGTTGATCCAGCGTCATCTGACCGATCACGTCGCGAAGCGACGTCTGCGAATACTGCGAGATCGCATAGCGATAGTCTTGCACCTTGATGATTGCGTCGGCCACGTTGTCGACTTTGAAGAACAGCACCCCGTTGATTGTGACGGGCACGTTGTCCTTGGTGATCACCTGCTGAGCGGGAATGTCGGCGGCCCGGATGCGGATGTCGACCAAGCGGACCTGGTCCACCAAAGGAACAATGAAGAACAAGCCGGGCCCGCGAACCGCGTGGAACTTGCCCAAGCGAAACACGACGGCCTGTTCCCACTGCGCCGCCAGCTTGATGCTGGAAGCGACGACGAGATCGCCGACGACCCAGATCACCATGAACAGCGCGGCCAGCAGCGGCGCGCTCGCCGCCAACGGCAGCGCCAACGCGGCCCCCACGATGAACAAGACAAAAAACGCCAAGCCGGAAATGTAATTGACCATGGCCAACCTCCGCATGGGTGAAGCAAACCGCCCGGTTGAAGCGAAGCCAAGACACGACTCCGGCGTCCCCGGCCTCGTTTCCCGTCGTGCCGCAGCGTTCAGAGTAGCACGCGCCGCGCCATTTCTGCGAATTCCGGCGCCTCCGGCCCAAGCGCCGGCGTGCAGCGTAATCGGCGAGCATTTCCCTTGAGCGCCAGCTCGCAAATCCCAAACGTACCGCCGCGCAAGACCGTGCCATGCAGCACAGGCGTGCGCCAAAGGGCTCACCTCACAAGCGCGTCACGCGACGCCAACAACGCGCAGCGAAACATTGCGCGCTACTTCGCGCTGAGCTGCGCAAGACGTCCAGCCTTTCCTGCCTATGCGGCCCTGCGTCGGGAGAAAGAACCAAGGGCTCGCCCCCAAGACAATTGCCGTCAGAAACGCCCACGGCCAGTCGCCCATACGATGGACGATAGGCGCTGCAGTCAAGCCTGACGTCAGCAAACATCCCACAAACGGCATGAGCAGATACGACGCGCCGGGCAAATGCAGGTAATGCCGGACAAACGTGAGCGTTCTGTGAACTACATCTTGCAACGCTTTCGATTGTCAGCTACGCGGGACGGTCGAGCCTGGATTCGTGGGATAGGCATCCTGCCTGTCAGGAACGGCTTACCGACGTAGCGGCGCGACGAGCGGGCGGGCGAGAGGATCCTGGGATAGGCATGGGGGCGCCCGCCACGCGTTTCGAGCAATGTCCTGAAGGTCGGCCCTGGCACTCGAGCTTCCTTCGCCGCCGAAGATCAATCGTAGGCGAGTCAGGTGCAGTTTCGCTTGCGCTCTTCACGACGGATCTCGTCGATCGTCCAGACGTGCTCCGAGTGGGCCTGCAGCCATCGATCCGGCAACAACGAGTCGAGTTCGTCACTTGTGACGGGCTCGTCATTCGCTGCTTGCGTGAATGCCTCGCCGTCGCGATGGTAGGACAACGCCGTGTTCGTGCGCACCGGATCATTATCGCGTGCCTGGCGCCAATAACGGTGCGCGTGAATCCAGCACGCGACCTCTTGAACCGTGTCGCCCGCGTAGATGCAGTCATATCCCGAGTAAGCGTCTGCCTGAAGGTAGCCGCTGAAACCACCCAAAAATTCCCGCGGGCCGTCGCGTTCGCGAGTCAAAGTGAAATCGTAAACCGCATAGGGATGCAACCAGTCTCCCATGTAGGGCCAGAACTTGGCTGTGATCGACTTGCCACCGAATTATAAGACATCCATCCTCTTACGAATTATCGAATTATAAGACATCCATCCTCTTAGGCGTCGCGAAGCTTTCCGATGCAAGCGTGAATAGAGGGGGCGGATCCCGTCACAGGCAAAATTCTAGCGGATCCGCGGGAGACGCCGTACGTCAAGCAGACTTGTCGACGTGCAAACGGGAATAATGCCCGCAAGAAGCGGCGTCTTGGAAGATCACGGAAAACGCCGGATGACGAGGATGCGTGCGATTTGAACCGGCGGGCGTCAGGTAAACGCCAGCCGGCTGGCAGCCTGGCCTTGATACCAGCGCCGGCCGTTCTTCTGCGCGCGGGCTGCGATGCTGGCGGCTCTGCCGATGACGCGATGAAAGCGGTGACCGAAATCCAGGATGCTTTCTACCCAGCCCTCGGCATTGATCGATAACCGCTCGAGAATGGGCCGCAAATCCAGCGGAATCGCGCATCGCTTGTCCGCGCGAACCTGACGCCCCGTCCAATCCAGCAACGCCAGGTATTCATCCAATCCGAGCGGCAAAAAGCCACGGTCCGACGCCCGCCTCGGAGAATGCATTCGCTGACTTGCAGGGCAGGCATCATCATCCGGAATTGGGCTGAGCCAGTCGTCGCCACGCTGCGGGGCCACCGGCCGCGGCGTTTTGGCCTGATCGATCTTCTCCGCTACGGCCTGCTCCGCTGCGTTTAGCTGCCTGGCGACAATCCGCTCGTAGGCAGCCGTGTATTCAGAACTCTCGGGCGTATCGGCGATGCCCGCTCGGATCGGGTTCAAGTCCACGTAGATGCTGCAGGCCAGAGCCGCCGATTCATCGAGCACCGCCTGGCTTTTGAAGCGTCCCTCCCAAAAACGGCCGGTCACGCCATCCTCGCGATTCGCGCGACGTGCGATCGGCTCGCACAACGCCCGCATAAACCAGGACAGATCGGCCAACCGTCCGCGCCGTAGGGCGACTGCCTCGGGATCGGCCAGTAGCATAGCCAACTCGCGCGCGTCTGGCTCGTTTGGCGCCTCCGCTGCGTCGCGCCGCTTACGAAAGATGCGCAGCCAGCGTCTCGCGACTTGTTCATCGCTGAGTTGGCAGGAGAGATCGGGCCGGATGCGCACCATCACGTGTAAGTGATTCGACATCACCGCAAAGCCAAGTACGTCTATGGCAAAGGCGCCGGCAAGTTCTTCCAGCCGGTCGCGAATCCAGTCCTTGCGATGATCGAAGTTGCGGCCGGTAAGGGCGTCCACCCCGCACAAGAAGGCACGTCTTACGCATCGAGAGACGCAATGATAGATGCCGACTTCCGTATTATCGACGATTTCACGGCGAGCATAGGCGGGCATAGCCTTGTCCCTCTGGGTTCGCTGGAAAGTATACATCCGTTCACGTCCACGTCAACAGGCTCGTACCAACAAATTCACAACGCTCCGTGTTTCAGCAAAGGCTGGGTGTCTGCGAATTCGAGGAAAATGCCGACGGAAAGTTGCATGATGCCGGCAAGCTGAAGGCGAACGACTGGGGATTCTACGATTTGCTAGGAAACAGTTGGGAATTCTGCGAAGACGAAAGCATCTTTGGTGGAAGCATACTGCAGGCCCCTACAGATCACTCCGCCTGGCCTCGCCACGGTAGCCGTCACGAGCCGGCCGCGACCACGTTCGGACTACGAGTCGCCGCCGACCCGCGTTGAGTCTAGAAGTCAATTTTCTAGCACGTATAGCCTGCGGCCACCTGGAGTCGGATTGAGTACTCTTCTCGCTCTTGAACTTGCTCGAGAAGAATTGATCGAGATACTCATGCCTGGTGATTTCGTTGCTCTCGAAATAACAGGTCTTTGCCGCGAGTCTCGCAGCAGCATCATAGAGTGCATCGCGGCGAGTGATCCAGTGGTCGAGAGAGCCACAAAACACAGCGTCGAACGCCTCCGTTGGGAACTCATCAACGTCGGCATCGAATCTTCTAAATGACGCGGTCAACCCACATGCTGACGCCAGCTTGTTGGCCACGTCGACACAATCTCCGTTTCGCTCGAGACCAATGACCTCGGCGCCTCGCCTCGCGAATTCTAGGCCGATTGCCCCACAGTGGCTCGCGAGTTCAAGAACTCGGAGTCCCGACATCGAAGCCGGTGCGCTGAACCACTCCAGACGCTGCATCGTATCTCGGTACGCTCTGTCGTATGTGAAACCAGGAAGCGTGAATGACGCGTATGGGATCTTTTCGCCGCCCGTTCCGAGGATGCCAAGATTCCTCGCCTCGCGGAGTAGGGGAATCAGATCTTCGCGAACATGGTCCGCTGACTCCGGCGCGTCCTCGGGGATTTGATCAAGGCGTGAGTAATCGCCACCGACTGTGCACTACGACTCTTTTCACACCTTCATGAAGCGAGAGCATCTTATATACCATGCTTCTATGGGCTATGCACTGTGCGATCCAGTCCGCAGAATGCGTGTCGTCGTTTTGCGTATTTGAACCCGACAGTCGCCTGTGCCTTAGCACTTCGTCCCTGAATATCCGCCAATGCTCGGAGAGCGGGCGCCAAAGCAAAATTATAACCCTTTCCGCGTTAGGGTGAGCGATGGTAGACCTGTCTATCACATCGTCATAAGCTCCCTGCCATCCTACGACCGCCGAATCAATTGCTTCACCATGCAACGCCAGCTCATCAACGGAGTACGAACAATCGAGGATGCCGAGGCGTCCAACTATTCCTAGACGCTCTCGGACCCGGTCGCCAGGTGATCCCACCAGTCTCCTGATAAGCGTCCGTTTGCCGATTCCCGATGGGCCTGCGATGAAAAAATATTGCATGGTCATGGATTTGGTTCCCGGCGGTACTGAAGAAGTTGAGAAAGCGTGTCAGCCACGACGTCCGACGAATGGTGATCGCGAATGTAGTCTCGCGAAAGTTGGCGTAGAGTTTCCTGACGTCCACATGCTAGCGTCTCGCCAATAAGGTCGGCGGTTTGTTTCGCGTTGCAGAATTCGCTGATCCTAATGCGGCCAAGATCCTCAGCGATCTCCATCCCAGGAGCGTAGCCAGATGCGACGATCGGAAGACCGGCCGCCAGATAGTCCATCAGCTTTGTGTTCGCCACCCGTTGGCCCACACCTGCTGGCACATCCAAGCCGATATCCGCGTACCAGTAAAATTGGCTGAATGTGCCGTGCACCATGGGCGGGTGACAGATGACCTCGGAAGGCATATCCGCCACAGGAATAAGACCTGGATGCACGCGGTCGGCTTCTCAGGGCCAGCGCACACTAAGTTGCTTGCGGCGTAAGGACTTCGATGAGGAAGTCGTCGTCCCATCCACAGCCTCTCCGCTTCATAGCGATGCTATCCTTGCCCGGATGTTGTTTGAGAAGGGATAGTGTGAATCGTCGAAGCCAGGCTAAGTTGTTGTGCGCGTTGTCGTCTCGAATGCGTGATTCGTCCTCTCGGTAGGTGACGTCGAGACACCAATGGCAGGTATTCTCGATACCCCAATGCCCTCGCACGGCGCGGGCGAACAGTTTCACGCCGACGTCAAGGCTGCTGATGTAGTACCGAATCTCGGTGGTCTCTATGCCCTGGCAAAGACGCGCGAGCATCACGAGGCCATCGACTTCAGGTTTTTCCAGCGGTCGTATCCTGGCAGCGTCTTGGGAGCGGGCATCTGAACGTAAGTTCGCGTCTCTTCACGCCCGTGTCCTTTTTCTGTCGTGGTCATTTGACGGGCATCGACGTTGGCGAAGTCATTCTCGAACTGCTCTTCGATGTACTTGATGGCGCCCTGATGCAGCGTCCCTTGGTTGCCTTTCAAGGCCAGCAAGTAGTCGCCTCCTCCCTCGACGATCTGCTCGGCGATCTCGGTTTGCGTGCCCATGGCGTCGATGGTGATGATCGCGCCTGCCAGGCTCACCAGCTTCAAAACCTCGGGATTCGCCGTGATTTCGTTCGATTTCTGGTCGCAAGCCACCTGGGCCAACGTCAAGCCGAAGTCTGACGCCCACACGCTGACCGAATGCAGGGCGCCCAGGCCTTTGCCACGATTGTGGCTTCGCCGCAAGGTCTTGCCGTCCACGGACAAAATCGGTTGTTCGACGGGGCTCGCCTGGGCAGCCTGCGTTTGCAATGCTTGGAGCCAGCTTGCAAAACAGGCTTGAAATCCGGCGGGATGGAGCGCCGAGAGGACGCGCCGAAAGACGTCTTTCCTCGGAATGCCGTTGGGCAAATCCAGATGCTCTCGCAAGAGATCGCACTGACACCGGCCCATTTGGCAATCGCGGTCGGCCCATCGGCTCCCGGGAGTACCGCCATGATCGAAATGACCACGACGCTGACCAGTGGATGACGCAAGTTAATATGCGATCTGGGATCCTCCAAGCTTTCAAAATGCTGTGCCACCGCCTTCAAACTGACCCGTACGTTTCCTTCCACGCCCATCCTCCGTGTCACACACAACGTGGAATCCACAGAGCATGATTTACTGTTTTATTGGCCCGGCCGCAACTGCCTGCCTATATTGCCGAGACCACCAGAACTTGCGCTGGCCGTGGGTGTTTCCGCATTGCTCGACGGTGCATCTGGCAGCGGAAGTGGTGCAGGCGCCGGTTGTGGTTCCGGCTACGGCTCAGGTGCAGGCTGTGGTTCCGGTTACGGTTCGGGGGCGGGGTGCGGGTCGGGCTATGGCTCCGGCGCGGGCTGTGGTTCCGGTTACGGTTCAGGCGCGGGGTGCGGGTCGGGGTACGGCTCAGGTGCAGGCTGTGGTTCTGGTGCGGGGTGCGGTTCGGGCTATGGCTGCGGCTCAGGCTCAGGAATTGGCAGCGGTTGCGGCAGTGGCTCTGGGCTGGATCCGTATTTGACTAACCTTTTCTGTGACAACGACGTTTACTACTGTACATGCACGTGCGGGTGCGGCAACTTTGAGGCATCCCCGCAGCCGTTGACGGGCGGCTCAGACGGCCATATCGGCGGGTCAGGGCCGGCGACGCTGGGATTCAATCAAGACTTCACGCCTCATCCCATCATCGGAGTTGGCGGGGTGTTTCCGACTGATCTGTCGGATGTCGCCTACATTGAGACGACGCTCACAATCGGAACGGTCAGCAAGACGGTGGACTACAGCACCGCAGGCTATCAGGCGAATCAGAACGTGCTTTTTTCCACGCAAATCGACGCCGCCAGTCTGGCCACAGGCGAGTATCAGTGGCAAATGCAGGTCACCGAACATTTTTCGGGGGGTGGGACCCAAGACGGGCCGACGATCGTTGGCTATATCCAGATCGAAAACCGAGACTCTTCGCCGTACGGCCACGGCTGGACCCTGCACAATATTCCGCAGTTGCACATCCAGTCCGCAGCAACGGGACAAGACGACGGAGTCTTGTACAGCGACGGCAGCGGCAATATGTCATTCTTTTTCAATCAAACCATCAATGGCCACGAGCGACTCCTGACTCCCGACCCGCTGCCAAATATCTACACGCTCGTCAAGAATTCCGACGGCACTTATACCCTCACGTATACCGATGGCAGCA
>CAWAYY010000006.1:0-50525 GCA_963786255.1 Pirellulales bacterium
AGACCGCCACGAACGCACAAATTCTCATGGTGGATGACGAGGTTGATTTTTGCTGCAACGTCGTCGATATCCTGGACGACTTAGGGCACCAAACTGAAGTCGCCCATGGTGGTTTCGCGGCTCTCGAGTGCGCCAAGCAAAGGACTCACGATCTATTCTTGCTTGATTTCCGGTTGCCGTGTATGACCGGCGCCGATCTGTATGAGGAGCTCAAAATAATCAGACCTGCCACTCCTGTCATCATGGTGACCGCGTTCGCTTCGAACGAAAACTTGAAGCAGGCTAGCGCCGCAGGAATTCGTGATGTTCTCGAAAAGCCTGTGAATTGTGGCCGACTCATCTCCGTTATTCAGCGGTGGTTGCCGAGCCGTCACGCGATGAATTTCGTGGAAGAGTACCCAGACGCTTTTGCCCATTTCACCACCTGTGATGGTTTCATGAAGGGCTCCGGACAAGTCGACGAATGCACGCATTGCGAGGGGCCGGCGACGTGGTTCCATAAGGCGCTCGGACTCTATTTCTGCTCCCGGGAGTGCTACAAAAGCTACGACGTTGCGGAATGTCGCGGGAAAGCGGGGCAAGGCAGCGTTTGAATCTTGCCCGCGAGTCCGTTCCGTGGTCATGTTCGCGCTTCGCGATGCAGCTCGGAACGTCGAATTGGCTGCGGAAACCGCGTCGTGTGCATTGCGGCTGATTATGGCGAATCCCAGTCATTCCGCGCCGTTTGAATTCCTCGTGCGGCGACTGCACGAATTTCAGGAGGCGAAAATGGCAGGCAAGCAGGCCGCACGGGCGGTCGCAAAGCTATCTATCGTCAGTTTTCACGGCAAAGGAGGCGGTGACCAATGACGCCACGCAAGCAGTACGAATCTTCCGATGAATGGGCTGCCGGCCTGACGGCAATTATCCAGCGCGAGCGTTCGGTAGCCGCACTGAGCGAGGCCGAAGCGCGTTATCGCTGGCTGTTCGAAGCGGCCAGGGACGGCATTCTGACTCTCGACGCGCAAAGCGGAAAGATCAGCGACGTCAACCTTGTTCTATGCGAGTTACTGGGATACTCGCCGGCCGAACTGTTGGGCAAAGAACTTTGGGAAATCGGGGGCTTTGAAGACGTGGCGGCCAATCGCGCCGTGTTTGCCAAGCTGCAGCAGACGCGGTGCGACTGGCGCAAAGATTTACCGCTCAAGAGGCGCGACAATGCGCAAGTCGAAGTCGAGTTCGTCACCCACATCCATCAGAACACCGGCGAGAACGTCATTTTTTGCTACATTCGCAACATCACCGACCACATCCGCATGCAGCGGGAGATCGACCGGCAGGCGGAGCGCTGAGCAACGCGCAACGGCGTAAAGACGAATTCCTAGTCATGGTCTTCCACGAACTCTGCAATCCGCTGGCTTCGATTCTCAACTCCGTGGGTTTGCTGCGACTACAAGAAGACCACGAAAACCCGATGCAGCGCGAAGCACGTGCGAGTATTGAACGTCAGGCCGCCTATCTGGCCGGCGCCGTCGACGACCTGCTGGAGATCTCGCAGGTGGCCGCCGGCAGCACTGCCTTGCAATCCACCAAGGTCGAATTGAACTGCATTCGTCAACCTCGCGGCGGCGAGACCGCTGAATGACGCGCCAGCAGCGCTCTTCGCGTTGGAGTGCGACAAGCCGATCAGGCCCAGCCGAGCCTATTTTAAGTTTTCCGGGGCCATATCATGATACATGCGACGGATACGGCCAACGAAATCCGAGCCGCCGCCCTGGCTCAGCTTATGCAAGACCGACGCATGATTGCGAAAGGCGGGAAAAAACTTGCCGCCGCTCAGAAGAACATCAGCGACGCTCAAGAGCTGCTCGACCAAAGCGCCGACACGCTCCGCCGCACGCATTCAGTGCTGCCGCCCGAGCACATCGCCGATTCTGGTTGAAACGGGCCTGGTTGATTGAGCCTGGCGCCGTTGTTTGAACGCAGCCAGGCTTTGCCGGAACCCTCGCCGATACCGCTCCCAGACGCTGCAAAACCGCGGGCGACAGATGCTCACGAGCCCTCTCGACACGAATCGTTCCCGTGCCGCATGTGCGGTGTCCTAAGCGGACGACTGCCCCAGTTCCACCTCGACGTGATGGTCATGCCGGTCGTCGACGAGCGGCACGAATCGCTCGGGCCGTTCGCTGCCATCGACCACCACTCGCTCAACCGTCGTTCCATCCCCCTGCTTATGGAAAGTGATGTGATAATGAGTGTCACGGTAGCGGTAGTGGATCTTGAAGGTTGACCAACTTTGGGGAAGGCACGGCGCGAAGCGGAGTTTGTCCACCTCCAAATTCAAGCCCAGGAGCGATTCGGTGATCAGCCGGTACATCCACCCGGCAGAGCCGGTGTACCAGGTCCACCCGCCGCGCCCGATATGGGGCGACACAGCATAGATGTCGGCGGCCACGACGTAAGGCTCGACGCGGTACGTGGCGATCCGTCGGGCCGTGTCGCCGTGCGTCACCGGATTGATCAGTGAGAATAACTCCCAAGCTCGTTGTGAATCGCCCATCGCTGCGAATGCCATCACGGTCCATACGGCTGCGTGAGTGTACTGGCCGCCGTTCTCTCGCACGCCGGGAATATAACCTTTGATGTAACCTGGATTGAGCTCTGACTTGTCAAACGGCGGCTCGAAGAGTTGAATAAGCCGCGCATCGCGGCGGACCAGCAGCCGGTCGACGCTATTCATCGCGCTCAGTGATCGCTCGCGCGTACCCGCTCCGGATAGGACCGACCAGCTTTGCGGCAGCGCAGTCGATTTGACATTCCATGTTCGAGGCCGACCCGAGCGGCGTGCCGTCGTCGAAATAGGCGCGGCGATACCAGTCTCCGTCCCAGGCGTGCTCTTCAATGTTGCCTCGCAGTCGGCCAGCCTCGATGGCGTACTTGTCGGCATCGGGCGGCGTCGCCGCGACTCTGGGCGAGCTCGGCGAAAGCGCGTCAGCGCGTCGTACAGAAAGAAGGCGAGCCAGACGCTCTCGCCCTGGCCCTGCATGCCGACCAGATTCATTCCGTCATTCCAGTCGCCGCAGCCCATCAGCGGCGAGCCCGCGTGCGCCGAACCGCAGGCCGTTGTCGATGGCGCGGGCACAATGTTCGTAGAGCGTGCCGAGATCGGCTGAGACCTGCGGCAAGTCGTAGTAGGACTCTTCCTCCGAGCCGCAGCGGCCGGCCCGCTGAGGAACGGCACGCGCTCGTCCAAGACGCCAGTATCGCCGGTCGCAGCGACGTAACGCGACGTCGCGTAAGGCAGCCAGAGGTAATCGTCGGAGAAGTGCGTGCGCACGCCTCGACCCGCCGGCGGATGCCACCAGTGTTGCACGTCTCCCTCCCGGAACTGGCGGGCCGCGGCGCGCAGCAGGTGCTCGCGGAACACGCGCGGTTCGGCGTGAATCAACGCCATCGCGTCTTGCAACTGGTCTCGGAAGCCAAACGCGCCGCCCGACTGGTAGAATCCCGTTCGCGCCCACATTCGGCAAGCCAGCGTCTGGTAGACGAGCCAGCCGTTGGCCAAAAAGTTGACTGCCGGGTCGGGCGTTTCGCAGTACACCGTCCCAAGCGTCGGCTCCAGTAGTGCCAAACGCCCTCCAGAGCACTGTTCGGCGCTCGCCGCGCCGCGGAACCGCTGCACGAGTTGCCGCGCTTGTCTCGATTCCGGCGCGGCGCCGATGATGAACACGACGTCTTTTTCCTGTCCGTCCTCAAGATCCGACCGACGCCTGCATAGCCGCACAGGGATCGAGTCCCGCGCCGACGCGGCCCGACAATCGGATTCGGCGCAGCGCCGCGGGGTTCGCCGGCGTGCCGTTGCGGCCGAGAAACTCCGTGCGGTCCGCGGTCACGGTCCGCGGCTGATTCGCTGCAGTCGACGAATGCAATCCGCTCGCCGAATTCCGGACTGTAGGCGTTGCGGGCAAACAGAGCGCCGGTGATCGGCGTCCAACTCCGTGACAACGTGCAGCAGAGTCTTGTCGCGCACTTCGCCCAAGACCCACTCCCAGTAAGACGTGGCTGAAAGTCGGCGCAGGCCGGCCCGAGCGATTGGTGATCCGCAGCCGGACGAACTTGACGGGCTCAGTCGACGGCGACGAACAGGCACAACTCGCTGACGATGCCGTCCTCTGCGTGATTCGAAGATGGTGTAGCCAAAACCATGCCGGGCGACGTAAGGCATTTCGCCGCGAGCCGGAGCAGGGCGAGGGCGACCAGAAACGACCGCTTTCCTCGTCGCGGATGTAGATGGCCTCGCCGCTCGCGTCCGTAACCGGGTCGTTGGACCAGGGAGTCAAGCGGAATTCGTGGCTGTTCTCCGACCAGGTGTAGACGCTTCCGCTTTCCGACACGACCGTGCCGAACTGCGGGTTGGCGATCACGTTGACCCACGGCGCGGGCGTGGTCTGCCCTGGGCTGAGCAAGGTGACGTACTCGCGTCCGTCGCGGCTGAAGCCGCCCAGGCCGTTGAAGAATGCCAAGTCCCGCCGCGGAAGTTTCAGCCAGCGGCGCCGTCTCAGGCCCGCCGCGGCGCGGCTTCAACGCAGGGATCGAGACTTCGCCGCGGCCGCGTCGCTCCACCTGTTCGGTCAGCGTTCCGGCGTCGTCCGAGCAGAACGACTCGCGCCACCGTCTGCAGCAGCGACCGATCCTCTTCCGACATTTGCTCGCCGCGGCGGACGAAGATGCCGCCCGGCTTGTCGACCAGCGTTCGCTTCCGGGCTGGCGGCGATGACGTCCATGATCGTCGTCTTGCAGCGTCTGGCGATAAACCGAGTCGTCCTCGTTCCAGATGACCAGGTCCACGCTGATCCCTTTCATCCGCCAATAGGCGTGAGCCTGTACGGCTTGGCGCACCAATTCAATCTTTCGCTCGATCGCGGATGCGGACCAGCACGATCGGCAGGTCTCCCGAAATCCCGTAGCCCCAGAGCCCCGATTGCGCCTGCCGGTTGCGGCTCAAAATGCTGGACTTCGCCCGGCGCAGCGACGAGGCGTAAATCACCGATCCGGCAAGCCGGCCATAGGCTTGGGCGTCGGCCTCCGTGGCGTTGAGTTGCCGGAGAAGTATTTGGCTATGGGTCCAGGCCAACTCGAAGACGCGATCGGCCAGCTGAGGGTCATGGTACTTATGCATGATGGCCGTCGACGGCCTCCCGCGTCTCGCCGACGCCGGTAATCAGGTCGACTCGGGCCGTTTCGTTGGGCTCGAGCTGGATGACGTGGCGGATGCAAACCACAGGATCGAGTACCGGCCCCTGGCTGCCGGAGAGCGGCTCGCTTCCGTCCATCGCCGCCGGCGAGGCCAGGGTTCCGCCGCGGCCAATGAATTTCATGCGATCCGTTTCGAACGATGCTTCGCCAACCGTCGTGCCCCGGACCGTCATCAGATGCACCATCCATGGCGGCCGCTCTTCGGCCGACCGCGGCCGGCGGGTGCAGAGAATGGCCTGCCGATCGGGAACCAGCTCCGTCTGCACGAACAGATTACTGAAGGCCGGGTGCGACAGGTCGTGGCCCTGAGGCGCCAGGACGACCTCGGCGTAACTGGTCAGCTCGATCGTCCTGCGCACATCGGACCGATTCGTGATCGTGATTCGCCGCAACTCGACGTCGTCCTCGGGCGAGACGCTGATTTCCGTATGCGTGTCGATTCGTTCGTCGCTCCGGCGGAATTCGGCGCGCGACTGGGTGAAAATCGCCTGATATCGTTTCGTGTAGGCGAGCGTCGGCTGCCACGCTGTCGACCATAAGGCTCCGCTCTCCAGGTCGCGCAGATAGCAAAACGATCCCCAGCAATCGCGCGTGGGGTCTTCGCGCCAACGCGTCACCGCGAGGTCGCGCCAGCGGCTGTACCCGCCCCCGCGCTGCTAACGACGACGTGGTATCGGCCGTTGGAGAGCAGGTTGACCTCCGGCGCCGCGGCGACCGGGTCGGTGAAGACCCGCATGGTCCCCTGTTCCTCGGCCGAGACAAGCGCGCGTGGCGCTGGCTTCGGCGACATGAGGGAAAACCGGCGCGCTGGCCTTGGGCACGCGCTCCTGCAACAACAAGTCCGCGGCGCACAACATCGGATCGGCGGACGAAACGGCGCTGCATCGGCCGGTCCAATAACAGATAGGCCAGCGACAGCAGGCTCATGCCCTCGTGGTGGGCCATGAACTGCCGAATGGCGATGCAGGTTGCGCCGCGCGGAACTCGCGAGGGCGTAAAGTCGACGGCTTCATACAGTCCGCAGGCCCCGCCGAAGCCGCTCTCGGCCAGTCGCTGCAGGTTCCGGCACGCCGCCTCCGGCGAAACCATCAGGGCCAGAGCACTGGCATAGGGCGCGATCACCAGATCCTCGGCCAGCCCGCGCTTGAGCCCCAGACCCGGCACGCCGAACGCCCGGTACTGGTAATTCATGTGCAGATCGAGCGTGTTATATCCTGATTCCGAAATCCCCCACGGCACGCCGCGCTGGCGGCCGTAATCGATCTGCCGGCGAACCGCGGCGATGCAGGTCCGATCGAGCAACGTGTTCTCGTAGGCCGGCATGACCAACAGCGGCATCAGATACTCGAACATCGAGCCGCTCCAACTCAAGAGGGTCGGCGCACCGCCGGTCGTGGTGAGCATTCGACCCAGCGCGAACCAATGCTCCTGGCCCACCTGGCCCTGAGCGATAGCAGACGAAACTCGCCAGCCTCGCCTCGGAGGCCAGCAAGTCGTAGAAGCTGGCGTCAAGGCGGCGGTCGTCGACGTTATACCCGATCGCAAACAAGTCGCGGCGATTCGTCGAACAGGAACGAGAAGTCCATGTCGGCCAATTCCTGGCACTCGTTCGCGCAGTTCCTCCAGCATCTGGATTCGTTCGGCGGCGCGCTGCGACGACTTCGACGATCGCCCGGCGCAACTGCCCAAGCCAGCCGGCGGCGTGCGTCGCGGCGCCGGGATGGGCTCTCCGTCGGCAGGACGAATCGTCCAATCATTGCATCCAACGTAGGAATCTCTGACGATTGCAGAGTCGCAACCTCGCGCAGGCTTTTCGACGCTTGTAGCCGCGACAGCATCGCATCGAGCTTCGTTGAGTCGTTCCGATGAACGTTCTCGCCGAATGTCATCGGGAATCGGCGGCAGCTCGACCCAAGGGGCCAGATGCAACAAGTCAGCACGATGCTCAAGGCACGAGCGCTCGAAAGCGCCGGCCCACCACTGGAGTTCCGTGTCGGCGCTCGCGACAGCCTTGATCTCCGCCGCGTCGACGGCAAGCCGCGACAAAAGGGTCGCCGCAACGCTGAGCGCGTTCGGCTGAATCTCAAGTTGCTGTTCGAGCCGCTCGATCTTGCGCAGCACCTCTGCCGGGAACAAGCGGCGTACGAGCGTTCGCCCCCGTCCGTTCAAGCCCGCGGGCCACGTCGACCAGCACGCGCAGCGTGTCGCGAAGTCCGCCAAACATTCGGAGCGGCGGCACTCTCGCTCTCGGCCAATTCCAACAAGCCGCTGCGCAGCACCAGCAGATGCCCGGCAAGGTTGCCGCTGTCGACCGTCGAAACGTACAGCGGACGAAGCGGCTTCAGGGAACGCGTGTCATACCAGTTGTAGAAGTGATCGCGGTAGCGTTCCATGCGGCCCAAGGCGTCGAATCGTTTGTCTGCGTGCGGTCGAGCAATTGACCGACGGAGCAATATCCGAAGTCGCACGCCGCCAGGTTCGCCAGCAGCGCCAAGCCGATGTTGGTCGGGCTCGTGCGCGAGGCGATGACCGGGGCCGGATGCTCCTGGAAATTGTCCGGCGGAAGCCAGTTCTCTTCCGCCGTAACGAACATCTCGAAAAATCGCCACGTCCGTCGGGACAAGTTTTTCCAGGAAGATTCGCTGCTCGCTCGACAAGCGAATCGGAGGCGGAGCGAGCGGCCGGCTCAACCACCAGGCGGCCGCCGGCGAAACGGAACCAAATCCGGCCAGCGGCAAGAAGACCGCGCCAGCAATTCGGGGCGGTAGACGAGCACGAACGACATCGCCGCCGCCAGCGACCGCCGGTCGCAACGCACATGGCCCGGAAAAAGCCGGCCAAATCGGCCTGAGCGCCGCGTTCCACGTTGCTGGCGGTCTTCCATTCCAGCAGTTTCTTTCTTGTCCAGAATACGCGCACCAAGCGTGCGCACGATCGCATCGAGACTGATATACGCGTCGTATGGCGAGGAACACCAACGTGAACAGGAACTGCGCCGCTTGTTTGCCCGAACGAGGCGGCCGTCACGCGCAAGTGCGTGCGCAAAAGGCAATTCGTCCGGCTTGCAAACGAGATCCGTCAGAACCGACAGCAGCGGGACGGCCGCCGATCACGCAAGCACGAAGACGGTTGCGGCTGCCCCAACCTCGGCTCTCCCAGCAGCCAACAGCATCAACAGCAACGCTAACATCGCAATCGGCACGAGGCTGCGGCGCAGGTTGTCGAAAATCTTCCACCACGACAGCGCGCTGATCGGGTTCTCGATCCGTCCCGCGTGCAAGCCGCGGAACCCAGCGGAAGCAGCCACCAGGCGATCTGCCAGTCGCCGCGAATCCAGCGATGTCGCCGGCTGACGTCGACGGGATAGCGCGACGGATAAGTCTTCGTACAATTCGACGTCGCTCAACAGCGCCGACCGGGCATGGGCACTTTCCAGCAGATCGTGGCTCAAGATGGCGTTCTCGGGGAATCCGCCGCAGCTCTGCTCGAAGGCGTCCACGTCGTAGATGCCCTTGCCGACAAACGACCCTTCGCCGAACAGATCCTGGTAAACGTCGGACACGACCCGCGTGTAGGGGTCGATGCCCGCGTCTCCCGCGAACAGCCGCACGAACCACGACCGCTGGGCGCTCGGCAAGCTCACGCCGACGCGCGGCTGCAAAATGCCATATCCCTCGACGACGCGGCGGCGCTCGCGATCCAGCACAGGGCGGTTGAGAGGGTGGGCCATTGCGCCGACCATTTCCCGCGCCGAGTCGCGCGGCAACTGTGTGTCGGTGTCGAGCGTGATGACATAGCGAACCTCCGGGCAAGACGCTGGTGTCGCCGACGATGTGGGAGAACCGGTCGCGGGCGCCGCCGTCGTACCAGCGCGTTAAATTCCGCCAGCTTGCCGCGTTTTCGCTCGTAACCCATCCAAACCCCTTCCTGCGCGTTCCACCGCCGCGGACGGTGGAAGAGGAAGAATGCGTCGGGCCGATGTTTCTCATACTTCGCGTTGAGCTGCTCGATGCCTTCCCTCGCCAGTCGCACCAGTTCCTCGTCGGCTGGCATGGTTTCCTGCGTGGCGTCCTCGAAGTCGGTCAGCAGGCCAAAGTGGAGTTGTTCGTCGCGATTGGCCAGGAACCGCACTTCGAGCGCTTCCAGCGAGCTCGGCCACGCCCTCAGTGCGCGAAGAGCATCGTCGGCACGACGACCATCGTCCGGTGCTCGGGCGGGATACCGCGGCTGAAATCCATTCGCGGCAGCGGCCGAGGGGCTTACCAGCAGGGTCGCCAGCCAGTTGGCGACGCCAACGCCCAGATGGGTTGCTGCAGCAACGTCGCCAGGATCAGGACAAGCCGAGCGACCACGCCCTCGCAGCCCGGCAGGCCGGCGGCTCCGACGAACGCTGCGGTCGCGCCTGCCGTTGCCAGCAGGACGCCGCACAGATAAAAGAACAACGGAAAGCGCCGCCCGATCTTCTCCGCTACGCCATCCGCGGCGACAACCGCACTTTTACGCCGCGCTCCAGACTCGGCGGCCACGGTCGATGAGGTAGTAGCCGACATGCGCCGTCCGATCTCTCGGACTCTCGGCGGCCGCAACTTGCGCGAGCTGAATCGCCTTGCGGGCTACGTCATACTCCGACCAATCGGCTCCGCCTGGCGAGTTCCTCGACGACATGGCGGTAGCGGTCGCGGGTGGCGAAGTCCATCTTGGCGTGGACATGGGCCGGATCCTCGCGCAGCGTCTGTTCGATCAGGCTGTGTTGCTCGACAAACGTCACGCCAATCGTTCGCGCCGAGAAACCGCAGACTGCTGATGCTGTTGCCCATCGAGACCTGGTCGGCGGCCTGTTCCTGGCCTTCGGCCTGCACCAACTGTTCGGTCGTCAGTCCCTGCTCCGAAAGCCGGTGTTCGAGCCAACTGTTGGCGAAGGCGAAATGCGGGCTTTGGCCTTGCAAATGTCGGGTCAACTCGGCCAGAAAAGCGCCCGACATGGGCGGGTTCGCGCGCGCCATGTCCGCCAGCACCAGCACCAGGTCGGTCGGGTTCCGTTCGACCACCTCCACCATCCGCTCCGCCCAATCGTCGGCCAGATCCTGGTCTCTTCGTCCGGCGGACAGGCGCGCTGCGACGCGGCGCAAGTTTTCGATCAGCGCCAGCCGCAGCATGATCGGCACCGCCCAAAGCTCGCCGAGCTTGAGCGGCTCAATCGCCTGGTAGGCGGCGATGAAGCTGTTGACGCTGTCGGCGTCGATCCGCCCGTCGACGTGCGAGATCAACTCCAGGGCGATGCCGTAAACGCGTGGGAAACTCGTGGCCGGCCCGCTAGCCAACCGCGGCAATTCGCGGCTATAAGTCTGCGCGGCAGGTGCCGCCGGGCCGTCCGGATCTGGTCTTCGACCAGATAAAAATTGTCAAGCAGCCATTCGGCGGCCGGCGGAATCCGGCGGTTTCTCTTGGCGGCGGCCGTCACAAGCTTGTACGCATCGACGAGGACTCGTTCGTTCTCGTCGAGCCGCGCAATCAGCTTGTCGGACACGCGCCCAGTCGCCAGTCGGTGCGACGTCGCCAACGATTTGGCATGCCGCTCAAGCTGATCGACGCTGAACAGCTCCGCTCGCAGCGGTTGTTCGTCTGCCGTTCTTATGCGGCCGCCCATTCTCGTCGCTGGACTTCCGCCAAGGGGCCAGTCGCTCCAACCCCGCCTTCACAGCGTGAACACCCACCGCGTTCCTTTCTCTCGGCACAGTGTTCCGGCCTGCCTTCCCGCCTGCCTTCGAGCGGGAACAGGCGCCCGTCAAAGGCCTGTTGGATTGACGCTGAACTTCATGATCGGCGGCCCCATTTCCGCTTTCACTCTCGGAAGTTTGGCTTCAACCATGTGCGGAGTGCTCCGTCAGCATCTCGGTCGTTCAATTCAATAACCAGCGGCGATAAAGGCCGCGAATGCGCTCGACAAGCCGCTCGCTGCGGTGATCGCAATAAAAAAACGGACCTCGGTTACATCCCTCGGCCCGTCGACAAGCCCGGATAATCCGTAGCCTGCACGTGAATAATAGGCGCGCAAGCCGCGGCGGGCTAGTGCCATCGAGTGCGGGCGACAAGTTTCGACTCCAATTCTTCAGGTCTCAAGCGAGGCAGAATGCGCAGCGGGCTGCGAACCAAGCATCGAAATACGGTTGTGTTGCTACTAACCGCCAATCAATTCGACGTTGCCGCCCGTTTTCGCGGCAATAAGCGTCACAAGCACCGAGGCGTCGTCGATTCCTCGAATCGAAAACTGGCTGTCCAGCGACAAGCGTAAACGTTGCCCTGACTGCAAGTCATACGACTTCCCCAATGCAAACATGGCAACCCGGCCCTCGAGGCAGTGAACGATTACTTCGCCCTGAGCCTGATGCGCGGGCACGTCCCGGCCTGCCGGAACGATCAACTAATCTCCATTCTGAGGCGTCTTCATCGCAAGCTTGCTGCGGCAGGCCATCTTTGTATAGCCGGATCGTATCATCTGCGCTGAGACCTTGCGAGAGACCTTGCTTTCGCCCTCGCACCGGATAAAATGAGGCCGTCGACAGACTTTCGTAAATGCGAATCTGCGCGACGAGATGACGCGAAGTCGTCGGAAGACTAGTTCAAGGGAAAGCCGGCCGGCCCGGGAGTCCCGTGTAAGAGTAAGCCGACGTGGCCGAGCACCTTCCGTAGTGCTCGGCCACGTCGGCTTTTTTTGTTTTCGGAGGGCAATGCCATTCAACAACCAAGGTGGTTGACGCAATTAGTTGCGTGGAAGGAGCTCAGCAGTGGAAAGGCCAAGGACTGGCAGTCATGACGTGGTGCGGGTGCTGCTCGTCGATGACGACCGCGATGGCGCCAACAGCACGGCCATGCTGCTGCGACATTTCGGCGCCGAGGCGCACGCGATCTGCGACCCTCGGCTAGTCTGGGACGAGGCCCGTTCGTTCGATCCCGATCTGATGTTGATTGATTTCAGCATGCCGCATCTGGACGGCTGCGCCGTCGCCAAGCAACTCCGCGGAACGCAGCAGTTTGGCGCAACTCCGCTCGTGGTCGTTAGCGGGCACACGGACCCGGAGCATCGCGCATCGTGCATTGCGGCTGGTTTCGACAAATACCTCGTTAAGCCCGTGCCGCTGGAGATCCTCATGCAGCCTGGTGGACGAAGTGCGAAGGGCCAAAGCGATCGCGGCCGATAAGCATGGCAGTCTTCGACGATCACGCGGCGGCCGAGGTCGCCAGCGAATGACGCAACGCAAGATCACCGCATCCTCCGACGAGCAATCGGCCGACAAGGAGCCTGCCGGCCTGGAGGCGATTATTCAACGCGAGCGCACGGCAGCGCTGGGCGCGTCCGAGATCCGCTATCGCCGGCTCTTTGAAACGGCGAGGGACGGCATCCTGATTCTCGACGCGGAAAGCGGAAAGATCATTGATGCGAATCCCTTTCTGTGCGAGTTGCTGGGGTACTCGCGGGCGGAATTGCTCGGCAAGGAACTTTGGGAAATCGGCGTCTTCGAAGACGCGGTCGCCAGTCGGGCCGCTTTCGTGAAACTGCAAACGACCGGCTATGACCGGCACGAGGATCTTCCGCTCAAGACGTGCGACAAGCGGCAAGTCGAGGTCGAGTTCATCTCCAATGTCTATCAGGCAGGCGGCGAGAGCGTTATTCAGTGCAACATCCGCGACATTACCGATCGCATTCGCATGCAGCGGGAAATCAATCGGCAGGCGGCGGCGTTGAGCGACGCCTACCGGCGAAAAGATGAATTCCTGGCTATGATTTCACACGAGCTCCGCAATCCCCTGGCGCCGATTCTCAATGCCGTGCATTTGCTGCGCCTGCAAGGAGACGAAAACCCGATGCAGCGCAAAGCGCGGAGCATGATCGAACGTCAGACGGCCCACCTGGCGCACATCGTCGACGATCTGTTGGAGATCTCGCGGATAGCCACCGGCCGCGTTCATCTGCGAATCTCGAAGGTGGAACTGAACAGCATCGTCAACCGCGCGACCGCGGCGGCGAGACCTCTGATTGAAGCACGCCAGCACCAGTTGTCAGCGTCGCTCTGCGAGCAGCCGATTTGGCTGAACGCCGACCCGGTCCGCCTGGAGCAGGTCGTCGTCAATCTGCTGAACAACGCCGCCAAGTATACCGGCGAAGGCGGACAGATTTGGCTGACCGTTCGTCCGCTGGGAGGCGAAGCTGAGATTCGCGTCAAGGACACGGGAGACGGCATCGAACCCGCCTTACTGCCGCGGATTTTCGATCTGTTCACCCAGGCGGACAAATCGCTTGACCGCTCGCAAGGCGGTCTGGGCATCGGCCTGGCGCTCGTGCGGAGTCTCGTCGAAATGCACCGCGGAAGCGTGACGGCCGAAAGCCGGGGACTCGGAACGGGCAGCGAGTTCATCGTGCGGCTGCCGGTCGTTCACTCGCCGATGGAATTGAAGGCTCCAGGACCGCCCCGCGCCGCCGAGCAAGCGCTGCCCGGCAGCCGCGTGCTGGTGGTCGACGACAACCACGACACCGCGGATAGCGTCGTTTCGCTGTTGCTGCTGGCTGGATATGACGCTCGGGCAGCCTACGCCGGCATAAGCGGATTGGAGATGGCGTACAGCTATCGGCCGCACGTGGCGCTACTGGATATCGGCCTGCCGGAAATGGACGGATTCGAGATCGCGCGACGCCTTCATGGAGATCCAAAGGCAGATGGAGTATTGCTGATCGCAATGACCGGCTATGGAGAAGAGCATCACCGGCAGGCGTCTGGCGAGGCGGGTTTCTGTCACTATCTCGTTAAGCCGGTCGATCCGAACAAGCTGTTGGAATTGTTGGCGGAATTATTCCCGCGTTCCGATGCGGCCTCCCTATTATTCAAGTGATCAATAGGCAAAATCGACAAACTCCTCAGATCACTAGTCGCGCTGGCGAGAAGGACTTCCGCCGATCTCGGTACGGCGTTCGCACGATCTGGATGCAGCGCCCAAGCGAGTTTGGGACGGCTTGTTAAAAAGCCAGCCGACATGGTGGAATAGGTCGGGGCGATCCGCCATATCGACTGTTTTGAATTCGCTGTCACGTGAACACGCCGAGGCCGACCCCCTTGACCTGTCTTGAAGGAGTTCCGACCATGGAACAAGCCGACGATTTCAGCAACCGGCTCGACGCCGCATTCGCCTTGCTGCCTGAAGGGATCGAACAAAGACGCTCGGTAATCGACCGTGAATATAAAGAGCGGCAGCAGCGCTTCGCGGAAGACTTCATCCCGGCAGTCGCCAAGGTTCGTGAAATCTGGCGACCTCGAAGCGACGCGCTCGTCGCCCGTTTCAAAGACATCATTCACGTTCAGGCCGACGTGCAGGACGACTTCAGCAAAATCGTCTTTTCCTTCGACTCGCCCCTCGCCCGAGTCACGCTGACGTTCGACTTCTCCCATGACCAGGAAGTGCGCAATATGATCCTGGACTACGACTTGGAGATTCTGCCGATTTTGATGAAGTTTGACCATCATGCGACGTTGAAGTTGCCGCTGTCGGCGTTCGACGAACAGGCCGTCACCGAGTGGCTGGAAAACCGACTGCTCAGCTTTATTCACTCGTTCGTGGAATTGAACGAGAACCAGTATTACCTCAATGATCAGATGGTCGAAGATCCGATAGCTCGAATTCGCATGTCGAAGATGGTCGCCCGAGAGACGCTCGACTGGGAGGGGCAGACCTATTACTTCATCGCGCCGACACGCGGCGTGAATTCGAAAAGCGGCACGCGACGGTCGCGTCGTGAACGAACGATGTGGCAACGCCGGCGCCGAGCCGCTGAGTTGATAGCGTTGCGAAGACAGGATGCACCCGCGCGGCTCGGCCAACAAGCCCAGGAACGACGGGTGCGATAGCTTCGTCGTGAGGAGTGTCAGCACGCAGCCTGGCAATTGGTTCCGGCAGATCAAGGAGAACCCCCGATGTACGCGGGGATCGCCGCCTGGAAGGGAGCCGCAAGATGAACCCCGCTCGTTCGGACGCGCTGGTGCTTTTCGGCGTGACGGGCGATCTCGCCCACAAGATGATCTTTCCCGCGCTTTACGCGATGGCGAAACGGGGCGCACTCAAAGTCCCCATCCTTGGCGTCGCCTTCCCAAAATGGAGCCTGGCGCGCTTGCATGAGCGAGTAACGGACAGCATCCAGCGAACGAGCGGGATCGATAACAAGCGCGCCCACCGTCAACTTCTGTCGCAGTTCAGCTATGTGAGCGGCGATTACCATGACCAGGACACGTTCTCGGCGATCAAGCAGGCGCTGGGGGACGTTCGACGCCCAGCGCACTATCTGGCCATCCCGCCCTCGCTGTTTGAGACGGTAATCCAGGGGCTTGGCGCCGCGAAGGTGGCCGAGCACGCGCGCGTCATCGTCGAAAAGCCTTTCGGACGCGATTTGACTTCGGCGCGTGAGCTTAATCGCGTCGCAAGGTCGGTCTTCCCGGAAGACTCGATCTTCCGGATCGATCACTTCCTCGGGAAGGAGGCGATCATGAATATCCTCTATTTCCGCTTCGCCAATTCTTTCCTGGAGCCGATCTGGAACCGCAACTATGTGGCTAGCGTCCAGGTAACTCTCTCTGAGGATTTCGGCGTGGAGAACCGCGGCTCGTTTTACGAAACTGCGGGTTGTCTGCGCGACGTAATCCAGAACCACCTGTTTCAGATTGTTGCGCTGCTTGCCATGGAACCGCCAGCCGATCGGGACTATGGCGCCGTACATAGCGAGAAAGCCAAGGTCTTTCAAGCCATGCGTCCGCTCGAGCCCGACGACATGGTGCGCGGCCAGTATGCCGGCTATCGCAAGGAGCCAAACGTAGCGAAGAACTCCGACGTCGAGACGTTCTTCGCCTTGCGGCTGTTCATCGATTCATGGCGCTGGGAAGGCGTGCCGTGGTATCTGCGTTCCGGCAAATACCTGGCCAAAACTGCCACCGAGGTCCTGGTGGAACTCAAGCCGCCGCCACAGAGGCTGTTCGCCGACTCAATGCCGACGAGCGGCCGGGCCAACTACTTGCGCTTTCGACTCTCCCCGAACTCGGCCGTCGCCCTCGCCGCTCGCGTCAAGCACTCGGGGAAAGAGTTCGTCGGGGACCAGCGAGAGCTCTTTTTGCTGGAAGAGCGGCCAGGGGAGGAATCGCCCTATCAGCGGCTTTTGGGCGACGCCATGGCGGGGGATGGAGCGCTCTTCACGCGAGAAGACGCAGTTGAGGCCGCTTGGGCGGTGGTCGATCCCGTCCTGAAATCCCACCCCAGGACTCACCCCTATAAACGGCACAGTTGGGGGCCAAAAGAGGCTGACGCGATCATCGCTTCGGGCGGGAGTTGGCACAATCCCAGCCCCAAGGACGCATCCAGATGACCGAGCCTGACGATTCTTGCCGCCAACGCTTCGATGCGACCCGCCGGAAAACGTAATCTGCGAAATGCCACGATGTTTCCTTTCCTTAATCGGCGGCCGCCGTACAATGTAAACGTCAGTTCGATGCCGCAGCCTGGCTGCCAGGTTGAAGGCTGATTAAAAACTGATCGGATGACTAGTTGAAGAGCAATCCGGCTTGTGCTGGAGGGCTCGTTTAAGAGTAAGCCGACGTGGTGGAATACCTCAGGGTGTGCCGCCACGTCGGCTTTTTTTGTTTCACACTGAAACTCTGCAAGTAAAGAACACGAGAGGATCACACTCATGTCTAACACGAACTCCGTCGTCGCGGTCTTTGATTCGCACGACCTGGCTGAAAGCGCCATCCGCGAACTTCAGCGGGATGGTTTTGATATGAAGAAGCTGTCGATCGTCGGCAAGGATTATCACACAGAAGAACACGTCGTCGGCTATTACACTACCGGCGACCGCATGGCGTACTGGGGCAAACTGGGGGCGTTCTGGGGCGGCTTCTGGGGGCTGCTGTTCGGTTCTGCGTTCTTCTGGGTGCCGGGCATTGGCCAAGTGCTCGTGGCGGGCCCGCTCGTCACGTGGATCGTCGGCGCACTCGAAGGCGCTGTGATGACGGGAGGCCTCACCGCGCTCGGCGCCGGACTGTACAGCATTGGCATTCCCAAGAACAGCGTCGTGCAATACGAGACCGAGGTGAAGAACGGTAAACTTCTCCTCGTCGCCCACGGAACGCCAAACGAGATCGAGCGGGCTAAGAAACTCCTGGGGCAAGGTCAAGCGAAAACCACGACGGTTCACGCCCAGCCGACCGAAGTTGGCGTGTAACAAGGAAGCAGCCATGACAAAGAGAATCTTGTTTGCCGCCGACTACTCTCAGGCGAGCCAGCAGTCGCTGCATTTTGCCGCCACTTTGGCACGCGACAACGGCGCGACGTTGCTCATTGCCCACGTGGTTGAAACCGAAGGGTCCGCAGGCACTGACGCACTCGATGAAGGCTCTGGCCCCAGCAAAGCGCAGCTCAAACAACTGCGGGCCGTCGTGCCGACGGGCGTTCAGATTCCGTGCGAATATAAGCTGTTGCACGGCAACCCAGCAAATAAGATCGCCGAACTTGCCGAGCGGGAAAACGTCGACTCAATCGTGATCTGCGCCCACGGCCATACCCGTCTCGGGCATTTGCTAGGCGGCAGCGTGGCGGAGGCCGTGATGTGTCAGGCCCAATGTGCCGTGATTGCCTTTAAGCCAGCCCGACGCGTGAGGGCGGCCGACGCCCTCTGAAAGCGAAGACAGAACATGCCTTCGACGTGGTTTCAAAACCTGATCTGCCTGCTCTGCGGCCATCATGATCTGTGCCTGGCCGGCGTTTACGGCAAAACGATTCCCGGCAACGCGGGCAAGGAGCTTTACTATTGTGCTCGTTGTGGCCGCACCGTGTGGACAATCTCGCCGTCCGAATTGTCGCCACCGGAGTGGACCGATGCCGGCAAGGATTGCACTGTGTGACCAGGACATTCTTCGATCATCGAGGGGAGTACAACGCCCGCTCTTCGCCGCTAAGGATGTAAGCGAGGTAATCCATGCAATTTTGTAATCAGACAACACTGGCCGATGTTACCGATGCCGATATCGATGTCTTCTTGTTGAGCGGCGGCAACGAGGTCCGTTCGTTGCCGCTTTGCAGAACATTCTTACTTGGCGGTCGCTTGTGGATCGACTGTGCGCCTGAACTGAACCGCAAGTACACGGCGCCGGCGCCTGAGAACGCGTTCATTTCACGAAACGAAGAATGCCTCGCGATAGGTCGATACGGGGTTTTCGTGTCCGCCGAAAGCATTCTCGGCGCCTTAGCGGCCGAGTTGTTGGACGTAGCCAGGCGTAGAGCAAACCCGCTTCCCACGATGACATAACTTAGCCGATGGGATTTCCCGTCCGGCATTAACCACAAGAGGCGTTTATGATCAACTACATTTCCAGCCTGGTATTCGCGGTCTTGATTCTCATTGGCGCGGCGTTCGCCTTTCTGATTTCGTTGGCCAACGCGACTGCGGCCATCGCTTTCGCCGTCGTCTGGGGCCTGATCGCCCTCGCCGTCTCGGCCAGCATCAAATTGGCCGCTCAGTGGGAACAAGGGCTGGTATTCCGGCTCGGCAAGTACCACAGCACGCGCGGCCCGGGGCTGTTTTTCGTGATCCCGCTGGTCGATCAGGTGCGAATGGTCGACATCCGCATTCGCGTGACCGATATCCCCGCGCAGCAAGTCATCACCAAAGACAATGTGCCGGTGACCATCAACGGCGTCTTCTTTTTCAAGGTCGATAACGCGGCCGACGCGGTCATCAAGGTGCAGGACTATCGCCACGCCATCGCACAATACGCGCAGACCTCGCTGCGCGACGTGATAGGCCAGATGACCCTCGACCAGCTTCTCGTCGAACGCGAAGCGATCGGCAAGGAAATTGGCAAGAACGTCGAGAAAGACATCGTGGGTTGGGGCTTGGAGGTGACGGGCATCCGCATTCAGGACATCGACATGCCCGAAGAACTCAAGAAAATGATGTCGCGACAAGCGTCGGCCGAGCGTGAGAAACGGGCCACGATCACCAAGGCCGAAGGCGACCGCGAGGCTTCGGCCAATCTCGCTGCGGCGGCCAAGACGATGGCGGCCAGCCCGGGCGCCATGCAGCTCCGGACGTTGCAAACCATCGATGGCTTGGGGCCCACCGCCTCGAACACGGTGCTGCTTGCCATACCAATCGACGTTATCGACGCCCTGAACTCTGTCGGCCGCCGGCGGCATCGAAGCAATGGCCGCCTGGCGGCGCAAACCGATGAAACAAGCCATGACCATCGTCTCGGGGCGGTCGCCGCTCTGAGCAACGGCCCATGAATCGAAGACCGAAACTACCACTTCCTGCAAGGAGAAATCTATGAGACTTCGCGGCGCTATGTTACTCGCAGCGGCCCTGGCGCTTCTAATTGGACTTCCATCGGCAGCCAATGAACGCAAAGACGAAACAGGGGACGCCGATCAATTCCAATCCGAAATCAAGAAACTCGGCGGCTACGTCCATCGCGACAAGCAGCGCCCCGGCAGCCCGGTCATGGCGGTCGATCTACGCGGCCCCCAGGTCACCGACGCTGCACTCGATCTGCTTGCCTCGCAGAAAGAACTGGAAACGCTGGTGCTGGTCGGCGCCAAGGTCACCGACTCCGGCTTGGAGCATCTGGCCAAACTCGATCGGCTCGAATCGCTCGATCTGGTCGGCTACGAGATCGGCGACGCCGGGTTGGCTTCGCTCAAGAATTTGAAGCACCTTCAGACGCTGGTTATCAACGCGCCGCGAGTCACTGACGACGGTTTGAAGGCGCTGGCGGGCCTGACGAATCTGGAGTCCCTGCACTTGCACGGCACGCAGGTTACCGGTCGCGGCCTGAAAGCGCTTGCGAGACTTGCCAAGCTCGAGGCCCTCGACCTGCGCGGCGCGCGGATCGAAGACGCCGGGCTGGCGTCGCTCGCGGAGCTGCCAGCGCTCACGACGCTGGTGTTGGAAGGAAGTCACATCAACGACGCCGGGCTGGCTCATCTGGCGCCCCTCGTCAAGCTCGAACATCTGGTGCTGGCCGGCGGGCGAATCACCGATGAAGGGCTGGCGGCACTGGCCGGCTTGACAAACCTTCAGACGCTGTCGCTGCATAACCACCAAATCAGCGACAAGGGAATGGCCCATTTAAAGGGCTTGAAGCAACTCGATACCTTGATCGTAGCCGGCCCGCAGATCACCGATGCGGGCATCGAGCAACTCGCCGGTCTGACCCAACTCAAGACGTTGTCGCTGGACGGCACGCAGGTCACCGACTCCGGGTTGGAGCACGTCAAAGGCCTCCGGCATCTCGAGTCGCTGCATATCAGCGGTCCCTATGTGACCGATGAAGGTTTGGAGCACCTGGCCGGGTTTCACGAACTCCGCGATCTGAACCTGTCTCAAGGCCACGTCACCGACCGCGGCGTCGAAAAGATTGAGACGCTCGCCAATCTGCGTTCGTTGGCGTTGGGCGCCGAAGTGACTGACGGCGGCCTTGAGCACCTGGACCGACTGACGAAGCTCGAGGCGCTCAAGCTGAGCCATAGTCAAGTGAGCGACGCGGGCCTGGATCGCCTCATGAAGTTGCCCGGCCTCAAGCATCTGGATTTGAGCCACACGCAAATCACGGATGCCGGTCTCGAACGGTTGCAGCAGATGTCGAAATTGGAATCGCTGGACCTGGCCGGCGCCCGGTCTCGGAAGACGGCGTTGAGAAACTGCAGAAAGCCCTCCCCCAACTACACATTTACTTCTGAATAGGAACCCATCATGTGTCGTCGAATTCTAACGTCTGTTTTGATTTCACTGAGCGTGGCCGGCTGGCTGGCGCTCGTTCCCGAAGCGGCTGAGGCCCAGCGTGGCAGGGCGATCGCCCAAGCGGCGGCGAATAACTACCTGAATGGCGGCGTCTACGGCGGTTACCGGGGAGGCTACGGCTATCCGCGGTATTACGGCGGTTACACCACCGCCTATGGCAACGGCAATTATGGCGGTAGTTATTACGGCGGCGGCTATCCCGTTTACGGGTACAGCTATGGCGGCTATCCGGTGTACGGATACAACAACGGGGGCTACGGCTACGGCTATGGCGGCGGATACCCGGCCTTCGGCAATACGAGCGTGTATGGCCTGGGTGGTTTCCCGCGACGTACCTACTTCGACCGGTGATTGAATCGCACCAAATCTGACGCCGAGTCCGAGCCGCTCTTGGAGGCTGAGCCAAATCGAGCTCCGGCGGCGCAAGACCGCCAGCAGCGTATGCCCATTGCGCGATATCGCTCGCTGGCGTATTCTTCAAAATGCCCCAAGGCCTTCGGTAACCCGGCGATGCGTCAATCATTCCAAGCGGCACGATTGCTGCATCTATGGTTTGGTGGTCGCCGCGAGTCCTGACTTTATTAAGGAGAACTCTGACCATGTTACAGTTAGCCATCGCCTGTCTCGTGATTGCTTTGATCGCCGCCTTGCTCGGCTTCGGAGGAATTGCCGGCTCCTTCGTGGGAGTCGCCAAAATTCTCTTCGTCGTGTTCCTCATTCTGGCCGTGCTGTCGTTCTTCGGCGGCGGGTTCAGAAGAGGACGTTACTGGAATTAACGTGAAGCGAGGATAGTCAATCTCAATGAGTTCGCTTCAGGCCGCGGATCGAGGCCCTCTCGTGCAAGAGGGCCTCAAAACGGCCCGCTGTCACAAAACCCCCGAAAGGAACCGATATGGCTACTACAAGCGATCAGCTTGGCAAGCACGCGAGGCAAGTAAAGGACGACCTTCAGGAAATGGGCGAAACCGTCCGGGCGCCGCCGAGGAGCGGTTTGCGCAGATTGGTGAAAAAGCCTCGGAATACCTGGAGGAGGGGCGAGACAAAGTCCACGGCATGGCGTGCGCTTGCGAGCAATTCGTCCGCCAGCGGCCGCTGAGGTCCGTCATGGCGGCGGCCGGCATCGGCTGGCTGATTGGCCACTTTTGGAAGCGCGGCTGACGGGAGATGTGCGCATGGCAGCTCTCAGACCAGTTCGTCAAATCAGCGTGGGCTTTGGGCGCCATCGCCGTGGTCGTTGCGGCGCTTTACCTGGCCAAGGGCGTGCTGGTTCCCTTGACGCTTGCCGTGCTGCTGAGCTTCTTGCTGAGTCCGGTTTGCGATTGGGTTGAGCGGCACAGCAGGCTGGGGCGCATTCCGGCAGTGTTGGTTACGGCAATCCTGGGCTTCGCGGTGCTGGGGATCGCGGCCTGGGCGGCAGTCATTCAGATGACCGAGCTGGCCCCCAAAATGCCTGAATACCAAAGCAACATTCAAGCGAAATTCCAATCGGCGAATGCCTACCTCATCGCCGGGTTGAGCAAAATAACGGCCACTGCCGAGGACATCAGCCAGAATCTCCCGCAAGCGGAACAGGCCGAGGCGCCGCAGGGAACTCACGAGCGGCCGTTCTCGGTTCGCGTGCTTTCCGCGCCGACGAGCCCGCTGCAAGTCGTGAGCGGAACCTTCGGCACGCTGATCGAGGCGTTGGGTTTGACTGGAATCGTGATCGTGCTCGTAGTCTTCTTCCTGGTCCGCCGCGAAGACTTGCGAGATCGCTTCCTCCGGCTGGCGGGGACGGGGCAAGTCAACTTGACCACCAGCATGCTGGAAGACGCCGCCACGCGGGTCAGTCGCTACCTCTCGATGCTGTTTCTCATCAATGTCACTTTCGGCGTTGCGATCGGCTTCGGGCTTTACCTGATCGGCGTGCCTAACGCCGTCTTGTGGGGAATTCTGGCAACAACATTGAGGTTCGTTCCGTACATCGGCCCGTGGCTCGCCGCTGCCATGCCGATCGGCCTCGCGATGGCCATTTCGACGGGTTGGGTAGCGCCCATCCTCGCGGTTGCGCTGTTCGTGGTAGTGGAACTCTTCAGCAACAACGTCATGGAGCCGTGGCTTTATGGCAAGGGCACCGGCGTGTCGCCGGTAGCCGTCTTGGTAGCGGCTTTCTTCTGGACGTGGCTGTGGGGAATTGCAGGCCTGCTGTTGGCGACCCCGTTGACGGTCTGTCTCTTGGTCATCGGCAAGCACGTCCCCCAACTGTCCTTCTTAGATACTCTGTTGGGCAATGAACCGGTGTTCGAGCCCCAGCGGCGCGTCTATCAGCGGCTCCTGGCGGGAGATCAAGAAGAAGCCGCCGAATTGGTTGAAGATGAGCTTCAGAATAGGCCCCTGGTCGAAGTCTACGACGCGCTACTGATCCCAGCGCTGGCGATGGCAGAGGCCCATTGGCATCGTGGCGAGCTCGACGAGGGCAGACACAGGTTCATTTTGCAGAGCCTCAAGGACGTGATCCACGAAACGGGCGACGGCCAACACGAATTGCAGGGAAAAGTACGCATCGAGGACGGCGACTCGCAGAGGCCGTGCATCCTCTGCCTGCCCGCTCGCGACGAGGCGGATGAAACCGCCGGAATGATGCTGGCGCAATTGTTGGCCACGGACGAGTGCCTTGTGCAATCCGTCGCGTGTACGGCCACGGCCCGCGAACTCATTGAGCTTGTCGAGCGGCGCAAACCCGACGTGATATGCATTTCCGCCACGCCGCCCGCCGCAGTGATGCACGCTCGCCACTTATTTAAGCTCCTTCGAGGTCGACTCCCAGATGTGCCGGTGGTCGTGGGATTGTGGAACGCACAAGGCGATCTGAGCAAGGTGAAAACGCGCATCGGCGGCGGCGAGACAGCCGCATATCGTTGCGGCATTGGCGGATGCGCAAGCCGAGGTTCGCCGCCTGATCCAGCCGCTCTTGCCGCCGCTCGAGAAGCCGGCGCAGCCGAATAGCGGCTCAGGCGTTTTCGAGGAGGCGCACCAGTGATAGCAGCAACCGCGGTTATTTCACCGGCAGCGAGCTGCGATTGTGTCGCCGGTTCTGATCGTGTCCTGCTGCTGACGGGACGTAACTAAAATCGCGGCCGAGCCGACGTTAGGGAGTGAAGCCATGAAATGGATCGGGACTAAAAACTTGGGCATGCTCTTGCTGGGCATCTGGCTCACGGTCACGGGCGCAATGACGCTCGCCGATATTTCCTTCGCGCACGCGGGTTCTCTATTGGCCGCGCTCGCCGTCGCGGCCGGGATTTTGATCCTGTTGGGCCGCTAGCCCCAGTTTGTCGCGACAGGGGGGTAGCGATCGCAGGTCAGCGTACTTCGCCGGCGTCTTGCGGCGTTTTTATTTTCGCCCCTGCATGCCGACGACGCCAGGCGGAGGAGCAGGCGCAGACCGGGCGGCGGACGCGGTTGATGCCTCCCAACGGACGACGTGCGACGAGCGCATGCCAAACATTGAACGAAAGGTTCTTGAAGGCATCGTGCCGCCCCAGCAAAGCGCTCTCCTGCCGCGGAAGAAAAAGGGCGAGATTGAGGGATTAATCCTGACACAATGGCGACCTGCGCTTTACCAGTCAAACTCACCCCACGCAATGTTACCTATCGCCCTTTGCAGATCATTGTCCGCCGCTCCCGAGGTGCGCCTGCCGTCGCTGGCTCGAATAGCACTCGCGTGATAGCGCGGAGACGCGTCTGGTCCTCGGTCACGGATCTCAATGTCGAGCGCGTTATCATGCGCATGTTTGTTTTTCTGCGCTTTACCGAAAAGTGCGACAGGTGCAGCACTTCGGTATTGCCCGAGCGCTTTAGCGCGGCGATTGCCTGTTCAGTGAATTCATCCATGACGGTCTCCTGCAGGATTGATGCAACATACTGATCGTTCGTTGATATTCAGCACCTCGTTCCCTTTCATGCGACTACCTATATTACTGAGTCTTTCTCGCGAAGCGGCAAAGTAACGTGCAAGGCCGCGGTAGGCTAGGGCGTTCACCCCAGTCCCGCCGGCGATGCAAGGGAAAGCCTCTTCACCATCTCAGCAATCGCCTCTGGTGAGACGTGGCGTGCGAGGTCGGCTTGCGCGACGATGCCCAGGCAACGGTCTTCGGCATCAGTGACTGCGACGCGCCGGAATTGACATTCTTGCATCAACCCGCAACAACGTTGTACGGGCGTTTCCAGGGTCACGGTCGCGACGGGAGAGGACATTACCGACGCCACTGTCTGATTCGCCGGGTGCTCGCCGCGGGCGACGGAGCGGCAGACAATGTCGCGATCGGTCACGATCCCCACGACACGCTTGGCCGAAAGATCGTCGACCACGAGGATCGCGCCGCAATCTCTTTCCGCCATCAACGTCGCCGCCCGCTCGAGAGTCGTATCGGGCGTCACGCATGCCGGATCGGCCGTCATTATGTCTTTGGCCTGCAAAATAGCCTCGCTTCTCAGAGTTGTTGCAATCGATTCCATGTTCATGAAGGGAAAAAGAACAAGAGCGGTATTCGTTAGTCGTCTACTGTATCTTGTGAGAACACCAACACACTGTAGGGGCCGATGTTGATCGTTCCCGCAGCGGGGAAGCCATCCCGCTGAGTGGCGCTCGCGTCATCCGGTTTGTCGCCGCTTTCGCTTCCGGCGACCACATCGGAGCACGCTTGATTTCCAAAGCCGCGGCTATAACCGTTCCAGTCGCTGTTCAGCCGCAATCGCCAGGTTCCTGGCGACGGAAACCCCAGCGTGTAGTTCTCGTGGGCTCGATGGGAGAGATTCGCGACGACCACCACGTCATCGCCGGGGCCGCCTTGATGCCAACGATGATAGGCGATGACGTTGTCGGCTTGATTCTGATGGAACGTGTTCAGCCCGGAGCCCGTAAGACCCCGCGTCGAGCCCCACCGGTTGAGACGCAGATGAATCAAGTCCCGATACATCCGCACCAGCCCGCTGAACTCCTCCGACTTGTGCCAGTCGAGCGGAACTGAATCCTGAAACCAGCCGTCTTCGAGAAACTCCTGCCCCTGAAAGAGCATCGGAATTCCCGGCGACGTGAGCACCAAGGCCGCCGCCAACGTCGTGCGCTTCTGCGCAAACCAACTGTCGGGATCGTGGGGATCGATTTCCGAAGCGACGCGGGACTGGCCGTTCGCCACTTCGTCGTGCGACTCGCTGTAGATGACGCGTTGGAATGGGTCGCCGTTGTAGCGGCCCTCGATCGCTCCGCGAACGCTATCCAGCGAGCGTTGGTCGTCGTTGGGCGTGATGACCGCCGCCCGGACCGGATGCACAAATTGAGCGGCCCATTGAGCCGTGAACCCTCCTCCGCCCTGCTCGACCGGCTTCGTGATCCGATCGTCGGTTTGCAAGTCCTCGGCGATCGTGATGCGTCCCGGATACCGCTGCCGAACTTCGCGATTGATCCACTGTACGAGGCTCCATCCGTCAGGCAGGTCGCCGCCCGGATCGTCGGACGCCCGCACGTTGTGGATATACAGCGTCATATCGAATCGCAAACCGTCGACGTGATATTCCTCCAGCCACATCAGGGCGTTGTCGCGGATGAATTGGCGGACTTCCTTGCGGCCGTAGTCGGGGCGAGTCAGCCCCCAGGGGGTGTCGGCGCGCCAGTCGTTGTAGAAGTAGATGCCGCCCTGCCCGTTTTCGCTCCAGCCGTCAAACTGCCACAGATCGAGGTCGCTCGGTCCAAAATGGTTGTAAACCACGTCCAAGATCACTCCCAGGCCGGCTCGATGCGCGGCCTTGACAAACCGCTTGAACCCGGCCGCGCCGCCGTAGTTGCTTTCCACGGCAAAAACGCAAGAGGGATTGTATCCCCACGACAACTCGCCGGCGAACTGGGCCAAGGGCATGACTTCCATCACGTTCACGCCCAAACGCTGCAGATGGTCGAGTTTTTGCACGGCTTCAGCGAACTTGTCCGTCTTTCCATCCTCTTTGTCGTGAAACGTTCCCAGGTGCATCTCATAAATCACCAATTCGTTGACCGCCGGCATCTGGAAATCATCGCCTTCCCAGTCAAAATGCGGGTTGTGAACCACCGCGTTGCCCACCGAACTGGTGACCTCGCGCGCATAGGGGTCGATGCGCAGCAGTTGCTTGTCACCGTTGACGATGCGGTAACGATACTCGTCGCCGACGGCGGCGGAGGCGATATCCGCGTACCAGTAGCCGCCCTCTTCCTTCGCCATCGGGTGCGCGTCGGACGACCACTTGTTAAACGAGCCGGTCACGTACACCGCGTCGGCGTGCGGCGCCCAGACGCGGAATGCGACGCCGGATTCATGCGGGAGCGATCCCATTCCGGCGCGGACTTTCTCGGAAGCAAGCGTTGACATCGCATAGCTCCTTAGGACTTTCGTTGAGGCCGCCTTAGCCTCCCGCTTACAACCTTGTCGCGGGCGCGTCCAGGGCGAGAAAGATCAAGCAGGCGTTTTCTCGATCGCCTCCGCTTGGTCGTCGATCCAAATCCGCGATCCCTGGATCTCCGCATTGTGTTGGAAATCCAGGCCTGCCTCCTCCAACGCGGCGTGCACCTCTTCGTGCAGCGGCGCCCGGCCGTCCAGGTAGACAAGACCCCAATTGACGGTCGAGCCGCCATTCACATGCACCCCCGTCGCCACTTGAGCGACCAGCAGCTTTGGATTCAACCGCGCCATCAGGTCTTCAACGAGCGCGAATTCACGCTCCTCATTGACAGAAAACGCTTTCGGCAGGTCGATAGTCGTTTGCATCGCATGACTCCTTTCTTACCCAATCACTTTTTTCACGGCATCTTTTACCGCGTCGGCGGCCTTCTGCACGGCCTGCTTGGCCTTTCCGACCGCCTGGTCAGTCTTTCCCTCGTCGCGGAGCTTGTCGTTGCCGGTCACCGCGCCGGCGGCTTCCTTGATTCGGCCTTTGACCACGTCTGTTCTGCCGCTCATGATGTCGACTCCTTATACTTGTGCATCGAATGCGCTCCGGCCGATGAGGAAATACAGCACCATGCCTACAACTGGCAACAAGAGGATCACCGCAATCCAGAGCAATTTGCGCATAACTCCGGACCTTCCCAGCAATACGCTGACGATGGCAAAAATGTCCAAGATCAGGATGGCCGCTCCAAACAAACTCAGTGTCGTTGGCAACATTTCAGTTCTCCTTCCGAAACATGCCGGTATGTATTATGTATGAAGTCGTTTCGGACGTTGTTTCCCTTGGATTTCGCTCCGGGCCGCACTGCCTTCAAGCTGAGGTCGCCCATTCTTCGTACGTTTTCCTGCCGCGGCCTTCGTCCTCCTTTTCGGGGCGGCGGATTCGCCGGCTGGAGCCCTAGCGAAATGCTCGCTTACTTTGGCCGCGAGCTGACGATCAGTCAGCTTATCGGTCGTTTCCAGTTCGACGGCGAGACCGCGAAGTCGCTTGCTCTCGATGTACTTGCTGAACTCGCCCTTGGCCTCTCCAGGGCCAAGGATCAGCAGCGCTTTTGCTCCTCGAATACAAGCCAGCGCTTCGTCGTAGACTTGCTGGCGTTCGCCCACGAGTTTTCGCTCTCGCCGGTCTTCTGCAATGAAGTCATTGGGCGTGTACTCGTGCTTCGAGCGCACCCCGCCAGCTCGCGCGGCCTGCTTGCCGCCTGATGTGAACTTCTTGATCTGCTGGCCTGCGTCCGTGATCAGGACCACGACGGCCTGCTTGTGGTCAATCCAAACTCCTGCTTTCGTCGCCATCGGTTGCGCCTTTTCTTTATCGAACTGGGTGATTTCGCCGACTCCGCAACTGACTGAAGGATCAGCTTGCTTTCCCCGTCGCCCCTCCTTTAGTTGATTCAGCGATTGCCGTGCCGGTTTCCGGGAAATCCGTCGTCGGTTTGCCGGCGAGCGGAAGCCAACGCCAAACGGTGAGCTTTTGCCTCGTTTTGCGCGGCGTCGATTGACGAGAATCGCGCAAACCGGCAGCGAAAGCGAGCGACTTCGCACGTAAACGTGAGCGACAGCGAGGCTTTACCACTGCTAGAATCGAGCTCATCTCGCTGAGTGTCGCAATTTGGTGATGTTTTTCCTTGCCCCAAAAGAACAATGGCATGCGGCTTGCTCTCAGACTTCCCCAACTGACTGTTGCACGACGTGCTCCCAGTGCAAGTCCCGCCCTGCGATCGATCCGTAGTCATCGCGTTGGATGGGACGGTAGGGGCGCTGCTTTCAAAGCGAGGTGACTTATGTTGTGGACTCTATTGCTGATTTTACTAGTGATGTGGGCCTTGGGGCTCGGGTTTGGCATCGCGGGCAATCTAGTACACGTGCTGCTGGTCGTCGCTCTCGTGGTGTTGGTCGTTCAGGTCCTTCAGGGACGTCGCATCGCTTAAGCACCCATCACTTCTGCAACGACCGACACAGGCTGCCTGTGCGGGAATGAGAAGCGCGCAGATCAGGTAATTCCCCTGCCCGGGCGAGTCGCCATCAATGCGCCCTTGGCCGAATGCCTGGCGCGTTGTCGGACGTCTGAGCACGACCCGGCCCGCGCCCTGCCGCCCGCGGGGCGGACGGTTTGATCGTGAGAATTCACGGGCAATAATCATGGCAAAGGGGCGGCGTCTCGCGTTCTATGCGTTCCAGCCGGCGCCTCACGGCGCGTCGTAGAGCGGAGGGCACTATGACTAGTCGATTACGAGTGGTTGTTCTCAAACCCAGCAAGTACACGTCCGAGGGTTTCGTCGAGCGTTTTTACAAGGGCTTTATGCCCAATAGCACCGTGCCGTACATGCGCAGCATGACTCCGGAGTTTGTCGGCTGCACGCCGGTCGAAGTGCATGCGATCGACGAGTACGTGCATACTGATCTGGAGTACCTGGCTTTGCTTCGCCGCGAAACGGGCGGACAAACCTTGTTGGCGCTTGTCGGCGTACAGAGCCACCAGTTCCACCGCGCACTCGATCTTGCCGCACATGCGCGGAAGAACGGCTGCCTGGTCGTCATCGGCGGTCCGCACGCGATGACCTGCGACACTTCCTTGTTGCACGGCTGTGGCGTAAGCTTCGCGCTCTCCGAGGCGGAGCTGATTTGGGCGGAAATCCTCGACGACGCGGTGCGCGGCGAGTTGCAGCCGGTTTACGGCCAGCAACGGCGCTGGCAGCAAGAGCTGCAGGCGCCGACCATCGTGCCGCCGTCGAAACGCGAGCTGGACCGCTACATCATCCCCATGCTCGGGCTGTATCCGGCGCGGGGCTGCCCCTTCGTGTGCAACTTCTGCTCGGTCACCAAGATCGCCGGCCGCAAGATTCGCGGCCAGAGCGTAAACACCACCCTGGCCAGCCTGCGGGCCGCTAAAGCTGCCGGCGTGAGGGCGATCATGTTCACCTCCGACAACTTCAACAAGTATCCGGATGCCGAAGCCTTACTGACCGCCATGATCGATGAGAAGCTCGGGCTGGAATTCTTCGTGCAGTGCGATACGCAGATCGCCCGGCAACCGGGGTTCGTCGAACTGCTGGCCAGGGCCGGTTGCTTCCAGATCTTCGTGGGCGTGGAATCGTTTGACCGGCAGACGTTGCTAGCGGCCAGGAAGGGGCAGAATCGCCCGGCGACGTACCACGAGATCGTGAGGTTGTGTCGCAAGCATCACATGGGGGCTCACTTCTCCAACATTATCGGGTTCCCGCAGGACACCGAGCAGTCGATCCGCGAACATCTTGCCGAGCTGCGTGAGATGGGGCCGATGTGCGGATCGTTCTATATTCTCTGCCCGATACCCGGCACGGAGCAGTACGACGATTTTCTCGCGGCGGGTTTAATCACGGAGCGCAATCTCGATCGCTTCGACACCACCTGCCTGACCTGGCGGCATCCGAACCTGTCGGCCGAGCAGTTGCAAACGCTGCTGTTCTCGTGTTACCGGCAGTTTTTTTCAACCGCGCACCTCGTCCAGAACATGCGGGACTTGAATTACCGCAATATCGACGTCTTTCGCCAAATGCTGCGAACGGTCGCCATGACGGCCTTCAATCGCTACTCTGCGTGGGCGCGCATGCACCCCATGTCGGGCGGCGTGCGCCGGGCGAAGCTCGACCGTGCATCGGACTTCAGGGCATTGCGGCAAGACGCTTACGGCTTCGATCTCGCCCCGCTTCCGCAGAGCCTGCAGCTCCATGCGGAAGAAACGACGATTCAGCGCATGCACCAGTTGGATGTGAATATAACCGCGTTGCAGGGCGCCTAGACTTCGGCGTCGCCCATCCCTACGGACTCGATCAAGATTTGTACAACCGTCACAGATCATGACTCACTTTGGGAGGAAATGCGGCGCGCAAAGCGTTCAGCACGGCCAGAACGTCGATGATTTCCTGCGTGATAGCGCCGCTCACCGGACTTAAATGACCGCTGGCTGCGAAGGCCATGCCGATGATGCTCAGCGCCATGCCGCCCGCAGCGCTCTGAAGGGCGATAAATCGCATCCGGCGGCTGATGTGCATGAACTCGTCCACCTTCTTGAGAGAGTTATCCATGACCACGACGCCGGCGGCTTTCGCGGTCACGTCGCTGTTCTGTCCAATCGCCATGCCGACTGTAGCGGCCATCATGGCCGGGGCGTCGTTGATGCCGTCCCCCACGTAAAGCGTTTTGGCGGCGGCGGTTTCCCGGCGAACGATGGCGAGCTTCTCTTCCGGAGTCGTTTGCGCGTGGATTTCGGTAATGCCCACCTGCTCGGCGAGGTAGCGCACCTCCGATTCGCGATCGCCCGACACGATCATCACGTGCGAGAATTGATGCTTCGGTCCCAAGTGGCTCACGAAGGAGCGACTCTCCGCGCGCGGCGCATCACGAAACCGTAGGGCCGCCGCGTAGCGCTGGTCAATCGACACGACGCATTCCAGTCCGCCGGCGACCGGAGGAAGCTGATCGGCGCCCGCGACCTGTTGCACGCCGAGCTGGCTGCGGCTGGTGATTTGCACCTGGCGGCCGGAAACGGCTCCGCGCAGCCCCTGACCAGGCAGTTCGCTCACCGCGTCGGCCTCCCGAAGCTGAAACCCGGCCTCCGTCGCCGCATTAAGAATCGCCCCCGCCAGCGGATGCTTCGAATAGCGTTCCAGACTCGCGGCGAGGGTCAGCACTTCCTGTTGGGCGAAGCCCGGCGCCATGAGTTGTTCGGTCAGCTTCGGCTCGCCGTAAGTCAGCGTCCCGGTCTTGTCGAAAATCGCGGTGCGACACTCGGCGATCTGTTCGAGCACGACGGGACTCTTGACGATGATCGCCCGGCGGGCGCAAAGGGAGATCGAGCCGATGATGGCGATCGGGATCGCGATGAGCAGCGGGCAGGGCGTGGCGATTACCAGCACCGCGAGAAAGCGAACGGGTTCTCCGCTGATGGCCCAGGCGAGGAGGGCGACCGTCAGCGCCACGGGAGTGTAGATTGCGCCTAACCGATCTCCCAGGCGCCGCAACTGGGGGCGCGTGGCTTCGGACTCGCGCATGACTTCCATGATCTTCGCATAGCGAGAATCGGCGGCGCGCTGGGTTGCGCGGATCGTCAGAACCGCTTCTCCGTTGATCGCGCCCGAGATCACCGTCGAGCCGGCGGTCTTGGACATCTGAAACGGCTCGCCCGTCAGATACGATTCATCCATCATGCCATGGCCCTCGATCACCACGCCGTCCACCGGGCAGATGTCATGCGGATAAATTGCGAGCGTGTCGCCGACGGCGATCTCGTGCAGCGCAATATCCACGATTTCAGATTCCCGTTTCCGGTGGGCGATCGAAGGCATTCGCTTGGCCAGCGCAGCCAGCACCGAGGAGGCGCTGCGCAAAGCGTAACCTTCCAACGCTTCGCCGCCGGAGAGCATTAAGACGATAATCGAACCGGCCAGATATTCGCCCAGCAGGATGGAAGTAATGATCGAAATGCCGCCGAGCAGATCGGAACCGAATTCACGCTTCAGGAGCTTGCGCAGCAGGTCGTAGAGCAGTGGCAGGCCGCCGAGCGCAAGAGTGGCCAGCAATGGACTCTGGTAAGCGCCGGAGCGGCGTGAAAACCCAAGCGGAGCAGCAGATGCAAAAAGATGGCAACGATGGAAAACGCCGCGATCGCCGTGGCCTTGCTGCGCCATTGTCCGGACGGCGCATTCCCGGGTTGAGCGAGCGGCGGCTCTTGATGCGGTTTTGGCTCGGCAAGCTTTGCTGAGCCGCTGTCGGCAGGATGTTCCATGCAGATCTCCCTAGGGGGCGGTTCCAGCCGCAGGCCGCATCGACTGCCGGCAATTTGGTTTGGCCCATTGTTTAAGTTCCGGGTCGGCGTTGCGCTCCCGTGTCCGATCGCCGCGGCGAACATCCCGCGGCTAATGCATCACCAACCTCTGCAGGCCCCCGGAAATCAGCGTGACGACGTTGGCCATGACGACGGGCAAAGCGATCCCGCCACGCGTTGCGAGATACTTCGGTCTCCACATTGGATGAAATTTCTCCTTGTATTCGCGGAGGCCTTGAAAATGATAAAAGTGCTCGCCGTGATGGTAGAGGATCGCCGCGAAGCGGTTCCACAGCGGCGCAAGCGGCTGCGCATCAATGCCGGAGAGCGGAGCCATGCCCAGGTTGAACCATTGGAAACCTTGCTGCCGGCCCCACAGCATGAGTTGGATAAAGAGGAACGACATCACTTCCTGCGGCGCGTCGGGTAGATAGCGCATCAACTCGCCGGAAAGCTCCTTCCGCTCGAAGCCACGCGTGACATTGGCAAACGCGATCGCGCGACCCCGACGGCGGACGAGCGCGATCGGGAAGCGGCGGACGTAGTCGGGCTCGAAGGAACCGAGCGAAAAACCCTTTTCGGCGGTATTTCGTTCGGCCAACCATGCATCCGAAATCGCCTTCAATTCTGCCAGCAACACGTCGTCGATCTCCGGTTCGACGATCTCAAACGAGCAACCATCTTCTAATAAATGCTTGTTGATTTCGCGGAGGCGCCTTCGCGTTTTTCCTTCCAGAGCGAAATCGGCTAACGGCAGCCGGGCTTCCTCGCCGAGTTTGATGACGCTCAATCCCATTTCGACATAGAGCGAGATCCGTTCCTCGCCGATCTTGTAGAATACCGGCCACCGGCCCCCTGCGTCGCAAAGCTCGACGAACTCCCAAGCGAGTTGTCTGGCGGCCAGGGGGTCGCCGATCGGGTCGCCCAGCGACACCCAACTGCGCCCCGCAACGCCGTACATGATGAGCGCCGTCCGCTCCTTGTTGAAGAGGAAGTGCTTGTCGCCTAGCATGGCCAGATTCGCGGAAGCATCGGGCGATGCTGCAACAATCGTTTGGGCCGCTTCCAAGTCCTCCGGCGTCGGCATGCCTGGCAGGCGCGGCTTCGCTCGCAATAAGCCGGCCACAGCGAGAACGAGGACCATCAGTACGGAGCCCGCGACGGGCGCAGCGAGCGCGGAGCATCTTGGTCCAGGGCGAAACGCCACCACAACTCGTCGCTGTACTCGACCTGCGCGTAAGCAAACCCCGCCAGCCATACGGCACAGACCAAGACCAACGCGATGGCGATGCACCACCGAAGCGTAAATCGTTCGGTAAGCAAGACCCCTTTCCGGTAAAAGTGACGGCGACAAGGCAACAGGACGCCAACATCGCCGCCAAAATGAGAGCTTCTGCGAGGTCGAGGCCCTTGAGCAGCGACAAGACGACGCCCGAGGCCAGCAACAGGACGGTCAGATAATAAGCCGAGTCGATCCTCCGTTGCAGGCCGCGAGCCAGAATCATCAACACCAGGCCTTCGATACTGGCCAGGAAATGAGACAACTCGATCACCGATAGCGGCAGCACGCGGCGGAGGAGCTGCAGACGCGCGTGCGATGCGGGCATGGCGCCGGACAACAGAAGTATAGAGCCGGCGACAAACACGCTCGCCGCCAGCACGCGAGGTGCAACGAGAGGCGCCCAGCATTGCAGCACTGCGCGGATACGCCCGCCACCGTCAGCGGCGTTGTGGGAACGGAGCGTCACGAGACGCCTCTCCTGCTAACTTCCGACAACCACAATTCAACCGATTGAAAGAGGGGACTCAAGGTTTCCTTGGCGATCCGCGCTTGCATAATCGTATCGTCTGAAGACCCGGTCGACTACCTGCCAGCACTGGCGTGCCACAACCGGTTCCGGATCGTGCGATTTCGCTCGGCAGAAAGCGCTGCTGAACGCGGAAGAGTGGGAAATAACGCCCATTCGCAGCAATCGATCGTTTCGGCACGCGTAATGCTCCACCGTGCTTCAGCGGTCTGTGCAACTTTTTGAGGAGGAGTTCACCCATGTTACAGTTAGCAATCGCTTGCCTCGTCATCGCTTTGATTGCTGCATTGCTCGGCTTCGGCGGACTTGCGGGTTCTATGGTGGGAGTGGCGAAAGTCATCTTCGTCGTTTTTCTCATATTCGCCGTGCTGTCGTTCCTGGGGGGCGGTTTCAGAAGGAGGCGTTTCTGGATGTGACGATTGTGTGGACGCCGATCACGTTTGAGATGATTGCGCCTGAGAGTTCTGACCCACGCTCCATCCACGACGGAGGACCGCAAATTGGACCAGGAGACAGGAAAAGTGGGAATCCCTGAGCTAGTTCGCTCGCTGGCAAGCCGTGATGCAACGTTGCGGGAGAAGGCGCGAAAGTCGCTGGTTACCATCGGGCGCCCGGCCGTGCCTTCGCTGATTCCACTCCTTTCGCATCCCAAGCCGCACGTGCGATGGGAGGCAGCCAAGACGCTGTGCGATATCGCCGATCCGCTGAGTGCTTTCGCATTGGTTGGCGCCTTGGACGACCGTAATGGCGACGTCCGTTGGCTCGCGGCAGAAGGTTTGGTCGCTTTGGGCCAAGATGGGCTGCAACCTTTGTTGGCGGCACTGCTCGAACGGGTTCAGTCACGCTGGTTTCGCGAGGGCGCCCACCACGTCTGTCAGGCTTTATCCAAGAAGAGAAAGCTCGGCCCGATTCTTCGGCCCGTATTGGCGGCTCTCAACGAACCTGAGCCGGCAATTGCGGCGCCTGCGGCTGCTTACGCCGCACTGGCGCGAGTGCGAGCGCTGTCGTAAGGAACGCTGTCGAAAGGAACCACGGTTCACAGTGCTATCGTTTCGCCGATGGCCTGTAACTTGGCGACTCGGCCAGAGTGAAGAGCACTACCTCTTCTCCGCTCACCGTGCTGATGTCGTGGTGCAGGCTCAGCACTTTGACGCCCGTGATCTCGTGGATCATGACTTCCATGACCGGCCTCGCCGCTTCTCGAAGATGGTTCCGCACTTGTTTCAGCAAGCCTCTCCCCTTTTCCGCCGCGTGCGACGTGACCAATTGCAGTTCGGCGCGGTCAAAACACCCTGAAGGCGAATCACGATGAGGTCACCGACCAGGTGGACGCGAACGTCCTTCGGCCCTCGGCCCATGTATTCCTGTTCAAGACGACTGATGCGGTCGCGAATGGCCGCTTCGATCTCGCCCTGAGTTTTCTTCGTGGCGGCCCGAGAAGGGCCGTCGTGCTCGACGCTTCCGCCGTGCGGATAGCTTACGCGCGGTGAAATCAACTGCGTCATCAGACTTAACTCCATGCGGATCAAAGAATCCAGAACGGCGTCTTTTTCATCAGATGGGTCGCACTTTTCATGCCGGCGGGGCAGGTGCGCCGCGCAGAATGCTCCAAGCGATTACTCTGTCGAGGTTTTCGTTGTGCAGCCCCTGCTGCGTGCATGCAGGCGAGGCTTGCCCGCCTCTAGCGTCAGCCAGGGCTTGATCCGTGGTCCACACGCTGAGCTTTGGGCTTAAGGGGCGCAGTGCGCTGAATTGCGCATTCATCCGATTGTTGCACCTCAACAAGGTGGAGTTGAAAACAAGGTGGAGTTGAACGCGGGGAATACGGGCATGCACAGCCCAGACCCTGATTGCATTGCTTTGATCGGTGTCTGTAAGGTACAATTCATCTATCAGCCCCGCTGCAGTTTAACTGCTTGACCGAAGGCTGATTAGAAGTTCGTCGGATGACTAGTTGAAGAGCAACCCGGCTTGTGCCGGTGGGCTCGTTTAAGAGTAAGCCGACGTGGTGGAACATCTTCGGGTGTTCTGCCACGTCGGCTTTTTTATTTCGTATACACGTGAAAATCGTTAAGAAGAGGAGCTCGCCGTGATTAACCAGGCTACTGCAGGCATGGCTGAACAAATCGCTCGCGCGGCCAGCGACTTCGAGTTCGAGAGAACCGGTCGTATGCCCAAGTCGGTAACCGTGGTGCTCGGGGAGAACACGGTCGTCATCACGCTCCATGAGGCCCTATCGCCCGCCGAAAGAGCCCTGGCGCAAGACCCGGCGGGCGCCGCGCAGGTGCGGGAACTCCATCGGCAGCTTTTCGACGACTCATCCGAGTCGCTGCGAAAAGAGATCAAGCGGATCACCGGCGTTGACGTCCCCGAAGCAAGCATCGAGGTCGAGCCGACGACCGGAACCGTGGTCAAGGCATTTGCGTCCGGGACGGTCGTTCAGGTGTTCTTGCTGGCCCATGGCATGCCGACGGAAAGCTGGAGCAGCGGCGGATTTGACGGCCCGCAGGTCTGATGTTCTCGTTTCTAGGAACCAGATTGGCAGGTTAGGAGGACGGTCGCTGTGAACGATAATCCGCAGGATATCCACGATACCGTCGATGAAGCATCCGAAGAATCTTTTCCGGCGAGCGATGCGCCCGCTTGGATACTCACAGGCCCGTATGCCGCGACCGCGGCTCTATTCCACTCACTGACAAGAAGAACCCTTTCATGTCCATCCAATCTCAAGAGTCAGGTCAACGTCGTTCCGACGTACTCCACGGCGATGATGCGCCGCAAACCGTCGATCGCGACGCGCTGACGGCCAGCCTCAACGAGGATTTGGCCGGAGAATACCAGGCCGTTTTGATGTATTCCAATTATGCCGCGAAGTTGACTGGCCCCTTTCGCAGCGAGCTGCGAGCTCTCTTTCAGGCGGAGATTGCCGACGAGTTGGGCCATGCTCAGTTTCTGGCCGATAAGATTGCGGCTTTAGGCGGCGAACCGACCACGGAAGCCCGCCGAGTTCAAGCGGCAAGGCATCCGCGGGAAATGCTGCAGCATGCGTTGGCAGCGGAAATACAAGCGATCGGCGACTATGGCGAGCGCCTCCGCCAGGCCGAAGAGTTCGGCGACGTCGGCCTGAGAGTTGCATTGGAGAATCAACTGGCGGACGAGACGCGACACAAGGAGGAGTTCGAACGCATCCTGGCTGGCTGGGACAGGAGTTAAGGGGGCCTGCAATCGGGCAGATGGCGCAGGACTAGCTTATCGAAGACAAGCAGCGCCTGGGCGAGCATGGTCTAGACCTGCCGGACATCCGGAGCTGGAATTGGACAGGATGACACCGCGATGGCGCTGCGACTAATTGAGATGGTGTTGGGGGAGCAGGACGGCGGAGAAGTTCGCGAGCTGCTCAAAGAGCAGAAGGTGCTCGAGCACCGGCAGGTCCGATTGTCGGACGGGGAAGTGCTGGTGCGGATTTTGTTGGATGCAGAACAGTGCGAGGCGGTGCTGGATTTGTTGGAGCACCGATACGCTGGCCGTGAAGGCAACCGGTTGGTGATTCTGCCTGTCGAAGCAACCTTGCCACGCACCGAGTTGGAGCCGGCCGTTGCACCCGGAGAACCGCCGCCGGTGGAAAAATCACCGGAACGGATCGGCCGAGAGGAGCTTTACGAGGACATCAAAGATGCTGCGAGGTGTTCGCGGATTTATCTGGCGATGGCGGTATTGTCGACCATCGTGGCGGCCGTCGGTCTACGCCACAACAGCGTGGCCATCATCATCGGGGCCATGGTGATTGCGCCGTTGCTCGGGCCGAACATGGCGTTGGCGCTCGGCACGACTTTAGGCGACCTCGCCCTGCTGCGACGCTCGTTCCTGACGAATATGGCCGGGATTGCGACGGCGATGGTGTTGTCGGTGACCATCGGCGTGCTGGTGCACGTCGACCCGGCAGCTTCCGAAGTGGCGTCGCGCATGCGCGTGGAGCTGGGCGACATCGCGGTGGCGTTGGCGTCGGGCTGCGCGGCGGCGCTGGCCTTCACCACAGGCGTGTCGGCGACGTTGATCGGAGTGATGGTGGCGGTGGCTTTGTTGCCGCCGCTGGTGACGTTTGGGCTGCTGCTGGGCAGTGGGCGGCCGGCGTTGGCCATGGGCGCATTGTCGTTGCTGCTAGTGAACCTGATCTGCGTGAACCTTGCCGGAGTGACGACGTTTGTGGTGCAAGGCATTCACCCGGCGAACTGGTGGGAGAAAGATCGCGCCAAGCAGGCCACTCGCATCGCCATCGGGTTGTGGATGGCGATGTTGGCGGCATTAGTCGGACTGATCCTGCTGTTGAGAGAAGCCTGAACATGCTCAAACGCCGAGCAAGGTGCAACCGGGCTGTGTGCCAGGGCGAATACACTGTTGCGATGGGAAGGACATGACCATGCTGACAAATATCCAGCAACTCGCGAGACCTGGAACGGCGGAGGGAATTCCCGTTACGGAGACCAACGGGGCCCCGCCCAAAGTTCCTGAACCGAAGTCAGGAGCAAAGCCCGACTCCGGCGACGATCTGAAAATCCTTCCCATGCCGGAGCTGCTGGCCAAGTTGGGGGCGTCGCCAGAGGGCCTCAGTCAAGCCGAGGCGCAGCAACGGTTGGCTCAGTATGGGCCCAACGAACTCAAGGAACAGAATACCAATCCGTTCCTGAAATTCCTCAGTTATTTTTGGGGTCCCATCCCGTGGATGATTGAAGCGGCCGTGGTCCTGTCGGCGGTGGCCCGGCATTGGCCGGACTTTGCCATCATCCTGCTTCTGCTGCTGGCCAACGCCGTGGTCGGATTCTGGGAAGAACGCCAGGCGGGAAACGCCATTGCCGCGCTGAAAGCCAAGCTGGCGATCAAGGCGCGAGTGAAACGGGATGGAAAGTGGACCAACCCCGCGTCGCGTGAACTTGTGCCGGGGGACGTCATCCGCGTGCGACTGGGCGACATCGTGCCGGCGGATGCGCGATTGCTCGAGGGCGACCCGATCGAAGTGGATCAGTCCGCGCTGACGGGAGAGTCGTTGCCTGCCACGCGAAAACCGGGCGAGGCGGTATTCTCGGGTTCGATTATCCGCCAGGGTGAGATCGGCGCACTGGTGTATGCCACGGGCGCGAACACCTACTTCGGCAAGACCGCGCAACTGGTGCAGGAGGCGCAAACCGTCAGCCATTTCCAACGCGCGGTGCTGAAAATCGGCAATTACTTGATCATCCTCGCAGTCACGCTGGTGGCGTTGATTCTGTGCGTCGCGCTCTTCCGCGGCGACCCAATGCTCACCACGCTTCAATTCGCCTTGGTGCTGACGGTGGCCGCGATTCCGGTGGCCATGCCTACGGTGCTGTCCGTAACCATGGCGGTCGGCGCGCGCCTGCTGGCCAAAAAAGAAGCGATTGTGACCCGGTTAGCGGCTATCGAAGAATTGGCGGGCGTGGATGTGCTGTGCTCGGACAAGACCGGCACTCTGACCCAGAACAAGCTGACGCTGGGCGATCCATTCAGCGCAATTGGCCTCCCCGCCGATCAAGTCATCCTCAACGCCGCGTTGGCGTCGCGTGCGGACAATAAAGATACGATCGATCTGGCCGTGCTGGGCGGTCTGAAAAATGATCAGGCTTTAACGGGCTACCAGGTCATTCATTTCCAGCCGTTTGATCCGGTCCACAAGCGCACCGAGGCCACCGTCAAGGGCGCCGACGGAAAGGAATTCAAGACGACCAAGGGCGCCCCGCAGGTGATCTTGGAATTGTCAGCCAATGCCGACCAGGTGAAGCCCGCCGTCGAGAAGGCGGTCAACGAATTCGCGGCCCGCGGGTTCCGCTCCTTAGGCGTCGCCCGGGCGGATCAGGAAGGCAAATGGCAGTTTCTAGGCGTGTTGCCCTTGTTCGATCCGCCGCGTGAGCAAGCCAAAGCGACCATTGCGACTGCCCGGCAGATGGGGGTCAACGTCAAGATGGTTACGGGCGATCAAGTAGCCATCGCTCGGGAAACTGCGGAGAAACTAGGGTTGGGCACGAATATCCTCGATGCCAGCGGCTTCGGCGACGCGAAGCATCGCGAGACAGCGGAACTGGAGGAGTCGATCGAGAAAGCGGACGGCTTCGCCCAGGTATTTCCCGAACACAAGTTCCACATTGTTGATGTCCTGCAGAAACGCGGCCACATCGTCGGCATGACGGGCGACGGAGTGAACGACGCCCCCGCGTTGAAAAAGGCCGATTGCGGCATCGCCGTTTCGGGGGCGACCGACGCGGCGCGTGCGGCGGCGTCCATCGTGCTGATGACGACCGGCCTGTCGGTGATCATCGATGCCATCAAGGAAAGCCGCAAGATTTTCCAGCGAATGAACAGCTACGCGATCTACCGCATCGCCGAGACGCTGCGCGTCCTGATGTTCATGACGCTGGCGATCCTGATCTTCAACTTCTACCCCTTGACGGCGGTGATGATCGTGATGCTGGCGTTGCTCAACGACGGAGCGATCCTCTCTATCGCTTACGACAACGTTCATTACAAGGACATGCCCGAGGCCTGGATCATGCACATGGTGCTGGGGGTCGCCACAGTGCTGGGCGTCGTCGGGGTCGTCGCCGCCTTCGGCCTGTTCTATCTCGGCGAGCGAGTCTTTCATCTCGACCGCGCGCACATTCAGACCCTAATGTATTTGAAGCTGTCCGTGGCAGGGCATCTGACCATTTTCCTGACGCGCACGCGCGGCCCGTTCTGGTCCATACGCCCCGCGCGCGTTTTGCTGCTGGCGGTGTTCGGCACGCAACTGGCGGCGACGCTGATCGCGGTCTACGGATTGTTTATGACGCCGCTCGGCTGGGGTTGGGCGCTGTTCGTCTGGGCCTATGCCCTGGCGTGGTTCGTCCTGAACGACCGCGTAAAGCTGTTTGCGTATCGAGTGTTCGACCCAACTGCCGCGCCCCTCTTGGCCAAGGAATCTGTCGATCTGAGATCGCAGATCGCCGAGCGAGCCTATGAACTCTACGTACGGCGAGGCCGTCAAGAAGGCGACTCGCTTAAGAACTGGCTCCAGGCAGAGCGCGAGATCCGGAATCAGGAGTCGCCCAGATGAATCGAATCGCTATGACAGTCAGCCCGTTGGCGGGAAAACCGGCCGAACCGGACATGCTGGTAAACGTGCCGAGACTGGTCACGTCCTATTTTACCGAAACGCCCGACTCTTCGGCGCCGGAGCAACGGGTCGCCTTTGGCACTTCCGGGCACCGCGGTTCTTCGTTCGACAAGGCTTTCAACGAGCAGCACATCCTGGCCATCAGTCAGGCCATTTGCCTGTACCGGGCTCAGCACAAGATCGACGGGCCGTTGTTCCTCGGCATCGATACGCATGCGCTCTCCGTGCCCGCTGCCGCCGGCGCCCTGGAGGTGCTGGCGGCCAACGGCGTGGATGTCATGCTCGCGGTGGGGGACGAGTACACCCCGACGCCGGCCGTTTCCCACGCGATTCTGACCTACAATCGCGGGCGGAAAACGGGTCTTGCCGATGGCATCGTGATCACGCCTTCGCATAATCCGCCCCATGACGGCGGCTTCAAATATAACCCACCGCACGGCGGGCCGGCGGAACCCGTCGTCACTGGCTGGATTGAGAGGCAGGCCAACGAGTTTCTCGAATGCGGCCTGCAAGGCGTAAACAGGATTCCTTTCGAGAAGGCGCTGCGGGCCTCCACCACCCACCGGCACGACTACGTCGCCGCCTACACGAGTGATCTCGGCAACGTGATCGACATGGATGTCATTCGCGGCGCAAAGATCAGCTTGGGGGTAGATCCGCTCGGCGGCGCCGGCGTCCACTACTGGGGGCCGATTGCCGAGCGCTACGGGCTGAACCTCGCCATTGTCAACGAGGCCGTCGATTCGACCTTCCGCTTCATGACGGTCGATTGGGACGGCCAGATCCGCATGGACCCCTCTTCGCCGTATGCTATGCAGAGGTTGATCGGCCTGAAGGACCAGTTCGATGTCGCCTTCGCTTGCGATACCGATCACGACCGGCACGGGATTGTCACCCGGAGCACGGGTTTGCTCCCGCCCAATCACTACCTTTCGGTCGCCATCTTCTACCTCTTCCAACACCGACCGAAATGGCGCCAGGAGGCGGCGATCGGCAAGACGCTGGTGAGCACGCAGATGATCGACCGGGTGGCCGCAAAGCTGGACCGGAAGCTCTACGAGACGCCGGTCGGCTTCAAGTGGTTCGTCGACGGCTTGCTTGACGGGTCGCTTGGCTTTGGCGGGGAGGAGAGCGCGGGAGCGTCTTTCGTCCGTCTGGACGGCAGCGTCTGGACGACGGACAAAGACGGAATCATCCCGGCTTTGCTGGCGGCGGAGATCACGGCCCGGATGGGCCGCGATCCGGGCGAGATCTATCGAGAACTCACGCGCGAGTTCGGCGAGCCTGCGTACGACCGCATTGAGGCGCCGGCGACTCCCGAGCAAAAAAAACTGTTGGCGAAACTCTCGCCCCAACAAGTTAAGCTCACCGAGTTGGCGGGCGAAAAACTGCAAACGGTCCTCACCCACGCGCCGGGCAATGGCGCTCCGATTGGCGGGTTGAAAGTAGTGGCCGAGAGTGGATGGTTCGCGGCGCGTCCGTCGGGGACCGAAAATATTTACAAGATTTACGCTGAGAGCTTCCGGGGAGCGAAACATTTGCCCGGCTCCTCGATGAAGCCCAGACGATTGTCAGTGATGCTTTTGCGGCGGGGACGCAGCAAGCAAGGTCCTCCTCTAAGACAAAGGGGGAGGAACGAACATGAGCAAACCCACACGTGTCAGCCACCCAATTTATGGCCTTCTTCCCGCGGCAATCGAGGGGTTTGATTCCCTGGCTGAACTAGCGCTGGATATGCGCTGGTCGTGGAATCATGCGACCGACAAAGTGTGGCGGCAGCTTGATCCCGAATTGTGGGAAATCACGCATAACCCTTGGGGCGTTCTGCAGACGGTCTCGCGCGGCCAAATCGAGCGAGTAATGGCCGATCCCGTGTTTCGCAAGAACGTTGACGGCCTGTTGCAGACGAAGCGGCAAGCGGCGGAGGCGCCCGCATGGTTTCAGCAAAATCATTCGCGGAATCCTCTGACCTGCGTCGTGTATTTCAGCATGGAATTCATGTTAAGCGAAGCGCTCCCCATTTATTCGGGCGGGCTTGGCAATGTGGCCGGCGATCAACTCAAAGCCGCCAGCGATCTAGGCGTGCCCGTGGTCGGCGTGGGACTGCTCTACCAGCAAGGCTATTTTCGCCAGGTGATCGACAAAAACGGATCGCAACAGGCCCTCTTCCCGTATAACGACCCCGGACAGTTGCCGATCACGCCGTTGCGCCAAGCAAACGGCGAGTGGTTGCGACTGGAGATCGCATTGCCTGGTTACTCGGTCTGGCTGCGCGCCTGGCAAGTCCAGGTCGGCAGAGTGAAGCTTTACCTGCTGGACAGCAATGACCCGGCGAACATCCCGGCCCATCGAGGAATTACCAGTGAGCTGTATGGCGGCGGGTCGGAGCTGCGTCTCAAGCAAGAACTGCTGCTCGGAATCGGCGGATGGCGGTTGCTCGAAGCGCTCAGCATTCAGCCGGAAGTCTGTCACCTGAATGAAGGACATGCGGCATTCGCGATTTTGGAACGAGCCCGGAATTTTATGAACGAGACCGGGCAGCCGTTCGAAGTCGCACTGGCCGTCACGCGAGCCGGTAACCTTTTCACCACCCACACTGCAGTGGCGGCCGGCTTTGACCGCTTCGCTCCGGAACTGATCCAGCAATACCTCGGTCGGTACGCCCAGGAGAAGCTCGGCATTCCAATCCACGATTTATTTGCCCTGGGCCGCCAAAACCCAAACGATTCGTCGGAGAGTTTCAATATGGCTTATCTGGCAATCCGCGGGAGTGGAGCGGTCAACGGCGTGAGTCGCCTGCACGCCGAGGTAAGCCGACGCCTCTTCGAGCCGCTCTTTCCGCACTGGCCGGAGGAGGAAGTGCCGGTCGGACACGTGACCAACGGAGTCCACATGCCGAGCTGGGACTCGGCCCCGGCTGATGATCTTTGGACGAAAGCCTGTGGAAAGGACCGTTGGTTGGGGACGACGGAAACCCTGGAGCAGGACATTCGCCGCGTTTCCGACGCGGACCTCTGGCAACTGCGCACCGCCGCCCGCAGGTCCGTCGTTGAATATGTTCGCCAGCGCATTTCCCTGCAACTTGCCGCCTCTGGTGCGTCTCCCGAGATGGTTGACCGTGCAAAGCATCTGTTTGATCCCAACGCGTTGACGCTGGGCTTTGCACGCCGCTTCGCGACCTACAAGAGGCCGAATCTGCTGCTGCACGACTCGGCGCGTTTGCTTCGTCTTCTGGCGAATCCCGAGCGCCCGGTGCAACTGATCATCGCAGGTAAGGCTCATCCGCAGGATCAAGCAGGGCAGGCCTTGATCCATGAATGGATCCAGTTTATCCGTCGTCCAGAGATCCGACCTCATATTGTCTTCCTAAGCGACTATGACATGCTGTTGACGGAGCGTCTGGTGCAAGGGGTGGACGTCTGGATCAACACGCCACGGCGCCCCTGGGAGGCAAGCGGAACGAGCGGCATGAAAGTGCTCGTCAATGGCGGCATCAATCTCTCGGAATTGGACGGCTGGTGGGCGGAAGCCTACACGCCTGAAGTAGGGTGGGCGTTTGGTGACGGCAAGGAACATGACGGCGATCCGGCATGGGATTCTACGGAAGCCGAGCGATCTATGACCTGCTCGAGCAAAAGGTGATCCCGGAGTTTTATGCCCGAGACGAAAGCGGCGTTCCCACCGCATGGACCGAGCGGATGCGGGAAAGCATGGCGCGGTTGACGCCGCGTTTTTCCGCCAATCGCGCGGTGCGCGAATACACCGAGCAGCACTACCTCCCCGCGGCGGCAACCTACCGAGGGCGCCTGCTGAGAAAGGCGCCTTCGGCAGGAAGATGGTCGATTCGCAGCGTGCTCTGGAAAAGAAATGGTCCACGTTGCGGTTCGGCGAAGTGAACGTTGAGACCAAGGGCGAGCAGCACGTATTTGAGATTCAAATCCATCTGAATGACCTGGCTCCCGATGCGGTGCGAGTCGAGCTTTATGCCAACGGCGACATGGGGCGTACTCCTGCGCTGCAAGAGATGAAACTCGATGGCCAGCCGGGCGGCGCGGCAGGCGGCTACGTTTACAGCGCGACTGTGCCTGCGGCCCGCCCACGAGCGGACTATACGGTGCGAATAATTCCGCGCTGCGATGGCGTTGCGATCCCACTGGAAGACGGACGAATCCTGTGGCAACGATGACCCGCTCGACAGCGGAAAAGGGGGTGTTCTCTTCAGACCCCTGACGGCGTCTCAAGACTAATGACGCAGATGCCTGCCCTGCCCGTACGGGCCACTCTTATGCACTTTGGTGACCTGACAACGAGCCGCGGCAGCTGTTTGACGACGCTTGCTCACACAGAGCCAGCACATCTACGTAGGCTGCACATGGACCCTAGCGGGCGAGATTTACCGGCGAGGTTGGGTAAGCAGCCTGGGCTTGGTCACTATGCCCCGGGGACAAGTTCGCTCGCCCCCTAATCGCCTCGACTGTTTTTTCGACCCAGGTCGAGTGGCAATTTGCGACGCTAGTTGAGCCGTGTGCCCGAGAATGAATCTCGGATCGCTGGATTTGAAGTTTCTTTCCATCTCCACAGCCGTCGCCAGGGATGCCAACGGATTGCCGCCTAAATTCTGACCGAAAACGTGTCATCTTGAAGTGAGGGATGCCGGTTACCTATTTGACGATGCCACGCATGGGCTGAAGGCTGCGCTGCAAGCAGACGTTCACGCGGAACGACGTCAACGGCGCGACGGCTTGCGGCGCCGCGTTCATGGTAGCGGCTGCGATTTCCCAAGCCGTTCGCGGTGAGTTTTTCGGTCTATGCGGTTGTGATCCCAAGATCTTTGACGCCAGCGAACAGCCTCTTAGTTTGAGCCCGCAGCCCACGGCGTCGGCAACCTTGGACGGATTGGATACTTTGTCGCTTTCACTTACATCGGCACATTGCTGAACGGCTCGGACGATGCTCTGAGCAAGCTGCTTAGGTGAGTTTCCGGGTGCCATTCAACGGCGAGGCGACGTAGGTGAAGTGCATCCGCATGAAGGCAGCTAAATTCCTCGCGAAAACGAGTCACCATAAATAGGGAGCCTTAGCCGTTTCTACTTCGCCTGCCATCGATAGATACACGCAGTCGGCCTCTGCTTCAGCCTGCGGTTCCTGCTTCTGCAAAAAAACGTGGCTTTTGGGCCCACTGCCAATCTACCGTTGACAGTTTCGCCTGTCACGAACTACGGTGGCCTGGGTGGCCAATGGACTTGCAGAAGTGGATGCGAACGTGGGAAATGCAATCAAGCCTTTGCCTGAAAACGAGAAGTTGCTGGAACACTTGCTGGAATTCGCGAATGGGTCATTGATTACCTGGAGCCGATCATCAGATCGCAGCAATATCGGGCTGATCAGCTCCGCGTTGCAAGCGGCGACCTCAGCGCTGTCGCACCCCGGCTCGCAGTGCTCCAATCGTTGAAGAGCAACCTCGACAAGCATACGGCCTTAGACGGGCCCGACGTTGCCGAACTGACGGAATACATCGACTCGGGGCCTGTTCAAAGACTTATGGGCCTTCAAGGCACAGCACTCCAACGGCTGTCTACCGTAGGCGGGCCGAACCAATGAGCCAAGAGCTTTTCGGTCAGGCCGGCGATGCCCTGGCCGAGGTTGTTAATGTTCAAAGCGGCTTCCTGAACCTTTTCAAGACGCTGCGGGTGCGAATCATCGCGGAGCTATCGAAGCCGCGCACACCAAAGCTGAAATTGGTGCGGACAAGACTCCGGACAAACCGAGCAAAAAATCTGCCGGCCAACGCGTCCGTCTTCCCAAGAACGACGATGTCTTGCGGTTGGCAAAGGAGCTTCAACGCAACGAAGGCCAGGGCCTGCCAAAAATTCAAGTGGCACTTGAGTTTACGAACGGTGACAGGACGAAAGCTGAAAGCCTCCTGCGGGAACTCCGCCGCTATCCGCACCTCATCGCGACGGCGGTCGTTGACTGATGTGTCCGCGCGGACAGTTCATTTTGACGCCTGACATGCGTTTGGTTTATTTGCCTCGACGCTGATCCCTGTCGAGTCGAGATATGACTCCAAACGCTTCGTTTCGCCGGAAGAATTCTGCCAGCTCACCGGCTGGTCTGCAGTACGGTCCGTCGCCGCCTCAAGGATGGCAGCCTCCCTGCGGTTCAGCCGGGGGGCCGCCGAACGCTCTGGCTCATCGACGTCGAAGCGTTTCGGGCTGGTCAGTGGAGCCACGCCCCGCCATCGCCGCCCTCTAACTCAAATTCCACCGCCGACCAGGAAGCGGATGCAACGAGCTCCGCGCGCGGTCTGGTCCGCGGCCAGGTTGGCTCCGAGGTCGCTGAACCGATTAGGACCAAGGGGCAAACCATGCCCAAGAAGCTCAGCAAAGAACGAATCGTCGGCAAGTATTTTATCTGGCTGCTCGGTCAGCGCGACGGCGTGTACACTGCCGATGGCCGCAGCAATCGAATCCCCGCCGGGCGACCACTCGCTCGGCACCAAAAACTATCAAGAAGCCCTGGAAGCCGTCCAGCAACTCGACCTCGTGATGGCTGTCAAGCTGGGCTTAGCCGATCGCAGCGTTCTGGACAGCCGGAGTCCAGTCTGCTCGGCCTTGAGAAGGGAAAAGACCTTTATCTCGCGCCACGTCCAGCGGCCGCGAGTCGCGAAGGGCACGAAGCCCGGCACGCCGAAGCGCGATCGAGCGGTGCTTCAGAAGTTCATGGACTTCGCAACCAAACAGGGCCTGACCTACTGGAACCAAGTCAACAAGCAAGTCCTCGTAATACGCCGCCTGGCTCACGGCGAAGGCTACGCCTATCGGACCGAATTCCTGGAGCTGACGACGCTCAAGCAGGCGATCAACTGGATGATCGACGCGGATCACTTGCCCGCCTCCTGCCGCATCAAGATGCCTTTGAACAAGCCCCGAGGCACCGACACCTATTGCTGGCGGCGCCGGAGATTGCCGCAATCGTCGAGTTCTGCAAAACCCGCCACGATCTTGCCTGGCTCGCCGCGTCGTGATTGGCCTGGCTTGCACCGGCATGAGGATTTCGGAACTCGCCTCGCTGCGCTGGTCGGATGTCGATCTGGAAAACAATACGATCGAACTGGCCGACGAGATCCGCCAGCGTCACCACCGAGACCGGAAGGCTCGGCAGACGAAAAGCGGCCGTGGCCGCTCGTTTCCGATCCATGAAGATTTTCGGGACGTGCTGCAGACGCTGGAACCGGCCAAGGACGGCCTCGTGTTCCACGGCCCGCGCGGCGGCGTGCTGAGCCCGGACATCGCGAGGCGGACGCTGATTCGCGAGGTGTTGACGCCGCTGGCAAAGCGTTTCCTGACGCCCGAGGGCGAGATCGGTTTCGCCCATGGCCGCTTGCATAGCTTTCGGCATTATTTCTGTTCGACCTGCGCCAACAGCGGCGTGCCTGAGCAGGTGGTGATGCATTGGTTGGGGCACCAGAGCAGCAACATGGTGCGGCACTATTACCATCTGCACGACGAAGAAGGCGCAGCGGCAGATGCAAAAACTTAGTTTCGTGGGAAAGGCGGAGGCCGCTGGGGCCGCCGACGGAACCACTCGTTCGGGGGAAGGTCCGAGGCAAAGCCAGACCTGAGAATTTGAGGCGCCGCGGTGAAGCATGTCATGGGACAGCGTTGGAACAGAGCTGTCAGCCGGAAAACCGGCTGGGGGCTGCTGGTCGCTGACTTGATTGGCACAGTGTTGACACAGTCGACTGTGTCAATCAAAGCGGCTCTTCGCAAACCCTTTTGCAAAAGGCGTTTGCGAAGAGCCGACTTTGATGAGCGGAGAGGACAGGAATCTCGTCGGGCTCTTCCGCTGCGTCGCTCCCGTTGCAGCAAGTACTGGATATTACGGGGATTTTGTGTTTCGTCAAGCGATGGCTGGTTGCCTCGTTTGACCAGTTTTTCATAGCCGCGCGCCACAAAAGCGCCACAAAAGTTTGCAGTGGCTTCTTGCGATTGGCGCGTTCCCCATGTTCACCGTCTGAATGTTTCGTGGAAGACGGCGAAGACGCAAGAGATTCAAGTCTATCGGAAGCATCCGTCTGGCGCGGCTCTTTGCAGGCCGTGTTGTCAACCGCTTCCATCAAGGAGCGTTTGGCCCGCCAAAGCTCTCAAAAGCGATTTCATCGCCGGTAGCTCTGCCCAGACGACAGGCATTGCCATGGGCAGTCTTTCACCGCCGCCAATCGGTGCAC
>CAWAYY010000007.1:0-12057 GCA_963786255.1 Pirellulales bacterium
GCCGACAGCCCGACCAACGGCCCGCGGGGCGGCGCTGGTCGAGGAGCTGATTCAATATATCGATGCGAACTTTCGCACCGTGGACGCTTCGACGGCCGCGCTTCGTGTCGGGGCATAGTTCGGGCGGCTGGTCGAGTCTCTGGCTGCAGATCAGCTATCCGGATACGTTTGGCGGCGTCTGGAGCACGGCGCCGGACCCGGTCGATTTTCGCGATTGGCAGCAGGTCGACTTATACGCCCATCCCCCCTTGAGCTTGTACTTCGACGAGCGCGGCGCCCGCCGGCCGATTGCACGCAAAGGCAACACACCCAAACTCTGGTATCAGTCATTTGCGAAAATGGACGACGTGCTGGGACGCGGCGGCCAATTGCGTTCGTTCGAGGCGGTGTTCAGTCCGTTGGATGAAGCGGGCCAGCCGCGGCGGATGTGGGACCGCGCGACGGGCCGGGTCGACCCGGAGGTGGTCAAAGCCTGGGAGGCCTACGACATTCGGCTCAAGCTAGAACGGAACTGGGCGGAGCTAGGGCCCAAGCTGCAAGGCAAGCTGCACGTTTGGACGGGCGAGCTAGACACCTTCTATCTGGAAGGCGCGGTGCGAAAACTGGCGGCAACCCTCAAGGCGCTCGGCAGCGATGCGGAAATTGCCGTCGTGCCGGGCCGCAATCACAGCAATCTGCTCTCTCCCGAGTTGGTGGGCAGCATCCGCCAACAGGCGACGGCTGCATTTTTACGGCATCACTCGCCATAGGCCGCTCAACTCGTCAGGTGCGCCGATGGCATGGCGAGTCCGGCGGTGGCGCCTAGCAGCAACGTGACGAGCACGTAAAAGCAATAGTGAAAAAATCCGTTGCCGAAGTCGAGGTCGAACGTGACGTAGGCAGTCATCGCTCCGACGACAAAAAACGGCGGCCCGACGATGATCCAGTTATATGCCTCCGCCGTCGCGTCGGCCGGCAGAAACATATACACGCCCCACAGGGCCATATAGACCAGGCCGCAGATCGTCCCGCGGAACCACAGCCAGCGGCCGCGGTAAGGCTCCAACTCGTCGTCGCGCAAGAAGGTATAACCGGCGACGGCAATTGCGGGCGAAACCAGCAACAACCCGCCGCCGCGCATCAAGAGGTTCTGTTGCAACTGGGTTCGCAGAATCCAGTTCACCGAGAGGGTGACCAGCACGCCCGCGGAAATGATGACCGCGGGAACGACTTCGAACTTCGTTTCGGTTCGGGCAATAGGCTTGGTCGTGGCCCGGCCTTGAGCATTCTTGGGGCCGAATTCCTCCGGAGTGTGAATCACGACTTCCGGCATTGGGGCGGGCGCGGGCTTGGTTCCCGCCGCGGCCGGAGCCTTTGCCGCTGCCGCGCCGGGTGTATCCGCCGTCTTGCCCGGCCCCGTCTTGCCAGGCGCCGCGCCGGCTCGGGCGGCGGCGCCGGGCTTAGCCGCCGGTTCGGCCGGCTTTGCTTCCAGCGCAGGAATCGTTATCGTCGCTTTGCACTTGGGACACGGTCCTTGCTTGCCTGCAAACTTATCGCTGACTGTGAATTTCGCCTTGCAACTCGTGCAAGAAACCGCAATTGGCATGCGTAAAGGCTCGAAACGAAGAGAAGGGCGCTGTCACCGGCAACCGCCTGGCAACGACCTCGCCGCCCACTACTGAGTTCGAGGGGCGCGGGCCGCCGTGTGCCTGGGCTACAGCTTCCTAGTTTTTGCATGTGGTGAGAGTAAGTCAAGCGATTGGTTCATTTTACGGCGCATTGTCTCCATCCTGGGGCTGAGCTAGGATAAACGATGATGACCATCACCTTTGATTGTCCTAACGGCCATCGTTTGACCTGTCCCGTTTCACAGGCGGGAAAACCGGGGAAGTGCCCCAAGTGCGGCGCCGTGTTCCGCGTGCCCACGCCCCAGGCCTCCGCCAGCGCTCCCGCCGCGCTTCCGGCGGGAGGCGCCGGAGCCGGCAGTTCGGCAGCCGAAGGGCAGCTTAAGGAGTTCGAGCGGGATCAACCGCCCGACGACGTCGACGACGGCGAAATCGTGTTCCTGTGCCCCAGCGGTCATCGTCTGCACGGACCGGCGGAAATGGTCGGCCGGCCGGGGCAATGCCCTCACTGCGGCGTGCGATTTCTCATTCCCAGTCCGGAAGACATTTCCGAAGATGAAGAAGATGAGGAGGAGCAGGAAGCAAAGGCCGAGGGAGAGCTTGACGAAGCGCTGGAAGAGTTCGTGATTCAAATCGAGACGGCGGCGAAGGAGAGTTCGCTTTCGGGCAAATCAGGGCTCCGGGCTCCGAGTTCGCCGAGCGGCGCCGCGGCCACGGCGCATCCTTTCGCGGCGTTGCTGCGGCGGCTGTGGACGCACCGATCGAAAGGCGCTTCGATTGAAATTCATCTGGGCGACGGCAAACTGATCATTCCGGACGCCTATGCCAATCCCGCCGCGCACCCCAACTATGCTCTGTTTGCCGTGCGTGAGGCTAACGGCAGCCACACGGTGACCGCCGTGGCCTGGGATGCCATCCAACGCATCGCCCTGCGGCAGATACAGGAATTGCCTAAAGAGTTCTTCGAGTGAGCCAGGCAGTGCGGCTGAAGTAGGCAGTGCGGCTGAAGCGGGCAGTGCGGCTGAAGCGGGCAGTGCGGCGGGCCGCCTCATTTGCGACCGCTCGGTTGCGGTCACGCAACCGCGTTCACTCATCTTCGGCCAGATCGGCTTCGCTGATCATGGTGAAGTTCTTGCTGGCCAGCGTGTCGAGGCCCATGTCGATGTTGTCGACCATCAAGGCGACGGCCGGCCGGCCCCGCGGACGCAACAACAACGGGTAAGCCTGGATGATGTTCACCTCAGCTTGCAGCAGCGCCGTGCAGACCTTCAACAGCGGCTGCGGCCCGTCGGGCAATTCCACGCCGATCAGATCGCTTTCGATCATGGCCAGTCCCGCGCGTTCGAGAATCTCCCGCCCTTGTTCGGGATGGCTCAGCAGGAACCGTACGAAAGCGCATTCCGCCGAATCGACGATCGACAAGGCCACGATGCGGACCTTGCTGCCTTCGAATCGACGGACGACCTCCAGCAATTGTCCTACCCGGTTCTCAAGGAAGACGGTGAACTGCCGGATGGTAGGGTAATTGCGCCCCGCGCTGTAGGAACGTCGGTGCCGGCGCCTTCTCCAATACTCATGCAAACCACTCAGTTCCCGAGGTGAACCCGCCCGCTTCAAAAAAACCGGCTTCCCGAGATGGGGCGTCGCCCGTTATGGTGAAACTCCAGCGCGAGACGTCGGGCCCGGCGACCACCTAACTATAGGGCGCCCCGGGGCTTCGTTCAACGTCTTTCGTACCCGCCGCGATGGCTCGCTGCGCGGACGCCGGCGAGAGGGTTTGTCGCGTCGGCGGAAGAACGAGCCATGGAGCGTAGTCCCCGTCGCCCTCGGTCGGGGCGTGACCATCTTCTGCCACAGTCCTTCTGCCACAGATCGTTAAGACATCCTCGCATGCCGCCCCACCACGACCTCGAAATACGCGTTCGCTACCAGGAAACCGACGCCATGGGCGTCCTGCATCACGCCAACTATTTGACCTATTTCGAGATGGGGCGAACCGAGCTGCTCCGCTCGTCGGGCTACGATTATCGCAGAATCGAAGAAAGCGGCACGTTCATGGTGATTGTCGAAGTCGGCTGCCGCTACCGTCGCCCGGCCCGCTACGACGACGTACTACGGCTGCATACGACGCTCAAACGAGTGACTGCCGCCAAGATCCAGCACGAGTATGAACTTTACCGGGGCGACGAACTGTTGGCGGAAGGCCACAGCACGCTGGCCTGTGTGGACCGCCAAGGCCAATTGCAGCGCGTGCCCGAGTGGCTGCACCAACCGCCGCCGCAGCGCGACTAATTCCGCAGGCCCATCGCCTGCATCCGCCGGTCGGTTTCTCGGTATGCCTCTTCGACCCACTGGACGATCCGCTCCGGCTCGGGCGAATACTCAAGTTCAATCGACACGGCGCCGTCGATGCCCAGATCTTTGATTTCCTGAAGATAGGGCTCGAACGGCACCACTCCGCGTCCGGGGGGGAGATCTCCGTGGACCTTGCCGTCGCAATCGGAAATATGGACGTGACCGGCCCGTCCTTTGAGTCGGCGTAGCTCCGCGGGCTCGACGTGCGACAGCACCAGGTGCGAAATATCGATGTTGGCTTTTACCGCCGCCAGATCGACGTCGTCGAGAAAGCGAACCATGCTTTCGACGTCGTTGATGAGCGACATGGCAAACGGTTCCAGCTCCAGCACGATTTCCAATCCTAGTTCGCCCGCACGGCGACCCAGACGCCGAACCGATTCGACTCCATAGCGCCACTGCTCCTGGGGCGGAATCACCTCTTTGTTCCAGATGTATTCGCCGATCACCAGCAGCACGTTTTTGGCTTCGTACTCGTAGGCCAGATCGAGATAGGCCTCCACCCGCCGCTCGTGGAAAGCCCGCACGCTGGGGTTGAAATCGATCAATCCGACGGCCACGCAGGCCAGTGAGACGATAGGCAGTTCCAGTAAGTCGCACTCATCCTTGATCAGCCGCCGTTCTCGGACGTCGATCTCCAGAGGATCGACGAAGATGTCGACCGTGTCGAAGCCAAGCTCCTTGGTCTTGCGCAAACCGAAGACGGTCGGCTGCTGCGCCTGGACCCAGGCGGAGTTGATCAATCCGAGTTTCATTGTCGCGCCTCCACGAACGAGAAGTCCCCACCGCGTCTCGGGCGAATGATACCATTGGCGCCCCCCGTCGCCAACCTCCCAGTAGAGTTTCGCCGATCGGAAATCTCGCGGCGCCGGCTCACAGAGTTTGCCGGAGATGCGGGTCGCGCCGGGAGGAGATGTTGCGATACGGCGAAGTTTGCCGGTCGTTGCGAGGCGAGGGGCTCCGGCGCCGCCGCGCAGGAGTGCGCTTTCGTTCAATGCACGTCGCAACTCCTGTCGATGGCGGTAATAGCGACGCACAAGGACCGGCGGAGACGGAAATGACGGAACGACCGCGGCGAATGAGGCAAGGGCCCCGCCTGAAGCAGCCGGCAGGCGTCGGTCTGGACGGACGGACGGTTTGGCGGGCGCTGGCATTACTGGCCTGTCTCTTTTTCGTGCTTCCGCCTACGTTCGCAGCCGAGCGGCCCGTTCGCGATCGGAGCGTGCTTCCCTGCCAGGCCCTCGGACCCGCGGCGCCCTATCCCATCGCGGGGCTCGACAGCGCCGCGGCGCGTTGCGGCGAATTGCCCTGGCAAGAGGCTGGGCCGATCAACTGGCAGAAGTATGCGCAAGGCGAATACGTCGGCCACGAACGCTTGGCGCACGTACCCGAATACCGCCTGCGCGTGGGCGATGAGCTGGATGTGATATTCCGCCTGTCCCGGGACGAATTGCCGCGGCCGTATCGGCTGAACGTCGGAGATGAGGTGCGCATCGAGTCGTTCACCGACGCGACGCTCAATCAGGACCTGACGATTCAGCCCGACGGCACGATCACGCTGCGGCTGCTGAATCAGGTCTACGCTGCGCGAACCACCGTCACCCAATTGCAGAACGAGATCGAACGCCGCTACAAGCAGTACTATCGACAGCCGTCGATCAACGTCATGCCGCTCAAGGTCAACTCGAAACTGGAAGATATGCGGTCCAGCGTCGATTTGCGCTACGGTTATGGCGGCCAATCCCGCCGCGCCAAGGTCACGCCCGAGGGCACGATCCAGTTGCCTGGCATCGGTTCCATTCCGGTCCAGGGGCTCTCGCTGGACGAAGTGCGCACCGAACTTGAGGAACGCTACGCCACGCGGATTGCGGCGCTCGACGTCACGCCTGTGCTGGTGAGCCGGGCGCCTCGCTACGTCTACGTCCTGGGCGAGGTCCGCGTGCCAGGCCGCTATGAGTTGGACGGTCCGACTACGGTGATGCAGTCAATCAGCATGGCGGGCGGCTGGATCCACGGCGGCAACGTCTGGAACACGGTCGTCTTTCGCCGCGGCGACGATTGGCGGCTGATGGCCACGCGACTGGAGCTGCGCGGGCCGCTCTATAGCCATCGCCCGTGCCCGGCCGACGAAATCTGGATCAATGACTCCGATATCGTGGTCGTGCCCAAGAGCCGCGTGCTTGTCGCTCAGAATGTGATTGATCTGGTCTTCACGCAGGGCCTGTTCAAGATCGTCCCGTTCCGGATGAACACCAGCTACAGCGTGTTCCGCATCATCGGACTTGAACCCAAGGTGCCGATTACGTCGGGTCTGCCAACGCCGACGAGCCCCGTACCCGTGCCCACGCCGCATTAAGGTTGCCTGGCCGGCTCGCGGGCGACGCGGCCAGCCGCGCGCGGCTACTTGCAGGCGCGGAGAAAGGCGACCAGGTCGGCCAACTGCTGGGGCGTGAGCTGCTTGTCGAGCCCTTGCGGCATGATGGAAATGACGCCGGGCTGGATCTCTTCGATATCCGAGCGTGCGATCCGGAACTGTTCGGTGGGCCCTTTGGCAAGCACGACTTCGTCGGCCGATTCCTCGCGCAGCAGCCCGCTGAACGATCGCCCGTCTTCCGTGATCACGACCAGCGGCTCGAAACTGCGCACCAGGCTGGCGCTGGGAAAGAGGATGGCCTCCAGCAGGTCTCGCTCGTTGCGAACGCGGCCGACGCGGGTCAGATCGGGCCCCAACCGCCCGCCCAGGTAACCGATGGCATGGCAGGAAGAGCAGGCGGCCTTGGTGCTGTTGAACACGCCTTGGCCGCGCCGATGGTCGCCTGCGGGCAGGCCTGCCAGCAGCTTTTCGAGCCTCGCCTTCTGCTCGGCCAGACCGACGTCGATTCTGGCGTAGAGCTTTTCCGCCTGCTTGTGCACGGCCGGGCCGTAGTTCTTCAGCCGTTGCTTGAGCGTCTCCGAACGCAGGGCCGAAAGGGCCGCTGAATCGCCAAGCGCGGCGAGCAGCTTCAAGCCGAGCTGCTCGTCGGTGGTTTGCTCGAAGGCCGCCAGTAAGCGGTCGACTTCCAGCGGACCGACTTCCTCGATCGACTCGGTCAAGCCCTCCAACTGCGCTCGGTCGAGCCTGGCCTTTGACAGCACTTCGACGGCCGCCAGGCGAATGCTCACCGGGCGTTCGGGATCAAGTTGCTCGGTCAAGAAGGCAAACGTCTCAGAGCCCACCTGGCGGAGTCCGCCGGGTACGGCGGCCAAGGCCGCCACGCGCAGTTCGTCGGGAGCGTCTTGGGCGGCGGCCGTTTTGAGTAACGGTCTGGTAAGCGACTCAGCGTCCTTCTTGGCAATGCCGATGTTTCGAATACAGGCGACGGCGGCGCTGACGATTTCGAGATCGTCGCGCTCCGACACGCGCTCCAGTGCCGCAATCCAACTCTCCGGCGCCGCCTTGGGCTGGGCGAGCGACATCGCCCGAACGACGCTCAGCAGTTCTTCGCGCGGCCGCGGCGTCGCTCAATCGTGAGGCGAGCAACGCTTGAATCTCCGCCGCTGTGCTCAGATGAGCCAGTTGGGCTTCGATCTCCGTTCGGTCCTGCGCGGAAAGCCTGGCGGCCAGGCGAGTGCGGAAGTACCCGGCCAGTTCGCCGCCCCACTCGGGGTGATGACCCACAATCCAGGCCGCTGTTTGCTTCAGAGCCGGGTCGGCGGCGGCGAGCAACGGAGCGACGTCGCTGGCAACCAACGTCCCGCCGGGCATCTGGTCCAATGCCGTCAACGCCGCACGTTGCGTATTCGGGCTGTCGCTCTTCAAACCCTCGGCGGTTGCCGTTGGATCCGCGATTTCAATCAAGGCGTAGATCAGCGAATGTTCAAGAGCGCGGTCGGCGGGAGTCGCCGCGGCCGATAACAGAGCGGCTACGGCGGTCCGGTCTTCAAGACGTCCCAGGGCTTCGGCCGTCGCTCGCCGGTTGTGGGGCGACTCGCTGCGCAGATGCTGCAAAAGCTGAGGCAAGGCGGCGCCGTCTTTCCGCAGGCTCACGGAGTGTAGCGCTGCATGGCGGACCGTTTCGTCCTGATCGCTCAAGGCTTGCCGGGCAATGGCCCGAGCCGCGTCGCCATCGATCCTGGCCGCCGCCCAGACCGCGTGCCTTCGTGCCAGGGCGGAAGGACTCTCGGTCAAGTATCCCGTCAACAGCGGCGCCGCCGCGGCGCCTTGCCGGCCGAGTTGCTGGACCGCGCGCCGGCGAACGGCCGGTCGAGCATCGCCCAAACGCTGAATGAGTTGCTCCGGCGTGGCGGCATTCCATTCCAAACGCAGCCCGCGCGGATCTTCGACGCGCGGCGCCTCCGACTTGCGGACGCGGTAAATCGCGCCCAGCACGTCCGGTTTCTGCAACTGCGAGGTCGGGCAGCAGAGCTTGTACCAGCCTCCCGTGTCGACGACCACCAGACTGCCGTCGGCGTCTTCGAATACGTCCGTAGGATGGAAGTCGCGCTGATCCGAAACCAGGAAGTCCTCGTTCGTCGGCTCGAAGGTTCCGCCCGCGGGCCGCAGCGCGTGACGGGTGATCTTTTGCATGTTGAACAGCGCGGCAAACAGATCGCCTTGATATTGAGGACCGAAAACTTGCGATTCATAACAGGCCAGTCCGCACGGCGCGGCCGGTCCCAGGTGAACCAGCGGCGGCATCACGTCGGCGGCAGTGCGCGGATGTCCTTCGAGCACGGCGTGGACCTTTCCGTACACGCCTCCGTAGATGGCGTGGATCAGGCCGTCGCGCAGGCCGCCCCCCGGGTGTTGCAAGAACGTGGTGGTGAAAACCCGTTCGCCTCCGGGAGTGAAGACCACGTCGACCGGATTGTCCATTCCGCCGGTCATTACCGGCTCAATGCCGGAACCGTCAGGGCGGCAGCGAAAGATGTGCGAAGCTTTCGTCACCAGCGGCGGTTTGCCCGGTCGCTCGTAGGTCTGTTCGGCGAAGGCGCCTTTGCACCAGTAGATCCAGCCGTCGGGACCAAGATAGGGACCGTGCAGGTCGTTCGCGCAACCGGTGAGCGTTTTGCCTTGGAACCACTCTTCGCGCCGGTCGGCCACGCCGTCGCCGTCGGTATCGGTGAGCTTCCAAATGCTGGGGGGCGCGGCCACATAGAGCGAGCCGTCATGCCACATGGTTCCTTCGGGGAACATCATTCGATCCGCGAAGACGGTGCGGCGATCGAACTTGCCGTCGCCGTCGACGTCTTCCAACCGCACGATCCGATGGGGCCTGTTTTCCAGTTGCTCCTGGACTTTATCGTTCGAACCCGATGAGTCGGCCACGTAGAGCCGCCCTTGCTCGTCGAAGTCCGCCACGATCGGCCGATCGACCAGCGGGGGCTCTGCGGCCAACTCGATCTCAAATCCCGCCGGCAACGTGAATAGGTGGCCGTTGAGCTTGACCTCGTCGGCCCGGACGGGCGCAGCGTCAAGCATGCCTGCCATCATCAGGCCCGCCGAAAGGGTCAGGGCCGAAAGGAGAGAGAGCAATTTACGCGGCATGCTGGTTCCTCAGTCCGTCAATCATTTTGATGCGCTGGTAAGCGAAGCGTTCACGTCGCACGGCGCAGCGCTAAGCGGGAAACGCCCGTAGGCTCAAGTTTATTCGCCGCGTGCGATGGCAACAAGCGAACGACGGGCGGCTCCGGCGGTTCGCCAGCAGCCCTGCAGATTGCCATAGAATCCACGGATTTCGCGGATGGCACGAGCAAAAAGACTCTCCGTATCCCCTTGTCTCCTCCGCATCTGCACATCCCCTTTGCGAGGGCTGAATCAAACAAGCGCGGACGGCAACGCTTTCGGAAGGGGAGATGCAGGGACGAGGAGGAGACCGGGGGATGAACGAAGAAAGTGGCCTTTCTTCCCTCTCGGGCCTTTTAGATCGTAGTTTTTCTCCGCGCCAAGCTATCGATTTCGCCACAAATGCTGGAAGCCGGCGGACGCGGCAGTTAAGGTAAGGGCGTTGAAAGAACCGGCAAAAAGACACGCCCCACGCCGAACTTGCGCCCTGAACCGACTGAATCGGGGCGACGCCGCACGCTCTCTGAGAGGACCGAGCGATGAATGACCTTCGCCCTCGTGCTTGCACGCCGAAAGAGTGCAGCGATCGCTTGCCGCTTTCCCGGTGGTGGCGCAGCGTCTTGCCGTATGTCTTGCTCGCCGCGTGGTTGGCAAACGGTTTGCCGTGCGTCGCGCCGACTCGGGCGGCCGAGCCCAAACAGCAAGAGCCCTCGTGCGCGGTGCTCAGGACAGTCCTGCGGCAGATGGCCAGTTCGAAACCGGAGCGTCGCGAAGAAGGGGTGGCGACGCTCGAGCAATACAAGACCGCTCCGGCGGCCCGCATGCTTGTCGAACGCGGGTTGACCAGCCCGTTTGAAGACGTCCGGCACGGCTCGTATCGCACGCTGTTGGCCGACACGGAAAGCGAAGAAGTCTGCGACGTGCTGATCGATCATGCACGAAAGGGACTGCGCAAGGGAACGGCCGATTGGTCGACCTGCGGCATTGTGGCCGTGTTGCTCGACTCGAAGCTGGAGCCGGTTGAAGAAGCCGTCAATGAACTGCTCGACAAGGCGGCGCGACAGGGGGGCGTCGGCTGGGAATTGCTCGTCAACGTGGCGGACGAACTCGGACTGGAGGGAGACGACCGATGCGTGAAGTCGTTGGTCAAGCTTTCCGAGCAGCCGCTGTTCGACGGCCTGTTCGGCGCCCGCAGGGCGATCGTGCAGGCGTTGACGCGGATCGAACGCCCTGAGGCGATCGACGCATTGCTCTCGATTTTACGCCGCGCGAGGGGGGAAGTCCGGCTTGATATCGGGCGCTACCTGACGGCCCTCAGCGGCAAGCAGCACGGCGTCGACGCGGCCCGCTGGGAATCGTGGTGGAAGGTCAACCGAGACAAGTTCACCTCGCGCGCTGCGGCCCGCGCCGGTTTACGGACCGCTCTATGCGGCGGCGCCGTCGCGCTACTACGGGTTGCCGATCTACGGGCAACGAGTCCTCTTCGTGCTCGACACGTCGGGCAGCATGAGCGGCTTGAGACTTGCGGCGGCCCAAGCCGAATTGCTGCAATCCATCGCCTCGCTACCGGCCGACGTAGGATTCAACGTCCTCTCGTTCAATCAGGGCGTATTTCCATGGCGAGCCGCAGTTGTCTCCCGCCTCGCCCGCCAACAAGGCGGAAGCCGCCGCGTTCGTCATGGCGCAGCACGCCTTGGGCGCGACGTGGTCGTATGACGCATTGGATGCGGCGCTGAGCTTCGACGTGGAATCGATCTACTTCCTGACCGATGGCGAGCCGTGCGGCGGCACGATCAGCAATCCGGTGGCCATCATTGGAGCTCTGACCCAGCAGAATCACATCCGGCGCGTGACGATTAACTGTATTGGCGTCGATGTTGGTCCCGCCGGCGGCGTGTTTGACATCTTTCTGCGCACGCTCGCTCTGAGCAATTACGGCGACTATCGACGGGCGGGGGGCTGAGAAGCCCTCAATCTTCCCCTTCCAACGCCGGCAGGCCGACGGCGTCGAGGAGATAGCGAACGTTCGTGGTCTGGGCGATGCCGCGACGCAGCAGATAGTCGAACGTCATCCGCACGCGCTGGCCGTCGTGATGGAGCGTTTCCTGGAAATGGACGTTGCGAGCGCGGTCTGCCAGCCCCGGATCGCTGCACAGCGCCAGATCGTGCGTGGAAACGGCGCCGATCGCGCCGGCATCGGCCAAGCGGCGCAAGATGCGGACCGCGGCCAGATGACGTTCAGCCGTATTCGTACCATGCAAAATCTCATCCAGCAGATAGCAGAGTTGCCTGTCGCCTTGCGATGCATCGGCGCCGGCGCTGGACGACGTACTTCAAGCGGTTCAGTTCCGCCATGAACAACGATACGCCGCGTTCCAGCGAGTCCGAAACTCGCATCACGGTCACGACTTCCGTTGGCGGCAGGCTCATGCGGCGTGCGCAAACCGGCGCTCCGGCCTGGGCCAGCACGATATTCGCGCCGAGCGACCGCAGCAGCGTACTTTTGCCCGACATGTTCGAGCCGGTGACCATCAATATCTCGCCCGGCGGACC
>CAWAYY010000008.1:0-56374 GCA_963786255.1 Pirellulales bacterium
CGCTTAGTTGGCCCGGGGCGCCCGGTTTAAGCGCAGCAATGCGGTCACGTCGCCTCCCGGCCGATGTGGTTCGAGAGCTCTGTGCAGGCGCAGCAGCCGCCCGGCCAATTTGCCCAGCATCAGCGCCAGCACCGCAATCAGGAGCTGCACGCCGATCCGCCCGCAGCCAGTTGTTCAGGCTCAGCCACACCAGCCGCAGGCCGTAGAACACCGGCGAACGCTCCCAACCCGACCTTGAGGACATGATTCCCCGCGCCTAGAGGCAACGGCTTGCGCCGCACCAGGCCCACGATGCCGCCAATCACAATTCCCGCTGCGTTCAGGGCTGTGCCGATCCATCCCCCACATGGTAACGGCCAAAGCCAACACCTAAAGCCCAAAGTCCACGCCTCCCGCGGCGCGGGGCGCATTCTCCGTTGATTGCCGGAGCGCGAACATCTTGTCTGCTTCGTGCTCAGCGGGAGGCTGGGCGGAGAAGAATGTCCGCGCTCCTTCGCCGCCAATGCGGGGAACGGGGATGCGCCCGTGGCGGCTTCGGCCCCGAATTCTCCTTCTGGCCCTGGAACCGCTGCCGCAGTTGCTCCACCCAACGATTGAACTCTTTCTCCCACTTGGCGTATGCTCGGCGTCGAGCACCTTCTTGAGCTTGGGGCCGATCTCCTGGCGCATTCCCTTCAGTTTCTCCAGCTTCTCAGCCATCGAGAGGCTATTGTCCTGCCGCAACTCCCGCAGCTTCTCCATCTGCTCCTGGTAAATCGGCTTGAGCCGCTCCTTCTGCTCGTCGGTCAGGTTCAGCGCCTGGATGCTCTCCTGCAGCCGCGCGCCCGGCCTGCTGGCGCCCTCGGCCAATCCCCCTTGTCTCGCCTTCCACTTCTCGAACTGTTCCGGCGTCAGCACCTTCTTCACCTCGGCGGTGATGTCCTCCCGCGCGGCCTTGAACTTCTCCATCTTCTCCTCCCGCGTGAGGCTGTTGTCCTGCCGCAAATCGCGCAGCTTCCCCATTCGCTCGCGGAGGATGCTCTGCAGTGTCTGTTTCTGCTCGTCTGTGAGGTTCAGTTCCCGGGCGGTTTCCTGCATTCGCTCGCGCGCGGCGGCCAGCCGTCCTTCCCCAGCCGGTTGCGCGGGTCCTTTGCCCTCCGCTGCGCGCGTCAGTGGTTGCAGGTTCAACGCGCCGGCGGCCACTGCCAGCGCAATCACGGTCTGTTTGTTCATCTTCATAAGCGTTATATTCCGGCAGACGCAAACTAGGGCCGATTGGTTACAGGTTTTCCACGAATACCCCATGCCCTCATTTCTTAGGCGGCCCGGCTCCGCGACACCCAAGAGAAATTCCTTTGAGTTCCCCGGCCCTCCTTGCGAGAGTGGACACCAATAACGCGCAGCCTGTGAACAGCCGCCACAAGTCCGATTCCTGTGCCCTGCCAGCACGCACGTCCCGGCGGGGCTATCCGCGAGCCGTGCCCCATCACGTCTGAGGTTCGATTGACTGCACGCCTGAAGATCATCCTCCGGGGCGCCGTTCAAGGCGTCGGCTTTCGCCCCTTCATTCACCGCCTGGCCGCGGAGGCCGGGCTGAACGGGTGGGTCAACAACTCGCCTCAAGGCGTGTTCCTCGAAGTCGAAGGCCCCCGGCCGGCCCTGGAAACGTTCCTCCTTCGCCTCGAAGCCGAACGCCCGCCGCGCAGTTTCATCCAAAGCCTCGAGCCCTCCTGGCTTGACCCGGTCGGCTACACGGACTTCGAAATCCGCCCCAGCGACCCCGGCGGGGCCAAGACTACCCTGGTGCTCCCGGACATCGCCACCTGCCCCGATTGCCTGCGCGAGATGTTTGGCCCACACGACCGCCGCCACGGATACCCCTTCACCAACTGCACCAATTGCGGCCCCCGCTTCAGCATCATTGAATCGCTGCCCTACGACCGCGCGAACACCTCCATGCGCGCCTTCGCGATGTGCCCGCAGTGCCAGGCGGAATACAACGACCCCCGCGACCGCCGTTTCCACGCGCAGCCCAACGCCTGCCCCGCCTGCGGGCCACACCTTGGGCTGTGGGACCGCGCCGGAAAGGCGCTGCCGGACGGGCCGCACCCCTGATCGCGCGGCCATAGCGGCTGCCGTGGAAGCCATTCGCTGCGGCCAAATCGTCGCCGTCAAAGGCCTCGGCGGCTTTCACCTGATGGTCGCGGCGCACAACGACGATGCGGTGCGGCGCCTGCGCGAGCTAAAAGACCGCGAAGAAAAGCCCTTCGCCCTCATGTTCCCTTCGCTGGCCGGCATCAAGACCGCGTGCGAAGTCTCGCCCCTCGAAGAGCGCCTCCTCCGCTCCCCCGAAGCCCCCATCGTCCTGCTCCGGCGGCGCCAGCCGGCGCCGGGCGATCAGCCATTGGCGGTGTCCGTCGCCCCCGGCAACCCCAACCTCGGCGTGATGCTCCCCTACACGCCGCTCCATCACCTGCTCCTCTCCGGGCTCGGCTTCCCCATCGTGGCCACCAGCGGCAACCTCAGCGACGAACCGATCTGCACCGATGAACACGAAGCCCTCGAACGCCTCGGCCACATCGCCGACCTCTTCCTGGTCCACAACCGCCCCATCGTCCGGCACGTGGATGATTCCATCGTGCGCGTCATCATGGGCCGCGAGCTGGTCCTGCGCCGGGCCCGCGGCTACGCCCCACTGCCAGTTCAAGTCCGCTCCGCAATTGGAAATGTGGTCCTGGCCGTCGGCAAAGCGGTTGGTCCATACGCCTTCGGCCATCAGCGCTCGGGCTTGCTCTTGGAAACCCTGGTAGTCGCTGTGCGAATCGTCTTTTACGATGGGTTGGTTCATTTCGTCTCGCTTTACTTTCGGGGTCGGGAGGATTGTGAGGAATGTCAGGCCGCTGCGGCGCCTTGCGCCGCCGAGGGCGGCGCGTGGCAGGGAAAGCAGTCTGGAATGAAAGGCCGGCGAGCGCGCCGATGAGAACTCTCGTCCTGAGACCGGCTAGCGATTACACTAGCAATATGCCGGAAAAAACTTCGAACCAAGACGACGATATCGGGTATCAGATTCTCCGCTCGATACGCAAGATCTTGCGGAAAACCTCGGAGCATTCGCGGCAGTTGTTGCAGGCCGCCGGGCTGACCGTGCCGCAACTTTTGTGTCTGAAGGCCATCGGCAACAGCAAAGAGGAAGAGGCCACGCTCGTCTTTATCAGCCGGGCCGTCGGCCTGTCTAACCCGACCGTGTCTCGCATTCTCGACCGCCTGGAAAACGCCGGCTACATCCGCCGCGAGCGCGGGTCGAGCGACCGGCGTAAGATGTACCTGCAAGTCACGCCGTCCGGCCGGCAACGTCTCGACTCGCTGCCGCCGCCGCTGCAAGACGAGTTCCTGCGCGCGTGCGGAAACTGAGCAAGGCGAAGCGCATGGCGCTGCTGCACTCGCTCGAGGAAATCGTCGATTTGATGGAGGCCGGCGACCTGGAAGCGGCGCCGATTCTCGTGCCGGGCATCGACGTCAAGGAAACGCACCGCTAGCGGGCCCTTCCAAGGCGCCGATTCCAAACGATGTTTGCTGCGCAGTGCCGGCATGCGGTCCTCCGATCGATTTCTCTTAGACGGTCGCACGCAGATCCTGGATGACGCCGGCAATGCCGTTGCGTATCATCGAGACCGCAATCGCCGCCAGGAACAGCGAATAGAGCTTGCCCAGGGCCTGCGTCAGCGACTCGCCGAGCACGGCCAGCAACCGGTGAGCGTTTTGTGCCAGGATCCAGTTGATCGCCACATTCGCCGCCAGCACCGCCAACACGGCCAGGCGGCCGTGCGCGTTGGACATCACGAGCAAGGTGGCAAAGGTCGCTGGCCCGGCGAGAATCGGCACGCCCAAGGGGATGATGCCGACCTCTTCGCCCAGGTCCTGCTGCTTGCGCTGGCTCGTCGAAAACAGCAAGTCGTAGGTGACGAACACCATCAGAATGATCCCGCCGCCAATGCGCAGGTCGTGCAGCGTAATGCCGATGTACGAAAACAACAGCGGCCCGCCGACGACCAGCCCCGCCGAGACGGCGGCGCCGATCAGCAGGGCCTGCGTGATCAGTTTGCTGCGCGCCGCCGGCTGCATGCGGCCCGTCATGCCGACCACCACCGGCAGCAGCGGCACGATGTTCATGACCACGAACGAGGCTAAGAAAATCCGCAGCACGACCGCCCCTTACAGATCGCCGACGGGGATCACTTCTCGCTCGCTGAGAAACTCCGGCCGGGGGCGCAAACCGCCGAACGGCGCCACAACGGCATTCTCGACGCTGTTGTAAACGAGGAACAGGTTCGTGCGCGGGTACGGACTCAAGTTGCCGGTCGAGCCGTGCATCAGGTTGCACTCGAAGAACAACGCCGAGCCCGGACCGCCCTTGGGCGCCGTAATGCCGCCCCGGTCGACCAGCCCCCGCAACGCCTCGGCCGCCGGAACTCCGTACTCCTGCCGCCTGAGCGATTGCTGGTAGTGATCTTCCGGCGTTTCACCCACGCAACGCACATACGTCCGGTGCGAACCGGGCACGACCATCAGCGGACCGTTGAACTCATTATTGTCCGTCAGGTTCAACGACACGCTGACCGCTCGCGGCCGCGGCATGCCGTCTTCGATATGCCAGGTCTCGAAATCGGAGTGCCAGAAGAACTCCTTGCCGTTAAACGCTGGTTTGTAATTGATGCGCGACTGGTGCACGTAGACGTCGCTGCCGAGCAACTGCCGCACGACGTTGACGATTCGCGGGTCTTTGCAGACCGCGCGAAACAAATCGTGCGTGCGATGGATGCGGAATACCGACCGCACTACGTCGCTGGCCGGTTCCGCGATCACGCCCGGCTGGCGCGGATCGACCGTTTCGGCGAGTTCCTGCGCGGCTCGCTGCAGCCGGTCGACCTCCGCTTCGTCGAACAACTGTTCCTCGAAGCGGAAACCTTGCCGGGAGAATTTGTCCAACTCCTCGCGGTCGAGCGGCCCTTCGGCCGATCCCCAGACGACCGGATCCGGCCGCTGGGCCGCTTCCCACTCGGCGCCCTCTCGCGAGGAATAAAAGTCTTCGGCGGCCGGCGCGGCGCCGGCGGCGTTTGTTGAATTCACGCTTAGGCCTCCTCGTCGCCAGCGAGAATCGGGTACGCGCCGGTCTCATCATGAGTTTCGCGCCCGCGAGCGCAGGGTTGAACACGCACACCATCCGCATTTCGATCTCGGCGGAAAGAATGTGATCGTCATGGCGATCGAGCGCGTACACGGTCCCCGCTTCGATCGGGATGATCTCGCCCGTGTCGACGAGTTCCACCGTGCCCTTGCCTTCGATGCAGTACACCGCTTCGAGATGGTTGCGATAACAAATCCGCGTCGAGGCGCCGGCGGATGATCGTGTCGTGCAGCGAAAAGCCCATCTGGTCGCTGCGCAGCAGCAAGCGGCGGCTGGCCCAGTTTTCGGCCTGCACCTTACGGTCCTCGGTCAGTTCATTCAAGCGACGTACAATCATTCGCACACCTCCGTGGCATCGTCTTCCGCGGCGCCGACGGCGGACGCCGTCGCTTCCAGGACTTCGCGGACGCATTGCCGGAGTAGCTCAAGTCCACGGGCCAGGCCGCTTTCGTCAATCGTCAATGCCGGCAACAGTTTCACCACGCGGTCGCCCGCGCCGGCCGTTTCAATGATCAGCCCGCGTTCGAAGGCGGCGCGAGAAATGTCGACGGCGGTCGTCTCGCCGGGCAGTTCGATGCCGTGAATCATGCCTCGCCCCGTAACGCGGCCCTCGTATTCGCCTGCCAACTCGTCGAGCGCGGCGCGAATCGTCTTGGCGTCGCGTTTCACCTTTTCGCTCAACGCGTCCGATTTCCAGTAGTGTTCCAGCGCGGCCGTGGCCGTCACAAACGCAGGATTGTGGCCGCGGAACGTGCCGTTGTGCTCGCCCGGTTCCCAGACGTCCAGCTCGGGCTTGAACAGCGTGACCGCCAGCGGCAAGCCGTAACCGGAAAGCGATTTCGACAGGCAGACGATGTCCGGCTGCAACTGCGGTCCCTCGAAGCTGAAGAACGGGCCCGTGCGGCCGCAGCCGACCTGGATATCGTCGACGATCAGCAGCACTTCATACTTGCGGGCCAGCCGTTCCAGTCGCCGCAACCAGGGGAACGACGCCACGTTGACGCCCCCTTCCGCCTGAACGGTCTCCAGGATGAAGGCGGCCGGCAACTCGACGCCGCTGCTGCTGTCTTCCAGGTAATGCTCCAGCGTGTCGATCGTGTCGCAATCGGGGCCGTGGTAGCCGTGGAAAGGCATCCGCGTGGCGTCGGTCAGCGCGACTCCCGCCGCGGCTCGCTTCGAAGCGTTGCCGGTGATGGCCAGCGAACCGAGCGTCATGCCGTGGAAAGCGTTGGTGAACGCCACGACGTTTGAGCGGCCGGTCACCTTGCGGGCCAGCTTGAGCGCCGCCTCGACGGCGTTGGTGCCGGTCGGCCCGGGAAACATGACTTTGTAGTCCAGCCCGCGCGGCTTGAGAATCAGCTCATCGAGCGTCTCGAGAAAGCGACGCTTGGCCACGGTGGCCATATCCAACGAGTGCGTGACGCCGTCGGCGCTGAGGTACTCGATCAGGCTCGCCTTGATGTGCGGATTGTTATGGCCGTAATTCAGCGCACCGGCGCCGGAGAAAAAGTCGACGTATTGCTTGCCCCGTTCATCCGTCAAAAGGTGCCCCCGGCCTTGCGTGAATACCGTTGGAAAGGTCCGGCAGTAGCTGCGGACATTGGATTCGAGTTTTTGAAAAGTTTTCACGTGCATCCATCCTCCAAAGGTCCAATTCGAATGAGCGGCTCATCTTCATGATCCAGCTCTCGGAAGTGCTCTTGATGGAAGCCCTGGTCCGCCTGAAACGGGACGCCTAGCTCCTCGGCTAACGATTGAAACAATCTCAAGGAAGCAAGGTTCGAAGGAGATACCGTCGCTTCCAGGTACTTTGCCTTGGCGCACGCGGGCATCTGAAGCAGATGTCGCAGCAGGCGCCGCCCCAACCCCTTTTTTCGCATAAAGTCGGCCACGGCAATCTGCCAGACGAAGATCGTGTCGGGCTGAGCCGGCGGAAAATACGCCGTGACAAAGCCGGCCAGGCGATCCTCCTGCATGGCCGCCACGCAGGTCTCGGCGTGATGGCGGCACAGCAGCAGATACGCGTAACAGGAATTGGTATCCAGCACCGGATCCTGCGCAACCAGCTTCCAGATCGCCGCGCCGTCGTACGCGGTCGGATTGCGGATCTCGAGCGACGGCGATGAATCGCTGCCGCCACCGGCCGTTGGAGCCGGCGACGCGATTTCCCGATTTTGTCCGTTCGAGGGAGCCAACAGTTCGACGAGGCCTTGATGAGATCCGCGATGGGGTCGTATTTGGCCGTCCGCCAAGGCGCGATTTCGCCCCCCGCGGCGGCCCATTCACTAGATGCTTGCCCTAGCAATCGTTAGCGCACTAAACTATAACGGATCGGCCGGCTCGGCTCAATGACTATCCGTCAAGCTTGCCAGGAAGAACCACAAGAGACCGCGGATGGACGAAGAGAGCCGCCTGAGCATCTGGGGGGTAGGGATTTTGACGGCGATCGCGGCGCTCGTCGTGTTGGCGTTTTTCGGCGGACGGCGAGAGGCGGCGGCGGAAAGCACGCTGGCCCGCATTCGCAGAACCGGCGTCGTGCGCATCGGTTACGCCAACGAAGCTCCCTACGGCTATCTCGACAGCGCCACGGGCGAAGTGACCGGCGAGGCGCCTCAAATCGCAAAAACGCTGCTGCGGCGAATGGGCGCCGAGCGGATCGAAACCGTCGTCACCGAGTTCGGCTCGTTGATCCCCGGCCTTAAGGCGGGCCGCTTCGACATGATTGCCGCCGGCATGTATATCACCCCGGAACGTTGTCGCGAGATCGCCTTCAGCAATCCAACCTACGTGATCAGCGAAGCCTTTGTCGTGCGTCGCGGCAATCCGCTTGATCTGCACAGTTTCGCCGACGTCGCAGACAATCCCAAGGCGCGGCTAGGCTTTGTCGGCGGCACGGTGGAACAAAATTACGCCGAGGCGTCCAAAATTCCCCGCCGGCAGCGCATCATCTTCCCCGACAATGCCAGCGGCCTGGCAGGCGTGGCCACCGACCGCGTCGACGCCTTCGCGGCCACCACGCTGACCGTCAACGATCTGCTCGGCAAGCTGCAAAGCGCCGCCGTGGAGCAGGCCGAACCGTTCGAAGACCCGGTGGTCAACGGCAAAGTCGCCCGCGGCTACGGCGCCTTCGGCTTCCGCAAACGCGATGCGGACTTCGTCGCCGCAATCAATCGCCAACTGGCGGACTTTCTCGGCACGGAAGAACACCTGCGCCTCGTGCGGCCCTTCGGCTTTACCGAAGAGATGCTCCCGGAAGGCGTGACGGCGGAAGAACTCTGCGCAGCGAATTGACGTTCGGAAACATTTGATGCTTGCAACCTTGGAACTCTTGCCGCCGCTGCTCAAGGGCCTGTGGGTCACGGTGCAGTTATTTCTGGGCGGATCGGTCGTGGCCATTCTGGTCGCCTTTACGGCCGGCTGGTCGCGGTTGTCGCTCGATCCGGTCGTGCGCGGCTGCGCGGCGATCTACGTGGAGCTGTTTCGCGGCACGTCGATCCTGGTGCAGATGTTCTGGTTCTACTTCGCGCTGCCCGTGCTGCTGGGCATCCGCATCGAGGCCATGCTGGTCGGCGTGCTCTCGCTCGGACTTAACGGCGGCGCTTATGGGGCGGAAATCGTTCGCTCCGCCATGCTCCACGTTCCGCTGGGCCAGCACCAGGCGGCCGTGGCCTTGAATCTCACGCGCTGGCAACGGATGCGGTACGTGATTCTGCCGCAAGCCGTGCCGGCCATGTTGCCGCCGCTGGGAAATCTGCTGATCGAGCTGCTTAAGAGCACGGCGCTAGTTTCCATGATCACCGTCACGGACCTGACTCGGGCCGGCGTCTTCTTGCGCGACAATACGCTGCGAACCGGCGAAATCTTCGGCCTGTTGCTGGCGATCTACTTCGTACTGTCGCTGTCGATTACCGCGGTCATGCGCCGCTTGGAAGCTCGCCTGGCCCGAGGAACGGATCGGGGAGCGACGCGATGATCTGGAGTTGGAGCTTTGCGCTGTCTTGCCTGCCGGACCTGTTGCGGGGGCTGTGGGTCACGCTGGAGGCGGTGTTCTTTGGCATGCTGCTGGCGCTGGTGCTCGGCCTGGTCTGGGCTTTGGCGCGGCGATCGGCGAGCATCGGCCTATCGACGCCCGTCGCATTTCTCGTGGAGTTCGTCCGCAGCACGCCGCTGCTGGTGCAGCTTTATTTCATTTTCTATGGCCTTCCGGCGCTGGGGGTCACGCTCTCGCCGCTGATTGCCGGCATTTTGGCGCTGGGCATGCATTACAGTTGCTATACGGCCGAGGTCTACCGAGCCGGCATCGAGGGCGTGGCGCGCGGCCAGTGGGAAGCGGCCACGGCTTTGAATCTGACGCGGAGGCAAACGTATCGCCATGTGATCTTGCCGCAAGCCATTCCGCCGATCGTGCCGGTGCTGGGCAACTACCTGATCGCCATGTTCAAAGACACGCCCTTGCTTTCCGCGATCACCGTTTTGGAAATGCTCCAGCGGGCCAAGATCATCGGCAAGCAGTCCTTTCGCTTCCTGGAGCCCTTAACGCTGGTGGGCGCCTTCTACCTGGCCTTGAGCCTACTTTCCGCCCTGGCGATCGGCTGGCTCTCTCGGCGGCTGAATGCAGAAAGAACCTGAACCATGAGCGACCCGATTCTGCGCATCCGGGGCCTGACCAAGACCTACGGCGAACTATCCGTCTTGCGCGAACTGGATCTCGAGATTCAACGCAACGAGAAAGTGTCCATCATCGGGCCAAGCGGCTCAGGCAAGTCAACGCTGCTCCGCGTATTGATGACGCTGGAAAGACCCGACGCCGGACAGGTCGAAGTCGACGGTCAGTGCATGTGGTCAATGCATCGCCATGGCAAGACGGTCAAGGCCAACGAGGCCCACTTGCACGCGCTGCGCGGCAAGTTCGGCATGGTATTCCAGCACTTCAATCTCTTTCCGCACAAGACCGTGCTGCACAACATCACGCTGGCGCCGGAGCTGGTGCTGAAGACCTCGGCCAAAGAGGCCCAAGCACGAGCGCGAGCTGTTGGAAATGGTCGGCCTGGCGGACAAGGCCGACGCCTACCCGGCCCGCTTGTCTGGCGGGCAGAAGCAGCGCGTGGCCATCGCCCGCGCCATGGCCATGCAGCCGGAGATCATGCTGTTCGACGAAGTGACTTCCGCGCTCGATCCGGAACTGGTCGGCGAGGTGCTGGGCGTTCTCACTCGGTTGGCCGAAGAGACCGAGACGACCATGCTGATCGTCACGCACGAGATGAACTTCGCTCGAGACATTTCGGACCGCGTGTTATTCTTCGACGCGGGCCGCATTCTCGAGGAAGGTCCGCCTGAGAAGATCTTCTCCGAACCTCGCGAGCAACGCACGCGCGAGTTTCTCAAGTCGGTGCTGTAACGCAGAACGAAGCGCGACGTCCGCCGAGTCCTCATAGCGTGTTTGCATCCCTCTTGTGCAGCGTCGCGGCTGAAGCGCTCGCGCTCTTTTTTTCCATCCTTGCTTGCCTCCTGTGCTGCGCCTGCGAATAATCACGGTTGAAGCTGCGCGTAACCGTCACATCTCTTGCACGCGGCTGTTGCGTTCGCACATGTCGATCCTGATCACTGCAACAATCCGGGCGCTCGCGTTCGGCTTTGAGGATTCGTCTTGCTCCCTGTCGGCAATCTGGAGGTGCACGATGGATACGTCTCCCTCTCGTCCATCGGAACCGTCGCCGGGCGGTTCTTCTCCCGATTCGCAGTTCTCGCCGTCTCAATCTGCTGCTTCGCAGCCGCCTGGGGCGCCGCCTTCAGCCGGCGCCTTGCAGCAAAACGCCGGCTGTCCGGCGGCGGGCGCACGCGGACTGATTCGCTTTATCTGCTCGCATAATCCGTTTTACGTCATCAGCGCCTGGTTCATCTTTTCCGGGCTGCGCGTTTCCTTCGACACGGGGGGCGAAAGCTTCGAAACCTGGGCGCTGAGTTGGCGGACTGTCCGGCTATGTGTTGCTGTTGGCCGCGTCGGCCTGCCTGCTGATTCGACTGGGCAGCGTGTGGGAAGACGTGCGATCATTGATCGTGCTCATCCTGCTGATGTTCCTGGCCATTTCCGTGTCGCTCGACGGCGCCATCGCTCACAAACCCGAACAGGGCCGGCTGTGGCTGATCGGAGCCTTTGTTCTGGCGATCGTCGTCAGCGAAGCCCTGGTCTTCGGGCTGCGCGTGAGGTTCCCCTGGGGCTATCGTGCGCCCTACTACCTGATTCTGTCGTTGTTCTTCCTGTATCCCGTCGCCTTGAGCCCGCTGGTGCTCGATCCCGGCAGCCTGACGCTGCAATGGGGCTTGTTCGGCTTCTCGACGGCCGCAGGCGCGGCGTTCTTGACGTTGTTGCCCGCAGTGCGGCGCGGCCCGCTCTACGTGCAGAACAACGGCACGCCCTGGTCGTGGCCCATGTTCCCTTGGACCGTGTTCGCCGTATTGGGCTTTGCCGTCTGTTTGCGGGCCTATTACCTGTGCGAATCGCTGCACTTCGTCGGCGGCTCTTCCAGCATCTTCGGCCCCTATTTCCTCGTGCCGTGGTTCTTTGCCGTCGGGGTGTTGCTGCTGGAACGGGCGATTGCCTCCGGACGCAGCACGTCGCAGCTCTGGCGCTCTCGGCGCCGCTAGTCTGGCTGGCGCTGGCTAACGAGCCGAAAAACTTCGACCCGCTTCATACGGAGTTTTTACGGACCTTCGCGCAAACGCTGCACGGCTCGCCGTTGTATTGGACGCTGGCGTTGGCCGCTGCGTTTTACGCTCTGGCGGCGTTGCGCCGCGTTCGTCGGGCCTTCGATGCGATGTGCCTGTCGCTCATCGCTCTGGCCGTAATCGGTCCGGAAACGTATCGCCTCAGCGGGCCTTGGACGTTCTCGGCCTGGCCGCTGTTGGCCGTCGGCGTGTTGCAGTTGCCGCGCGCGTGGCGCTGGTACGATTCTCGCCGCGCCCTGATTGCCGCTTGTTGCCTGCTTGCCGGCCTGGGCGTCTTGTTGCGCGGCAGTTGGTTCTGGCATTACCAAGGCGCGATTCCCGCCGCCTGCCTGTTGGTTTCGCTGCTGGCAATCGGAGCAATCTTTCGCGATCCCTTTGCGCGCTGGCTGCAAGGCGCTGCCGCAGCGGTCATGCTCGCCGGCAGCATGGCCCTGCTCGCCGATGCTTCGCATTTCTGGCCGGCTCAGCCGTGGCTGACGTCGAGTTTGTGCGTGCTGGTGCTCAGCGGCGTGGCGCTGGCGTACGGCCGGGCGCTTGGCAACGCCTGGTTTTACGCCGCCGCGGCCAGCCAGTTGCTGGCCTGGTCGACGGACGGACTGGTTCGAGGGTATGCTTTGTTGAAGCCCTACGTCGTCGGGCTCGAGCAGATCGCCTGGGGCGCCGGCTTCTTTCTGCTCGCCATGGCGATCAGCCTGGGGAAGACGCGGTTGTTTGCAGACGCCCGGCGTTCCGTCGCAAGGCGTAAGGCGTGCGTCTCGCGTTCGGCATGAGGAGGAATCGGCAGGTGAAACCTCTCGTCGTTCGACGGTCGCCCGTCGCTTGCTACTTGCTGGCGGCAACGGCTTTCGCTGCGCATCTGTTGCTTTGTTATCCGGCCGCGGTCAGGCGAGGGTATCCGCCGATTCATCCGTTCTGGGAATACGCTGGCGCCCTACCTGGCATATCTGGCGATCGTGCTGTTTCCGCTGTTCGATGACCGTGGGGAAACGCGGCGCAAAACGAAACTGATCTTCTTGTCCGCAAGCGTATTTGTAAACGGCATTGTTGCTACGAACCTCGGCAGCGGCAGGCCCAGCATCGGCCATTTGTGCGGCATTTCCGGAATATTAACGGGCGATCCCATCTTCGTCGCGTTGCTCTCCTTGTCGCACGCGGTTGTAGTGCTCCCGATCGGCCTTTGCGTGTGTATGCTGGCCGAGCAAGCCTGGTCTCGCATTCGCGGCTTTGCTGACGAGGGCGATCACGCGGCGTGGCTGCGGTTCACGACGACCGGTCTGCTTGGCGGCGTGGCCATCATTGCTGCGATCTGCAGCGTTTGTGTTTGGGGCGTGCGCGTGTACCGCACGCGCCCGAACGCCACGTGGTCTCATGCATGTCGCAATCACTTGCATCAGATTGGGCTGGCCATGCAAAACTACGCTAGTGTTTACGGCAGCTTTCCGCCCGCCTACATTGCCGACGAGAAAGGCCGTCCACGGCACAGTTGGCGCGTGTTACTGCTCCCGTTTCTCGACGAACAGGAGTTGTACAAGGCCTATCGCTTCGACGAGCCGTGGAACGGACCTCACAATCGGCTCCTGGCCGAGAGGATCCCGCAGGTCTACCGCTGCCGATGGGAGGCCGGCGACCACGCGACTTGCACGAGCTATCTGGTGGTCGTAGGCGACCAGACGGCGTTTCCAGGCGATCGTTCGTTGAGCCTGATGTCAATCGGCGATGGGACTTCCGACACAATTCTCGTCATTGAATCGCCTGCCTCAGGCATCGTCGGGACGGAACCGCGAGATTTGCGGTTTGACCAGCTTGATGTCGATGGCGAGCGCGTTCCGAACCAGTTCCGCTCGCTTCACGGCAACGAAGGTTGGGCGCACGTGCTATTTGCCGATAGTCACGTCCGCGCGATCGATGCATCCAAAGCGAAGGTCTTCAAAGCCTTGCTGACCGCCAATGGCGGCGAAACGCTTCCGGAAGACTACTAGCTGGCGGCAGTCGCTCGTTTCGACTATGAAAGGTGATGCGCACGTCACCGGCCCGCACAGGAGCACTTCATGACTTACACAACCATCAAGATCGCCGGCAGCGATGCAATCGACGCGCTGAATGAGCGGCGAAAGGAGTATCCAAGAACAGGACAATACCCGTTTATGATCGGCGACGGCGACGAACTTGGACGCCTTCTCGAGACAGCCGGTTTCAATGCGCAAGAGCCGTCGGCCATTGTGCAAGCGTCGCTGACAGTCAATCTCGCAGCCTGGCTTGCGGAACGCCGAGTTGAGGCTGAGGAATACGAGTTCTCTGAAGACGAGACGCTCGGCGAATGGCCGGGCGAAGTCGAGGACAAGGGTGCAGTTTCCCTACATTTGGATATCTCGACCGACGTGGTCAAACCGGAGATCTACCTCGGTCTTGCAACGATCGACGAGCCATGGATGTTGCCTGCCGTGACAAAATACGGCGCGTGGAACGACTGCCCGGAGGCCGAGATCCATTGCGCCTTTCACCGCAAATGGCAGAAGGAGTTCGGCGCCCAGATTACAGGGATGTCGGGAGATGTCATCGAGTGCACCGTCGCAAATCCGCCCCGCGATCGAAACAGCGCGCTTGAACTTGCATGGCAACAGTATTGGTACTGCGCAGATATTGTCGAACAAGGGTGCGAATCGATCAGCAACCTGGCGGCTACGCTGTTGGACTCGCCTTACTGGTTCTTCTGGTGGGATTGAGCACGGTGCAGCCCTTGCAGTAGAACTGACGCCCCCGGGAAGGTGACCACGTGGGGTCGCCAAACGGCCGGACAGCAAATTGCCGTGCGGCTCTGATCGGCGCTCGCTTTCGCGGCATGGGTTGTGGAATCAACACCTTGAGACGTTTCGCCTTCATCAGCTTGTTTGCATTGGTATGCAGCACGGCGGCAGTTGCCACCGTCTGGCATTTCCGAACGGCCGCTGAGATTTCTCCCGACGAGCGACTGACCTGCGAGGGCGAAGTTCGCAGCTATCGGCTCGTCGTACCGCATTCGCTGTCCCAACCGGCGCCGATCGTGTTCGCGTTCCATGGCGTGGGCGGTTCCGGAGAAGGGATGGCCAGGTACTCGAAGTTCGACCGCCTGGCTGGGAAAGAAGGCTTTCTGCTGGTCTATCCCGCCGCGCGAAAGGGGATGTGGGCGACGATGGAAACCGTGGAGCGTCCGCTCGAGGATAACCCGGACATCCAGTTCTTCGATCAACTGCTCGATCATCTGGACAAGCGGTTCGATATCGACCGGAACCGCGTTTACGTCGTCGGCATGTCCAACGGCGCCTCATTCGTTCAACTGTTGATGGTGGCTCGTCCTAGCGTTATTGCCGCGGCTGCGGCTCACTCGGGCCCCAAGCCTCGCGAGTTCGAACAAGTCGGCAAACCGCCGCCGTTGTTGCTGATCGTCGGCGAAGACGATTTCGCCTTCTCCGCCATGCGCCGACGCGGCCGAATACCACGCCGAAGGCGGCGTCGTGGAGTTGATTTCTATCCCCGGCATGGGCCATCAATGGTCTGCGGCTCACAGTCCGAGCATCTGGAGTTTTCTTTCGCAGTACGAGAAGCGCACTGCACCGTGAGGCGCCAGGTAGATACAGGCCGAACTTGCTACCGCCCCTGAAAAAGCGACGCAGGCCGCCGCGCAAATGCAATTCATAAATCTCACGACAAATCACTTGACACACAAAGGCGGCGTGCCCTATGGTTGGCGCTGTCGTTCAAGGCGGCAGGCGCACGCTGGCGACGAGAGAGGCAGCCCGGCGCGTGATTCCCTGTTCAGGGACTGTCACTTCGGTCCGTCACCGCTTGATTGCGAGCAGTGCCATGGCGTCTCGAGCGCTCGCCTTGGGCATCGTTCTCCTGTATGTGGCCGTCGGCTGCGCCAGCTTGGCGCTGCGAGAGGCCTGGCCCGGCTTTTTCGGCGATGGCGTGGTGTTGTCGCTGCGGCTCGCCCCGGCCATCTCGTTGGAACTCACGGAACGAGAGGTGGACGAGCTCTTCGAACGACGGCTGATTGCATTTGATTCCCGGGGTGGCAAGGACGGCGTCGTCTATTTCAAACTTTGCGACGGGGTCGAAATCGATTGGATCTACAGGGTCCTGCGGCAATTCAGGAACGAGCCGCCCGCCCCCTTGAGCGGCATCTGGCGCCGGCCGGGCGACATCCAGTGCTGTTGATCAGGCTCTGCCGAATCGGTTTCGTTGAGCAAACGGCGAACTCCTCACCGCAATCGCCCCCAAGTCTACTCCCGTAATCGCGAGATATCTTATTGGTATTTGCGTGAAGCTCGCCGCACTCGGGAATTATCTCGAGTTGTCATCCCCAGCGCGGCGCCCTGGATGGATGAAAACGACGCCTTCAAGCCATTCAAAAAGGGCTGGCAATAAGACAGAGACTGGAATCGGATTACTTTTGCCTGCCGACTAATCGGCTGCTTCTACTCTCCGAAAACTCGCGTCTCCATTTTTGCCCTTCATTTTTTTTGCCATCACAAGGCGCCTTCCCAGGGCTGGCGGTTTGGTTGTTGCTGGCAGCGCATTTTCGGGGGGATTTCGCAACGGTCGATGAGCATGCCGGTCTCCAGACTCGCCGAGGGAACGATTGAGAACCGTCCGGCGAGCAGTTCTAATGGAACAACCCGGCGCGAGCGTGACCGTCGGCAAACTAGCATCAGCTCGCAGCTTGGCGCCATGACCGGCTCCGCGGCCGTTTTCGGAGTCGACTTCCCTTTGAGCTTCACCGCTGAGGTTACTTCCATGTTGAATGTTACGCCGGCTCGGCGTCTGCAATCCGTCTTCGAGAGCAAGAATGCGACGGTCCGCCGCATCTCGCTCACATGCTTCCTGGCGGCAGCCGCAGTTTGGCCGTCGTTGTCCAGCAGTCTCGCTCATGCTGCGCAACTCACGGCGGGCGCAGCCAAGGTCGACATCACCGACCGCGAGGCCGGGCCGGTCAACGACCCGCTGTTCGTCAAAGCGCTGGTCTTGAAATCCGACGCAACGACCGCCGTGCTGATCACGGTCGATGCCGTGGCGATCGGCGAGATCGGCCGGATCAAGAACGACTATCTGCCCAAGGTCCGGCGCGGCTGGAGCAGGAGCTTGGCATTCCGCCGACGAACGTGCTGATCAATGCCAGCCATTGCCACGGCGTCGTCTGCGCGGACGTCGACGAGCGGACCGTGCAGGCGGTGAAAGCGGCCGCGAAGAACCTGGTTCCGGTCAAGGTCGGCGTCGGCGCCGGCCACGAAGACCGGATCATGGAGAACCGCCGGCTGAAGCTGAAGAGCGGCCGACGAGGTCGACGTGCGGCACGCCTACTCGCTGCCGCCCGACGACGAGGTGGCCGAGGTCGGCCCGGTCGATCCGCAGATCGGCGTGCTGCGACTCGATCGGCTGGACGGGCGGACGCTGGCCGTGGTCTACAACTTCGCCTGCCATCCGATCCAGGGCGTTCCCGGCGGCGGCAACACGGCCGACATCACCGGCTTCGCCTCGAAAGTGATCGAAGACAACCTGAGCGAAGGGACGGTCGCGCTGTTTCTGCAAGGCTGCGGCGGCGACATCAACCCGGTGTTCTACAAGGACGTCGACCATCCGCGCAGCGCCGAGCCGCTGGGCAACATGCTGGGGCTCAGCACGCTGCAGGCGGTGCGGAAAGTCGAGTGCCGCGAAGACGGCCGGCTGACGGTCCTCAACGAAACGACTCGCGCTGCCGCGCGCCGACCGCACCGAGCGGATCGTCGCATTGGAAGCCGAGCAGAAGCGGCTGCTGCAATCGCTGAGAGGGACGAGCCTGAACCTGAAGACGTTTCTGCCGCTGGTCGTCAAGTACAACGTGTCGGGCGAGTTTCCTTCGTACTATTCCCACCGCTATCTGCACGACGCGGCGCATGGGCCGCGACGACCTGGCGCAGCTCGACGCCGAGAACCGGCGGAACATGCAAGCAGTACATCCAGAACATCCACACCATGGAGGAGCTGACGCGGGTGCAGACGAACCTGGCCTTGCTGCGCAAGCATCAGGCCGAGCCTGGTCGCTTCCGGCAAGCGGACGATCGACGTCGAATTGCTCGGCGTGCGCATCGGCGATTTCGTGCTGCTGACGTTTCCCGGCGAGCTGACGGTGCAGATCGGGCTGAACATCAAGAAGCGCTCGCCTCATCACGAATACGTTCGTCGCCGGCTACACCAACGGCTACATCTATTATGCTCCGACGGCCGAGCAACTTCTGAACGTCGGCGGCGCCCAGGAAGACAGCGACTGCATCCTGGCGCCGGAGTGGCAGAAGATTTATGAGGCGAAGGCGGCGGAGATACTGAAGAAGCTGTGAGCGGCAGGCAGCCTTGGAGCCGAATGGCCGGCGGAGTCGTTCAGGAGTGCGCTGTCGGAAACCGAAATTCTCAAGCGAGACAAAGACGCCCCAAACGCACCGGCGCCGCTGGTCAAGGTGCGCATGCCGCAATTTCCAGCGCGCTGAACGATGAAAACGCGAAGTTCTGCGACCAGTGCGGATCAGCAATGTGAAAGCTGCGACGATCGTCCGCCGCTCATCGGGGTGGCCGCAACGGCTCGCCTTACCCCATGACCTGCTTTCGGGAAACGGCGATGCGGCGGCGGTCGAGGTCGACTTGCAGCACCTTCACGCGCACCACGTCGCCGACGGCGACCACCTCGCTGGGGTCCTTCGACGAACGTGTTGGCCAGCTCCGAGATGTGGATCAGGCCGTCCTGGTGCACGCCCAGGTCGACGAACGCGCCGAAGTGCGTGACGTTGGTGATCACGCCTTCGAGCACCATGCCGGGCTTCAGGTCGTCGAGCTCGTTGACCCCTTCGGCGAACGCCGCCACGCGGAACTCGCTGCGCGGATCGCGGCCCGGCTTGGCGAGCTCGGCGAGAATGTCCACGACGGTCGGCAGGCCGACCTGCTCGTCGACGAAATCCTGCGCGCTGAGCTTGCTCGCGCCGGCGCGCATTGCCGACGAGCTGCGCGGGGCGAGCATTGAGCTTCGCGGCCATCTTTTCCACCACGAAATAACTCTCCGGATGCACGGCCGAGTTGTCGAGCGGCTGCCGGCCGCCGCGGATCCGCAGAAAACCGGCGGCCTGCTCGTAGGCCTTCTTGCCCAGCTTGGGGACCTTCAGCAGTTGCGGCGCGGGTTGGCGAAGGGGCCTTCCGCGTCGCGGTGTTCGACAATCCGCTGCGGCCAGCGTGGGGCCGATGCCGGCCACGTGCGACAGCAGCGGCGCGCTGGCCAGGTTCACGTCGACGCCGACGGAGTTCACGCACGATTCGACTTCCCGATCGAGGCGTTTGCGCAGCGACGTCTGGTTGACGTCGTGCTGATACTGGCCCACGCCGATCGACTTGGGATCGATCTTGACCAGCTCCGCCAGCGGGTCCTGCAGGCGGTGCGCGATGCTGATCGCGCCGCGCACGGTGACGTCGAGATCGGGATACTCGCGCGAGGCGAGCTCGCTGGCGGAGTAAATCGAAGCGCCCGACTCGCTGACCACGACTTTCGTCACGCCGCCGTCGAGCGACCGCAGCACGTCGCGTCACGAAGGCGTCGGTCTCGCGCGAGGCGGTGCCGTTGCCGATGGCGATGAACTTCGACGCCGTGGCGTGTCGATCAGTTCGCGCAGCGTCGGCGGCCGCCCCGTCGGTGTCGTTGCGCGGCGGCGTGGGATAGATCGTTTTGCTTTCGAGGAACTTGCCCGTGCCGTCGACCACGGCCAGCTTGCAGCCGGTGCGGAAGCCGGGATCGATGCCGATCGTGACGTGCGGTCCCGCGGGCGGCGCCAGCAGCAGTTCGCGGAGGTTCTTGCCGAACACGCCGATCGCCTCTTCGTCGGCCCTTTCTTTCAGCTGCTGCATCACGGCCGATTCCGTGGCCGGCATCAGCAACCGCTCGTAGCAGTCGTCGACCGGTCGCCAGCAGCTCGCGGTGGAACTCGAACTGCGGATTGTGCACGCAAGTCGCGGCTTGAGCTTGCCGCAGCACGAACTCGTCGTCGAGCTCCAGCTCCACCCGCAGCAGTCCTTCCGCTTCGCCCCGCTTCATCGCCAGCAGGCGGTGCGATGGAATGCGTTTGACCGGCTCCTGGTAGTCGAAATACATCTCGAACTTCTTGGCCTCTTCCTTCTTGCCGCGTTTGACCTGCGAGGCGACCTGGCCGTAGTCGGCCGCCTGCTGCACGCAGCCAGCTGCGCGCGTTTCGACGTCTTCCGACCACTGTCTCGGCCACGATATCGCAAGCGCCCCGCCAGGCGGCCGCCTCGTCGGGCACTTCCTTGTCGGGTCGAGACGAACGGCCGCAGCACGTCGCCGCGCGAGCGGTTCAGCGTCTCCTGCGCGCAGCAGCAGATCGGCCAGCGGCTGCAAGCCGCGTTCGCGGGCGATCGTGGCCCGGGTGCGCCGCTTGGGCTTGAACGGCAGGTAGAGATGTCTCGAGCGTCTGCTTGTCGTCGCAGGCCTCGATCTGCGCGCGCAGTTCGGTCGGTCAGTTGCCCCTGCTGGTCGATCGTCTTGAGGATCGTCGTCTTGCGCTGGGCCAGTTCGCGGGCCTTGCTCAGGGCGTCCTCGATCGCCGCGCAGGGCGATTTCGTCGAGTCCCTGCGTCGCCTCCTTGCGATACCGGGCGATGAAGGGAATCGTATTGCCGGCATCGAGCAGTTCGACCGCGCGCGCGAACCTGGCGCGGCCGACGCCCAGTGCTTCGGCGATCTGCCGGATCGTCTGCTCGAGGTCGAAACACTCGAAGGCCTTCTCCATCGACTTCCCGCCTGCATTCCACCAGCTTTTCACCAAAACACGAGGCGCTGCAGAATATCGCAAGCTTGCCGATTTGGCTACGCCGGCCTCTGGGGACCGTACGCGGTCCGCCTACGGATCGAGATACGACAGCTCGACGACCTGGCGCCCATGCAGTCTGACTTCGTAGGGCTGATAGCAGCGAATAACCGGCGCGGCGAACTGGGTAAACGAGCCTGCGCCGGCGTTCCGTTCGCACCCCGAGGCCGTCAGACGTCAGAATGGTTTTGGCCTTGCCGCCTAGAGTCAGGTTGCCCTCGACGGCGGCCGCATAGCTGGTGAAAATGATGTTCTCCAACACGAGGCAGGGAGTCTCGTGTTGCTGCCGCAAGTAATCGAAGTAACTCAAGGCGTCAGAATCGGCGTTCAGCGCCTTGATGACGTCGCTTTGATCCAGACGCATGCCGAGGATCTCGAAAGCGACTTCCTGTTGGCGGCCGGCCGAGAGCTGCGCCGCCAGATCGACGATCTGCCATGCCTGCCGGTTGCCGACCAGAGATGCGAAATCGTTGCCGGCGCCGCGTCCTTCGCGCTCGACGGTGACAAAGCGACGCACGCGGTCGAGTCGCCGCACGACGCCGCGGTGCTCGAACCGGGCCAGGCGATGCAGCAGTCGGTTTCCGTCGACCATCTTTCCGTACGTGCCGAGCACGGCTTGGGTCCGATTCGCCGTGTGATAAGTTCCGTTTTGCTCTTCAACGATCTGCGCCTTGAGGTCTTCGACTGGGCCGTGGTGAAACAAGTGGGCGCCGGCCTTGGCGCCGGTCGACTCGGCGAGTTGCTGTTCGTAACGCTGGCGGGCGCAGTTCCATGTCGCGTCTTGCCCGCTCCATTTCCGCCACGCGCGGGTCGGCATCGATCTCGGGTTCTGGGGGCGAATTGGTCTCCGGCAAGGGCTTGCCGACCGGTTCGAAGGAATTCTTGTCCAACAACTCGGTTAATTGATCCGTGAGCAAATCAAGCTCGCTTGGCGGAGGTGCGTCGGCGCTCGAGCGGATGGCATCGCGAGCTATTTCTTCCAATTCCGCTTTGAGCCAGTCGATCGCGGCCTCGCCGGGCGGAGACATGCGGAGCGATTCGTCGTCTGGCAGGCTTCCGTCCGTCGGAGCAGGCGCCAGGTAAACGATGTCGGTGCGCTCGAGTGCGGCGACCTGCAGCAGCCAGTTGGCTTCGGCCTGGTCCGTCACAATTCGCATCAAAAAGGGATTTTCCTTCGCCACGCCACGAACCGCCTTGTTCCAATGCTCCTTGGGGTCTGCGGGCAACGGCTGTCCCATCACCGTGCGGTCATCGGCACAGCGTCACTTGGCTCGATATGTCCTGAGCCTCAACGGAGCGCGGCGAGCTTTCGGCGTCGGCTTGAATCGCCTGCAGGGACGCTCCGGTAGGGCCGGCAGCAGACGCCGCCCGAGGCGTCCCGGCGCGGCTGGGGCTGAGAGGCTCCGCTTGCCGTCCGCAACCTAGGGCCAGCACAACCGCCAGAGCCAGCCACCCTTCATGCCACGACGAATGCATCGGCGCCTTCCTTTGCGCAATTTCCCAAAGGAAACGGGCAATATGCCCTATTTCCGGAAAAACTTGTAACAAAATGACCTTTTCCGGGGAAGCGAAGTTTGCTCGTCGCAGCATGACGGATCGGTATCCGGCTCCTTCTATCCGTGCCTCCGTATCCGCCGTGATTTTCATCCATTCCGCCTGTGCCTGATGCGCTGCCATTGCGTGCCGTTCTGCTATACTGAGAAACCCAGAAACGAGTCTTGATGCGTTGGTCGTCCGCCCGGCGGCTTGAATCAGGGCTCGCCCTACGTCCCGCCCTGTTTTCGAGAGGTCGGCCATGCCGAAGGCCGCTGGTTCGCTGGTCTGCTGGTTGTTGCTCGCAAGCCCGCTGTTGGCTGCGAACGAGATCGATTATCTCAAGGAGATCAAGCCGATCTTCGCTCAACGCTGCGGCGCCTGCCATGGGCGCTGGAGCAGGAGAGTTCGTTGCGGCTCGACACGGCCTCGGCCGTTCGCCAGGGCGGGGATCAGGGACCGGCGATCGTGCCGGGCAAGAGCCAGGAGAGCCTGCTGATCAAGGCCGTGACCGGCGCCGACGGCTGGCGGATGCCGCCCGAAGACGACGGCGCAGCCCCTTACAGCCGAAGAAATCTCCAAGCTGGCCGCCTGGATCGACCAAGGCGCCAAAGCCCCTGATGAAGCGCCGCCGGCCGACCCGCGCAAGCACTGGTCGTTCTTACCGCCGGTCAAAGCGCCTGTTCCGCAAATCGCCGGCATTGAACACCCAATCGATGCATTTCTGGCCGTCGATCACCAACAACTTGGCTTGAAGCCTTTGGCGCCGGCGCCAAAGCACGTCCTGTTGCGGCGGGTTTATCTCGACTCTGATCGGTCTGCCGCCGACGCGCGAAGAACTGCACGCCTTTCTGGCCGACGATTCGCCGGACGCGTACGAAAAGGTCGTCGACGACTGCTGGCCAGTCCGCAATACGGCGAGCGCTGGGGACGGCACTGGATGGACGTCTGGCGGTACAGCGACTGGTCCGGCTACCGGGACGGAGATCCGCAACAGCCAGCGGCACATCTGGCGGTGGCGAGACTGGATCGTCGAGTCGCTCAACGACGACAAGCCGTACGACCGGATGGTCCGCGAGATGCTGGCCGCCGACGAGATCTGGCGCCGGCGATCCGACACGACTCCTGCGGCGACCGGCTATCTCGGCCCGCAACTGGTACAAGTTCAACCGCAACGTCTGGCTCGACAACACGGTCGAGCACACCGGCAAAGCGTTTCTGGGCCTGACGCTCAACTGCGCCCGCTGCCACGATCACAAGTTACGATCCGATTGCGCAGGAAGAGTATTACCGTATTCCGGGCGTTCTTCGAGCCGCACAACGTCCGGCACCGACCGCGTGCCGGGCGAGGTCGATTTGATGCAGGACGGCCTGCCGCGGGCTACGACGCCGAGCGTCCGTGCCGACGTATCTGTTCGTCCGCGGCAACGAAGCCACGCCCGACAAGGACCACCCGCTTTCGCCCGGCTTGCCCGCGTTGTTCGGCGGCGCCGAACATGAAGATCGAGCCGGTTTCGTTGCCTCCGGCGGCCTATTACCCCGCCTCGCGATCGTTCGTGCAGGAAGAAACGCTGGCCGCCGCCCAAACCGCAGCCGAGGCGGCCAGGAAGACGCTGGCGCAGGCCGGCAGGCAGTCGACGCCGCTCAGCAACAACTAGCGGCGATGAGTTCGAAGCCTGAATCGCCCGCCGAGCCAGCGGCCGCTCAGCCATTTCTCTCCGACAACTTCGCCGCCGCTCGGCCCGAGCTGTGGCAAACGGGCGAAGGAGATTGGGAATATCTCGAGGGCAAGCTGTTGCAGAAACAAACGGGCGCCCAGCAGTGCCGGCTGATTTCGCTGGCCAATCATCCACAGGACTTCACGGCGTCGTTCCGCTTGCAGATCAACGGCGGCCAGCGCTGGAAATCGGTCGGACTGAGCTTCGATGCAACGGAAGACGGTTCCTACCAGGGCGTGTACCTGAGCCCCGTCGAAAGCGGCTCGAAGCTGCAGATTTATCACGCACAGCAAGGCAAGCAGGTCTATCCGCCCGCGGGCGCCAAACCCTTGCCGATCGGATTGAACCGGCCTTATCTGCTCAAGGTCGACGTTCGCGGCGACGTGGCGAACATTTCCGTCGACGGGCAGATGCTGCTGGCCTACCGGTTGCCTATTGCGCACGGCGCACGGGCCGGCTGGCGCTGTGGGCGTTCGATGCTGAAGCCGAGTTCCTCTCGATCGAAGCGGCGCCGCTGGCCGCCGATATCTCCTTGAGCGAACCGGCCGACAAGCCCGGTCCTGCCGTTGCGACGCAAACGGTCGACGGCGCGAAGGCCGCCTTGGAAAAGGCCACGGCCGCCGCGCAACTTCGCAGAGAAAGCGATCGGCCGCTGGCCGAAGCGAACGTCAAGTCCGTCGCAGCGAGGATCGCCGCTGACAAGGCGAAGTACGCCGCACAGCCCGCCTCCGATCTGGCAGCGTTAGCAGCGGCAGCGGTTTCGGCCGAGCGTCAAGCAGCGGTGCTGGCTGCCGAACACCAATTGCTCGCGGCGGAGCAAGCGCTGGCTGCAGCCAAGCTGGCGGTGAACGACAAGGACGAGAAGACCAAGAAGGCCGCCAAAGACGCCGAGACCAAGCGCGACCAGGCGAGCAAGGCGTTTGAGACCGCCCGCACCGCTGCCGCGAAAGAGCCGTCGGGCGAATACTCGCCGCTCGACAAAATCTATCCAGCGAACAGTTCCGGCCGCCGGCTGGCGCTGGCGAGTTGGATCGGCAGCGCCGACAACCCGCTTACGGCCCGGGTGGCGATTAATCAGATGTGGCTGCGGCATTTCGGCGACGGGCTCGTGCCGACCGTATTCGACTTCGGTCTCAATGGCCAGCCGCCGACTAACCAGGCCTTGCTTGACTGGCTGGCGGTCGAGTTCGTCGAGCGCGGCTGGAGCATGAAAGCCATCCATCGGCTGATCGTCACCAGCGCCGCGTATCGCCGGCACTCGTCGGCATCGCAGGCCGAGCAGCAGCCGAACCTGGCGATCGATCCCGACAATCGCTATTTGTGGCGATTCAAATCGCGGCGGATGGAAGCGGAACTGGTGCGAGACAGCGTGCTGCACGCGGCCGGCCAGCTCGATGCGACGATGGGCGGCCCGGAAATCGATGAGTCGCAAGGCGAGAAATCGTTGCGGCGAAGCGTCTATTTCCGCCACGCCCACGAAAAGTACATGACATTCTTGAAGCTGTTCGACGCTCCCAGCGTGACCGAGTGCTACCGGCGAGATGAAAGCATCGTGCCGCAGCAGGCGCTGGCCTTGGCCAACAGCAGCCTTTCGTTCCAGCAATCGCGATTATTGGCCGGCACGCTTTCGCAGCGAACCGGCGCCGAGGCGACGGACGCATCGAACGCCGCCTTCGTGATCGCCGCCTTCGAGCAAATCTTGTCGCGTCCGCCGACTGAGGCCGAACGCGCCGCGTGCGAGAAGTTCCTGACCGACCAGGCCCTAAAGTTCGCCGCTGCCGACAAACTCACGCCGTTTGCCGCCGGGCCGGCCGCAGCCGTCAAGCCATCCGCCGACCCGCATCAGCGAGCTCGCGAAAACCTGGTCCACGTGCTGTTCAATCACAACGACTTTGTGACGATCCGCTAATCGGCGGAGAGAACAGGCGGCGAGTTCTCGTTCCGAGGGTCTTGATCGCCCCATCGCGTCGCGTGCACATCAGGTTTCCGCCTGGATTCGCGGTCGCCTTGGTACCGTCGGGCTGCGAGGTTGGGTTTCACTCACTTTCGTTGAATTCCGCTGAGCCGATGCCCTTCTAGGGATGACGATAAAAAATGAGAGCTAAGCATCCATGCAAGCTGTGCAGCACATAAGCGTCTACATCGATCGATCTCCGGCGGACGTGTACGCCTTCGTATCAAACCCCGAGAATTTGTCGCTGTGGGCCGGGGGGCTGGCGGAATCCGAAGTTTGTCAGGAAGGCGACCAATGGATAGCCGACGCCTTTCGGCAAAGTCCGGATCAGGTTCGAGAAGCAAAACTCGCTGGGCGTTCTGGATCATGACGTCACCTTGGATTCGGGGGAACGGTCCACAATCCGATGCGCATGCTGCCCAACGGCGACGGCAGCGAATTCTTGTTTTCGCTGTTTCGTCGCCCGGAAATGTCCGACGAGCAGTACTTGGACGACAAGCGGCCGTGGAGAGCGACTTGAAGACGCTGAAACGACTGCTTGAGGATCGCAAGACGGAGTAAAAGCCGTATCGCGGCTGCACGACGACGACAGATCGCGTCGCTACATCTCAACTTGCGCAGTCACGCCGCGTAGGGGCGCCGCTATTTCTCCCCAATGCAATACAGCGTCTCTTGCAGCGTGTCGGCGGTCTCGCTGGCAACGCGGAGAAACAACTGACGGCCGCTGACGGCCGGGCTGGCGAAGGATGACTGGCCCAATTGGTTCTCGGAGACCAGCTCAAACTGCTGCGGATTGGGCTTGAAGACGTACATCACGCCGTGTTCGTTGGCCCAGTAGATCTTGCCGCCGGCGAGCACGGGCGAGGCGCTGACCGGCCCGTGCAGCCGCCGCTTCCACATCTCCTGGCCGTCGCCAAGGCGCCAGCAGTAGATCGTGCCGCCGTCGGTCAGGCCGTAGACGTAACCGGCGTGCGCCAGCAGCGATTGTTCGTAGCACTTCTGAGAGTTTTGCCAGAGCACCTTCCCGCTGCCGTCGGCGCGGATCGCCAGCGTCTGCGCTTTCGGATAGCCGCCGCTGGCGACCACGATGTCGTCTTCCCAGACCATCGTGCCGCAGGTCGCCGCGGTCGTGCCGGGCGTCGACCAGAGCTCGGCGCCCGTTTCCGGGTTGTAGCTGACGACCTTGTCGGCCCCGCTCAACAGCAACTGGTCCCGGCCGGCGACGTGCGCCACGATGGGAGGCGAATAGCTGATGTTCGTCGGACGCGGCGTGCGCCACACGGGCTTGCCCGTGCGGCGGTCGAGGGCCGCCAGGTAACTCGGGCCGTCGTACTCGGCGGCAACGATGATGGTCTCGCCGTAGAGGGTCGGCGAAGGTCCGTAACCATACTGATAGCGTTCCGGGTTGAACGGGCCGACGACCTGTTGCCAGATCGGCTTGCCGTCGAGATCGAGCGCCGCCGCCTGGACCGTCTCGTGATTGTGAAAGGTAACAAACAGCCGCTCGCCGTCGCAGGCGATCGTACTGGTCGCGAATGTGTTTTTGGGATGGATTCTCGCCGGAAAACCGCCCCGATTGATCACGGTCGTCCAGAGCGGCTTGCCCGTGCGGCGGTCGAAAGCCAGCACCGATTGCGTCTGCTTTGCCTGGTCGGCCGTCGCCAAATAAACGCGATTTCCGACCACGATGGGCGACGAGTGCCCGCGGCCGGGCACGGGAGTTTGCCAGACGATGTTTTCGGTTTCACTCCAACGGACGGGCGGTCGCGCTCGTTCAGGAGCGATGCCGTTGCGCGACGGACCTCGCCACCAAGGCCAGTCGGTCTCGGCCGACAGCTTCGGGAAAGCCGAGATATCCGGCGACTGGCCGCGGGCTTCCGCGGCGCCCCAACCAAGCAAGATCGCCCCTGGCACGCTCATCAGCAGCAAAGTCAATCTAGTCGGCCGCAATCCCATCATGCATCACCTGTAGGGTTCATCACTCAACTCGAAACGGGCGCCATGCTCAATTCTTGAAAGTCGAAATCTGCGAGCCCGCGGATACGACTTTCGCACGTCGCGGGCGGAATATAAAAACAACAAAGCCCGCAGTGGCTACGCCACGCCGTGTCGCTGGAACCAATCCAGCATCTTCTGCCATGCTTCCTGGGCCTGCTTCGGCCGGTAGCTGGGGCGATAGTCGGCGTTGAAGCCATGGGGCGTGTCGGGGTAGACGATGATCTCACATTTCTGCTTGGAAACTTTCAGCGCTTCGCGCATTTGCTCGACCGTCTCGACCGGAATGCCCTGGTCGGCGCCGCCGTACAAACCGAGCACCGGCGCCTTGAGCGCCTCCGCGAGATCGACCGGGTGCTTGGGGTGCAGTTCGTCTTTCTGACCCACCAGGCGTCCGTACCAGGCGACGCCGGCCTTGACCTTGGGGTTGTGGGCCGAGTAAAGCCACACGATCCGCCCGCCCCAGCAAAAGCCGGTCACGCCCAGCTTCGATGCGTCGGCCTTGCCGGTCGACTTCGCCCAGTCAACCGTCGCGTCGAGATCCGACATCACCTGCTCGTCGGGTACTTTCGAGACGACTTTCGAAATGATCTGGCCGATGTCGGTCAGCTTCGAAACGTCGCCCTGACGTGCGTAAAGCTCGGGCGCCACGGCCAGGTAGCCGCGCTTGGCCAGCCGGCGACAGAGATCCTTAATGTGTTCGTGGACGCCGAAGATTTCCTGCACCACCAGAATCACCGGGAACGGACCTTTGCCTTGCGGCATGGCCCGATAGGCCGGCATTGGGCCGTCGGCCGTTTTGATCTTTACTTCGCCCGCCTCCAGGCCGTTGGCATCGGTGGTGATCGTCTCGGCCGAAACCGGCTGCACCGCCAGCGCAAAGCCGGCGCCGAGCGTGGTGACGACGAACCGGCGCCGCGTGAAATCCGGATTCGACAACAAGCTTTTCAGCTCCTCGTGCATGGTCGGCTGCCTTTCATCAATCGCGGTGGAGATGTCCAGGAATAGCCTAGCTGAAACGGGCGTTTCGGCAAGCGGCGGCGCAGATTGCCTGGCGCCGTGACAACCGGCGGGCAGTACTCTGGCCACGCGCAGCCCCATGCGCAAACAATATAATGAGGCTGGTCGGGCTTTGTGGCCGAGCCGCAATTGCGGCCATCCCTCCTCTTTGGCGGTGCACGACGAGATGCTTAAGACGTTCCGACTGAGAAAGTCGATCAAGTACGTAGGGATGTCCTTCGCCTTACTATTTTTTGCCGTCTCGGCTGGGTACTCAGGCCTCTTCTTCCTGGACCAACCCGCCGAGCACGGATTCAAAGGCGAGCATTCGGCTGCCGCCGTTGGGGTAATGGGCCTGACGCTGTTCGGTTCGATGCTGCTGATGTCCCTTTACCAATGGGCCGCGTATTACGTTGTACGATTCACGATCGACGGAACGACCCTGAGGATGCGCTCCATTTTCCAGAATCGCAACTTCGACGTTTCAGAACTGCAGCGCATCCAATGGGGGACAAGGCCGAGGGGCGGAAGCTTCGTGCTTCACGCCTTGGGCGGCATGCATCGTGCTTCTGGCGGCGACTCCTCAAATGTTATTCCTGATGTACGGGTCTTATAAAAAGTGGCAATCCGCATTAGCCGCGGAAGGAGAGCTGGCTGTGGCGCGTTGGCGCGAAGGGGAAGACGCCGCGGTAAAAGTCGCCGACGCTCCGTGAACAATCGCCCGAGTTTGAGAAGCGCGGCGAGAAACGACGGTAGAGTTGAATGGCTTCGGCCAGTAAGCAGCCGTGTTGCAACCGATGCGCCGCCGCGCGGCTTACCTTTGCGCGGCGTCAAAAAGACGAGTCGGCATGCTGGCGCTGAGCAGGTTCGCCATCGTCCGAGGCAGAAGAGGCGTCGCCCCTATCCATCATAGAAGCCAGGCGCCCTTCCATTGTTTACCTACTCACGCAGGCAATTTCTCATCAACGCCTAACCGAAACCTCATGCTTCGGCGTCAAAAACCGCGTATTCTGCCATCCCGCGAAAAAACCTTGCGGCGACGGAATGCGACCGTGTCTTTTTAATCGACAAAACGGCGATCTTTCGTTTCAATGGGCGCGCGGCTCTTCTCCTTTTCCCGATCTTCAGGGAACCGTGCGGCGAATGAGTTTCAGCTTGCGCATCATTTCCGGCAAACATGCCGGCCGAGAGATCCCGATCAGCATTCCCAGACTGCTCATCGGCAGCGCTGACAATTGCCATCTTCAGATCCACGACAGTCAGATCAGCCCCTGTCATTGCGCTGCTCGCGCAATACGACGGCATTTGGGTGCGCGACTATGGCGGCGGCGTGCTTGTAAGCGGAACACGGATCGTCAATCGTCGTCGTCTGACCCCAGGCGACCAACTCCAAGTCGGCTCGCTACGTTTGGAGTTGCTGATTGAAGACGCTGACGTCACGGGAAGCGGCCTGTCGCCTGACGAAGGCGAAATCCTGGACATCCTTTCACAACCGGTCGCAAGTCCCGCCGCCGCCGCACCGGCGCCAAGCCCCCTCGGCGGCGCACCGTTGGAATCGCCCCAACGAGCGACTGGACGCGTCGCCCCGTCCAGCGCGCCGGAAACGGACGAGACGGGACACATTGCAAGTGATGTCCTGGAGAAGCTTCTGAGGGTCAAAGGCACGTTCAAGGTTCCGGCGCGTGCCGTTGCGAGCAAGGCGCCCGCCATGTCGCTGCCGGAGGAAGACGAGGCGGCAGAGTCGCTCCCCTTGGGGCCGCCAGAATCCATTCCCCTAGGCGTGTCCGCGGCGTCGCGTACTTGCGTTGCCGCGGTGGCTGTTCACCGCAGACGGGCAGCTCGATCCCAACGTGATGTTTTGCCTGGGGATCTGGGTCGGAATAGGCATTTGCGCCGCAGTCGTCACCTTGTGGAGAGTGTTTGGCTTCTTGTAAGTCCCGTTGAGAAGGATTGCTGGTTGAGCTTCGCGCGGCGTTCGCCGCGTTCAGAGCCTGACGAACTAACCTACCGTCGTTGGCGTCGCCGGAGCACTCGCGAACAAGCCCAACATTCCTTCCGCCGCGGTTGGGTGCGTGAAGATGGCGTCGCGCAGCACCGTGTACGGCATCTGCCCGAGCATTGCCGTCTGGACGACCGCCATCAGCTCGCTGGCTTCGGCGCCGAATGCGGTAAAGCCCAGGATGCGGTCGTCGGCGCCAATCAGCGCCTTCATGAACCCGCGAGTCTGCGACAAGCGTGTGCGTTCGCAGCACCTTCGCCATCGGCAGCTTCGAAATGCGGTAGGAGACGTCTTGGGCCGCGGCTTGCGATTCGTTCAGCCCGACGTGGGCCAGTTCCGGGTCGGTGAACAGGCAGTAGGGGATGAGTCGGCCCCGCGTGGTGCGGTCGCCGCCCGCCAGGTTATCCAGCACGACGCGGCAATCGTCTTCGCCGACGTGGGTGAACTGCGGACTGCCGGCGGATTCGCCCGTCGCCCAGACGTCCGGCGCGGTCGTTTGCAGTTTGTCGTCGACGCGAATATAGCCGCGCTCGTCCAATTCGACGCCCGCGGCGGCCAGGTCGAGCCGATCGGTGTTGAGCGTGCGGCCGGTCGCGACCAGGATATCGGTGGCTGCGAGCGTCTGCTCCGTCTCTCCGCTGCGAACGCTGAGGACTACGCGGTCGCCCGAACGGCCCTTGACCTCGCGCACCTCGGCCTGCAACAAGACTTCGATTCCCTCGTCCTTCATCAGTTCCAGAATCGCCTCCGAGACGTCGCCGTCTTCGCGGTCGAGCAAGCGCGGGCCGCGCTGAATGATGGTCACGCGGCTGCCGAACCGCCGCATGGCCTGGGCGAATTCCAGACCGACGTAGCCGCCGCCGAGAACGACCAGGTGTTCAGGCAAGCGTTCAAGATTCAAGGCTTCGACGTGCGTCATCGGCTCGGCGGCGGCGAGGCCCGGCACGATTGGGAATGCTGGCTCGCGTGCCGACGTTGATAAATACGCGTTCGCCTCGCACAGCCTGCGCACCGCCGGCGTTCAGGGCGACCTGCACGGTTTTGGGCTCCGTGAACCGCGCCTCGCCCATCACCAGTTCCGCGCCGCTGTTTTTGAAGTTGGCCAGGTGAACGTCGACCAGGTCCTGGACCATTTGCCGTTTGCGCCGTGCAACGCCGGCCATGTCGACGCTCAGCGAACCTTTGATCACTCCCAGGCCCGTCGTCGGGTGAACGAGCGACGCGGCCTTCGCGCTATAGATCACATTCTTGCTGGGCAGGCAGGCCACATTCGGGCAGGAGCCGCCGATCATCGCTCGCTCGACGACGACGGTTTTCTGGCCCTGACTTGCCAGCGTCCAGGCCAGGATTTTGCCGGCCACTCCGCTGCCAATCACCAGGTTTTCGACTTGTTCGACGCTCATGCGAGAGACTCCGTATCCTGGTCAGAAGAAAGGCCGCTTTCAACCGATTTCGGCGACGCGCCGGCCGAGGAAGTCGAGCATCAGCCGAGCGATCAGCTCGCCGTCGCTTTCCAGCGCGAAGTGCCCGGCATCGAGCAGGTGATACTCGAGCGTCTCGATGTCTCGCTTGTAAGGCTCGGCGCCGGCCGGCGGAAAGATCTCGTCGTTTTTGCCCCACGCGATCAACATCGGCGGCTGATGCTTGCGAAAGTACTCTTGCCATTGCGGGTAGAGCGGCGGGTTGCTTCCGTAGCTCAGGAACATATCGAGTTGGATCTCGTCATTGCCCGGGCGATCCAGCAGGTATTGATCGGTCGTCCAGCCGTCCGGCGAGATGAACTCTGGACGCGGAACTCCGTGCAGATACTGCCAGCGCGTGGCGTCGACGTGGAGAAACGCCCGCAGCGCGTTCCGCTTTTCCCGGTCGTCGGGCTGGCGCCAGTAGGTCTTGAGCGGATTCCAGAAGTCGCTTGCCAGCCCCTCGTCGTAGGCGTTTCCATTTTGCACGACGATGGCCGTGACTCGCTCCGGATGGCGCGACGCGAGCCGATAACCGATCGGCGCACCGTAATCTTGCACATAGAGAGCGAACTTCGCCAGGCCGAGCGCCGAGGTGAACTCATCGACCACGTCGGCCAGGTTGTCAAACGTGTAAGTGAATGTCTCCCGCGGCGGCATCGAGCTGTGCCCGAAGCCGGGATAATCAGGAGCCACGACGCGATAACGGTCGGCCAAGGCGGGAATCAGGTTGCGAAACATCTGCGAGCTGGTCGGAAAGCCGTGCAGCAGGAGCACCGCCGGCGCGTCTTTCGGACCGGCCTCGCGATAGAAGATGTCCAACTCGCGGACGTTCACCGTTCGGTGAGCGACTTTCATTGTCTGGCTCATGGCATTGCCTCGGTTCGAATTTTCAATCGAGAACGACCACCAGTTTTCCGCCGGCCTTGTTCGACTCCATCATCCGGTGTGCTTTCTGGATCTCGTCGAAATGAAAGACGCCTGCCGGCCTGGCGTCGAGACGGCCGACGGCGGCGTCTGCGGCGATCTGCAGTAGCGGAACGTCCGACAGCGGGAAGCCCTGCGTGCCGAATACGAAACTCCCGAAGAACGTCAGGTACACGCCGCTCGGCATCTGCAGCAGCGGATTGAAATCGGGAATCGCGGCGAGACCGCCCAGCCAGCCGGCCAGGCAGGAACGGCCGCCGCGGCGAAGCATTGCCAGCGAGTCGAGCATGACGCTGTTGCCGACCAGGTCGAGCACCGCGTCGATCCGTTTCGCCTCCGGAATATGTGTCGACAGATCAGGCCGTTCGATTTCACAGCGTTCGGCTCCTTGCTGCTGGAGCCCGGCGAAGCGTTCCTGCTGGCGGGTCGTCGCAAGCACTCGAACTCCGGCGTTGACCGCCATTTTCAACGCGGCCTGGCCGAACGAGGAAGTTGCGCCGCGGATCACGAGCAACTGCCCGCGCTGGACTTCCAGGTTGCGGAACAGGCAGGTCCAGGCGGTAGCGTAGGTCTCGGGAAGGGCCGCCAGTTCCGCCCACGGCAAATCCGCATCGATCATGGCGACGTTGGAAACGGGCGCTCGCGTATATTCGGCATAACTGCCGTTGATCGTACGGCCAAGCCCGCCCATCAGAGCCGCCACCTTGGCGCCGACAGGAAACTCGCCGCCGGGGCACGACTTGACCACGCCGACGCACTCGATGCCGCTCACGTCGGCGATCTCGGCCCACTCTCCCTTACGCATGTGCAGTTCGGCGTGGTTGAGACCGAACGCCTTGACCTGAATTACCACATGGCCGTCTTGAGGCTCCGGTTCCGGCATTTCGCGAATGACCAGCACTTCCGGACCGCCGAACTGCGTCCTGAGAATCGCACGCATGAGAAGTCCTCCTTTCGCCCCAGGGAAGTGGCGCCACGCACGGCCACGTAACCACTAAATTCTTTTTACAGAGGTTACAAATTAAAACAACCCCTCTGGCAGCGTTTTTCAGGTTATAATGAAACGGAGCCCGCCGCTGGAACAACATGACACACTCTGACAGACCGCCCCCTTTTTTCATCGCCGATCACCTGGCGCTCGACTTCCTGAACACCCTGGCCAAGCCGCACGGGCCGCCAGTCGAATGGCTGCGTGACGGAAAGCATCTGCTCGCCTGGCTGGAACAGGCGGGAGTGATCGAAGGCATCGAAGAGTGGAAGCTTCGGGCCTGGGGCGGCGAAACGCTTGACGAGATTGCCCTTCAGGCAAGAGATTTCCGCGAATGGCTGCGCGGGTTCGTTACCGCGCGGATGGGCAAACCGCTCCGCGCCGCGGGAGCCGCGGTCGCCCCGCTAAACGAACTGCTGGCAATCGAAAATAGCTTCCAACAGGTAGAGCCTGCTGGTCGAGGCGCCGAGGACCGCCGCCATTTGCAACTGCGCAAGGTAAACCGCTGGGAGCAGCCGCGGGAGCTCTTATACCCCATCGCGGCAGCGGCGGCGGATTTGATCTGCCATCACGATTTCCGACTGATCCGCGCGTGCGAAGGATCGGGCTGCGTGTTGCTGTTTCTCGACCGCACGAAGGCCCACGCCCGCCGCTGGTGCAGCATGGCCGTCTGCGGCAACCGGGCCAAAGCGGCGGCGCACCGGGCCAGGAAGGCCCGGCATCAAAAGAAGCGGCCCTGACTCGCGCAAGCGATACGGTCCCACGTTCGTCGTTGGATCGCCGCGGTTACTTGATCGGCCGAATCTTGATGTTGCGGTAGCAAACCGGGTTGCCGTGATCTTGCAGGCAGATGTGGCCGCGGCTCGGCTTGCCGAAGTTCGGCATCTTGGCGAACTTGCTCTTGGCGACCCGCTCGTCCCAGTCCTTGACTGCCTTTGACGAACTCATAGTACTTCACGCCGTTCATGTAGGTTGCGCACTTCTCGGGAGTGATCAAGATGCGCACCTGGTTCCATTCGCCGGCCGGCTTGGTGGCGTCGACGTCCGGCTTGTAGAGTTGATAGAGCCAGCCGGACAATTGCGGGTCGTGCCCGTCCTTGTTGTCCTGGATCTGGATCTCCGGTCCGGTATGCCACGGCGCGCCTCCTGCTTCGGTGACATGAAACATCAGCCCGCTGTTGCCGGCGGGCGAGATCTTGTATTCCAGCGACAGTTCGAAGGCGCCGTATTCGTCCTTGGTGATGATGTCTCCCGCGCCTTTTTCCGCCCGGCACAGTGCGCCGTGTTCGATTTTCCAGCCGGAGCTGACTTTGTCCTGCTTGTAATTCCGCCAGCCAGCGGTCGATTTGCCGTCGAACAGCAGTTTCCAGCCCGCCTGCTTTTCCTTGTCGGTCAGCGTATTGGGCTCCGCTTCAGGAGCCTCGGCCCGAGTAAGATCGGCGCCGGCCAACGGAAGAACGAAACACAAACACGCGACCAGACGGCGGAAGGACATCGCAGAACTCCTCGGGCGACAGTTGGAACAGGGTTGCGCAGCAGCCCCTATGATACTTCGCTGAATCGTCAGGGAAAGCGCAGGCGGAAAAACGGCCGGCCCCGCAGGAGCCGCGCAAAAAAATCGGCGCCCGCTCGAAGTGAAGAACTCTGGGTTCTTTCACTGCGGCGGGCGCCGACAGGGCGTCCCTCCTGGACCGCTTAGCCTCGGCGCCGCGTCGTACGCGAGGCCGCCTTATCGACGTCTGAGTCGTAATGCTTCGCGTTTTCGGCGCTCCACTTCTGATCGCCAAAATTCGGCCAATGATCCTTGTCGAAGCCGGGCGTCGTTCGACAACCGATCCTTGTCTGCATTGAAGATCAGACAGTCCTTCTTGTCCTTGGCATCGTACGAGAACTTCACGGCGTCCCACGGCACCGCGAAGAACTTGTCGCCGATACCGAGAAACCCGCCGAACGACAGGGCCACGTAGCGCACCTTGCCGTCGTCAACGTTGATGACGATGTCTTCAACGTTGCCGACCTTCTCGTCCTCATCGTTCTTAACCTCGATGCCCTCGACCTGGCTAGCGCGACGCAACGTGGCTGAAGCGACGTTGCGATCCTCTCGACGCGCGGCTTTCCGGTTCGTGTCGCTGTTTTTGGCTTCCCTCGCCTTGACATCGACCTCCACGTTGGCCCGATTGGAGTGCACGGCGTAGTGCTTGTGCACCTGGTCCGCCCAATGTGAATCCGCGAAGTTCGGCCAGTGATCCTTATCGAACCCCGGCGCGTTCTTCAGACTCTCCTTCGTCACGTCGAGTTCCAGGAACACTTCGTCGTCGGCGTCGTGACGCACTTTCATTGCTTCCCAAGGCACGGCGAACAGTTTGTCGCCGACGCCGAGAAACCCGCCGTAATCAAGGGCCGCGTAACGCACTCGGGCCGGCCGTTCGAGGTCGACCATCAAGTCCTTGACATCGCCCAGTTCCTCGCCCTTGGCGTTACGCACGTTCATCCCCAGAATGTCCTGGGCGCGTAACACGGTGTAGTGTTCTCCTCGCTTCTCCGTTGCTTCAGTGTCGGCTCCGTAAGCAGACCACGCGGGGCCGACCAGGCCCAACGCTAAGACTGCAGCGGATGTGATCCACCAGGTTCGCATGACGATTCTCCTTCTGCGTTTTATGTTTTGCCCTGTAACAATACGACGTCTGGCGCCGCCCAGCGGTTGCAGGCGTCAGCGGACCTGAAAAGCAACAAGCATGCCAAAGCTCGCAGTCGCTGCTCGCCGAGGCCAAGCGATGTTCGCCGCGGCCATGCATTGTGCCTCAACCGTGCGCCGACTCTTAAATGCTCGTCGCGGCGGAAGCCGCATTGTGAAACGCCTTGCAGCCGCCGCGAAGAATAGAAGGCGGCTGGAGCGAATGACTCCAGTAACGTACGACGGCGTATGCAGAACTAGCCGATCCGGGGCGACAAGGGCCTGCGTCTTGGCATCGGCAAAGGATCGCCAAGCGATCATTCAGGACGCCCGGCGACCTTGACTGGCTGATTGCGCTGCGCGCCCGCCACGACGCCGGGCCATTAAAAACCAGACGGCTCTCCCGGAGCTAGAGGGCCGTGCGGCGTGGCCCCCAAGCGCTCGCGCTGGTCGACCGACAGCCAAGTCTTTTCTATCCGTTTTGAAGCTTTTTTCAGCGCGCGAACCAGGGCTTCCCGGCTTGCTGCCCAAGCGAACGGCCGTCGCAAACCGCCGCGGACGTCGACGGCGGCGATACGCAGCGCTCAAGTCAGTGGGCGAAACCGGCTCGGGGGCCAGCGGCGCAGTTGCGCCGCCGCCCGCCGCCGCGTTGAACGGCGCGGCGCCGCCGCGGGCTCGCTGAGAAGACAAACATCCCGCGTTCCGCCGGCGACGCGAGGCGGCGTGGCATGCACTCCGCCTATCATCGCAGCAAAAGCGTGGCCAAAACGAATGGGTTACCTTGGCGCCAGCACGGCGGTGATGCGTTTGCCCTGTTGGCTGGGCGCCGATTCGATCTTGCCGACGTCTTCGAGGCTGTCGATCACCTGTCTGATGACCCGCTGGCCCTCTTCGATGTGGGCCAGTTCGCGACCGCGAAAGACCACGGAGACAATGACTTTGTCTTTGTGCATCAGGAATTCGCGGGCGTGGTTGACCTTGACTTCGATGTCATGCACACCGGTCTTAGGACGAACGCGAATTTCCTTCAGCTTCGTCTGATGCGTGTGCGTTTTGTGCTGCCGCTTCTTTTGCTGATACTTGAACTTGCCGAAATCCATGATTCGGCAGACGGGCGGGCGCTCGTTCGGCGCCACCTCGACCAGATCCAACTCGGCCTCGCGTGCGGCAGTTAAGGCCTGTTCGGTGGGCATGATGCCCAATTGTTCTCCTTCCGCGGAAATGACGCGGACCGGCGTGATGCGGATCTGTTCGTTGATCCTCTGTGACCTTTCGATCGCTGTCGTCCTCCCAAATAACTTCGTAACGGGTAAGCCCCTTCCGTTTGTTTCGCATGCCGACCGGGCCCCTGGCGGAACACGTCAGTATCAGCACGCCGCATACCATCCGTCAATCATTTTTCTTGATGGACGGCAGCTCGTCGCCATTCACAAATCTAGCACGCACGGCGGATTTCGGCACGCCTTCCCTGCGCCCCCAAACGCCCGGGAACGGGATCTCCGCGGCGTCGGGCTCGCGGCTCCGGCCGGGCGTTAATACTCATTCTCCTGGCCGCCCCCGGCCGCCAGGCCGACGTTGGGAGGCGGAACCGCCTGGCGAATCGTCTTGGCGTCGATCTCAGACCGCAACTTGGCAATGGCGGCGGCAATCGGCATGGCGCCCAGGTCCCCCTCGATCCGGTCGCGGACCGAGACCGTGCCGCCCGCCATGTCTTTTTCTCCAATCACGAACATGTACGGTACAAGCTTGAGTTGGGCGTCGCGAATTTTTGCGCCCAGCTTTTCGGAGCGGTAGTCGCCCGTTACGCGGAACCCGGCTTCTTTGAGTTGCGTCTCGACGCCGCGGGCGTACTGCTCCGACTTTTCGCTGACGATCAACACCCGCACCTGCTCCGGCGCCAGCCACAAGGGGAACGCTCCGGCGAAATGCTCGATCAGCACGCCGATAAATCGCTCCATCGACCCGAGCGGCGCACGGTGAATCATCACCGGACGGTGCGGCGTATTGTCTGCGCCGACGTATTCCAATGCGAAGCGCTCGGCGCTGGGCAGATTGTAGTCAAGCTGCACGGTGCCCAATTGCCACTCTCGGCCCAGGCAGTCGGCGACCACGAAGTCAGCCTTGGGGCCGTAGAAGGCCGCTTCGCCCTGTTCGATCTCCATGCGCGGCAGATTCATGCTGCGGCAGACTTCCTCCAGCGCCTTCTCGGCGCGGTCCCAGCTCTCTGCGCCGCCGACGTATTTGTCGCTGTCCGGATCTCGGAACCCGAGCCGCACGCGGTAATTAGTCAATCCAAGCACCGTAAGCACGTGCTGGGTCATCTCCAGGCAGCCGCGAAATTCGTCGGCCACCTGCTCCTCGGTGCAGAACAGGTGGGCGTCGTCCTGGGTGAAGCCGCGGACGCGAGTCATCCCGCCCAACTCGCCCGACTGCTCGTAGCGATAAACCGTGCCGAACTCGGCCAGCCGCACCGGCAAGTCGCGATAGCTGCGCGGCTTCGACTTGTAGATCATGATGTGGTGCGGGCAGTTCATCGGCTTGAGCAGGTATCGCTCTTGCTGCCGGCTCCAGTTTTTCAATACGCCCAGCTTCGTTTCCAGCGGCGCCGCGGGGTCGTAGTCGGCGTTGAAACCGGCTAGTCTCGCGGCCTCGATCAACCTGGCTTCGCCTTCAGAAGTCAGGTCGTGTTCAGTCGAGCCGTCGTTGACGTCGAGCTTGCGAGTCAGGTAATCGATTACCTGCCCGGCGTCGTGGCCGAAGATCGGCATGAACTGCGAATCGCGATAATATGGAAAGTGGCCGCTGGTTTCGTACATTTCCACGCGGCCGATGTTGGGCGTATAGACCGGTTCGTAGCCGCGTTTGAACAACTCGTCGCGCACGAACGATTCCAGCAGCCCGCGGACGATCGCCCCCTTGGGCAGCCACAGGATCAAGCCCGAACCGACCAGGGGACTGGTGGCGAATAGTTCCAACTGGCGCCCGAGCACGCGATGGTCTCGGCGCTTCGCCTCTTCGACCATTCGCAGATACTCTTCCAGCTCCTGCTTGCTGAACCATGCGGTGCCATAAAGCCGCTGCAATTGCTGCCGCGAAGCGTCGCCTTTCCAGTACGCCCCGGCCACCGAGAGCAGCTTGAATTCGCCGATGCTGCCGGCGCTGGGCACGTGCGGACCGCGGCACAAGTCAAGGAACTCGCCTTGGCGGTAAAACGACAGCGTCTCCTGGTCCGCCAGCCCGGTCTCAATATGTTCTACCTTGAGCGGCTGCTCCAACCCTTGGCAGATCTCCACCGCCTTGGCGCGCGGTTCGACAAGACGCTCGAACGGTTCGTCCGCCTTGACGATCTTGGCCATCTCCGCCTCGATCGCCGCAAAGTCCGCTTCGCTCAGCGAACGCTCGAGCCCGCCGATGTCGTAATAAAAGCCATGGTCCGTCGTAGGCCCGAAGGCCAACTGCACGCCGCCAAATAGCCGCATCACCGCTCGAGCCATGACGTGAGCGCACGAATGTCGCATCACGCCGAGCGCCTCGGCATCCTTTTTCGTCAACAACCGCAACGAGACTTCGCCGCTGGCGGGCAACTGAAAGTCGACGCCCACCGTGCGGCCGTCGACCTGCGCGGCGAGCGTGGCTTTGGCCAGTCGCGGGCCGATTTCCTGCGCCACGTCGATCACGCGGACTGGCTCTGAGTATTCGCGAACGCTCCCGTCCGGCAGCTTGACTTTCAGCATGATGCTCCAGGTTAGTTCTGAATCACGACCCTTGGCCGCCAAGGTCGGCGTCGATACAAAGGACGCCCGGGCAAACCCCTGCGGCACGCAAAGTATAAGCACTTCGAGGTTTGGGGCAAGAGAAGGTGGAGGTCGACGAGGAACCGACGCAACAGCGACAGGCGGCTCCTGAGGTGCGATGGGCCTTCAATCTTGCTCTTCGCCTTCCCAAAAGATGCCGACGGCCGCCGCCAGGTTCAAGGCCGCCGTTTCGATCCGCAGGATCCGCCGGCCGAGTCGAACCCGCCGCCAACCGTGCTCCTCGGCCAGACTCAGCTCTTCAGCGGTCCAGCCCCCTTCTGGACCAATGGCGGCTTGTACCGCGGACGCCGAGCCAATGCCGGCGCTGCACAATGCCATTGGGCTGGCTGGATCAGCAAGCAACAGCAGCCCCCCAGCGGCAGGCCGCTCGCAACAATGTTCGGTCCATGCGCGGCTGGGCTCAATTTCCATCAAGCGGTTGCGGCCGCATTGCTTGCTGGCCTCGATGACCGCACGGCGCAAGCGGGCTAAGGCCTTGTCGACGGGCTGCGCAACTCCGCGGGCCGTTTCCAGCGGAACCAGACGCGTGACGCCTAGTTCCACGGCCTTTTCCACGAGCCAACGCTGTCGGTCCCCCTTGGGCAAGGCCACGGCCAACGTCAGGTCGTGCGACAGTTCCCGATCGACTTCCGACCGGCCCAGAATGAGCAGTTCCGCCTCGGTCCGCCCCAGCCGTTCAACGCGAGCGGAGAACTCGGCGCCGCTGCCATCAAACAACATCGCCTGCTGGCCGACCTTGGCGCGCATCACGTGCAGGAGATGATGAGCCTCATCGCCCGACACCACGGCCCGGTCGCCGACGATCGGAGTTTCGACATAGTAACGGTCGGCCATCAGGCGCCTTTCGCGGAGAGCGAGGCGGCGAAGAGCTTGGTTTTGGCCGGCCGCGACCGGCTTGCGGCCGCGATCCTGCCCGTCCGATTAGCCCCCCTAACGGGCTCGCCTGCAGCGTCGCGCTGCGGCCGATTACGGGTAGGCCAAAGTTGAAGGGAGCATTTTACCGATTAGACGGAAAATAGCGAACTGTCGATGCAGACCATCGCATCAAGAGTTGCTTATTCGGCAAGCCCGGCGAGTCGCTCTCAACCGCTCCCGCTGCGGCCGTTCGGTTGGGAGCCGTCGATCTCAAGGCTGGAGAAGGATCCGATGTATTTACGCTACTGGGGTTTGCGCGAACAGCCCTTCGTTCCCAGACAAGATCCGCACGCCTATATTGCCAGCGCGCCTCACGAAGAAGCGTTGGCACGACTGCACTATGTCGTCGAATCGAGACGTCGGCTCGGATTGCTGCTGGGAACCCCCGGCAGCGGCAAGTCGCTGACGCTGGCCGTCTTCGGACGGCAGTTACGGACGCTGCCAGGCCAAACTGTCCGGCTGAATCTACAAGGGCTCTCGCCGCGCGAGTTTCTGTGGCAACTGGCGGCGCGGTTGAGCCTCTGTCCCGAGCGAGCGTCCGGGCCATTTGAACTGTGGCAGGCGCTCACCGACCGGCTGACGGAAAATCATCGGCAACAATGGACTACTGCCGTTCTGCTCGACGACGCCGACCTGGCCCCCCGCAAAACCCTGGAGCAGGTCGTGCGTCTGGCCCGCTGCGAGCCGATTTGCCCCAATCGGCTGACGATGATCGTGGCTAGCCAACCGATCCTCAAGCCTTTGGGACGAGAGCTGTTGGAGCTAGCAGAACTGCGCATCGATTTGGGAACGTGGGAATTGGCCGATACGGAGCATTTCGTCAGCGCCTGCCTCGGCCGGGCGGGTCGAAATCAGAAGGATTCCGTTTTTCAGCCCGAAGCTTTGCTGCGTTTGCACGAATTATCGCGAGGAGCGATCCGTCGGGTGGCCCAGTTGGCCGACCTGGCCCTGCTGGCCGCCGCCGGTAGTAAGTTGCAGCAGATCGATGCCCACACGGTCGAGGCGGTTTATGAGGAACTGGGCGTCATGGACGCCTGCGCCTCGGGTGCCCTGAGTTCCGGCGCAGAATGGCCGAAAGCCCAGGTGGTCTAGCATTGATGAGGCTGCGCCCTAAAATGAATGATCCTATTGGATTGCCTTCCTACGGATGTTCAAAATGGCAAAAGCCTCTCCCAGCGCTGAGTCAGGCGCGGCCGAGTATGCACCGGACCAGATCGAAATCGATCTGAAGGATCCGTTTCTGGCGGCATTTCTGGCATGGCTGATTCCCGGCGCAGGGCACTGGTATCAGGGCCGCCGGCATAAAGCGATTCTGTTCTTCGTTTGGATTCTGGGCACGTTCGTGTTTGGACTATACCTGGGCGAGGGACGCGTTGTTTACGCCTCATGGCGCGATGGCGATCGCCGCCTGCCTTATCTCTGCCAGGTAGGCGTCGGCCTGCCCGCCATGCCCGCGTTGATTCAGGCGGCGCGCAAAACTCCGCTCAACTTCGGCATTTACGAGAACTTCATGGTCCCGCCCGAGATCTCGGGCGAAGTCGATTCGCTCGATTCCGTGCAGAAGCGTCTGCACCGCTATTGGGAGTTGGGGACGGTCTACACGATGATCGCCGGCTTGCTCAACATTCTGGCGATTTACGATGCCTGGGGCGGTCCCGCGCTTGCGGCGCCTGCAACTGAGCCCAAAGAAGAAGGTGAAGGCGACGAAGGGGGCGATCACGGTCCGGCCAAGTCGAAAGGAGACGGCCACTGATGCTCGCAGACGTCCTCTTCGCTCAGATGGGACCGGCCGTCCTGCTGGCAACGCGCATTAATACGCTTTGGTACGCGCTGCCGTTGATCGTCGCCGTCAGCGTCGTCTATTCCGCCACTCGCCATGAAGCCCTGGAAGCAATTCTCGCCGGCGCCGTCCGCATCGGCGCCTGGATCGGCGGGTTCATGCTGGTTGTATTCGCCGTGCTGTTCGGCGTTTCTTCGCTGCTTTAACGCTCTTGCTTGCTTTGGCGGCCGGCGACGTGCTAACTCGTCCCGCCTTCCGCCTTAGCTTTTTCAGTTTTCAGCCGGAAACCATGTCGGACGACGTCGACCAAAACGCCGAAACCGAAACCCACTCCACGGAACTGCCCGTCGCAGGCAGCCGCATCTGGCAGACGCTTCGCCCGCCGTTGGAGCAAGCGGCGTTGAATCTGCGCGTCTGGCTGCCCGTCTTAAGCACGCCCGATATGAAAGGGCGGCAGGTAAAGTACCGCGCTCGAGAAAGCCGGGTCGGGCTGAAGTGGCAGCTCGCCCTGCCGAAGCAATGCTGGCAGTGCGGCAAAACAGACGGGTTGGAACGCCGTGAAACCAATCAATCCTTGCGCTGCTTCGACAATCCCGTAGCCATCGTCAGCGGATCATTCGGTTCGGCACTGCTGCTGCTGTTGGTCTGGGTCTTTGCGCCTTGGGGGTGGCCGCTGAAACTGTCGCTGCTGTTGATGATCGGCGGCAGCGTGCTGCTATTCATCAAGAGCTGGAAAGAGCGGGTGCGAATTATCATTTGGACCTGCCCTGAACATGCCGCGGAGCTGCCCCCTTGCAACTTCGCGGTCAACGAGGACGAGCTGCACCTGTTCGTTCCGAGCGAACCGCTGGCGGAAACGGCGCGAGCCCAACTGCAGGCCGCGCGGCGTGGGGAAACGGCCGCGCGAACTCAAAGAACCAAGGATGAAGCGTCGGGAGCGGTGCCGTCGGACAATCAGGGGCGCCCCAGTTCATCGCCGGCCCCCCGAACTGAATTGCCGCCGCTGAAGCTCGACGGCGATGCAGCCGAAACATCTGCGTCGGCCGACATTCCGCCTCCGCCTGGCTCGCCGCCTGGCGGGCGTGCCGAATTACCGCCGTTGAAACTCGATGGCGATGACGACAACGCCGCCGGCGTCGGCCGACATTCCGCCTCCGGCCAGCTCACCGCCTGGCGGGCGAGCCGAGTTGCCGCCGCTGAAACTCGCCGACGATGAAGACGAGCCTGCTTCGTCTTAACTTCGAGCCCGCGGCGTAGCTTTTCGCCTTGTCGGGCGGATCTTTTTGCCACGCTACGCGTGCACCGCCATTTCCTTGCAGCGCGCATTTCGCGGCAGGAATCCCGGCGGTCCGGCGCCGGACTAGCGGTACGCCTGGTCAGCCACCGCCCCGCTCATGCGTTGCCGGCGTGGTCTCATGCGGCGCAAAAAAAACCCGCACCGGGCTGGCTGACCCGGGCGGGTTTCTTTTTTGTCAATTTAGTAGCTGCCGACAAAAATGCCGGCCGATCCCAAGATGCACAAGGACCGTCTCCACATTTTGAACGCACGAATGTCACCACTCGATACGTTAAGAATCCTTAGAAAGGAGGTGATCCAGCCGCAGGTTCCCCTACGGCTACCTTGTTACGACTTAGTCCCAATCGCGGAGTTCATCTTCGGCGCTTACCCCCTTACGGTTGGCACGGCGACTTCGGATGCCCCCCACTTTCGTGGCTTGACGGGCGGTGTGTACAAGGCTCAGGAACACATTCACCGCGGTATGCTGACCCGCGATTACTAGCGATTCCGGCTTCATGCAGGCGAGTTGCAGCCTGCAATCCGAACTGGGGCATGTTTTTTGGGATTTGCTTGCTCTCGCGAGTTGGCATCCCTTTGTACATGCCATTGTAGGACGTGTGCAGCCCTAGTCATAAAGGCCATGAGGACTTGACGTCATCCCCACCTTCCTCCGGTTTAACACCGGCAGTCTCACTAGAGTCCCCGCCATGACGCGCTGGCAACTAGTGACAAGGGTTTCGCTCGTTAAGGGACTTAACCCGACATCTCACGACACGAGCTGACGACAGCCATGCAGCACCTGTGCACGTTGTACCCGAAGGCCTGGCTCCCCTTTCAGGGAGTTAATCCGTGCATGTCAAGACTAGGATAAGGTTCTTCGCGTAGCCTCGAATTAAGCCACATCCTCCACCGCTTGTGTGAGCCCCCGTCAATTCCTTTGAGTTTCAGCCTTGCGACCATACTCCCCAGGCGGAGCACTTAACACTTTCGCTGCGGCTGGAAGGCTATGGAGGGCCCTCCAACCCAGTGCTCATCGTTTACGGCTAGGACTACCGGGGTATCTAATCCCGTTCGCTACCCTAGCTTTCGTGCCTCAGCGTCAGAAGAGACCCAGTGAGCCGCTTTCGCCACGGGTGTTCCTTAGGATATCAACGCATTTCACCGCTCCACCCTAAGTTCCGCTCACCTCTGTCTCCCTCGAGCATAGTAGTTTTGGGCGCAGTTCCTCGGTTGAGCCGAGGGATTTCACACCCAACTTACTACGCAGCCTACGCACCCTTTAAGCCCAGTAATTCCGAATAACGTTCGTACGGTTCGTCTTACCGCGGCTGCTGGCACGAACTTAGCCCGTACTTCCTCTGAGGATATGTCAAGCAGCAGGGAGAACCCAACTACATTTCATCCCCTCTGACAGCGGTTTACAACCCGAAAGCCTTCATCCCGCACGCGGCGTCGCTCGGTCAGGCTTGCGCCCATTGCCGAAGATTCTCGACTGCAGCCACCCGTAGGTGTCTGGGCAGTGTCTCAGTCCCAGTGACGCGGGTCGTGCTCTCACACCCGCTACCCATCATTGCCTTGGTAGGCCGTTACCCCACCAACAAGCTAATAGGACGCAAACTCATCCTCGGGCGGAATCACACCTTTGATCCGGAGATGTCATCCGGTATTACCTGCAGTTTCCCGCAGCTATCCCGGACCCGAGGGCAGATGATCTACGTATTACTGTCCCTTTCGCCGCTTTCCCCCCTTGCGGGGTTCGCGCTCGACTTGCATGCCTAATCCACGCCGCCAACGTTCATTCTGAGCCAGGATCAAACCCTTCAATTGTGTTTACGCTTAACTGAACACGTACAACGGCCAGGAGCAAAACTCCGCGACCATTGCCGCCGCCCAGGTTCGTAGCCAAGAGAAAAATTTGATTGGCTATTGTGGTTTCCCCGTGAGGAGAAAACCAAGTTGCCATTCCAAACGGTCTTGTGCTGGCTAACTATTGACTTGGGATCACTACCAAATTGTCAAAGAACAGTCCCTGGCGAGTCCGTTACCTTGAAGGCTCCGTCCCCACCAGGGATCAGGCATTCTATCGGCATTCCGTCGCGTGTCAACCAGGAGATCAAAATAATTTCAATCTCGCGAGTTGGCCGGGCGAAAAGCTCGCTTGCGTGACGTTTACCCGAGCGACAAAGTCACCCAGCATCACCCAAGCCCTGCTTAAAGGCAAAACCGCAGATCGACTGCTCGACCTGCGATTGCCGCCGACCGCAATGGCTTGATTCAATCAGCAAGAGCCGCTCCTGCGAGCGAGCCTTACCGATCAAATCAGAGCGAGCTCTCAACAACCAGCGACCGCTGTAAAACGACGCTGGTCCGCTTCGAGCCCGCCGATGCCTGTCGCAGCTCATGCTGCTTGCCATCGCTGAGTGGCATTCTACAGCAACCGACCGCTGCTCGCCTAGGGGCGCCTTCGCGATTTTCTTGCGCCGTCAATTCGACGACAACCGAGAGCCGCTTTTCAAGCAGCCTGGAGGCGGCCCTCTGAACTCAAAGCTCGCCCGAAGCGGCATTTGCAACGCTCGCAGCAAGGATTGGCACGCGACATGCTCCCTCTAACCCATTAAAGTCGGCTATCCGCGTTTGCCCGCCACAAGCGGCAAGCTTGCGGCAACCGTAATACCCGAGACCCACACCCTCGACGAAAAGCAGGAGATCGCCATGAAACTCAAGTTCCTTGCAGCGGCCTTGCTCGGCGCCTTGACCTTCGCCGTCGCCGCTCCGGCGCAGGCACAATACTATTACCGACGCCGACCCGCGGCCCGCGCAGCGGCAAGAATCGCCGTACCGCCGTACCGGTATCCGCGGCCTGCCTACGGACCTCGCCCCTACTACTACCCTTACGCGAGACCTCGCCCCTATTACTACGGCCCGCGCAGGATTCTACGGGCCGGGTTATTCCGGCTGGGGCTACGGCCCGGGCTTCTCGGTCGGCATCGGCGTGTTTTAGTTTGAGTCGCTTGACCGTGCTTATCTGCTGGCACACAATGGACCTTGTCTCTTTAGCCACAGGAGCACTCATGTCTCAAGCCATTGTCGATCCTCAGGAATTGCGTCGCTTCGCTCACGCGTTGAAAGTGTTCAACGGCGACTTGCAGAACCGGATGCAAGTGCTGCACGGCCAATTGGGCGGCCTCAGCCAGAGCTCGCGCGACCAGGAAAACTTGAAATTTGTCGCCGAGTTCGAACAGACCATGATCGCCATTTCGCGGTTCATCGAGGCCAGCAACGAACATATTCCGTTCTTGCTGCGCAAGGCCGAGCGCGTCGAAGAGTATCTCTCGCAGCATTGAGTTATCGTTAACGGCGACGAGCATTCACTTTCGGCAAGCCCTGCCGCTTCGCCAGGCCCGTTCCGGCGACACAACGATCCAGGCGCCGCGTCGCGAACTTTGCGGCGGCGCCTGATTCCCGTCCTTTACAACTCATTCTGAGGGAGCCTCGAAACGATGAGTTCTGCCGGCGTCCGTTCGATTTCCGCCCTCGAAGACTTCAAAACCATCCTGGCGAATTTTGAATCCGAGGCCAAAGAGGCCCTGGCCGTGACTGACATGGCGGTTCGGCGTTCGCTGGAGTGGTTCCAACACGACCTGCTCAAGCAATGGCAAAGCGAGTTCCGCCGCCGCGAGGAAGCGGTCACGAATGCCCGCGCGGAGCTCGAACGTTGCCGCATGCAATCGTTCGGCGACCGGACGCCTGACTGCACCGATCAGAAAGTCGCCCTGAAGAAGGCGCAAACGCGCCTGGAAGAGGCGGAGTACAAGATCAAGGCGGTCAAGAAGTGGAGCCGTATTCTCGAGGAGGAAGTCGGCGAATACCGCGGTCCGTCGCAGGAGTTGGGCAACATCATCGCGGGCGAGTTGCCCAAGGCCGCGGCCGACTTGAATCGAATGCTCGATGCGCTGGCCGCCTACATGAGCGTCGAGGCCCCGTCGGGTTCCGTCGGCAGCATGGCCAGCGGCGGCGAGCCGACCGGCGTGCAAAGCACGGCTCCCGGCGCCAAGCCTCCGGCCGCGGATGCTTCAGCGCCGGCGGAAAAGCCGCCGCAGCCGTAACGGCGACCAGGCCGGAAAACGTGACTGCAGAACCTGGCTGCAGAATTCGACGACCAGTAAAAAAAGCCGAGGATCGCGCTCGATGAAACCTGCTGATCTCACTTCCGGGGCCGGGCGTCTGCAAGACGCCATGAAGACGCTCAAACTTCGCTGGGACGAAACCAAAGAAGTCTGGACCGACGTGCGGCAAGTCGAGTTCGAGGCGACTTATCTCGAACCGCTCGAACCGCAAGTTCGCCTGACCTTGGATAAGTTGCGCCGCCTGGCCCAGGCCTTCGCTCAGGCCTATCAAGAATGCACCTGAAGATAGGAAGCATGTCGCCGAAATGTCTGAATCTGATCTAATCCGGCGGCAACGCCAAATCCTCGCGGAAATGGGCCAACTCGTCGCCGAGCAGGCCAGTGACCACTCCGAAGCGGAACTCACCGCCAAGCTGGCCGTCGCCGAGAAGAAGTTCGCCGAAGTCTGTCAGGAGGTCGAATCTCGCCGCGAAGCCGAGTTGCAAACGGCCGAGTCCGAGTTCCAGGCCGAGAAAGACCGCATCACCAATGCGGTCCAAAAGACCACGGACGAAGTCGAGACGACTTACCGCGACGCCAGCGAACAGGCCACCTCCGAATGCGAAAAGGAGCGAGTCGACGCGGAGCAAACCCGCGAAGACGCCCACTTTGAAATTCACGGCATCTCCGAAGCCGGCAAGAACGGCCTGAAGAGCAAATATGGCGACCTTGACCAGGGAACCGACCCGGTCGGCGAAGGAATCGAGACTCGCCGCAACGAGGCCCGGCATCTGCTCAAGGAGTACAAGCGGAGCTCGCTAGCCGACGAGCCGGCGCCGCCCGCCGCGCTGCAGCAAGGCGTCAACCTGCAAGCCGCCATGCAGGAAGGACTCAAAGTCGCCGACGCCAAACTGGCCGAGCTGAAAAGTCTCAAGCTGCCGAGATTCATCACTCTCGGCAAGACTGATCGTATTCTTCATTTTGTTTGGCGGCATCGGCGCCGGGGCGGCGTTTTTCGCCTTGAACGGCAACCCCAACCAGATTCCGATCACCGCCGGCGCGGGTATCGGCGGCGGCCTGTTCCTGACGCTGATGCTGTGGGTGATTTTGCGATCCACCGCCAGCGGACACATCAGCGCCGCCTACCAGCCGCTGGCGCATGCGCTGGCATATACCGAGCTGGCCCGACAGCAATGGCAGCACGTCGCCTTGGCGGCCTACCGCAAAGAAATGGCCGCGATCGAGGAACGTTGCAAACGCGACGACGTCAAGAACGAAGAAACATGCCGTACGCGAATGGCCAAGGCGGTGGAAATACGGGACCAGGCGCTGGCAAAGGCGCGGGACAAGCATGACCGCCACCTGGCTGAACTCAACAAGCGGCGCGACGCCGCGTTGGCCAAGGCCGAGGCCGTCGTCGCACAGCGGCGCAAGGAGATTCCGGTCAAGTACGACCAGGAGCTCCAAAAACTCAAGCAGCAGTTCGAACATCAAACGGCCGAAGGGCGTCAGGCAGTCCAGGCCGCGAAGCAGCGCCGCATCGATCGCTGGCACAAGGGCGTGGCGCACGTCCAGCAGGAGGCGGCCGAGATCAACGCCTTTTGCGATCAACTCGCTCCCGCTTGGGAAGCGCTGATGACCGACGCCTGGAAGCCGGCCGAGGCCGTGCCTCCGGTCGTCAAGGTCGGCCAGTGGGAAGCCGGTCCCAAGCAGTTCAGCCAAGAACAGATCAACGACGAGGATCACGCCCCGGATCTCGACGGCGTCAGCGGCCTGGCCAGCCACGAAGAAGAAGACGTGGAGACGAGGGAAGAGCGGTTCCAGCTTCCGGTAATCAAGCAGCCGGCCTTGCTGGCCTTTCCCGAGCGCAGCTCGGTGCTGTTCAAGTCGACGGGCAAGGGCCGCGACCGGGCCATCGAGATCATGCAGTCCGCCATGCTGCGGCTGTCCACGACGATTCCGCCGGGCAAGGTCCGCTACACGGTCATCGACCCGATCGGCCTGGGCGCAGAACTTCGCGGCCTTCATGCACCTGGCCGACTTCGACGAGCAGTTGATCGGCAGCCCGCATCTGGACCGAGTCGGGGCAGATCGAAACGCGGCTGGCCGACCTGACCGAGCAGATGGAAATGGTGATCCAGAAGTACCTGCGCAACGAGTTCGAAACGATCGAGGACTACAACGCCGAAGCGGGCGAAGTGGCCGAACCGTTCCGCTACCTGGTGGTCGCCAACTTCCCGGCCAATTTCAGCGAGGCCGCCTGCCGCCGGTTGGTGAGCATCGTCTCCAGCGGCGCGCGTTGCGGCGTCTACACGCTGATCAGCGTCGACACCAAGATGCAGATGCCGCAAGGCTTCAAGCTCTCGGACCTGGAGCAGCACTGCGTCAACTTCATCTGGAAAGACGACCACTTCCAGTGGAAAGACGAGGATTTCGGCGCCTTGCCGCTCATGCTCGACAAGCCGCCGGCCGTCGATCTGTTCACCCAGATCGTGCGCACGCGCCGGCGAAAGCGCCAAGAACGCCAGCAAGGTGGAAGTGCCCGTTCCGCGTCATCGCTCCCGCGGCCGAGGAGTGGTGGAAAGGCGACACGCGCGGCGGCATTCGCGTTTCGCTCGGCCCGGCCGGCGCCACCAAGCAGCAACACCTGGAGTTGGGCAAAGGCACTTCGCAGCACGTGCTGGTCGCCGGTAAGACGGGCTCCGGTAAATCGACGTTGCTGCACACGCTGATCACCAACCTGGCGCCTGGTCTACAGCCCGGAAGAAATCGAGCTGTACCTGATCGACTTCAAGAAGGGCGTCGAGTTCAAGACCTACGCCAACTTCGCCTTGCCGCACGCCCGCGTCGTGTCGATCGAAAGCGATCGCGAGTTCGGCCTGAGCGTGCTGCAGCGGTCTGGACGCCGAACTGAAGGTCCGCGGCGAGAAGTTCCGCGATACCGGCGCCCAGGACGTGTCCAGCTTCCGCCGCGTGACCGGCGAGTCGCTGCCGCGCATCATGCTGATCATCGACGAGTTCCAGGAATTCTTCGTCGAAGACGACAAGGTCGCGCAGGACGTCGGGCTGCTGTTCGACCGCCTGGTGCGTCAAGGCCGTGCCTTCGGCATCCACGTGCTGCTGGGCTCGCAGACGTTGGGCGGCGCCTACTCGCTGGCCCGCACCACGCTCGGTCAGATGGGCGTGCGCATCGCTCTGCAGTGCAGCGACGCCGACGCGCACTTGATCTTGAGCGAAGAGAACTCGGCGGCCCGGTTGCTGTCGCGTCCCGGCGAAGCCATCTACAACGACGCCAGGCGGTCTGCCTGATGCCAACCATCCGTTCCAGGTGGCCTTCCTGCCCGACGTCGACAAGGAAGACTACCTGAAGCGGATCCAAGACTTCTCGCACGAGCGCAATGGCGATAAGAAGTATCCGCTGATCGTGTTCGAAGGCAACGTGCCGGGCATGCTCGATAAGAACCCGACGCTCGTTCAGTCGCTGCAATCCGATGACTGGCCCGATCTGGGCAACCGTGCGCCGATGGCGTTCCTCGGCGATCCGGTGGCCATCAAGGATCCGACGGCGGCCTTGATGCGACGGCAAAGCGGGCACAACCTGCTGCTCATCGGCCAGAACGATCTGCAGGCTCTCGGCATTCTGGCCGCAGCGACCGTGGGCCTGGCGGCCCAGGTTTCTCCCATGCCCGCCAACGGCGGCCGAGCGAAGTTCTTCATCCTCGACGGCACTCCGCCCGAGTCGCCCAATGCCGGGTACTTCGAGAAGGTGGCCGCGATCATGCCGCACGACGTGCGCGTCGGCGGCATGCGAGACGTGCCGGCCTTCCTGGCGGAAGTCGCCAACGAAGTCACGCGCCGCCAGACCGCCAGCCAGACCGATGCTCCGCCCGTGGTTCCTGATCATCCATGACCTGCAGCGGTTTCGCGATCTGCGTAAGAAAGACGACGACTTCGGTTTCAGCCGCATGGGCGAAGAGCAGGCGGCCAGTCCCGCTCAGCAGCTTGGCAACATCCTGCGAGAAGGGCCCGGCTTGGGCGTGTGCTTGCTGACGTGGTGCGATACGCTCAACAACCTGCAGCGCATCTTCGACCGCCAGGCGCTCCGCGAGTTGGAGTTGCGGGTCTTGTTCCAGATGAGCCAGAACGACTCCAGCAGCCTGATCGACTCTCCCGCCGCCAGCCGGCTCGGACCTCAACGGGCTTTGTTCCACAGCGAAGAGGTCGGCGCTCTGGAGAAGTTCCGTCCGTACGGGTTGCCCACCGACGAATGGCTGGCCTCGGTCAAAGATCGGTTCTTCGCTCGCCCGCTGCCTCCACCGCCCGAGCCTCCCGCGCCGCCGCCTCCGCCGGCGGAACCAAAGAGCGAATCGCCTGGCGAACCGGCCAGCGCATCGTCGTCCGAGCCGACGTTCACTCCGCCCTTCACGTTCAAGAGCATCCTCGACTCCTTCCCTGAGGCCGAGGACGGAGCTGATTCAGAGCCCAGCGCTGAGAACACAGGCAGCGACGGCGCGAACGGTTCGAAGGCGGCGAAGGAACGAACGGCTCCAGCGGAACGAACGGCTCCAGTGGCGATAAAGCCTCCACCGATACCGAACCGGAAGGCGCCGCCGGCGGCTGACGTTCGTCGCCTGAATTGGCGGTTGTCAACGAGGCACATGGGGCTGTTCGATGAACGACGCCGGGCTATTACTGGCGTTGCTGGCCGCTTGCGCCGCGACATGGTATGGCCTGCTGGCCGTTTGGGTCGCACTGGGCCGCGGGTATTGGTTCCTTCGCATAGCTGCCGTGGCGGCTGCGATCGCTGCCTTACTCCCCGTGCCGGCGTATGATCTGGCGATCGTGTTTCTCAGCCAGTCGCTGACGATCCTCGTGCCGCTCTGCTTGGTCAAAGCCGCAGGTTCGGCGAGAGGGCGCGCGACGAACGCCGAGGCGGGCGAAAGCGAGTCGCAGAGAACAAGCCATCGGTTTTCGCTCGTCGATATGTTGTTGCTTACGCTGGTCGCTGCGGGCGTCGCCTGCGTGGGCGTCTACCTGCCCGAAAAGCATCGGGAGTTTTCCGGCAGTTACGTTCTGATTGGCGTCGGCGCCGGAACGGCCAGTTTGGCGGCGACTTGGGCCGCGCTGGGAAGGAGTTGGAAGTGGTTGCGTTGGACGGTATTAATTGCCGTTGCGCCGAGCGTCGGTTTGGCGTTGCGGCCGCTACAACTGCCGGACGGAATCAAAGAAGCACTCTTCTCTCAAAGCACCGTATTCCCGCCCGTGGCGCCTGAATGGTTCGCGCCAGCGACCGCGTGTGCGATAATCGCGATGCTCGCCTTATTGCTGCTTGTGATGCAAGGCGCCTGGATGTCTGCCTTTTGCCAGGTTCGGTCACGAAACGCAGTCGCGCACAACGCACAACGTCTGCGACGCATCGCAGCCGTGGGCCTGCTATCGGCTATCTCCTATCTGCCGGCCCGGGCGTATTTCGACATGCTTTGCGTGCCGCCGATTCCCAGCACGGTCGTGCCCGATCCGAACGGCTATCTGGTGCTGGCTAGACTCGCCAGCGAGGTCAAAGAAGAGGCTCTCCTCATGACCGCAACGCCGGGAATGGAGGCGTTGCGCACCGTAAGTGCAGCCAATCGCGAGCGGTTAAAGGAGGCCCGCCAGGCTCTGCAGTTGCCGCACGCCGTACCGGTCAATTATGAATCGATTGAAGTGAACATAGACTGGCTAAATAGCCTTCGTAGCCTGTCTCGCGTCTGGCGTGCAACTGGCGCCTTGGCCGTGGAGGAAGATCGGTTTCGCGAAGCAACAACCGATTACCTCGACATCATGCGGCTCGCACGCGTCGTCGGCCAAGGCGGCCTGGTGGTCGACTCCTTGGTCGGCGTTGCGATCGAGGGCGTCGGGCGGGACGGGCTATGTCGAATCAGGGCATCGCTTTCGCCGGCAAGTTACCTGAAAGCCATCAAAACGCTGCATCGGCTGGAACTCGCTCGCGAAGAACCGGCGGAGATTCTCACGCGAGAAAGAATCTGGCAACAGCACGCCTATGGTTGGCCAGTTCGTATTTCATTCATCCCGCAGGTCGGACAGTCACAAGCGACAAACCAATTCAATCTCGGAGCTGCGGCCAAGACGCGACTGCTGATTTGTGACCTCGCGTTGCGATTACATCTTGCGCAACGAGGCGAATTGCCGAAACGCTTGGAGCTGCTCGTGCCGGATTATGTCCCAACGTTGCCGCTCGATCCATTCACCGAGCGCCCCTTTATTTACCGCCCCAATGGTTCCAGGTTTCTGCTTTACAGCCTTGGGCCGGACCTTCAGGACGATGGCGGGACGGCCATCCCCGGCGGCGCAGTGTTTGGCAACGGCGACCTGACGCTGGAACCGTGATCGCTTAAACGAAACGCGAGCAAGCTCGCCCGCATCCAGGAAGGTCGCGGCACGCAACTCGTCCCGTCAAAGCTCAATACGGAAACCGCTCATCAACCGGAGCAGCGGATAGTTCGACGAGAAAGCCGGCCAGCCGCTCGACGAGCAGTTCCATCAGCGCGGCGGCCTTTCTCGGCGGTGGCGGCGTGCGGATTGCCGGCGCCGCTGTTGGTCGTCAGCAGGTGCCAGGGCCGCGTGATCGAGACCCAGCCGCGATTGACCGCCTCGAACCGCGTCGCGGCCGTGCGGCCCTCGTCGGCGTTCAGCGTGCCGTCGGCCGCTGGGCCGACCAGGTGCGGATAGTAGGCCATGACGAACGACGTTTCCATCTCGCCGGCATGGTCGTCCGGATGCGTCGAAGATCTCGTCGGTACACGTCGGCCGAGCGACGCGGTACCAGTTGCAGAGAAAGAGCTTGAGCCGGCGTCTTGCCGTACAGCTCGCGCAGCAGCGGCTTCAGGTCGTTGCCGCCGTGGCTGTTGAGCAGCACGATCTTGCGAATGCCGTGCTGCGACGAGCGAATCGACCAGGTCGGTGATCACGGCGCCGAGCGTCGAGGGGTTGACGTTCATCGCCAGCGGAAATGCCATGCTGGTTGGTCTCGGTGCCGTAGGGCATCGTCGGCAGCAGCACGACCTTGGCGCCCTGCTCGTGGGCCGCCTCGCAGATCTTTTCGCCGACGATCGTCGCCCTCGAACATGTCGGTGCCGTAGGGCAGATGCAGGTTGTGCGGCTCGGTCGCCCCCAGCGGCAGCACGGCCACCTCGAAGGGATGTTCCTTTACGTAGCCGTAATTCGTTTCCGACAACTTCCAAGGACGCATCATTGCCACGCTAGGGGTTTCGGGGTGAAGAAGACGAGACCGAATCGCACGGCTCGCATTTCAGGACCGAACGAGAAATAACTTCTGCATGCCGGGCCCCGTCCTGTCCCGAGAGGCAAGGCGAAGGCACAAAACCGCGCAAGCTATTCTTCGTCCGTCCGTTGCTCTTCGTAGCCGATCCGTTCGATGAACCGCCGGTACTGCAGGTCGAACTCGCTGAA
>CAWAYY010000009.1:0-18936 GCA_963786255.1 Pirellulales bacterium
CAAAAGAGCCTCCACCGCGGGCGGCGGCCCGCGGCAAGACCCGCCGCCGCAAGGCGTCGCACAAACGGACGGCGGCTTCGCGGCGGCGTTGTGCTCTCGTAGCGGATCGCAAATTCCGAGCGCCTCGAGTTCCGCCGTTGCTAGATCACATTGCTCGCGCCCTACGCCCTGCGTCGTTTGCCGCACGAGAGCGTGCAGCCTGCGAAACAATAGCAACGGAGAAGCCCATGTCTCGGCGTATCGCATACTTTCAGGTCGCGCCCGACGCCGTCAAGGTGCTTTCCGCTGCGCGGCCGTACATCGAGGCTTCCGGCATCGACTCGCGGTTGCGGGCGCGGTCGAGTTGCGGGCCTCGCAGATCAACGGCTGCGCCTACTGCGTCGACCTGCACTCTCGCGAAGCGCGCCTGGCGGGAGAATCGCAACAACGGCTCACTGCCTGCCCGTCTGGAAGGAGACGACTTTCTTCGATGAGCGCGAACGAGCCGCGCTGGCCTGGGCCGAATCGGGCACGCTCGTTTCCCAGACCGGCGTGCCCGACGAGAGTCTACGAGGAAGATGGCGGCGTTTTTCTGAAAAGAGCTGGTCTATCTGACGTTGATCGTCTCGGTGATCAACGCCTGGAACCGGATCGCCGTCAGTTTTCGGCACGGGCCGGCGGCACGGAAGCCTTCTGCAGAAACTGAGTCATGACGAGTCGCCCGGTGAAACGTAACATCGCCTGTTCGTGCTTCTCGGCCCTGGCGATCTTCGCCGTTGCGTCTGGCGGGGCGGCCCGCAGGAGTTCGATGAACGGTTCGATCACTGGCCGACCGACTTAAAGATCAACGGCCGGATCATAATGGCAGGTGAAGCGGCCAGCCCCGCCGCCGTGAAAGAAGCGCTGCAGCGTTCGGAGCGACGCGACGGAAGCGGCGGCGCAGGAGACGCCGCACTGCTGTTTGATGAAGAGCTCAGCGATGGCCGCGCGGCCGAATTCGCCCAACTCTTTCCACAGGGCTCGAGCGGCCCGCGGCGCGTAACCGTCGCTCGGGCGACTGCACAATTCGATGAGCAAATCCGCGAACTGCTTCCGAGTTGCGACGTCCTGTTATGGCAATCCTCCCAGCCGCCGTCTGAAGACCAGCGCAATGCGCTGCTGGCGATTCGCGACGCATTCCAATCGCATCTGGCGGCGGACGGCACGATCATCGCGATGGGTTCGGCTGCGAAACTCATGTCCGCCTGTTACCTCTCCGGCCCCGAGGGGCAAGCGAGGCTGGCCGAAGGCCTGAATCTCATGCCTGATTGCGTGATCGAAACCGGCTATGACGGCGAAGGGGCCGATCGCCGTCGCCTACTGAGCGCGCTCGCTTTGCGTCCGCGCTGCGTGGGAATCGGGATCGGAAAGGAAGCGGCCGTCGTGCTCAGCGGCCGGAGATTGATCGCGGCGGGCCGGGGCAAGGCGACGGTGCTGCTGATGGCCAACGAACGCGAGCCGCTGCGCGTGCAAACCATCTCGCAACAAACTTCGCCCAGGCAGTCGCCGGAAGAGTATCTGATTGACCTGACCCAATGGCGGAGAGAGGCGATCGATCGCACGCTCGAGCCGTTCCCGCCGGCCGAAACGGCTTCGCCGCGGGTGGAAAACGGTGCGCTGGTCATCGTCGGCGGCGGAAAAATGCCGGCCGAATTGATGGACCGCTTCATCGAGTTGGCGGGCGGTCCGCAGCTCGCGCAGATTGGTTTATATTCCCGTGCTCTGGAGGATGAGAAGCCGCCGGAAAAGCCGATGGTGTTGACCGAGTGGAAGCGGATCGGCGTCAAGCATGCCACGCAATTGCACACCAAGGACCGCAACAAGGCTAATGGCGACGAGGAGTTTCTGGCGCCGCTGAAGTCGGCGACCGGAATCTGGTTTGGCGGCGGGCGTCAATGGAACCTGGCGGATTCCTACTACGGCGCCGAGGCCCATCGTCTGATGAAACAGGTCTTGAAACGCGGCGGCGTGATCGGCGGCTCCTCGGCCGGGGCGTCCATTCAAGCCCGCTACCTCGTCCGGGCTGCGCCGCTCGGCAATCTGCAAATCATGGCTCCAGGTTACGAGCGCGGCGGGCTGGGATTCATCAGCGGCGTGGCGATCGACCAGCACTTCTCGCAGCGACGCCGTCAGAAAGACATGACTCAGCTCATGAATCGCTATCCGCAATTGCTCGGCATCGGACTCGACGAAGGCACGGCCATCATCGTGCAAAAAAGCGTCGCCGAAATCGTCGGGGCGGGCAAAGCGCACTTCTACAACCGCAACTTGCCCGTGTTTCCCGACCGGCCGGATTACATCGCCTTGTCGGCGGGGGCGACTTACGATCTCGCGCAGAGATCCGTGCTGAAAGAACCGCTCAACCAGAAGCCGCCCGGCTCTCAGCAAGACTCCGGCACAGACGAAGATGCGGCCGCCGACCGCTGATACTTCCGTTAAGCTCGCCAGTTCCAGCGCTTCACGACAGGGAACAGGCGCGCCATGCGTCCCGCTGTGCACGCCGGGGCCGAAGACGAACGTGTGGCGGTCGGTAATTGCGACCGACACAGGGCGGCGGCTTATGAGCGAGCCCATACGGCCGAGTCTACGCCGGCGGCTGGAACAGTTCCAACGTGTAGCCATCGGGATCGTAGAAGTAAACCACCAGCCCGCCCGCATTGGGGCCGGAGGTAATTACGACGGGTTCGGATTTGAACGGCACGCCTTGGGCCTTGAGCGAGGCGTAGCAGGCGTGCAGATCGTTCACGGTCAGGCAGAGATGGCTGTTGCCGGGCCGGTTAGTCGCCGTTTCGGCCGGCGGGCCGGCGCCATTCATGTACTGCACCAGTTCCAGCGTTTGCCGGCTTTCGGGTGAAACTTTGAACGAGGCGACGTTCAGCACCACGCCGGGCAAGCCCGTCTGCAAGGCGACATAGTCATTATCCACCTGCGGCCGGCGTCGATGCAGCGTCATGCCCAGCACGTCGCGATAGAAGACGATCGATCGCTCGAGATCGCAAACCGTCAGGCCAAGATGATGCAGATCTCCTAACCGCCAGTCCGCATGCGTCGCTTGCTCTGACATGTGCTGCGCTTCCGGATTTCGAGTACCGTTGAAAGGCGATTGTATGCGTTCGCCCGCCCGCGTTCATCTGTCATTGCTTCTAGGCGGTCGAGCAGGCCGTCCGGGAAGCGGAGCTTCCGACCAGCTTCGCGTTTTCACGCAGTCGGCGCCAGCGTCGCCTCGCGTTCCGACTTCCAGGAACTAACCTCGGCCAGATATTCGACGGGCCGCTCTTCGATGACGTCCAGCTTGCCGGCATAGACGCCGCCGCCGTGTCCGTCGAGCGATAATTCGTCCCCGGCATGGAACCAATCACCGCCGATCCGGCAACCGCGGCCGTCGGCCGCGATGGACAGACCACTGCAGCCGACGACGCAGACCTTGTTCAACTGCCTGGCGACCACGGCCGCGTGCGAAGTGCGCCCGCCGCGGGCGGTCAGAATGCCGGCGGCGACGGCCAAGCCCGCGATGTCATCGGTCGAAATATCGTTGCGCACCAGGATGGGCGGCCGTCCGGTTGCCGCCAGTCGGGCGGCTGCTTGCAGATCGAGCGCGATCGGGCCCACGGCGACTCCCGGCCCGGCGGCAATGCCCTTGCACAGCGGCGGCCGACCGTCGTGCGCCGCCAGGCGAAACATTCGGATGGCGTCGAGGTCGAGTCCGCCCAGGCGAGCCAGCGCCTCGCGCCGATCGATCAATCCTTCGCGCACCAGGTCGCAATCGATTTTCAACGCCGCCCACTCGGTGCGTTTCGCGGTCCGAGATTGCAGCAGGAACAAGCGTCCTTCCTGAACGGTGAACTCAAAATCCTGGACGTCGAGAAACAAGCTCTCAAGCTGCGCGGCGACTTGTCTCAACTCGCGATCGACCTCCGGCAGGCTACGTTGCAGGCCGTTTACGACCTGAACGAGCCGCCGTCCTGACACGACGTCCTCTCCCTGGGCGTTCCAGAGAAAGTCGACGTAGAGCCGGTCCTCGCCGGTGGTCGGATCGCGAGTGAAAGCGACGCCCGCTCCTGAGGCGCTCCCCAGATTACCAAATACCATGGCTTCGACCGTGACCGCCGTGCCGATCATTCCCGCCAGCGAGCGCAGCCGCCGAAACTCGACCGCCCGAGGACTTTCCCACGACCTGAAAACCGCCTCGGCGGCCTTAGTCAGTTGAACCAGCGGCTCCTGCGGGAACGGCTTACCGGTCTGGGTTTCGAAGTGGCGGAGATAATCGCCCGTCAGTTGCTTGAGCGCCGTCACGTCCAACTCGTGCGCCGTCGGCGCTTCGTCCCGCTCGAGCCGTTCGGCCAGCAACTGCTCGAAAGGGCCCGCCGGCAGCAGGTGTACAACTTCTCCGTAGGCCTGCACGAGCCGGCGGTAGGAATCCCAGGCGTGCCGTGGGTCGCCCGTCATGCAGATCATGGCCGGCAGCGTACGGTCGCTGAGGCCGATGTTCAATATCGTGTCCATCATGCCGGGCATCGAAACCGCGGCCCCGGAACGGACCGAAACCAGCAGCGGCCGCCGCTCGCCGCCGAACGTCAAACCGGCGGCCTTCTCCAGTTGCCGGATATTGTGCGCCACCAATTCGGAAAAACCGGTCGGCAAGCGGCCGCCGGCATCGAAGTATTGCCGACACATGGTCGTCGGCAGCACGAACCCGGGCGGGACGGGCAGCCCCGCTTCGGCCATCCGCATCAGCTTGGCGGCCTTCCCGCCGAGCAACTCCACGCCGGGCGAGCCGCCGCTCGCCAGCCCGCCGCCGAACAGGTAGGTCTCCGGTAGTTTGCCGTAGTCGGTCATGGCCATGATGGTTCGTTAATGGGTGAGGACTTCGCCAAGAATATGATCTCGCAGGATCAGCACGGATCGCATCAGCATATCGGCCGCCTGCTCCAGCTTGTCGGCGATTTCCGTAAACAGGTGGAGTTGCTTGAAGTCTCCGCTGAAGGTCAGAATGCTGGCCTTGGCCCGGCGGTGCGCGTCGTCGGTCTGGTGCTCAATGGCGGTCGTGCGATCGACGGCGACCAGGAAGTCTTCGATCCGCTCGCGAGAACTGGCGCGGTCAATGCGCCGGGCGTTCTCCACCGCTTTCAAATACTCGCGCGAACCTTGCGACAGCAGCCCGGCCAGCTCTTCGAGCGCGGCCAGCGAACCGTTGCCGCCGCCGTCCACGGCCAGCAAGGTGAGCAGAAAGATGGCTTCTTCCAGCTCATCGGCCACGTCGTCGGCGGTTTGCAGCATGGCGACGACCGCCGCCGACTCATGATCTCCGTGTAGGGCGGCGCGACCCTGGTTCAACAATTCATCGGCCTGGTGCTCCCAGCGTTTCGCCCGCCGTGCGCTGCGTTCCAGGTAACTCCGGTCGTCAGCCAGGATGCCGAACTGCAGCGCATCTCGCGCGGCGGCCGCTAGTTCGACGATCCGCGTCGCATGCTCTGCGGCAATCTCGAGCATGCCCTGGTTGGCCGTATCGACGTAGTGCCGCAGTTCCGCGCGGATTTCGTCGCGAATCAGCAATTCGGACCGGCCGGCGGCCAGGGCCATGGCCGCAGTCTGCAGAGTGAATTTAAGAAACTCGCCGGCGTTGGCCGCTCCCAGGATATCGGACAATTGTCCCCCCAGCGGCATTCGGGCGGAAAACTTCAGGGCATCGAAGACCAATTGCTCGCCGCCCAGCTTCAAGAACCCCATGTGTCCGCAATTGTACCTGGCGGCCCAGCCGAGCACGTCCAGCGCCACCGACTTGGGCACGAGCTTCTGCAACCGCTTGCGAGCGCGGTTCCAATCGATCAGGAATACTAACCGCGAACCGAGAAACCGCAGGTAACGCTCCAACTCGGCCTGATCCGCGGCGCAGAACGTTCCGACGCAAAGATGATATAAGGGCTCTTTAAACGTCGTGGAACGCTTCGAACGCGTATCGTCCCAGCGCACCCCATACGCCTGAAATAGACTCTGAAAAAAGCTCAGACGCTGGATGTGGACGTCGGTGTAGATCAGCCTCGCTTCAGGCGGTTCCACGTGAATCACCAGCACGTGCGCCTCGGTGGCGCCAATATCGTTCTGGATCACCAGCCGCGTGCCGGTTCGCGTGGCGGTGGCGCCCAAGCCCGGATGGTCAAAACGCAGCTTTTCCGTCTCGTTTACGCCCGCCATAAAGGCCGCAATCAATGGCCGATCCGCCGGTTCGATTCCGTAGACGCGGGCGCCGCTGATTGATTCGCAAGCGACTTGTTCCTGCAGGCGGTTGAGTTCCCGATGCAGGTCCATCACCAGCAAGTGCAGGCTGTCCTGTGCGTCGCGCTGGGCCGACGTGACGCGGTCGATCGCCGCGCCGCAGATCCGGTCGCCGGTCGCCGGCGGCATTTCGGCCAGCAGCATTTCCAGCCGTCTCCGATACGGTTCGCTGAGCACGCCATCCTCGTCGGCAAGACGCCGCTGGTCGCGCAGCTCCAGCGGAGCCAGCATCTGCTGCACGCTCTCGGCCAGTTGCTTGCTGATGCGGCCGGCGGCCGGAATCTCGTAGCAGCCGGCTTCAGCTTGCCGGCTGCGTTCGACGACGCTGTCCAATTCAGCGTCCTCCACGCCGCTGGCCAGTCGCTCCGGCTTCAGGTCGGCAAAGCCAAGGTCTGGATGGTCCGCGTACGTTCTGGCCGACTGCAGCAGCGTCATCAGGTACTTGGCGCGGTCGTTGGCCGTCAGCGCTTCGTTCACCAGGTTCGGAAGCAAGAGCTCGCGTTCGCCCAATTCGTGGACAATCTGCGGTTTGCCGGCCATGTCCTTATCCTGTTGTTCGCTGCGGGCGGTCGTTCGCAGCCGGTAGCTTGCCCCGGCAAAACGACCGCGGATTTTCTGCGCCTCAACCGCCTGACGCAAACCTCAACATGGCAAACAGCGCGCCAAACGCGAAACCCGCTCCTGCTTTGAGCGACCGAACGGGCCGTTGCCGACGAATCACGCGAGAAAGTCGGATGGCTGCGTAGCATCGAGAATCTTCGGCGAGGCGAATCCGTGCGGATTCGCACGGCCGAGGCGTTTCAATGGCACGGTCTCGCCAGGCCGCTCCTGGCTTGCAACGCACGACGCCTCGACCAGTCAGCCTGGCGTCTCGCTCACGACTGCTCCGGTCCGTGCCAGGTCGACATGCCTTGGGTGATGCCGAACAGGTCGCAGACTTTGCGAAACAGAAAGGGCGGCAGCATGGCTTTGGTGAATGGCGTGACATAAACCAGCCACGGCGTGAGCACGATCTCCCGGTCTTTCTGGACGGCGCAGCGCCAGTTGAGCGACCTGCGGCGCCGGAGCATCCGCGACAGCTTGGGCAGCGTAACGCCCGCGGCCATCCCCGTGTCGATATAGCTCGGGGCGACGGCGGTGACGCGTACGTGGCGATGACCGAGCACGCGCAACTCTTCGCGGATCGATTCGGAAAAACCGAGCGTCGCCCACTTGCTGGACGCATACGTGCTTGCGTAGGGCAGCGCGATCAGTCCTGAAGCGCTGGCGATGTTGACGAGATGACCTTCGGGGCGGGAAATCAAGTCGGGCAGAAAGGCGTGGGTTACAGACACCATGCCCAACGTGTTGACGCGGTAGGTGTCCAGGTGGCCCTCGACCGGCACGTCGAGGAATGGCCCGCCGCGGACGATGCCGGCGTTATTGATCAGCACGTCAATCGGCCCCTGCTCGGCGTGCAATTGCTCACGGAAAGCGCGGATCATCTCCACGTCGGCCACGTCAAGCGTCTGGGAAACGGCCTGACCGCCTGCCTGTCGGATCCTGTCGGCGGTTTCCTCGGCGCTGGCTGAGTTGACGTCCGTCACAACCATCTCAGCGCCCGCGGAGGCGAAGGCCGCCGCTAATTCGCGGCCCAGTCCGTGGCCGCCGCCGGTAATCAGGACCCGTTTCTGCGCCAGATTTCGCATGAACAAAAAGCCTCCTGCTGGTCAACTTCAGGCCACCGACGCCTCGCCGTGATCCGGCAAATGCGACGGCATCGGCGTAACCCCTTGCCTTATCGGCCCAACCGGGCGGGGAACTCCTGATCGGCATTGTATTTGCAAAAAAACGCGAACGCGACCGGCCCCGGCGAGGGGATTACAATCTTAGGAGGGTTGCACACGATTCAGATTCGATGGATTTCTGGCAGACGCGGGAGTGAGTATGTCGGCGCCGATTGAAGACTATGCCATGATCGGCGACCTGCACACGGCAGCACTGGTCTCTCGCGACGCCTCGATCGACTGGCTCTGTCTGCCGCGCTTCGATTCGCCGGCCTGCTTTGCCGCCCTGCTGGGAACGGAAGAACATGGCCGCTGGCAGCTTCGTCCCAAAGCAAAGGCGCAGATCCGCCGGCGCTATTTGCCGGGCACGCTGGTGCTCGAAACCGAGTTCGAAACAGACCAGGGGACCGTCGCCGTCATCGATTGCATGCCGCCGCGGCGCGAGCATCCGGCGCTCGTCCGGATAGTCAAAGGCCGCCGTGGCAGCGTGCCCATGCGGATGGATATGTCGCTACGATTCGAGTACGGCTCGATCGTCCCTTGGGTCAAGCACGAAGGCGACGGGTTCCGCGCCATCGCCGGACCGGACCGGGTCGTACTGGCCAGCGACGTGGAGGTCCGCGGCGAGGGGTTTTCGAGCGTCGCCGACTTTGAGATTTCCGAGGGCCAGTCGGCGGAGTTCGTGCTCACGTGGCACGCTTCCCACGACCCCGCGCCCGAAGACGTCGATGCGCACGCGCGCTGGAAGATACTGAACGTTGGTGGCGAGACTGGTCGGACCGTTGTCGCTGTCGCGGCGTTTGGTGCGACGCCGTGAAGAGCTCGTTGATTGTGCTCAAGGCATTGATCTACGCTCCGACCGGCGGGATGGTGGCGGCGGCCACCACGTCCCTGCCCGAACAAATCGGCGGCATCCGCAATTGGGACTATCGTTATTGCTGGCTGCGCGACGCAACTTTCACGCTCTACGCGTTGATCGCGGGCGGCTATGTCGATGAAGCCGCTGCCTGGCGAGAGTGGCTGCTGCGGGCGGTGGCGGGCCGCGCTTCGCAGATGAACATCATGTACGGCGTGGCCGGCGAACGGAGACTGACCGAGATTGAGCTCGAGTGGCTGCCTGGTTACGAAAACTCACGCCCCGTGCGAATCGGGAACGCGGCGCACCAGCAGTTCCAATTGGACGTGTTCGGCGAAGTCATGGACGCGCTGCACTTGGCGCGGCGGTACGGGCTGGCCGTCGAGCAAGACGCCTGGGATTTGCAACTGCACCTGATTGACCACCTGGAAGACGTGTGGAACGCGCCGGACGAAGGTATCTGGGAGATTCGCGGGCCGCGGCAGCACTTCACTCATTCTCGCGTTATGGCGTGGGTGGCCGTCGATCGTATGATCCGGTCCGCCGAACAATTCCACTGTCCCGGACCGATCGAACGCTGGCGACGGCTGCGAGAGGCGATCCACGACCAGGTCTGTCAGGAGGGATTCAACGCCGAAAGAAACTCGTTCGTACAGCATTATGGCAGCAAAGAGCTCGACGCCAGCCTGTTGATGATTCCACTCGTCGGTTTTTTGCCCGCGAGCGATCCGCGGGTCCGCGGCACCGTGGAGGCGATCCAACGCGAACTTCTGATAGACGGCTTTGTGAAGCGATACAATACCGTTTCGCAACTGGACGGATTGCCGCCGGGCGAGGGCGTGTTTCTGCCTTGCACCTTCTGGCTGGCCGACAATCTCAACCTGGTCGGCCGGCGTGAGGAGGCGGTCGAACTGTTCGAGCGGCTGCTCCTGCTGCGCAACGACGTGGGATTGCTGGCCGAAGAATATGCGCCGCGCCTCGGCAGGCAAGTGGGCAACTTTCCGCAGGCCTTTTCGCACGTGAGCCTGGTCAATACCGCCATCAACCTATCGACGGAAGAAGGCCCGGCTTCGCATCGACCGAAGGCCTGAGGCGCCCCAACATGGCCGGACCGGCAACCCGGGATTGTCGGACGTCTAACCGCCGGTCACGCGAAGGACGTTGGAGATCTTCTCGCGCTGGCTCATGCCGGGCGCCTGCCGTTCCAGGTACATCTGGTAAGGCGCCCGAAACTGCGCCGCCGTCGTTCCCTGGGGCTGGCCCGAAAGGTGGTCGCGAGGCTTCAGCACGCTTGCGGGAATGGGAAACTCCAGCTTTGCCTGATCGCGGTCGAGCACGATCCAGAAATACTTGCTTTCGGGCGAAGCCGACAGGCCATCGAGCCGGTACTCCACCGAAAACTCGAGTTGACCGGCGCTGGGGTTCAGCTTGCCGTCCCAGATCGTGACCGGATTGCCGCCCGGCAGAGGCTCGCCGCTGGACGGCGATTGCGGCTGCGGACTCGCATCTGGAAATTGTTCGATGGTCGGCGGCGGTTCCACCGAACTGTCCTCCGGGGCGGCGGCCACGGGCAGGCCGACCCAGCCGTGTTGTGAATAACGGTACATGGCCATCACGGCGCAGAAGCCCGCCGCGGGCAAAAAAATGATCAACACAAAACCAGACGCCCACAGGCCCAGCGACGCGTTTGCCGCTCGCGAAGCTCGCCGTCGCGACTTTTTGCTCTTCTTAGGCGGTGGCGTCTTGTAGGGATTCGGCGGGAGTGCGGCCGGCGGCGGAGACGCGCTCGCGTAAATGGGCGGTTGAGGCGAAAACGGCGGCGGAAGGTCGACGGCGCCATAGGCGGGAGCAGGCTGGGGCTGGTCTGCGACGAGATCTGCTTCCGTTAGCGGCATGGCATCTTGCGGCGGCACCGGGTCTGCCCAACGCGCCGGCTTTTGGGCTGCAGGCCTTGGTGCAACCGGGTTCTGCGGCGCTGGCGGCTGCGCCGCCGGTCGGCCAGGCGATGCGGACCTGGCAGATGGCGTGGCGCCAACCGTGCCGCTTCCGCTCGCGGCCCGCGCAGAAGCCCCCGTCGGCGTGGCGGGAGGCGGCATGTCGGGCGGTATGGGCACGCCAACAAGGGGCGTCCGCTGTTTAGGAGGCGGCACCAGAAAACGATGGCCGCACTCGCATGCCACCGCCTTGCCGACGAGGCGATTCTCTCGTCGGTATTCCTTTTTGCATTGAGGGCATTCGAAAGTTTCAGCCATGCTACTTGCGAATCAAAATGCCAATACGGAACGGGTGGCGGAATACAACACGAGCCGGGTCAGGATATAAAGTACGAAAAACAGGCTCCAGGTCAGCATCAAAGGGCTGTTTTCCCACTCATCCGCCTTGGACCAGCCGTAGAAAAACGCCACTAACGTACCAATCCCACAACATGGGCAAAGCACCAGGCTGGTTGCTCCCATCCCGCTCTCGCCATGCATGAACATCTGGGCGACAAGCGTCAGATAGCAGACTAACGCCCCGAGGCTGAGGCACCAGTTTACCGCGATCAAATACTGCAACGCAGTCATATTCAGTTGGAACCTTGAGACGCGGCCCAGGCTCGCCTTGAGCTGTCCGCCACAATCGAAATGGGGATCGTACTCGCCTTATTATAGTCGCTGGTCCGGTCGTTGCGCTGCCTTGGCAGGCCGAACCGAGAAGCGCCTCCCCGCCCTAGTCGGCGGGGACCGCAAAGTTTATCATCAGCGGTTTGCCGCCAAGGCGGCTCCGTCGAGACCTCTTGGCCCGATGCCTCGGGCATGCAACCGCACACAAACCGCCGCACGAACCGCTATGGAACCACGAGTTTACAACTTTTCTCCCGGTCCCGCCGTCCTGCCGCTGAAAGTCCTCGAAGAAGCCCAGCGTGATCTTGTCTCGTTGCCTGGGGTCGGCATTTCCGCCCTGGAAATCAGCCATCGCTCGCCCTGGTTCGAAGGGGTGCTGGCGGAAACCGAGACCAATTTGCGGAAGTTGCTCTCCATTCCCGACAACTACCGCGTGCTGTTCCTGCAAGGCGGATCTCGGTTGCAGTTTTCGATGGTTCCCATGAACTTCCTGCGCGGCTCCGGTCGCAGCGCCGATTATGTGGTGACCGGAACGTGGGGCAAGAAAGCCCTGGAAGAAGCCGTTCGCGAGGGCTCCGTGCAGACGGCGTACAACGGCAAACCGACCAATTTCGACCGCCTGCCCAAGGCGGAAGAGCTGAAGCTCGATCCGCAGGCCGCCTACGTTCACTTCACTTCAAATGAGACGATTCAAGGGGTGCAGTTCCTAACCGAGCCCGACGCGGGCGACGTGCCGCTGGTGTGCGACGCCTCCTCGGACTTCCTCTGCCGGCCCCTGCCGATCGAACGCTACGGTTTGCTCTACGCCTGTGCTCAGAAGAATGCCGGCCCGGCGGGCGTGACCGTCGTAATAGTTCGCGACGACCTGCTTGCTCGCATCCCCGACGGGCTGCCTTCCATGCTCGACTACCGCACCTACGTCAATGAGCAGCTAATGCCGAACACCCCGCCCGTGTTCGCCATTTACATTGTGATGCTCGTCACGCGTTGGCTCTTGAACGACGTCGGAGGACTGGAACAGATGCTCGAACGAAACCGGCGCAAAGCCAGGCTGCTATACGACGTGGTCGACGAATTTCCTGATTTCTACCGCGGGCATGCTCAGCCGGAAAGCCGTTCGCTGATGAATGTCACTTTCCGGCTGCCTGACGATGACGCGCAGGCCCGGTTCCTGAGCAGCGCCAAGTCTCGCGGCCTGGCGGAACTCAAGGGACATCGCTCGGTAGGCGGCATTCGCGCCTCGATTTACAACGCCATGCCAACAGAGGGCGTTGAATTGCTGGCCGAGTTCATGCGAGAATTCGCCCAACCGTGATTCTTGCCAGACTGCAGTTTTTGCCAGACGGTGAGTCGTGCCAGACAGTGAGAAGGGTTACCGTCGTCTGACCATCACCAGACCCATTTTTTGCGAAGTCAAAGGAGTGTATCGATGTCGAGAACGAGTTTGCTCGCGTTGTTCGTGGCGTTCAGCTTGACGTTGGGTTGCGGCGGCGGCGAATCCGAGCCCGCCAAGGCGCCGCCGGGGGCGGAAACGGGCGACATGGCGCCCCCGACCGTTGAAGAAGGCATGCCGGCCGAGAGCGACGGCGCTACCGCCCCAGCAGAAGGCGATAATGAAGCCGCGTCGGAAGAGAAAGCAGGAAGCGAAGCAAAGAAAGAAATGCCGGCGGAAGAAGAACCGGCGGATGAAAAAGGCGATGCGGAAGGCCCCGCCTTGAAACCAGCGGCGCCCGCAGAAAAGCCGGCGGCAGGAAAAGACGAGCCCGCGGAAAAAGAAGCACCGGCGAGCGGCGAGAAATCCGCCGCCAAAGCAAAACAGCCAGGCGCCAACGAAATCGCCAAAGCGCCGCCGGCGGACGCTCCCAAAATGCCCAAAGCCAAGCCGGTCGCCGAGAAGTCTACCGTTGAAAAACCCGGAGCTGAAGATGCCGCCAAGTCGGGCGGCAGCGGTCTGTTCAAGGGCCTGACCAACTCCGTCAAGCGAGCCGTCAAGAAGACCCTTAACGGCAAAGAGCCTGGCAACCAAACGGCGCCGGCCCAACAGCCGCGACCGGAAGATGACCCGTTCCCCAACGGCGAGCCAAAGGACGAAGCCGGCGATAATTAACGCCGCCGCACGCACCAAGTCAAGATTTCCCTCGCCGCGGCCGGGTTGCGGCCGCGCTGGTCGGTATAATAAACCTCGGCGGCTTCCTGCGCAGCCGACGTTTCTGATTGCACGGCGGCTATCGGCGACGTGACGTCTTGAGGTTACGAACCGGGGTACAACATAAAGCTCTCCGAGCTCATGAAACGCATCGCCACAACCCGGGCGTTGGTTTTTGCAGCGCTGCTGGCGCCCGAGCGCAGTGCTGGCGGCTCGCCCGACGGCGACCGTGCAGGATCGAGCCGTCGATATGCTGGCCCTGGTCGGCGGAGAACGGTTATTCGGCATGCTGGTCGCTCCCCCGGCCAGCGGCGAAGTTAAGATGCTGCTTCGCCGCGACTGGCTTCGCAAGCATGTCGCCCAACGTCTATCGGCAGGCGACCGCCGGCGAAGACGAACGGCGGCGGAAGGCATGGGAGACGCTTCAAGAGCGACTGGCCGCCTGGCGAGAACGTCGCGACGAGCCCAAGTTGCTGGCCTCGTTTTTGGATCGGAGCATTACGGAAACGGCGGCCCGGCTTCGCGACCTGGAAAATGAGAAGACGCGGCCCGAGCCTGCGCCCTTGCTGTTGATTTCGCAGCCGGTGCGACAGGTGCGCAAGCACTACCAGCAGCCGGCCGACAGGCGTCGGCTGCTTGGACTCGCCTGGGAAGCCGGTATCGCAGAGGCCGAGCAACTCCCCGCAAGCAAACTTTCGGCGGCGCTGAAGGACCGGCAAATCGACGTCGAACAGGCGCGGCCGGATCTTTCCGACTTGATCGAAATCCTGCCTCTGGACGATCGGCAATGGGCCGCCAAGATGGCGCTGGCCGAGTACGCCATTCTCGGCAAGCCGCGTTTTCAAGGCGCCGGCGGAACGCTCGTCCGCGAAGACAGTGAACAAGGCAGGCCGGCCATGGGCGCGCTGATTGCCGAACTGGCCAAGTCCCAACTGACCGACGTACTGGACGACTTGCTGGAACCTGGCGGAAGTGATGCCGCCGCGAGAAAAAACAAGCAACGCAAGCAAGCCGTTGTCCGGGCGACGCAAGCGGCCGATGTCGCTGAATTGATCGGCGCCGGATCACGCAGTTGGACCAGGACGTCGAGCGGCATCGGGTGACCGTCGAAGACGGCTTTTGGGCGAAGATGCCCGACGGCTCATGGCAAGTCATCTGGCAGACGGCTTCCACGATCGATGCGGCCCAGGCGAAGCCGGGAGAAGAACAGCAACTTGAGCAGGATCCTCAAGTTGCCGAGGCCTTGAAGCTGGTCAAAAGCCTGGGCCTGAATATCGATCCCAAGCAATTGCAGGCGGCCATGCGGCATGGCGTCGCCACGCAAGCGGCGCTGCAAGCCGTCGACGCAGAGTTTGGCGAATACCTGCTTGCCAACACGCGCCGCCTTGACGGTCCGCCGTTGCTCCTGCCCGAAGCTCCCGCTACGGCGGCCGCTCGCCCCCGGCCGCAATGATCCTTCACGGCCCAGAACGGAAACGACCAGTCGGCAATGAGTGCACACCGGACCGCCCCTTCGACAGCAACGCATTCGCAACAACTGCCGGGCCTCGCGGGGCAATTCGGGACGATTCTGGCCGACCCGCCCTGGCGATTTCAAAATCGTACGGGCAAGATGGCGCCCGAGCACAAGCGGCTGCGGCGCTATGAAACGATGAGCCTGGAGGAGATTGCCGCCATGCCGGTCGCGCGCCATGCGGCCGATCAAAGCCATCTGTATCTCTGGGCGCCCAATGCGCTGCTGCCTTGGGGACTCGAGGTGTTGAAGGCCTGGGGCTTCGAGTACAAAACGAATCTCGTCTGGTACAAGATCCGCAAGGACGGGGGACCGGACGGCCGCGGCGTCGGTTTCTATTTCCGCAACGTGACCGAGCTGGTGCTGTTCGGCGTGCGCGGACGCATGCGCACGCTCGAGCCGGGCAGGACGCAAGTCAATTTGTTCGCGACCCGCAAGGAAGAGCACTCGCGCAAGCCGCATGTCGCTTACCGGCTGATCGAGCAGTGCAGCCCCGGCCCTTTTCTGGAACTGTTCGCTCGAGAGCGAGTCGCCGGCTGGACGCAGTGGGGCGACGAACTCGATACCTACTTGAAGCGACGGCCCGTCTACCCCCAATACAACGGGCATTCGCAGCGTCGCGAGTCGTGAATCTTGGCGGCGACGCGGCGCCGACGAATGAGGGATATCGACCTTGCCTGCCCTTTGCCGTCGGTCCAGGCGCCACATTTTCGCCCCCCTGCCGTCGGGCCCTCGTCTACAAACGAACCAACGACTCTCAATGCAGGCCCCCAAGACGAACGATCACGAGGCCGCAGCGTAAAGAGGGTTTGCCGCACTAGGCGTCGGCTTTGGCGGCGACATTACCCTTTCGGGCAAACTTTTCGGATTAGCTGAACAAGGCGGGGCGAACTGGCCGATCTATAGCCGCGTTGAATCGCCGGGCAGCCTGGCGGTGTGAATTCGGCGCCGCAGCGCCGAAGCCCTTCTTCCGTTTCGGAGCCTCGCAGGAGCCGATCGCCATGAGCACTCTCGATCTGACGGCATTTCGCGCCACCCCCCTGGTTCGCCAACCATTCGAATACCTGGTCGTGCCGGAATTCGTCAAAGCGTCGGCTCTGGAAGCGATTCATGCCGGTTTCCCCAAGGTCGAGCAGCCCGGCAGCTTTCCGCTGAGCGAGGTGACCTACGGTCCCGGCTTCGCTCGGCTCGTCGATGAGCTGAAGGGACCGGAGATGCGAGAGGCCTTCGAACAGAAATTCGGAATCGACCTCAGCGGACGGCCGACGATGATCACCGTCCGCGGCTGCTGCAGCGCCAAGGACGGCAAGATCCACACGGATGCCCTCAGTAAAATTATTACGGTGCTGATCTACATGAACCCCAAGTGGGAGCCTGAAGGCGGTCGGCTGCGTTTGTTGCGCTCGGCGGAGTCGCTGGATGATCCGATTCTCGAAGTTCCCCCGTGTCAGGGGACTTTGCTGGCCTTCCGTCGCAGTAACAACTCGTTCCACGGTCATAAATCGTTCGCCGGGCCGCGGCGCGTCGTCCAGTTCAACTGGGTGACTGAGCAGCGGATTGTCGACAGCGAGTTGCGGCGACATCGATTCTCGGCTTGGACCAAGCGGGTGCTGCCGTTCTTGGCCCCAGCCAGTCGAGAGGCTGCCGCCGTCGCTTCCCATCGAGCAGCATCATAACAACCAGCGCCGGCCGCGACCGGAAGCTGGCGAACTGGACGAGCTTGGGTAATGCGCGTCGCCTAGACAATCAAGGGTCTCCCCACTTCCCGCTCGTTTCCGGTCTTGTGCCGTTTGTGGCACGCTTGGTATGACCGCAGCATGCAATCTCTCGCTTCGCAATCGTTCGAGCGCATCTTGCTGATTAAGCCCTCGGCGGTCGGGGACGTCGTCCATGCACTGCCCGTGCTGGTCAAGCTCCGCCAGCGTTATCCGGACGCCCGGATTGACTGGCTGGTTACGCCGGAAAACGCCGACCTGGTCCGTTGGCATCCGGGAGTCTCGAACTTGGTGCTGTTCGATCGCCGCCGGTTCGCTCGCTTCGGCCGTAACTGGTCGGCGACGACGGGCATGTTCCGCCTGCTGCACCAGATTCGCCGAAACCGCTACGAGTTGGTCGTCGACCTGCACGGCCAGCTCCGCTCGGCGTTGTTTACGGTGGCCAGCGGCGCGCCTTACCGAGTTGGTTTCGAGCGAACCCGCGAAGGCGCTTGGGTCGCCTACTCGCACTACATTCCGCTGCCGACGATGGAGGCCCACGCCGTCGATCGCTATCTGTGGCTGGGACAGGTGCTTGGCTTCGACGCCGCGGCTCCTGACTTCACCATTCACTTGCCTCCCGAAACGGAGGAGAAGGTCGCACAATTGCTCGCAGCCAGCGGCCTGGCCGGCCGGCCTTTGGCGTTGTTGGTTCCAGGCACGGTCTGGGAAACCAAACATTGGCGAGTGGAAGGCTTTGCGGAGGTGGCGAGGCATCTGGCGGCGCGGGGTTACGCGGTCGTGCTGGCTGGTTCGCCGAAGGACCGTCCTCGTTGCCGGCAGGTGGCGTTGGCGGCGCCGAGCGCGTGCGACCTGTCGGGGCAGACGACGTTGGCGGAAATGATCGCCCTGGTTCGCCGCTCCGCGGCCTGCGTAACGAACGACTCCGGTTCGATGCATATTGCCGTCGCGCTGAGCAAGCCGGTCGTGAGCGTCTTCGGCCCGACCAACCCGCATCGTACGGGGCCTTATGGCAGGCCCATGGCGGTGGTTCAGGCGGACGTGCCTTGCACGCCTTGCTATCTTCGCAAACTGTCTCGTTGTCCCCACGACCATCTCTGCATGCAACAGGTCTCGCCCGCGATGGTCATTGAGCGGATCGAGCGCCAGTGTCCCAGGCGGCCTGACGCCGCTCCGGCAAGCGGCCTTGCGGCGAGCCTGGGGGAGTCGGCAGGGGTTTGACACTCGTCCGAAGCGCAGCTAGCATTACCTAATAGTTTCGGTTTCCGGCGCTGCACGCGGGGATTGTGGGTTCTCCGTGCGGCCCAATCCCGGTTTGTGGATCGAAGCCAGCCGGCGGGGCGAACAAGGAGCATCGCTTTGAGCGAAAGCGAAGTCACCCCTAGCCAGCGTGAGCTGGACATTCTAAAAGTCCTCTGGCAACTGGGCTCGGGCAGCGTGCCACAGGTTTTGGACAAGCTTTGTCCACGGGGCGAATTGGCTTTCAATACGGTGCAGACGGTCCTGCGGATCATGGAGGAAAAAGGGCTGGTGGAGCACCGGACCGAGGGCCGCACTTTCATCTACACGCCCAAATACAGCCGGGAGCGGGTGACCTCTCGTTTTTTGCATAAAGTCTTTGATGGCTGCCTGGATCAACTTGTGCTTAGCCTGCTCAAGGCCGAGGAAATCTCTCCGGAAGAGCTTAAAGAGCTGGAGCGGCTGATCGCTCGCCAGCGCCGCCAGAAGCAAGAGCACGAAGGCGACTCTTCCGCGTAGCGCGCTGCTCCGGAGCCCGGCATCCTCGGTATCCCGCGTTCGCTGTGCACCCTCCCCCCCGGACTGGAGCAAGTTGGCGACTGCAGGTCCAAGATTGCCCGTTTGCCAAAAGGCTGCCTGAACAACCCTTGCAGGCGGGGCCAGAAAGCTTAAAATTTCGAACCCGGCACTGATTGCGCTGTTAGAGTATTGCACGACATCTGGAGAGGTGGCTGAGTGGTCTAAAGCGCGGGTTTGCTAAACCCGTGACCGGGTAACTGGTCCGCAGGTTCGAATCCTGTCCTCTCC
>CAWAYY010000010.1:0-20952 GCA_963786255.1 Pirellulales bacterium
CTCGAAATCGCTAGCCCTTTCCGCACGAGGTTTCGGACAAGTCGCCATATTCCAGCCACTGAACCTCAAGAGGTAGCTCATTGGAAGTGAGCGTCGAGATAATGCCAAAGGCTACTTCCCTGGGCATGTGGAATCGGCTGGGATACCAGAGCATCCCCACGCCGCAGCAAGGGCAGGCTTGCACGACGTGTACGTCTGACGGAACTTGTTCACGCAGGTTCTCTGACGTGTAGGCGTAAAGATAAATGCCTGTCGTTTCGTTCTGGTACTCGCAGACGCCCCACTTTTCGGTGAACGAGAGGTTGAGCCGCGCGCCCGTCCTCGACCGCAGGAATACATTCCCGTTGGACTCGAAGGCGGCCTTCGAAATGCATTCGGCGACCGTATTCAAGTCCTGCTCCGCATAATACTCGGGATCAAGCTCCCACGCAGTATCCGGTGCGATGAATTCTTCAGGTATTTGGGCGGACGCCCGTTCTTTGTCGCCAGGCGAGAACAAGACGCCGGTCGCCAGATCGCGTTCATACTCACGCCGCTCTTTGCGACGCGAGTCCGGTACACGGCCGCATGCGCACACATGCCGCCGAATCTGGCGGCAGTCTGCGGCAGTATCATGGCGCCGCACTCGCTGCATTTCACGCGTTCTACGTTCATCGAGAATCTTTCGCCTCAAACTCCCACCGCTGCGGCTTGCCGGCCTTGCTGCGGACTTCTACCCAATCCAACTCTGCCGGCTTCGGCTGGGCGGGCAGGTAAAGCCGCAGGATGCCGATCCGGCCGTGGGCGGACACGCTGATGGAGAGTTCCTGCCAGTCGTCCGCCGAAACGTTGAAGGCGACCGCTTGCTTGCCGGACGCATCGCCGGCGCCGCCGGGCAGCCATTCGACTTTGCCCGCGCCGCCCGAGCTGTTGCGGACGCGAAGCTTGACGACGACGCGGACCGGTCAGCTTGCCCATGCCATGGCCGAGAAAGGCGGCGCCGGGCTTGCCTTTGCCGGTCATGGTGAGCACGCCGTCTTTCACCGTCGCCTCGCACTGCCGCGCCTTCCAGCCTTCCAGCGGATCGACCGCCGCGGCGGCCTTGGCGCTTCGGCTTATACGCGGGGTTCGGCCGCGGATAAGCGGCGCCGGTATCGGCGAGAAAGCCGTCAATCAGTGTATCGAGTTCTTTGACGCGATCGGGCTGTGCAGTGGCCAGGTTCGTTCGTCTCGCCCAAATCGTCGCGAAGATTGAACAGTTCGAACCGCCCTTCGACGCCCGGGGGCACGCCGAACCAGCGGATCAGTTTCCAATCGCCGCTGCGGACCCACACTCCGCCGGCCCGGCCGGCGCCGGCGTGCGGGAAGTAGTTGAAGAACGCCTTGCGATCGAGCTTGCCGGTCTGCCGGAGTACGACGGCGTAGCTGACGCCGTCGATCGTTTGCGAGGCGTTACGCGGCAGACCTAGCAATTCCAGGAGCGTTGGATAGAGATCAATATGCCCGACGACTGCGTCGCTGGTCGGCGCCTGGTTCGATGCGCCCCGGCCAGGCCCACATCAGCGGGACGCGAGTGCCGCCCTCGTAGAGCGTCCCCTTGCCGTCGCGCAGCGGCGCGTTGTTGGTCGGCGGCCGCTCGCCGGCCCACTTGCGCCAATCGGCCAGCAGCGGACTGCCGGCCTTGTTCTTGCGCGGGCGTCGGCGCCGGTGTTGCTGTGCGTGTTGCCGCCGTTGTCGGAGGCGAAGATGATGATCGTGTCGTCGGCCAGGCCCAGCCGATCGACCGCTTCGAGCACGCGGCCGAAGCACTCGTCGACGCTGCGCAGCATGGAGGCCATGATCGGGTTGCCCTGTACGCCGCGCGGGTCCTTTTCGAGGCGAAGGCTTGCGTGTAGGCCGGCTTGTGCCCCCAGGGACCGTGAACGCCGTAGTTCCACAGGTTGAGGAAGAACGGCCGATCGCGATTCGCTTCGATGAACTCGAGCGCCTCGTCGGCCAGGCGATCGACGATGTATTCGCCCGGCGGGCCGTCGGTGATGGTGCCCGCGCGCGTCCTGCCGCGCGGCTCGGCGTCGGGCTTCACGCCATAGGGCGAGAAGTAATTGCCGGGCGGTCCGGGATCCGGATGGCAATGAAACGCCACGTCAAAGCCTTGCCGCTCGGGCCAGTAGGGCCGCGTCAGCCCGACGTGCCACTTGCCGATATGCGCGGTGCGGTAGCCCGCATCGTGCAGCGCCTCGGCCAGCGTGTACTCCGACGGTTCGAGATAGTTTTTGCTTACAGGCAGCAGCATGGCTTGCGAAGGCGGCGCCGTGCTGGGCAGAAAAGCGAAGCCGGCGGGCTGCGGCGCGAGATGTCCCGTAGCGCTGGTGATGCCATGGCGCGACGGATACTTGCCGGTCAGCAGGCAGGCCCGCGTCGGCGAGCAGAGGGGCTGGGCATACGCGTCGGTGAAACGCATCGCCCGGGCGGCAAAGCGGTCGATATTCGGCGTCTCGTAATATTTCGAGCCGTACGCGCCGCAATCCATCCAGCCCATATCATCCACGAGAAACAAGATGACATTGGGCTTGCGCGGCGCATCGGCCGCGTACAAAGGGTCCGTGTGAGCGATGAGCAAGACGATCGCGGCCGCCAGCCTATTGCGGGCCAAGGTAGTGCTGGACATTCGCTTCTTTCCGCCTGACTGTGGTTCAGCTTGAAAGTACGGCAACGCGTTCTAAGGTAGTGAGCCTCGGCGACGATGGCAATCAAGCTAGCCGCGGAGCCGTTTAATCCTGGCTTCGGGCTATCGGACGTCACACAGGTCCGGCAGTCCGCCAGCGAGCCGTCTCGTGGCGCCGCGTCGGCAAACGCAGCGCCGCTTGAAGCGATCGCTCCGTCGCATGGCAACCGAGCGCACGGAACAAAAGCAGCCGCACAATCGCAACCCATTTGCCAGTCAGTTCTTAATTGTCGCCTCAATGTGTCGACTGGCAGCTTCTGCGTTAGCGGCCTGGAGATCCTTGCACGATGTTGAAGCGTCCCCATCAATCTTTTTCAGCCGCACTGTTGGCTTTTAGACCTCAAATCGATTTATATTGAGCAGCCTGCCGACGATGCTGCTTGGTTTTTACCTCGCCGCTGGGCGGCAGTCGGTAAGTGGCGCGTGCGGCAGCAATTCTCGGCGCAACTGACGGAACAACGATCGCCATGGCCAAACTACTCTTCAGCCAGCGTGGTTGCGGTCGGGCCATTGGGGGCCCTTCTTGTATGTACTTGCGATCGGTCTTGCCCTGTCTTTGCGGACCGTGCACCGACATCCTTTCCGCCGCGTTTCCACGTCCCGCGCATTCGCGCCCTTGTTCCGTAGCGTGTTCCCAACCCCATGAACAAGACAAACAACGAAAGACAGCCCATGAATGTCCTGCAATTCTCGCGTTTACGGTACGGCCTGCTGCTCTGCTTGACGATGGGAATTTTGCGTGCGGCGCCCCAAGATGCGTTCGCTCAAGAGCAAGCACAGGCGCCAGGAGAAGAGTCAACCGAGGTGGAAATTCCGGCCGAACTGCAAGAAGCCTTGCGGGCTGAGATCGAGGAGCACCAGAAGCGTCTCGCCTCGATTCCCTGGGAAGAAGGGCCGTGCGTTTCCAAACTCGGCGGCTGGGCTGAAATCCAAGTGCCCGAGGGTTACCGGTTCACGGGCAGCCAAGGCACGGCGACTTTGATGGAACTGATGGAAAACCCGTCGGATCCCTCAGAACTGGGCGTGTTGATGGCCAAGGAAGACGACTACTTTCTTGTCTTTTCGTTCAACGATATCGGCTACGTCAAAGACGACGAACAGGCGGACCTCGACGCCGAAGCGATTCTGGCGAGCATTCGCGCCGGAACCGAGGCGGCCAACGCCCAGCGGCGCAGTCGCGGATGGTCGGAAATGCAAATCCTCGGCTGGCTGCGCCCGCCGGCCTACGATCAGCAAACGCATCGCCTGGGCTGGGCCGTCAGCGCGTCGTCCGACGGGCAACAGGTGGCCAACTACGATACGCGAGTCCTGGGCCGCCGGGGCGTGATGTCCGTCAAGCTGGTCTCCAGTCCGGAGCAGATCAATGGCCTGGTCCCGACCGTCAATACGTTGTTGACCGGCTTTACCTTCACGCCTGGCAATACCTACGGCGAATGGCAAGCGGGCGATAAGGTGGCGGCCTACGGTTTGACCGGCCTGATCACCGGCGCTGCCGTGGCCGTCGGGGCCAAGACCGGGCTGCTGGCCAAACTGGGCGTGCTGCTCGCCAAAGGCGGCAAGTTGATTTTCCTGGCGGCGGCGGGACTGATTGCGGCCATCGCCAAGCTGTTTTCCAGAGTCTTCGGCGGCGCCAAGAAAGATGCCGCGTGATGAGTGGTTGGAATGCGCTCAGCGACGTGGAGATGATTTTCCTCGTGCTGGCCGGCATCTATTGCTGGGAATGCGTCTGTTGGCTCCGCCTTGATGCGGTTTGCTTCAGCTCCGGCTGGGGCAAGTGTCGCCCGCTGCGACTCGCGCCCCCGTTTCAAAATGATCGGGGGCGGCTGGTGTTTACCAATCCGTTGCCCATTGCCCGTTCGTTCGTTTGTCAGCCGTGGCCGATCCCACTGGATCCGCACGGATTGATTATTGACGAGACGGCGACCGCATCGGATGACGTCGCCAGGAAGTCAAGCCGCCGCTGGCTCCCGTACGAGGCGATCAAATCCGTTTCTCGGCAGGAGCGCGACGTACTCGTCAATGGCGCCGTGGCGGCGACGCTGACTTCCGAAGCTCACGCAGAGTTCGTGGCCGCCAGTTTGCGGAGCATCGTCGCAGTCGACGCAAGCAACCGCCCGCAAGTTATCGAGGACCTGCTGGATGAACGCACCAGCGTTGAGCAGATCTCTCAGCATCTGCAGCAGTTCCGCCAGGCGGTCTCAACGCTGAGGCTTGGCTGTACGGTGCTGGCCGGTTATGCGTTCGTCGGCGGCCCTGTTCTTTACTATTCGTCGGCACTGACCTGGCGCCAGTTTGCCGGCTGGTACCTGGCCGGCTTTTTGCTCGGGTGGTTTTATCTCGTCTATCGATGCGATGCGGTGCGCCAGACCATTTGCCCCGAGAATCGCAGCGCGAGGCTATGGCATACAACCATGTTGTTGCTCTCGCCGGCCTCGGCGATGCGGGCGGCCGAAGCGCTTTCGCGCAACTTACTCGCAGGCGCTGAGCCGCTGGCGGCGGCGGCCATCGTCTGTTCCACGGACGATTTCGCACGGTTCGCCGAGGCAAGCTTGCGAACGACGCTCTACCCGGTCCTCGAAGGCGACGCTGCGCCAGACGCGGCCGCTGAGCGCACGCAGCGCTGGTTCAGCGAGCAGTGCGCGAGCGCATGCGACGAGTGATTGATTCCGCCGGGCTCGATTCCGAGACGCTTTTGCAGGAGCCGCACCCTTCGGACGATGCGACAGCATATTGTCCGCGTTGCCTGCGGCAGTTTTCACGTGACAAGGGCTGCTGTCACGAGTGCCGCGGCGTACTGCTTGCGCCGTTTGCACGCAGCTCCGAAGTTGGCGACGGCTCACTCATCCAGCCAGACCGCGACGATCGCCGATGGCGCGGCTCGCCGAAGCGGCGGTCGATTAGTCCGACTGCAGCGGCTTGGCGAGCGTCGAACGCGTACGCCAGGTAAAGCGGAATGGGCGGGAGCTCTTCAAGCTCCGCTAACGCGCGCCGCAAGGGCGCTTTCCCGTGAGACTATCGGGCAGCAGCATGCCGCCCGATCAATCGCCGGCGAGCCATTTGACGGCTCGTTCCGGCGATCTTGAAAGAGAGTACCCGCACGGGGAGTCGAACCCCGGTTACTGGGCTGAGAACCCAGCGTCCTAGGCCACTAGACGATGCGGGCAGGCAAGCGACTCGCTCCGAGGAGCAATCGCTCGTGCGTGGCAGAACGATAAAAACTACCCGACGTCCGCCGGGCTGTCAACTGCTGCGCGGCTCGCATTTTGCTGCTGCTGTTTGCTTCGCCGCACGTCGCCTTGCGCCGCTGGAGCGAAGACGGCGCGCCGGCGCACGGCACGCGTGGCCGCCGCTACTCTTCGGCCCCTTGCAGATCGAATTCCGACTCGCGCCAGCGCTCGAGCATGGCCTCGGTCTCCCGGCTATGTTCGCGACGGCTGGCCTGTTGGTCGGCCTGCAATGCGGCCAGGATCATCCGCCGCATGGCAAAATCGAGCTTCTCGTGCAACGGCCAGAGCTTGGCCAGCAACTCGGCCGATTCTTGATGCTTACCCTGCCGCGCGAGCACCACGCTTTGGCCGGCCAGCCCAAAGGCCCGCAACTCCAGATCGTCTGACTCGGCGAACTTGCGGAACAAGTCCATCGCCTCGCTCTGCCGGTCTTGATACAGATACCGGCGAGCCAGGTCCTGCCTGGCCAGAAGGATCTCATGCTCGGCTTCGGGCCAGAACTCTTCCACGCTCTTGAGCCACTCCTCGCTGCCGCTGATCTTGGCGAACACCAACTGATCGTGGGCGGAATTCATTTGGGCCACGTTCGCCTGCGGAGCGCCGGATAGCAGAAACTCAGGCCGCGTGAGCCAGCTTATCAGTCCGCCCGCCATAAACGCCGCGACGGCCGCCGCAAGGAACCAGAACCAACGCTTGCGCGAACCGGCCGCTTGAATGGCCGAAGTTCGCATCACGGCCTGCAACCTGCCGGTGGCCGCCTGGCGGGCGGCGAGCGTCTCGTCAAAGCCGTCGGGACCTTCGAGGTTGGCGAGCGACTCGGCCCAGTCCTCGCTGCCGGGCAGTTGCAGCGCTCGCAATTCGGTCAGCAGCTCGCGGCGCTGGCGTACCGCTTTGACGGCTCCTTGGCCAGCATCTTATGCACAATCCGGCACAGCGCCGGCGGCAGATCGGGACGTTGGCTTTCCAGCGGCTCGGCCTGCGCGTTGACATGCTGCACGGCCACGCTCAAGGCCGTTTCGCCGCGAAACGGCAACGTGCCGGCCAGCATCTGGTAGCATGTCACGCCGAACGAATAAATGTCGCTGCGCGGGTCGAGCGCTCGCCCTTCGACCTGCTCCGGACTCATATAGAGCGGCGTGCCCATCGTCACGCCGACTTGGGTCAGGTGCGCGGCGTCGCCCGTCAGACGGGCCAGGCCGAAGTCGGCCACTTTGACCTCGCCGCTGCGGGCGAGCATGATGTTTTCCGGCTTGATATCGCGGTGCACGATGCCCGCCGTCGAAGCCTTGTACAAGGCCGCGGCCACCTGGCACATGATGGCGGCGGCCTGCTTCAGCGCAGGCGGGCCGCGCCGGACCATCAGCTCTTGCAGGTTCTGCCCTTGCACGTACTCCTGGGCGATGAAATGAATGCCGTCCACGCTGCCGACGTCGTAGATCTGTACGATATTGGCGTGGATCAAAGAGGCCGCCGCCTGCGCTTCGTTATGGAAGCGCCGCACATAGGTCTCGTCCTTGGCCAACTCGCTTTTGAGCACCTTGACGGCCACCTGCCGGCGCAGCGAGCCTTGCTCGGCCAGGTAAACCTCGGCCATCGCGCCGCGACCCAGCCGCCGCAGCAGGCGGAAATCGCCCAACTGGCGGCCCGATAAGTCCGTTTCGGCGGACGCCTCAGGAGTGTTTGGCGTGGGGTCGGCCATGCGTTCCAGTTTATCGTGCGCCGAGGTTTGAAAGCTAACCTTCAGCGCCGGCATCAGCAATTCGCGAGCGGTCTAGCAACGGACGGAAAAAACTTCCACAGTTCTGATTGCCCTCACCTGGCCTCTCCCAGCGGGAGAGGGTTGAGAATGCGGAAGTTATTGCTCGTCCGTTCCGCACACGGCTATTTCTTGCGTTTGCCGCCCGGAAAGACGTGTCCGACTGCTTCCATCGGCGCCTTGTAGAGCGACGTTCGCGCCGTCACGTAGAGCGTCTTATCGTCCTTGCCGCCAAAAGTCACGTTGGCCGGCTGCTCGGGGAAGGCGATGATGCCCAACATCTTGCCCTCGGGGTTGAACACCTGCAGGCCCAGGCCGGAGGTGATATACAGATTGCCTTTCGAGTCGATCGTCAAGCCGTCGCCGCCCGTTCCGCTTTTGCCTTCGGCCTGCTTCAGCCGGCAGAAGACGCGGCCTTCGCCCAGCTTGCCCGGCCCTTCGACCGGATAGGCCATCATCTCTTCCTGCTGGCTGGGAATGACGTACAGCGTCTTTTCATCCGGCGAGAGGATCACGCCGTTCGGCGCCTTCAGATCGTCGAGCAACCGGCTGACCTTGCCGTCGGCCGAGATGTAATACACGGCCGTCACGCCTTGCGGCAATGGTTCGGGCGCCCGGAAGTGAGGATCGGTGAAATAGACGCCGCCGGAGCGATCGATCACCAGGTCGTTGGGGGCGTTGAAGCGTTTGCCCTGGTACGTTTCCGCCAGCGGCCGCACCGTTTTTCCGTCGGCGGAGACGGCCGAAATGCGACCGTCCATCTCGCAGCAGTACAGCTCGCCGGCGGCGTTGAACATCGTGCCGTTGGTGTGGTTCGACGGCTCGCGAAAGACCGACAGCTTGCCTGCCGCATCGATCTTGTTGATGCGATTATTGGGAATGTCGCTGAAGTAGACGTTGCCTTCCGCGTCGGCGGCCGGCCCCTCGATGAACATAAAACCGCCGTGGACTTTGACGATCTCGCCCACCGGGCCGATGCCCGGAATCTGCGGCTCGGCGGCGACGATGCCGGTCGCAAACCCGCACAACATTACGGCCAGCAAGCAACGGAAGACATTAACGAACATCGGCGAATTCCTCCAGGTAGTCGTTAGGCGGCTGCCGCCGGCCGAGGCCGCAAGCGGGACGGGGCGGGACAGGATGCCAGCTCTTCGCAGCCCTCTCAGAGTATCCTTCGCCCTTCAAGCCCGCAACCGTCAGACAGGCTCCCTCACGCCCGAGGCCGGACGATCAAAAAATCCTGATCGCAAGAGAATCGAAAGCCGCCGCCGCCGTCGGCAAAATGCCGGTGCAGATAGTCGGCGACTTCTCGGCGTCGCGGGGGTCGAATCGAGCTCGGCACGGCATTCGGCTGGGCATTCAGCTCGGGGGCGGCTTGCAGCGAAGGCGAATTGAGGATGAATTCGGCAATGGCGGCGGCCGTCGAAAAGTCGGCCGTCTTGATAACTGCCGGAACGGTTTCCAACTCGACGCCGTAGCGCTGTCCTGCGGTCTGCTGAAAGGCCTGGCCGAGTTGTTGCAGGTTGAACTGTGGCCCGTAAAAATGATCCAGCATCTGCATGCAGTCGGAGCGATGGTTCTGCACCAAGACGGCGAGCGCGCCTTGCGGCGACAGCCACGAGGCCAGCTTGATCAACGTCGGCATCCAGGCGGCGGAGTCGAGATAGTAAAACACGTGCGAGCAGAGCACCAGGTCGCCCAGCGCCTGCGGGGCCGCCTCCAGGATGCCGTCGGCCAGTACCTCGACCGTCGGACACGCCCGCCCCAATGCTTCTCGCAGATGAGAATTGGGCTCGATGGCAATCGTCCGCGCGAATCGCTCGGCGAACCACGCCGTGACCTTGCCGTTGCCCGCGCCGGCGTCGATAAACGCCTTGCGCTGCGGCAGAGCTTCCACCAACTGATCCAACCGCCGCCGGGCCTGCTCCTTCTGATCCGTATGCGCGAGGAACGTTTGAAACGCCGTTTGATAGGCTTCGCCCTGCGAATCGAACACCTCGATCGTTTCGTCAGCGTCGCCGGTCATGCCTGGCTCCTGAAATGGTTCGTTAACGGCCGAATTGCTTCACGAGGTTGGCTCCCGCTGCCATCAAAACATGGTCGACAGAGCGCTAAGTCAGCGGTTGCGAATTTCCGGCCGTAGCGGAAATCGTGAGAATTCCGGGCACTCTGCACAGTTCTCCAATTCCCAGCGCCACCGGTCGCGAGATCATGGCCGGCCGTTCGAGCGAATTATCGCGACGTTTAGCGCGCCTCAATCAATGCCAACCGGCGAAATCCCGGCGGGTTGAGGCGTCTCTTCGGTGATGATCTTCCAACTGGCGCCCATCTCGCGCAGGGCGCGAAAATCGATCGGCTGATAGGCGAACTCCAGTTGCGGCGTGACGATCGACATCCCGGAACGGAAACGCGACTCCATCGCGGCATCGAGCGCACCGGTGACCAGCAGCGTGCGCTCCACCGGGTAAGGGGCGCGGCGCTGGCGGAAGAAGACTTGAATGGCATGCGCGAGCGCCTTGAACAAATTGCGGTTGTTCCAAGGCCCGTTGTAGAGCCGGGTGCGCGCGGTCGCTTTTCGCCGGCCAATTGACAGGCAAAATTCCAGCGGCTGCCGTTCCCGCCCAGGCCGAGGGCAATGCCGCGCAGGCCATCGCGGTAGTTCACCAGAATGCCGTGCGGCGGATCTCCGCCTTCCAGACTGGCTACCAGCTCGCGCAGCGGCGGCTTGCCCGGCCCCCGTTCCGCCGCCATTGCCACCTCGGCCAGTTTTGGCGACCAGAGCCCGGCATCGGCCGCTTTCCACAGCGCGTCGCCTTCCAGGAACTGCACCTTGGCAATGCCCGTCTCGCCGCCGGCGCGAGCCTCGACGAACGATTGCAACACTTCCAGAGCGTGAAAGCCGTAGCGCTCCGGCGGGCCGCCGTGGATTGAAACCGCGTCAAGCATCTTGGCCCCCGCGGGCAATTCCAGCGGCGGCCTGCGCTCGGCCAGCGGCACGGAGCTGCCGGCCATGAATGGAATGCGCAGTCGCTGGGCCGTATCGTACATTTCCTTGGCCCAATCCCAGCGATAGGAGAGATGCTTGTCGTTGAATACCGGCGCCACGCGGCCGCTGCGCTCGAAGACGGCCACGATCTCGTCGAAGAATTCCTTGCGCGGATACTGCTGCTGCCCTTTTTCGTTCTCCGGATAGTCGCCATGTTCTCCGATCAGCAGCACGGCATCCACCGCCAGCTTTTGCCCGCCCAGGCAGAGCGATTCGGCGATGGTCGGATAGATCGGAATATTAAATTGCTTGGCTACGTCGCGGGCCATGTCGTCCTTGGGGAACTGGGCGGCGTAGAAGCTGACCACGTCGACGCCTGGGTCCGTCTTCTGTCCATTGAACAGGTACGGCTGCAAGAAGTTTTCCAGCAGCACGTGGGCGTGCAGGCGGTAGGCGAAGGCCGTGAACACGACGGCGACTTTCGGCCGCGGCGGGGCGTCGTCTGCGGCGGCCAGGCGAAGGCCGCCCGTCAAGGCGCAGCCGCCGAGCAGACTGGTTTGGGCCAGGAAACGTCGGCGAGAAAGAGCAAGCGGAACGGAGCCGGCAGCGTCGGGCATCGCTTGGTTCCTTACGTGGCGGGGCGTGGTGCAATCGCGAGGCGGGCGCCTGGCCTCGCGCGAACCCCGGCCAAGCGCATGCCACTCTAACGTCTCGCCGCGCAGGTACAGCAAATCGACGTCGACCGTTCACCCCGCAACCGCGCCGACAATCAGAAACACCACAATCCAGCCAACAAGGACCCCGGCAGCAACGATCGCGGCTTTGCGATCCACCTCGCCGCCGGGCCGCTGCAGGCCGAAGGCCGGTCCTAAGCCGTGCCACATTCGCAGCCCCGCGGCGGCGGCGGTCACGCCGAAGGCGATCAGTTGCCAGCGGGCGGCGCCGTGACGCAACAACTCGTTGCGCGTCGTCGGCGTCGGAGGCGGCGCCTACGAACGAGCCTGCCCCCAGGTAAACGCCGTTAACCAACAGACAAAAGCCGGCAAAGAAAGCCGCCAGGAAGGCGTACGTCGGCTGCCGAAAAGGCGTCGCCGCCGGCCCATCGTCGGCTTTCGCGCCGCGAAAGCGCGTGCTCTCGCGGAACGGAAGCCGACAAGTCGCCCACAAGGCGAGCGGCAGCAACGAGCCCCAAACGGCTCCGCCCCAGGCGGTGAACTGCGGATGCGGGTTCGGCGAGACATGCGTCTGTGAAAAGCCCAGTAGCGGCAAGTCGACGGCCGTCACCGTGCCGCCGCTCAGCCCGGCATGAAGCACGTGACCGAATTCATGGCACGCCAACATCCCGAGCCAGGAGCCGGCGAGCGTGGACGCAATGAGAATTGCCTGAATGCTCCGTTGAATCGTCAAACTCCTGGACGCTGCGTTCGATTCTCTCGGACAACATTATGAATCATAATGAATACAGTCCATTGGCGAACGGGCGGCCGAATCGCCCTCGTTTTCCGACTTTGCACCGCTCGGCACGGCAGTTGCGGCTTCGCGGCAGTTGCGGCTTGCTGGGCCGCCTGATTCGCCGGCCGCGACGCGCTTGGTCTTTTGGAGCGACTCCCTGATGATCCGCATTAAGCTGCTTCTGACAATCGGTTTGGCGTCTTGCCTGGCGCCGCCACTCGCCAGCCGAGCTGCGGAAGATGGTTCGCAGCGGCCCACGTTGGCGGCGCTCACTCCAAAGTTGCGGCAAGAGATCGATGCCCTGGCCTTAAAAACGCCGAAGCCGGGACTGCACGCCGCCGGCGTCGACTTTTCGGGCAACATCGTCGCCTGGCTAATCAGCCAGGCCAGGCTCTCGCCGCAAGAAGAGGCGCAGGCAGCCGCAAAGAACGACGAGAACCTGCTGCGGCAATTTCGCGTCGTACCCACTCCGCCCCAGGCGGCGAAGGTCTTCTCGCAGTTGCTCGCTGCCGTGCCGCCGCATCTGAAGCCTGAAGCATTCACCTACCGTTTGACCGTGCTGGAAAGCGACGCGCTTGAGGCGACGACGGTCGGCGGCGGATACGTCTATATAACGCAGCCACTGGTCGAAGGACTGTTGGCCGACCGCCAGCGCAGCGGCGCCGCCTTGGCGCTGACGCTTGCCGCGCAACTGGGCCATATCGGGCTGGAACATTGCCGCCGCGGCTACCAACTGGCCGAGTTGGAAGAAGAGGCGCGCGGCGGACGCCCGCTGCCGATCGACGATCAAACATTGCGCCGCGCTGGGAGACCGGCTTCGAGCGGCGCAGATTCCTGCCTCCGTTTCTTGTATCTCCGCGATGAGATCTATGAAGCGGACCTGTTCGCCGTGCACCTTTGCCGCAATGCCGGCTTCGACGTCGATGCTTCGCTCGACGCACTGCGGTGGCGCGTCTGGCTCAAAGATCCCGAGTTGCTGCCGCCCCAGCCGGCGGCGGCCGACGAGACGCATGCCGACGCACCGCTGGAAGATTATCTCAGCGCACCGCCGGAATTGGCGCAGCGACTCCAGCGATTGCTGTGCGAAAACTCGGGCCGCATGGCGGACGAGGCCAGCTTCGGCCTGTTTGACGTCGACGTGGCTACAGGAAAGCTGACGAAGGCGGCGCCCAAGACGGACGACAAGCAGCCGCCGGCGATTGTCTTTGTGCACGGGTTTGCCGGCAAAGAAACGACCTTCGAGCACTTCTTCCGCCGCCTGCACGGCATGCAGGCCGCCGAGCAGCATCGGATTCTGTTCTTCCGCTACCCAAACAACGGCAGCCTGTCCGCCGCGGGCGAAATGCTGACGCGCGAAATGGACCGCGTCGTCGATTCGCCCGAGCGGACGATTTTTGTGTGCCATAGCGCGGGCGGTCTGGCGTTTCGCTATTACGCCGAAAGGAAGCAGGGCCGGTTCGACCGCGCGATCTTCCTCGGCACGCCCCACGGCGGCACGGAATTGACGGAACTGAAGTTTCTGGTCGATGCCGGCAACTTCTTCCGCGATCTGAAGTTCGGCCTCCCGCAGGCCATTCAGCGCGCCATCGACGAGGGGACGCGGCAAGTGACACACGATCTGCAGCCCGACAGCCTGTTCTTCCGTTATTTGGGGCGCGACGCCGCCCTGGCGCCGCGTTACCGGATTTATTGCGGCCAGGTGTTCAACGCGCTGGAAAGTCTTGCGGTCGGCGCGGTGATCGACATCGCGCAGGAATTGCTGGAGCGGCAGGTGGTCGAGCGCATTTCGCATCCTCGCTTGCAAAGGCAGCTCGGCGCGTTGGTCGAACGCCTGGTTTTGCCCGAGGAGATCGGAGACGGAGATCTGATCGTGTCGGTCGCCAGCGCCAGCCTGCCCGACGCGGCAGGCGTCGAGATCACCCGGCTCAATCACGTCCAACTCAATGCCGATCCCGAGCTGATCGACCGGGTATTGAACGACGTGTTCGCCCCGCCCGGCGCCCCGCGGTGAGTCGCTCGCGGATCAATAATGCGCCGGAACGGGGCGGCGTGGGGCGTGCCATCCGTTCGGATAACGGTTCATTCCGTCGCGATTGGCAGAGATTTTCTGCCATTCCAGCCCACCGCGAGAGCAGAAATACCAAGTCAAAATACAAAATGCAAATTGAAACACGCCCTCCCCCATTTTTCATTTTGAATTTTGCGTTTTGCATTTCCCAACGCCCGCGAATCGCTTGCCAGGCTTGCCCGCCGCACCTGCAGTTGTGGCGAAAATCCGCGCCCGCATTCGCCCCAAACGCCTGGCGCGGCTCCGCCCCGGCGCAAGACATTCACCCTCGCGGCCGCTCGCGCCGTGTTTGACTGGCCGGAGTGCGGGGCCGCAGCAGCGAAAGCAGCATGAACGCCGCGACAAAGATCGGGGCCAACTTGAACAACGCGGGCAGCAGCCGCGCCGGAACGTGGCCATTAGCAGCACGGCAATGATCAGCCCCAGCGCCAGCTTGCTCTTCACCTGCCGGGCTTGCGGCAGCGCCAGCCACAGCATGGCCAGCACCAGGCCGACGCGCAGACAAGCGCCGGCCAGAGCCTCTCCGCCAAAGCCCCAATAATGGCTGGCCGCTCCGGCAGTGAGCAGCACCAGAGCGAGAATTCCAACCGTAGGCCGATGCATGTTTCGATTATGCGAGCCGCCCGGCGCCGCCGCAAGGCGGCTCGCTCTACGGATCGCAGCGCGACGGACCGAAGTTGACCGCTCCTTTCACGCCTCGGCAAAGCGTTTGACCGCGGCCGCCTTCAGCCCGCGAAGATCGACCTTGCCGGTCCCGAGCACCGGAATCTCCTCAACCTGATAGAAACTATCGGGCGAAGGAATCCACAGGTTCGGCAGGCCCGCTTCGGCCAGTTGTTTGCAGAGGTCGTCGGGCGTTCTCTCCAGGGGAGTGTGCAGGACCACGATGCGTTCGCCCTTTTTGGCGTCGGGCACGGCCGTGACGGCCACCTTCAACTCATCCTCCCCGGCGGCGATGATCTTCTGCAACTGCTCCTCGATCTTCAAGTGCGGCACCATCTCGCCGCCGATCTTCGAGAAGCGGCTCTCGCGTCCCGTAATGCGGATGAAGCCGTCGTCATCGATCACCGCAATGTCGCCCGTCACGTACCAGCCGTCGCGAATGGCCTCGGCCGTCAAGTCGGGGCGCCCCAGGTAGCCTTGCATCACGTTGGGGCCTTTGATCCACAACATGCCTTCCTGGTTCGGGCCCAGGGTTTCGCCCGTCTCGAGCTGCACGATCTTGGCGGTTACGCCCGGAATCGGCCGGCCGACGGTCCCTTCCTTGCGCATCAGTTGCGAGCTGGAAGCGGCGCGGCTCTCGGGAATATTGACCGCCACCAGCGGCGAGCATTCGGTGGCGCCGTAGCCTTCGACCGGGCGCAGGCCGAACTTGGCCTCGAAGGCGTCGCACAGTTCGCTGGGCAGCTTTTCCGCCCCCGCCACGGCGACGTCCATGTTGGCGAACTCTTCCGGCTGGCAGCGTTTCAAGTAGAACCGCAGGAACGTGGGCGTCGAAATGATGATCGTCGCCTGGTGCTTGTGGCACATCTCGCCGATCCGCCGGGCGTCTCGCGGGTCGAAGTGGTACACGCCTTTGGGCGGCAGCGTCAGCACGGTCCACAGCGTGGTCGTAAAGCCGAACGAATGGAAGAACGGCAGCACGCCGGCCACCACGTCGTCGTCGTTCAGTTTGACGAGCTGATCGATCGCGTCGACGTTGGAGAGGATATTGCGGTGCGAGAGCATCACGCCTTTCGGCTCGCCGGTCGAGCCGGAGGTGAAGATCACCGTCAGCAGATCGTCAGGCTGGATCTGTTTCAAGCCCAGCCAGCGCTCGAGCAAGCCGATCGGCGTGGCGTAGACCTGTAGCGCCGCGACGAGCTTGTCGAGCGGCTTGACCTTGTCGCGAAAGTCTTCCAGCAAGACCAGTTCTGCGTCGAGCTTGATGTTCAGCTTGTCGATGAGGCGACTCGTGGTCAGCACGTGGCGAATGCCGCATTGGCGGATGCAGGAGTTGATCGACTCGGCCGACATGGTGTAGTTCAGGTTGACCGGTATCCGTTGGGCCAGCGGCAACGCGGCGTTGGCCAAACCGCCGCCGACTGAAGGCGGCAACAACAGACCGACGTACTTTTCGTCGGGCGCCAGCACTTCCCGGGTCAGCAGCCGCATCAGGATCAGGCTCCGCAACAGCACCTCGTTGCCGGTCAGATCCTGGTTGGTGGTATCGGCCAGTTTGGATCGGCGTCCGGCGCCGGCATGCTCGCAGCATGGCGCACGGCAGAATCATGGGATGCGACTCGCGTTGTTCCAAGGCTCCAGCCTCCCGTTTCGCGACCGCCCGGCGGACCGGGGCGAATCAATGCCTGCCAGCGCGGGCGTCGCGGCAATTTTCTGAAAGAGAAAAAGTCTTTCCCCCCTGCGCGGATCAAGAATTAAAAGATACTGCCCCTCCAAGCGGCGAGATAGAGCGGAATTGCCGCGGCGGAGCGGTTTCATCCCCCGGCTGTGCGGCCCTGCGGCAAGGTGCGGGCGCCTGCCCGGTCGCTCGGCGTTCCGCCGTCTGCCCGACCGCTAAAACTCGCCTTGTCGCTTTGCTCGCCGTCCCGATACATTGCTCACTCTTGAGGTGATCGAACGTGCAGCAAAGGAGTCTTGAATGGGCCGGCTGGCAATCTTTCTGATGGGAGCGCTGCTGGGCGGCGCGTGGTGTATGGCTCGGAGCGGTACCACGTTTTGAGAACCAACCGCGGCTGGGAGACCGTGCCCAAGCTATCCGCTTCGTTCAACGAAACTTACGTCGACGTGCGAGAGTTCACCGCCGCCGATTGGGCCGACCATCAGGGACTGGCCGCCGACGTGCTGAGAGCCGGTAAGGAAGATCTGATCAAGGCCGCCGTCGTCGACCAGGTCCGCGAGAAAGTGGACGGGTTGCTGAAAGAATTCGGAACAGGCGACTCGGGTTCGTGAGCCCTCGCTACAATTCCTACGACCCCGCGCCGCGCTGCTCTCGCGGCGCCATCCATTCCGGCAGTTTGCGCAAAACCGTCACCTCGGCCCGCAAGCTGAAGTTCGCCAATTTCAGCGCTCGATAACCAAAGCTGCAAGACGTCTGCAATCGCGAGCGGGACGTTAGCGGCCGGCGAGTTCAGCCGGACGCGTCAGCCGCGGCCGTCTACCTGGACCGTGCCGCGGTCTGGGCGCCGCGCAAAATATATGCGTCTTTCTCGGGCTGCACGGAGAGGAGCCGAGCGATGGAATTCAATCGCAATCACTATTTCATGGCCGGCATCGTGCTGCTGCTGCTGGGCATTCAGTTGCGCATGGTCGACGCGTTCGTGCTGAACGAAGGGACCACAAGGCTGCTGTCGCAGCAGGCGGGCGGGGCGGCCAACGCCGCAGCCAGCATCTTGCCGTCGATTGGCCCCGCGGCGCCCCGCAAGACCGTCCGGCCGCCCGAATGGCTTGGCTGGGCGCTGATGTCGATCGGTTCCGTCCTGATCCTCCACAGCCTGGCCATGAAGGCGCCCGGCGGCGGCGACCATTAGCCCGGCTCAGGCATCGGTCCGCAGCTTGTTGGGCACGCCGCCAACACTAACCCGAAGCATCAGCGAGGCGGAAGACATGTTGTTGCCTCGCTAACGCTTCGGGTTGGTTGTTGCCTCGCTGACGCTTCGGGTTGGTATTTTCCTCGCTGACGCTTCGGGTTAGTGGGAGCTGACGCCCATTCCGCGTTGAGCCGCGCCGCTACCAGGCGCGATACTCGTTATGTCCGCGGTTCGTCCATTCGTTGGAAAAGAACTGCGAACCGGTCGCTTTCTGCAAGCGGCCTCGCATGCCGTTGAAGCGTTGCAGGCGGATCGCGCCGGCGGTCGCATCGAACATGCCGTGTCCCGGCGCCGTCAGACGCACGTGCACCAGGGCGTGAGGGCTGAGGTCATTGCGAAACTCGGGCGACACGGCCTGAAACGGCAGGCGGAACCGCGCCCCGTTGGCCGTGACCTGCCGGGCTTCGAGTCGCGCGACCCAATGCCCCAACAGCCGGTAGTCTTGTCCGCGGGTCGGCGAACCGTATTGGTCGCCGTACAGGTCAACCTCCAAGGTTCCGTCGGCCGCAACCACGTTCCCCTCGCCGTCGAGCGGCAACACGTCGAGCACGATGCCCGTATTGTCGACGCCTTGACGCCACGAGCCGACGGCCGCGTCGACTTGGAGCGTCTGGATCAGTGCGGCGGCGGGCGCCGACTCCGCCGTCTCGACCGGCGCTGTCTCGGCCGTAAGGGCTCTCGTTCCTTCGCCGGCGCCTGGCTGGCGAACGGCGGTGGCGCGGAACGCAACTGGTCGATGCTGGCGAGCAGTTCGGGCCGGCTCAATCGCTGCTCGCCGCGGCGGGCCTCGACGATGCTCTGCCACTCGACCGGCCGCAAAATACTCATTCCCCCGCGGTCCGTCCGCAGCCACAGCCGCTCGCGCGTGGTGCGGAGATCGACCGCTCCGGTAAACGTCCGCCCGCTGGCCAGGCTCAACGTAATCCGTTCCGCTTCGGCCGCCCGCACCGCCCCCTGGCGCCGCCAAGGCCAGCACGACGGCCAGCCGGCAAAGTGCGGGCGAGATCAACGGGAAGTGGCGGCAGATCGGCATGCGTTTCTCGGCCAACGCGGGAAAGCTTGGGCCGGGCAGCGATTGCCGGACCTGATTCGCTCAATTCGCAAGCGACGTGCCGCCGACGGTGCGGCCTTTCTGGCTTCGTGTGCAAGCGCAACCGCTCCAGTCAGTTGCGCTGCGTGACCGGAAAGTCAACCGGCATGCTGATTCGCGGCATCCGGTTGCCTTTGGGCAGCGCGGACCGGCCGGGCGATGACTTTTCGCCACGTAGAGGGCGGCTTGGCGGTTGAGCTTTGAAATAGCTCGCGGCAGGATTTCCTGGCAATTCCCGCGGCGAACCGCCGAAAACAGGTAACAGACGCCAACGATTGTCTTTAGAGCCTCTTCCCATGCGTGGCGATAACCTGGCTTCGAGGATTTCTATCGCGCTGCACTGCCGCAAGCGGAGCGCCTGGCTGTTGCTAGCCGGGTGCTGGGTTCTGGCGGGCATCGGCGTGCTGTGGGCTCAGCCGCCGGCGACGCCCGGCCTGTTTCCGGGCACGGCTTCTTCGGCCCGCGTCTCTCCGCCCAAAACCGACGCCATCCCGGCAGACGCCGGCGACGACGACAACCGGGGCCAACTGCGGCGGGAAGGAACCCAACTGCGAGACGAACGCGGCCAGTTCGCACTCAATGGCACGCGCGTCATCTTTGTCTCGGCAGACGACGGAAGGCGCTTTGTCGGGTTGGAGAATCTCGCGCTGCAGCGGATCTCGCAGCTTGTCGGGGGTGATTTTAACGACGTGGAATGGATTGTGAGCGGACTGGTGACCGAATACCAAGGAGCCAACTATCTATTGATCCTGCGTGCGACCAAGGCCGCCCCGGGATCGGGCCGCCGCCGCAGTTTTTGACCAGGCCGCGGGGCCGCCGCACCGCAAGGGGCCGCGCCGCGCCGGGGCCTGGGGCGACGGAGAGTGCTTGACAGCCGCTTTGACCAGAATATCATAGCGGAAAACACTTTCCGGCTTATGGACCGAGGTTTTCGGCGGATTTGCCGTCCAGCCCGCCCTCATTTTCTCAATTTTTCCTGGAGTTTTCGTTCATGGCTGCACATCGGCGGCTGGAAGTTTCTGAAGTGGGCGACGTGACCGTAGTTCGGTTCGTCGACCGCAAGATTTTGGACGAGGCGAGCATCCAGGAGCTTGGGCAGGAACTGTTCATGCTGGTCGAAACCGAGAAGCGCAAGAAGCTGCTGCTCAACTTCGCCAAGGTCGATTTTCTCTCCAGCGCTGCGCTGGGCAAGCTGATTACGCTGGACAAGAAGGTCAAGGCCAATTCGGGCAAGTTGAAGTTCAGCAACATCCGGCCGGAAATCTACGAAGTTTTTGCGATTACCAAGCTGAACAAGCTGTTCGACATCAAAGACGACGAAGCCGACGCTTTGGCAGCGTTCTAGCGGCCTGTTCCATCAATCCAGTGGCGGACGCCAATGTCAGACCATCCTTGGACCTGGAGGACGGAGAAGTCCATCCCCAGTGAGACGGGCGCTGGGCAGCGGGTTCTGGAAGATGTATTAGGGCAACTCGCCGCTCAGCAATGGGGCGAGCACGAGGTGCACGGCGTCCACCTGGCGTTGGAAGAAGCGCTGGTCAACGCCATCCGTCACGGCAACGGTTCCGACAAGAGCAAGCAGGTTCACGTGGCCTGCAAGCTTTCGCCCTCGAGGCTATGGGTGCAAATCCAGGACGAGGGCCCCGGCTTCAAACCCGATGACGTCCCCGACTGCACCGAGCCCGACCGGCTGGAGGTCCCCTCAGGCCGCGGCATTATGCTGATGCGGGCCTTCATGCTGCGCGTGGAATACAACACGGCCGGCAACTGCGTCGTGATGGAGAAGGAACGCCGGGCCGAAGCCGGCTGATCGGCCTGGAGCGGCCGCAAGGCGGGGCAACGCGCGGCAAGCCCGAATTGCGCAAGGGCGATACCAACCCGAAGCGTAAGCGAGGGAATACCGCTTCGCCTCGCCCCTTCAGCTCAGTGCGCAATCCAGGCCAGCGGCGGCAAGGCAGCAGGCGGCACGGCAAGCACCTTGCCCGCGTCGACTGCCGCTGAGGCAACATTCCGGAACGCCCGCAGCGTGACTTCCTCCGCCGACTTCCTCTCCCTCTGGGAGAGGTCAGGAGAGGGCCA
>CAWAYY010000011.1:0-140838 GCA_963786255.1 Pirellulales bacterium
TCACGGTAGGATAAGGAGAATCTAATTGGTCGCCGCTCGGCGACCAAGTCGGGGCGTTGCGGTTCCGGAAACGGACCTTAGCCGAACCCGTCGAGCAGCTCCTTCGGCGTTTCGGGCTCGCCTGGCAATCAGGCCCGTCGCCGCGGCTGGCGGAATTTCTCGACCATGCGCCGACGGCCGAGCGAAGCCGCCGGCTGAGCGTTCTCTTGTCGGAGGAACTGCGCTGTCGGCCCCCGCAGGCCAGACGCCATTGCGAGAGGAAAACTTGGCCAGCTTTCCGGACCATGCCGATTGTATTGGCGCCGTTTTCGAGCAGTTTCGCATTCCTTCGCATGAATCGAGCCACAGCAGGTCGTTCGCCGAAACGGTCAACCTGTCGCAAGCCCGCAAAGCACGCCGAGAAAGTCACGCCGCCCGCTGATGAAATCATGCCGCCGGCAGAGGAAAACCAACCTCCGCAACTGGCGCCGCTATCGAATCCGCAGGCAGCTCGGCAAGGGCGCATTTAAGCAGCAGATCTGGCTGGCCGACGACCAGGAGCTAAAACGGCAAGTGGTCATCAAGATGCCGCGGCAGAACCAGCTTCAACGATGCATTATGGTCCAGAGCCGCAGTCCGTTCTCTATCTTGCTTTTGGCGCGGGCAGCCGCTTGAACGCGTGAGCAATCCGCTTTTGGGGCGGCGGGTCAAGCGTCCAGGCCATCAGCGCCGCCCGAATCCGATCCGGATCGTCGAGCAACCGCTCGAATGCATCCAGGCTGTCGAGAGCCGCAATCGTGTATCGAGTCGGCATCGGAATAAATCGCGGGTCGATGTCGGAGAAGGCCACCGATGGTAGCGTAGGCCAGACTTTCGGGGTTCCGCCAACTGAAGGGCACGATAACCACGTGCTTTATCGGGAGCGTCTTTAATGACGTAGCTCAACAGCGTCTGGTAAATGTTGAGGGCCAAACGCTGGACGTGCAGGCTTGTTGGTCCAGCACGTCGCGGGCGGTACTGTACGGAATAAGCGAACCGCCAAGGCAGCCGTTTCGACTTCGTGCGAAGCAAATTGCGTCTTGGGTACAGCGGATACTGCAGCGATTCGTGCTTCGGAACCGGCTGAAATCGCGGCGCCTTCGATTCGATCAACTCCCTCAAGGATTTCGTACGGCCGAAGATCAACGCGTCTGCAGCAATTTCAAACGCATCTCCGGCGAACAGGTCGATCGCCAGATGCTTGCCCTGTTGTATCTGGCGACAATCACACGTGGATCCTTATTCAGCGGCCGCCGCAGGCGGTGTGCGGAACGCCGGGTTGCCGCTAGCTTGAAGTTTATTGGCTGAGCAATGAATCTCTTTGGATCAACGTTGGCACTCGGGAGGCAATGGCCGCAGAGAGCCAACCGCTGCCGCCGTCGGCCGCCGGCGTCGAATCGAGGATGAGCTGCAGTTTACCCGCACGGCAATCTCGACCGCTATAAGGCTTCTTGCTCCGGCCTAGACCGCCAGCAGGGCAAAAGACCTTGCCTTAACTTTGGATTTCCACGGTCGTCCCTTTGGTTGTTCGCTTTGGCGCAGACCGCAGCGTGCATTTTCGGCACCGCGGGGGCATCGACCCGGCTAGGAAAAAGCAGGCCAAGTTCCGGCCCCTGCCTCCGCGTCCGCGGCGGATGTCGCTCTGGTGGGACGCGGGGACGTAAGGCGATTATGCGCGGCCCAAAAGTTCGAGCACGCTGCGTCGAAGTGCTTCCAGCGTCAGGCCTTGCTCGACCAACAATTGCGACGCGGCGGTGTTCGGCTGGCATAAGAGACCCAGCAAGAGATGTTCCGTGCCGATGTAGTTGTGGCCGAGCGAGCGAGATTCTGCCATGGCGTGTTGAATCAATTGCTTGCTTTCGGCCGCTAGCGGCAAACGGGCCCCTCTTGAGCGGCAAGGAATTGCCGAAAGCGGCCGAATACCGCCTGCCAAATCGTCCCGGAGGTATTACGGGAGCGGCATCTCTGCCGGCAGAGGCGGAGTCGATTTGGGGCATAGTGAAACGGCTGCCGAAAGCGGTTCCCAATCGAGCCCCAAGCCGCGAAGCACGCGTGCCGCAACGCCATCTCCTTCTTCGAGGATACCGAGCAGAACATGCTCGGTAGCCACGGCCGGAACATGGCGCCGCAGGGCGTCTTGATGAGCCAACGCAATCGCCTTGCGGCGCGATCGGTAAATCGTTCGTACATGGCTATCCGGATGCCGCGAAACCGCGTCGTCTTGCCACGCCATTTTGGGGGCAGATTCTTGCGAGTCGACGACCAAGCGCATTTTAAAAGGCACTATGGCAGTAATACATCCTTTCGGTAGCCTCGATCCCCAAAGCGAATGACCATGGCTGCGGTTTATTGCTTAAGGTAGTCGGCGCCGCTCGCCTAGCTGCTGCTCCAAAATCCCCTAACGCTTTCGCCGCGGCCAGCCCAGCGACCTCACGCCCGTTGGTCCGGCAGGTAAAGGACCTTGCTGCTGGTAACTCAACGCATCAGTGGAATCGATCAAAGCGCAGAAACGCGACTTGCTGGTGGGTGGCAGCAGGAATGGCGGCGGTTGCCCTGATCTCATTCGCCAGCATGACATCCTGGGGCACGAACTTTATTGGCAGTGGGTGACTGTACTTTACCCGCGGTTCAATCTCGGCTGCTGCAGGATTGTTGGGCCTGCTCCAGATCGCCACGTACAGGAAAGTACATGTCTTAACTGCGGATTTCCGCGGGCCCCCCTTTGGTCGTTCGCTTCGCGCAAACGCAACGCACATTTTCGTCACGGGGTGGCATCGACCTCCGCGCGCAAGGCTCGTACTGACGAAATCACGCGGGGCGCCGGAACGGATGGCATGCGTCGATGAACTTTGGAGCTCTTGACGGTCGGAATTCCCGCTTGATCGCCGAGGCCAACACGCTGATCCTGGTCGACGAAAAGCAGGGTCATCTCCTCGACAACGGCCAATCCCGCAACTGTGCTGATCAGCCCTTGTCCTCGGCGAGTACGCCGACGCTGCAATCTTCAACCCGCCGTAGCGGGACCGCTTGCAGAGCCATCGTTCGCCCCCAATAACGAAACGCTCCATCTCCCGCGGCGGCCGCCTCCAGCTAGGCAGTCGCTAGCCGGGTCTTGTCTGGCTGACATTTACGCTGCGAAGAGATTCAGGTACAGTCCGGCCCCTTCTTCGAGATTCCACCGTCGTGCTTGCGGTCTTCAACGCGCTCCCCCCGGGGATGTTTGTGATGCGGTTCAGCCTTAGCCTGGCGCTTGCGATCGCGGCGACGCTGGTCGGCGGTTGTGCGCCGCTGGGAAAAATGTCGCCGTTGCTGCCCATCGAACGGGCCGTGGTTTTCCATCCGGCCGCCTATCCGGCTGGCAACTGGTCGCCCGTGGATCTCGCCTTTGAAGACGCCTGGTTCGAAGCCAAGGACGGAACGCAACTGCATGGCTGGTATGTCGCTCATCCGCATCCGCGCGGAATTGCGCTTTACTGCCACGGCAATGCAGGGAACGTGACCGTTCTAACCGACGTTCTCCGCGCCCTCAACGAGCGTCACGGACTCGCTGTGATGAGCTTCGATTATCGAGGTTATGGCCGGAGCGACGGCCAACCGAGCGAACCCGGAGTTCTGCAAGACGCCCGCGCCGCTCGACGCTGGCTTTCGGAGCGGACTGCAACCGCCGAGAAAGACATCATCCTGATCGGCCGTTCTCTGGGAGGCGCCGTTGCGATTGATCTGGCAGCAACCGACGGAGCCCGCGCCTTGGTGTTGGACAGCACCTTTACGTCACTGCCTGACATCGGCGCGAGTCTCTTGCCCTGGTTGCTTCCCCGCTGGAACATGACCATGCGCATGGACTCGCTTGCCAAGATTGAGCGGTATCCAGGTCCCCTACTGATCAGCCATGGCGACAAGGATGAAGTGATTCCTTTTGCGCAAGGCGAGAAGCTGTATGAATCTGCCCCGGGATCCAAACGCTTCTTTCGCGAGCAAGGCGGAAAACACAATGATCCGCACCCCGCAGAATATCACGGGGCATTAGAAGAATTCCTGGCCTCGATTCCTGCCCCATCCGCCGCGCCAACGCCTGCTTGGGCGGGCGAGCCAGGCGCGGCGCAAACGCAACGATTGACGGCGGGCGAAGGGGAAGAGGCGCGTCTCGACCGCGGCGGCTGACCCCAACCGGCTGGCGACGGAACAATCGACGGACCTCGGCACGAGCGCCCGGAAAGACTACTCCGCCGCCAACGCAGGCCGTTACTGCCCGAAGATCTGTAAGATCCCCTTCGGCTGTTCGACGGGCACATACAATTGCAGCCGCAGCGCCTGCGGTTCGGTCTTCAGCGAAAGCCCGCTAAACGACACGGCCGGCCGAGCGCCGAAGTTGAACGGAGCCCTGGCGAGCCCCATGCTGAACGGCGGAATGTCTTTCAGCACGGCGACCACGTCCACGACCAGTTGTGGGGCATTGAGCAGCACGACCAGGTTCACGTCCTCTCCCAGCTCATCGCGGGTCTTGGCAAACGCCTCTTCCAAACCGAGCACGCCCTCGCCTGAACCCAGGCCGTCGATCGCCTGGTGAAGATACTTGGGATCGTTCGCGCCGACCTGCAGCGACAGTCCTTCCAGCGACGTGAAGCGGATCAGCAATTGGGTGCCGCCAAACATCTTCTCGATCAACTTCTGGCCAATTCGCTGCCCTTCGTCGGTGACGTCTGCGAATTCGAAGTTGCTCGTCAACAGGTCGACGGAGTGATTCTGATACGTCTCGGCTTTCGGTTTGAATTCCAGTTTTTGCGTGAACAGGGGCGACTTCTGCTCGCTTGCCGTCTGGTATCCGGCCAGGGCTTCGCGCAGCTTCTCGGGATGTTCGGCCTGATACATCGTCATGGTGACCAGACCGCCGACGGGGTTCAGCGCAAAGCTGCCCACTGCCGGGCCCAGTCCGGCCTCCTGCATTTTTTCCATCGCGGCATTGATTTTCTTGCCGGCGGGCGTGTCGCCGTAGGCGACTTTCGTCCAATCGCGAGTCCAGTTGGCGATCTGCCCATAGGCGGCCTCGTAGCCGTAGTAAACGGCGGCGCCCGAGGGCAACAGACCGAGCGTTTCCAAAGGACCGGGCGAATGGGCGGCCAGCAAATGATCGACGTCGCTGTTCTTTTCAACCCCGAGCAAGGCCGTCAGTTTGGCGCCCGCCGCGGAAAAGTTGACGGCAACGGCCGCCCAGCGGGCGTCGTTCGCGGCATCGAACGCCAGCCCTGCCAGGTCCGAGTACAGTTTTTTAATCGCTTCCGGGTTATTGCTGCCCGTGCCTCCGCCGCCCAAGGCGCTATCCGGCAGCGAGTCGATTTGCCTCTCCACGCGCTCTCGCAGCTGTTGCAGCTTGCCGGCGTACTTCTCAGTCAGCATTGCGGCGTTGATGACGACGGCGCCGTCGCGCTCCTCCAGCAACTCTTTGGCTCGCGGCTCAACGACTCGAGAAAACGTGGGCTGTTGCGCACGATCGAAGACCAGCAACCGGGCGACCGCTTCGTTGTGCGTGTAGAACGTCCACGGCCCGTGATGGCCGAAAAAGCTGTCGCGGCCAGCTCGCGAGATCTTCGTCAGACCGCCGTCGATTTGTTCCGGACTGAGCGTTTCGTCGGCGCCGGCTTTCGCTACGGCGCGCTGTAACTTCGCCTCGTCCGAGGCTCGCACCATCCAGGCGACTGGTTCTGGTTCATCCTCCAGGGCGAAAACGGCCAGGTAGGCGGGCTGCTTGCGATCGACGGCCCCGGCGTCGCCGGCGACTTGAAAGGCCTCATTGAGGCCTTTCTCGAACAGGGGCCCGCCGATGGCGGCCACCGAGCCGATCGCAGAGGTCAGTTCCCTGAAATTTCCGGCAAATTTTTCCAAAGAGGAAACTCGCGCCACCGCGGCCGCCGATTCGGGAAAGGCGTCGAGCGCCTCTTCGGCGCCGGCGTTTCGGGCTGCCATCGCCGTCCAGGCGATTGCCAACATCCACCACCTGGTTGTTTCGGACCGGTACATTGCGGGCTCCTGCAAGCTAGCTTCACTGAAAATGAAAAATGGCAATGTCTCTTACCCCGTCCGATACCTCTACCGGGCCGGGAAAGTTTCAAAGTTTCGAAAACTGCTGGATCCTGATCGTCCCGCCAGCCATTCGCCGCCGAGCCGCCAAGATTGCGTTCTGCGTGAAGGGTTCCCGGCGTTTTGCCGCCCAAAACGCCCGCTTGAGGGCGCAGGCAGGCAGGCACACCTCGGCAAGCACGAACCCTTTATGCCGCGGGGCGTTGCACAGCCGTCGGCGGTTGTCTGAGGTTACCCCCAAACCCGGTTGCTCTGGGCAGGTAGAATAAGAATACAATTGCCGCTTTGCTGCAGCACTTCCGGCGCCAGACGCCCTGAGCCTTGATGAGCCAACTCGACTCAACCGAAAACGCGATTCCACCGTCCGCGCACCGCGAGGGAGAACTCGCCGCGTTGCGCGTCGAAGGACATGAAATCGTGATTTTCGAGTCGTCTCCGCCGCTGATCAAGGCCATGGTCGAAGATATCCGGCAAGCTCGCGACCGGGTCTGGCTGGAGAGCTATATTATTGCCGACGACGCGGCCGGCCGAGCTATCGCCGAAGCGCTCGAACAGCGCGCCGCCGCCGGAGTCGATTGCCGGGTGATCTATGATTTCGTCGGCTGCGCCAGCACGCCCGGCGCGTTCTTTCGCGATCTGCAGCGAGGGGGAGTCAAGGTCCACGCATTTCACACGCTGTGGGAATCGCTGTGGCAATTCCGCTCGCTACGGGTCTTCAACCGCCGCGACCATCGCAAGTTGTTGATTGTCGATGATCAAACGGCCTATTTCGGCGGTATGAACCTCGTCGATCAGAGCGGCATTTCCACCGTGGCCGACGCCGAGGCGCGCCATCTGCCGGTCTCGGCCGGTTGGCGCGACGTTCACGTCCGGCTCTCGGGGCCTCGCCAGGCGGACGTGGCGGCGGCCTTCAAGCGTCTCTGGCAGCGGGTTCATCTTCGCCGTCGTCCGCGGCGCACGCGTTGGCGCCTGCGCGAGATGCTCGCCAGCCGCGCCGAACAGATCGACTTTTTCGATTCGCGTCCGTGGTTCAAATATCACCAGCCGTCGCGCGTGCTGGCGCCGCTGCTGCGCCGCGCGGCGCAGCATCACGGTCTCAATGGCCTATTTCATTCCCGAGGGACGCGTGCTGCGAGAGCTCTTGCGGGCGGCGAAGCGGGGCGTCAAGGTGCGAGTGATCATTCCCGGCAAGAGTGACGTGCGCGCCGTACAGTGGGCCACTCGCCATCTGTACGCCCGGCTGCTCAAGCGCGGCATCCGCATCTACGAGCGGCAGGATCAGATGTTGCACAGCAAGGTCATGGTGATCGACGACGCGCGGAGCGTGATCGGATCGTGCAATCTCGATCCGCGCAGTCTGCGCATCAACCTGGAATTCATGGCCGTGATTCATTCGCGGGCCATGGCGCGAGCCTTGAACCGGATCGCCTGCTTCGAGCTGCGCAACAGCCGACGCATCACGCTGGCCGACGACCTGCGGCGCACCTGGACTGAACGGCTGCTCGACCGGATCGCCTGGTCGTTTCGCCGCTGGCTGTAAGCGCACCGCTTCAACGCTTCAGCGTCGCGTTCGCCTCGTTCGGCTTGGCGGGCGCCGCGTGGCTGAATTCGAGCGCGCCGAAATCGTCCATCTTGATGTCGTTCGTCGTCGGCCAAAACCAGATTTTGCGGGCTGAAAGATTCGATCGCGGCGCGCCGGGCCGCTCCTGGCGGAAGAGTTGGGCCTTGGCCAGGCCGTCGCCGTCAAGGGTCAGCAAATCCTTGGTCCGCTCGTACTTCAACCGCCGGGATCGCGACAGGAATTGCGACCCTTCCGCCACGGCGTTGCCGTTGGCCGTGAGCTCGAAGGCAGCCTCCTCGTCGCTCGGCGTCCCCGCTTGGGCGATCTCGAGCCGATCGCAGGTCAGCACAAACCCGTCGTCTCCCAGCAGCTTGGGGCGTTCGGGATCGAGTTCGGCCTGCCAGTTGCCCACCGGGCCGTAGACGCAGCGGACCATATTCTCGAAATTCGTAATCTGCCGATGCTGATTGCCGGTCATCCGCCGCTGGAACTTCACCTTCAAGTACGACAGCCCGGGGCTGCGAGACTTGGCGCCTGGCTGCTTGCTGTTTTGCGACTTGGCGCCAGGCAGGGCGAGTTTCTTGTCGCCTTTGTCGTACCAGACGCGCGTGACCCAGCCGTCCGGCCCGTTGGCCAAGACGTCTCCGGAAGCGTACTGGTAGGTCAAATCGCGTGCGTGCATCCGCTCGATCGAGACGACCTGGCCGCGTTCGTCATAGCCCAGGTTTTGCATGTCGACGCCCTCGCCGCAGAAGACCTGCCGGACCTCCGGCCGATCATTCGATCCGCCCGCGCCAAACCGAATCTTCCTGGTGAAGTCGACGCGCAACAGCGGCGTGCGGATTTCCGAAGCCTGCCGCTTGGCTAGCACGTTGCGTTCGAATTGGGCCGTCTGCCCGTCGAAATCCATGCGGCCCGTCCACGTGACCTCCAGACGTTGTCGACCGGGGTTGGGCAGCGGCCGGCCGTCGAGCCCCTGGTCGGCGGGCAGCGAGAGATATCCGACGCCGTCGATCCACAGACGGTTCGTGCCGCGGTGCAGATGAATGGCCCCGGTGCGCTGTTGCGTTCCGCCTTCTAAGCGCATTCCACGCGCATCGACGCAGGCGGGCTGGCCTGTCACCGTGACGATAGCGTTTTCGGGTTCGTGCTGTTTGAGGTGCAACTGATCGCCTTCAATCACCAGCGGCTGCTCGCCGGGGTTTTCCGTTTGGGTTTCCGCGCAGTGCACGTCGCCGTTCAGAACGACGTCGGTAATTTGCGTCGGCCCGCCGGCGTCTCCCGGCAGAATGGCGTTCGCTTGCAGCACGTAGCCCGAGACATGGAATTTCTGCTTGGAACTCGCATGTTCCGTAGGCTCTTCCGGCGCCGGCGCTGGCGCAGCCGGCCCGGCGACAGGCCCCGGCGCTGCAGCAGGAGCCACCGGAGCGGGCTGCTGGAACCAGAGCCGAATTTCTCCGACCGAGCCTTGGAGTTGCGCCGAATCAATCCACGCATTTCCCTTGGCGAGCATTCTGACCGGAACCAGCTTCTTGCGCGGCGGCTGTCCGGGCGCCGCGGCCGGCGCCGGAACTTCGTTCAGCCAGAGATGGATCTCTTCGGCATCCAAACTGCCGCTGCCCGGTAGTTCGACGTGCGCCTTGCCCCGCACCGCCAGCCACCGCTCGTCCTCGTCCGGCATGAAGGTCAGCGACTGCGTCCACCGCGCGTGGAGCTGCTCCACCGCCTTGCCGGCCGTCTGGCCCGGGGGCGGATTGCCGCGCAGCCAGCCTTTTCCGCGGGCCTGCATCATGCGCGGCGGTCCTTGCGGATCCGCCGGATCGGACTCGAACTCCAACTCCTGCGCGTGAATCTCCTGCGGCGGTTGGCCCTTGCGGCTTTCTTGCCGGAGGAAAGCCTCCTGCTTGTCAAAAAGCTTGCCGCGCTGGTTCTTAATGTCGTACTCGAGCCGTTGGCCGCGCGCTTCCACGCCGTTCGACGGTGAGAGCAGCACCACCGGGTTGCCCCGCGCGGTCATGCGCGTGGGCGCAGCTTTGGCGAGCTTTTTTCCGCCTGACTTTGATCTCCGGCTTGCGGCGCAGCGGCTGCGGCCGGCGCGGCCTCGAAGAACAAGTTGAGCAGTTCGCAAGTCAACTTGTCGCTCGGCGCGTCGGGATTCAGCCGCACCACGGCGACGTGGTCGTGGAATGTGGCCACGTATCGAATCAGATCGAAGTGAAACGGTCCCGTGCAGGTGACTTCAACGGGGGGCTGCGGTTGCGCATCTTTCGTCTCAGGCGCCGCCGGCTGTTCTGCTGCGGCGCCAGGCGCCGCAGCCCCCGAGGGAAACATGTTGGCGTTTCCCGGCTGCAGCCGCATGCGGACGTCGCGAGCCAGTTCCAAACGCTTCATGGAACCGAACTGGCTGCTCTCCGGCCGAGCGGCCTTCTCGGCGGGGGTGGCCAGTTCGATATACAGATCCTTGCCTTCGCCCTGATTCACGCCGTGGCGGAACTTGATTTCGTGCGGCGTCGAGACTCGATTTTCCGCGAGCTTCACGTCACGGGTCTCAATCCACAAGTCGTCATCGGGTCCCGGCAAACGTTGATCGCTGCGAATCACAACGTCCCCGATCAGCTCGGCTCCGACCAGTTTGCCGACGTCGCCGCGTTTCAGATCAAAAGGCGCGTCGAATTGCAAAATCGCGCCCCCCGGCGAGCGCAGCACGATCGCTTGCCGGCATCGCTCTTCTTCGCTGGCGTACTCGCCTTGCGGCATGAAGACCAGACTGCACGGCGTCATGCGGACGAAATGCGGATCTTCCAGCCGCGTGTGTTCTTTCCACAGCAGCTTGCCTTGCGCCGTTTCCAGGACCTTCGGCGAGCTGAGCTCCCAGTCGCCTGGGCGAAACCAGTACAGCAGTTCCTTGCGTTGGTCCTGCACAATCCCTATTGCATTGCGCCGCTGTGCGGCGCTGGAACCGGCGGAATCGTGGCGCACGGCCGCAGGCTCAATCAGCGGCACCGCCAGCAGCGAGTAAGCGCCGTAAGCGGAAAGGACCAGCACGAAGCTGATGACGATACGTGTGATGCGTGCGAACACGAACTAGACGTCGTATTGTTGGAGGAGGTCGTCCCAGCGCTGCTGGGATTTGAGGATCAGTTCAATGGTTTCGCGCACGGCGCCCGAGCCGCCCGCCAGGTTCGTCACGTAGTGGGCCGCCTGTCGCAATTCCTGGCAAGCGTCCGCCACCGCCACGCCCAATCCCGCCAGCTTGACGGCCGCCAGATCAGGCAAGTCGTCGCCGATATAGCAGACGTGATCCGGCGAGAGCTCCAACTCGGCAATAATCTCCCTCAGGGCTACCGCCTTCTGTTCGGTTCCTTGCCGCACGAGATTGATTCCCAGTTCCGTGGCTCGGATATTGACGATGTGCGAATTGCGTCCGGTGATCAGCCCGAATCTTCCACCCGCGCGTTGCCAGAGCTTAATGCCCATGCCGTCGCGAATGTGAAAACGCTTGGTTTCGATCCCTTCGTTGTCGAACTCGATGCTGCCGTCAGTCAGCACTCCGTCGACGTCGGACACGATCAGTTCGATCGCCTGGCAACGCTTGACTAAAGTCATCTACGGATCCGGGGGTGAAAGTGGTTCGAGCTGGCCCGCATTTGGCAAGCTTTGCTGAATGTTCCTGCACATCCGTTTGCCTGGGCTTCGTAATTTGCGGTCGCGGCAACGGAGAGAGCGTGAAGCTGATCAACCAATCGCGGCGATCAGAAACTTGCTCTGCATTCTCCTCTGCGCCGTTGGGAAGCCGGTAAAGATGACCGGGCGCCGATGTGATTCCGCGCGGGTTCCTCAGCCGTCTTCTTCCGGGATCATACCTACGATATCGGTGATGTCGAGCAAACCGACCGGCGCTCCGTCCGCGTCGACGACGGGCAACTCGCTGATTTTCAGTTCGGCGATGATGGCCACGGCGTCACTGAGCATGGCGCCCAGCGGAACGGTGCGCGGACGCGAGGTCATGACCCTGGAGATCGGCTGATCGAAGGCCTCGTCGCAACGCGTTTCGAACAATCGCGCCAGATCGCTGTCGGTGAACAATCCGCTCAATCGGCCGTCATCGTCGACCAGCAGGATGGCGCCGCTGCGTCGTCCGGGCCGGCGCAACGCGGCGAATACTTCTCGCACGTCCTGCGAATCGCCGGCGATGCGGCACTCCTCGAGCGGCCGCATTTGGTCTTCCACTTTCCGCAGCTTACGTCCCAGGCTGCCGGCCGGATGCACGCGGGCAAAGTCCGCATGGCCGAAGGCGAGCAAACGGCTGGCGACCAGCGCCAGTGCATCGCCCAAGGCCAGCATGGCGGTGGTGCTGGTGCTCGGCGCCAGGCCCAAGGGACACGCCTCTTTCAGCGGTCCGAGCTCCAGGATGACGCGGGCGGCTCGGCCCAGCGTGCTGCCAGCGCGGCTGGTTACGGCGATGATCGGCGCTCCCAGTTCCGCGAGCGAAGGCAGCAGCCGCACGACTTCTTCCGTTTCGCCGCTTTGCGACAGGACCAGCACGACGTCGTCGGAATGGACGCGTCCCAGGTCGCCGTGTACGGCTTCCGCCGGATGCAAGAAAATGCTGCGCGTCCCAGTCGAGGCTAGAGTGGCCGAGATCTTCTGGCCAATCAGTCCAGCCTTTCCCATGCCCGTCACAACGACCGTGCCGCGGCAACTCGAGAGATATTCGATCGCCTGGCAGATCGAGCCGTCGAGCCGGCGCGCCAGCTTGTCCAGGGCCTGGGCCTCGATCTGGATAATCTCTCGAGCGTAGCTGATTTGCTCAAAAGGAGTTAAGTAGCCCAGCGGGGACGCGGCTTCGCTTGCCATCGACGTGTCTTCCTTGACGGGTCGGTTCAGGGGCGGGGGGATTCTAGTCGTGACGTGCGGCCATGACAATGTAGACCCGCGTCGCGGGACGTTTTTTTCAGCCCGACCGGCCGGTTGCACGATAGAAGAGGAACTACCGAGTGCGTTGCCTGTAGGTTTTGACAGCTTCCCGACCGCTGGCGGCCCCAGAGCCTGCAGGGTAAGATTGACCGCCTGTCTTGTAGGCGGATGAACGGACCCAGGGGGCCGCATAAAGTCCGCGTGCGATTTTTCGCCGCCCGCCTGCTCACTTTTTCGAGGTGGAGTCGCTCTGTGATTGTTACGACGAAAGAACTGTTTGAACAGGCTTACGGCAAGTACGCCGTCGGGGCCTATAACATCAACAACCTGGAGCAGACCATCGGCCTGTTCCGCGGCAATCTAGGCAAGAAGGGATCGAACAGCGAACCGACCGATCCCGCCCTCAGCGCCCCATTTATCATTCAGCTCTCGCGCGGCGCCCGCGGTTACACGGACAAGCGGTTCCTGGAAGCGATGATCCGGACCGCCGAGGAAGTTTTCCCCGAAGCGATTTTCGCCGTCCATCTCGACCATGGCACCGAAGAGGTCGCCTACGAGTGCATCGACAGCGGGTTCTATTCGTCGGTGATGATCGACGCCTCGCACGAAAGCTTTGACGAAAACATTGCCATCACGCGCCGAGTGGTGGAGCGAGCCCACGATCGGGGGATCTCCGTCGAGGCGGAACTGGGCATGCTGGGCGGCGTCGAGGAAGACATCGAAGTCTCGGCGGAACACGCCTGCTTGACCGATCCGGACGAAGCGGTGGAATTCGTCGAGCGCAGCGGCTGCGATTCACTCGCCGTCGCCATCGGCACGTCGCACGGCGCTTATAAGTTCAAGGGGTCGCAAGGTTTACACTTCGATCGCATCGCCGAAATTCAGAAGCGACTGCCCGGCTATCCGCTGGTCATGCACGGCTCGAGCAGCGTGCCGAAAGCATACGTTGAGCGCATCAACAACGCCGGCGGCCAGTTGCCCGACACCAGCGGCGTGCCCGAAAAGGACTACCTGCCGGCGGCCAAGTTGGGCGTGACGAAGGTCAACATCGACACGGACGGACGCCTGGTCTGGTGCACTATTTTGCGCGAGGTGTTCCGCGATCAGCCGGGCGATTTCGACCTGCGCACCAGCGGCAAGCCGTTCATGGCCGAGTACGCCGGCTTCATCAGCCATAAGAACCAGATGCTCGGTTCGGCCGGACAATTGGAAGAAGTCCGCAACGCACTGGCTGCCGTTCGCAGCTAGCCGTAGACGCGTCTTGTGTCTCCAAGTTCCACGACATGCCCGACGGTCGGCCCCTCGCCCACAGGCGCGCCGCTGTCGGGCTTTTCACGATGTCATCCGCTTGGCCGGCGTAATCTGGCGCCGGCCGGCGAACAATCGCCCGGACGAGCCTCGGTTCGTTCCGCTGAGCGACTGGCGGAAATGCTCAAGTTCGCGGTAATCGCTTCCGAGGCAAACACTAAGGCCGGTCCCGACTGGGCCGCGCTTGCTGTTTTTCGGAAAGCAACGACAGATTGGTGGCCGGCGGTTTCCTCTTGACCAGCATTGCCGTCCTGATACGATTGCCGCCCCTTACTGCCGGCCTGCATCGGTGTGGGGATCTCGCCGGTCGTACTGCTTCTCCGCTGGGTTGGCGTCTCAGGCGATGCCGCCCCGTTCGGTCGCACTAGAGAAAACGCTGCCGTGGCCAACAGAACCATGGACCAGAAGTCAGCTCGTCGACCGAATCTGTCGGGCGCGGACGGGCCAGCGTTACCTGGGGCCTGCTCGCGTTTGTGGCGATTCAATTAAGTCTGGCCTCGGCGATCGAACTGTGGCGCCCGGAGCTTCGAGACCCGATTTACGGCAACAAGTTGCATCAACTTCGCAGCCGGGTCGAGGCGGCGTCCGGCAAATCGCCCCTGGTCGTCATGCTGGGAAGCTCACGCGCCGTACACGGGTTCGATGCGGTAACCGTCGAGCAGCGGCTCCGCGAACGAGGGCAAGCGGCGCCGACCGTCTATAACTTCGGCATCCCCGGCGCCGGACCGGTCACGGAACTGGTTTGCCTCCAGCGTCTGCTGGCGGAAGGGATCCGTCCTGACCTGGTCTTGGTCGAGGTGTTGCCGCCGATGCTGGCAGGTCAAACGTTGTCGTTCGACCAAACCCAATTCCCGGCGAACCGGCTCTGGCTGCGGGAAATTCCGCTCGTCGAGCGTTACACCCAGGACGCGTTTCCTGAGCAGCAGTTACACATCGACTGGTGGCGAGGCTGGTGGGCGCCGGCGTTTACCCATCGGTTTCCCATCATGTGCAAGGTCTGCCCTTCCTTTGTGCCGCACGAGGGCAATGGTCATCTGTTCGCCACGTTCGACGATCAAGGCTGGAACGCCATGCCTGACCAGGTCCGAACGCCTCAGCGAATCGAGACGGGCCTGAAAACGGCGCGTCGCGAATACGAGGACTTACTGGCTCAATTCCAACTCGGCGGCGGTTCCTGCCGCGCCCTGGAGGAACTGTTGACGGTCTGCAAGCAGGAGCAGATCGCGGCGGCGCTGGTCGTCATGCCCGAAGGAGACGCCTTTCGGAGCTGGTATCCTGCGCAAACATGGCGCCAGATTGAAAACTACTTGCAGGAACTCAGCGCACAGTTCTCGGCGCCGCTTATTAATGGCCGCGAGTGGGCGCCCGAGGAGCAATTCCTCGATTCGCATCACTTGCTGAGTTCGGGCGCTCGAACCTTCAGCGAGCGTTTGACCGCGCACGCCGCTCCGCTGATCGAGACGCTCCAAGTAGCTCGTCGGGGCTCGATCTCCCCCCGCTGAATTGCCAGGCAGCCTCCCAGCCTGATTGATCGCGCCGGCCCCACCTTGTCCCCCGGCTCCTTCCCATTCGCTCTGCCGTGCCACCCGAATGGGTATGTGAGCCTCGCGATCCTCGGCTCCTCTGGACCTGTGTCGCAATTCATTGAAACACAATGAGTTGCGATTGACGGTTAGTTCGCGTCGACAAAATATGGGTAAGAATTTAGTCGAATCCGCGAACATTTATTGGGCGACTGGACACTTCTTTGCGTAGGACTAGTGTCGTCAAAAGCAAGCCCCCATGCAAAGTCTGGGGGGAACAGCGGTTGGCGACGCAACCGGTTTTGAGAAGTCACCACCCAGTTTGAAAGAAAGCAACCCGGTTGATTAGACTGGCGGCGACGACTCGTCGGGAATGGCGAGTCTCGCCCCTCAGTTGTCAAGAACAAACGTTGCCGTCCGGCGGGCGGAGGAGCCGCATGGAACACCGCCAGGACTTGGATAGGAAGGGGACGTATGATGCATACTGACTATTTGAACCCTGTGATTCGCCAGCTCCGCGACCAGCAAGTCCGCTTTGCCCCGCGGGATAAGAAACTCGACCAGGCCAATCGGGCCGAGCGCCTGATGGGCGAGCTCGATCCGAATCGGACGTACACGTACGAATATCTCTGCTTTCGCATTACCGACTTCCGGCCCGAGTCATACCCGGGCATGAAGCTGACCGGCGAAGAGGCGCGGCACGACCTGCGCTTGTTCGTCGAAGACGTTTCCGACGCGGCCAACCTGCCGGCAGACGCCGCCGGAGAACGGGTGCTGACGGTCGAAGAGCTGAGCAAGATGTTCAAGGTTTCAACCAAAACCATCTCTCGCTGGCGCCAACAGGGTCTGGTCAGTCGCCGCTTTCTGTTCGACGGCCGCAAGCGAGTCGGGTTTTTGCAAAGCTCGATCGACCGCTTCGTCAAAGGCAACGAGGACCGCGTGAGCCGAGGTTCGCGCTTCAGTCAGCTCACGGACGAAGAGCGAGAAGCGATCATCGATCGTGCGCGCCGTCTGGCTCAAGCGGGCGGTTGCCCTGCCGACGTCACGCGCCGAGTCGCCGACCGGATGGGTCGCAGCATCGAAACGATCCGCTACACGCTCAAGGCGTTCGATCAGGAGCACCCCGACCTGGCGGTTTTCCCTGAGAATTCCGGCCCGCTCTCCGACGAGGCCAAGCGCAAGATCGACCAGCAGTATCGTCGGGGCGTTTCGGTCGACGTGCTGGCCAAGCGGTTCTGCCGCACCAAGACCAGCATTTATCGCATCATCAATGAGATGCGCGCGGTCAGAATTCTGGAGTTGCCGCTCGATTTCATCGACAACGAAATGTTCCCTTCCGCGCAGGCGGAAAAGACCATTCTGGGCCCCCTGCCGGCGAGTCCGCCGGCCAAGAAGAGCCGTTTGCCCAGCGGGCTGCCGCCCTACCTGGCCAGCTTGTACGAGGTTCCGCTGTTGAATCAGGAGCAAGAGGTCTACCTGTTCCGAAAGTTCAACTATTTGAAGTATCGGGCGGCCAGGCTCCGCGAAGGCCTTGATCCGGCGCACGCCAAGAGCACGGTGATGGACCAGGTCGAGAAACTCTACGAGGAAGCCGTAGCGACCAAGAACCAGATAATCCGCGCCAACTTGCGGCTGGTTGTATCGATCGCCAAGCGCCACGTCGGTCCAGCGGATAATTTCTTTGAGCTCGTCAGCGACGGCAATATGTCGCTGATTCGCGCCGTGGAGAAATTCGATTTCGCGCGAGGCAACAAGTTCAGCACGTACGCCAGTTGGGCGATCATGAAGAACTTCGCCCGCACTATTCCGGACGAATTGCGGCATCGCGACCGGTTCCGGACCAGTAACGAGGAAATGTTCTCCGCTACCGAGGATGAGCGGACCGACCAGTACGAACAGGAAAACGCTCAGCAGCAGCGAGAGCGGCAGATCGGCCGGATCCTCGAGCGGCTTGACGACCGGGAGCAAAAGATTATCATCAGCCGCTTCGGGTTGGTTCGCGGCCAAGAACCGCTGACGCTCAAGGAGGTTGGCGCCGAAATGGGCGTTACCAAAGAGCGGGTGAGGCAAATCGAGGCTCGAGCCTTGAGTAAGCTTCGCAAGGCGGCTCAAGAAGAGCGAATCGAGATCCCGGGATTGTAAACCGGCTGGGCATGCTGCACTTCGTCGCAGAGACGCTCGCCGGATATGGCTTGGTCGGTCGTCTTCCGGCAATTTGGCTCCAGTTCTCCTGGGAGCCAGCCGCGAAGTATATCATGGGCGCCCCAAGGCAGGGGATCTAGCACGAGGGAGGCTGAAGGACTGCTGGCGGAAATCATGGAACAGGCCCGCTCTGAGCTGCTGGCTCGCCAGCGGGCGCTATGCCGTGCCGTTGGCGGGTGTGCCGCCTGACGCAATTTCTGACCGACCCTCGTTCGAGCGGAACGTTTGCGAGTCCCGGGGGGAACTCTGGGTAAGCTCGCAGATTTCCAGATCAGCCGTATTGCAGCCGGCGCGAAGGTCGTTATATTTAGTGGTTTTCGTGGCGGGTCTCGCAGGCTAGCGTAGCTCAATTGGCAGAGCAGCTGATTTGTAATCAGCAGGTTGTGGGTTCAAGTCCCTCCGCTAGCTCGTAAAGAAACTCGGGTGCTTGGATAGGCGATGGCCCGTCGGTCGGCGAACAAATCGCGTGCGTTTTGTGGCGATGGGGTTCGCAGGCCTGCCGGGACTGCCTTTCCGAAGGCCTTGGTTTCTTGGACTCGGTGTCGGGGGGTTTCCCGAGCGGTCAAAGGGGTCAGACTGTAAATCTGATGGCTATGCCTTCACAGGTTCGAATCCTGTACCCCCCAATAACTTAAGTCACTTTTTGGTAATATTGATAACGGGAGCGTGAATAAACGGTAGGCGGCGCCAATCAGTCGCTCGGTGCGGGCGGTTCGCTGGAGGGGTTGGCTGCCGGACGCGGGGGGCGAGCTGAGAAGGTAGGGAGTTGGCCGCGAATGGCGCCCGAACAATCCGGCAATGGCTCGCGGGTGTAGCTCAATGGTAGAGCAATAGCCTTCCAAGCTAAAGACGAGGGTTCGATTCCCTTCACCCGCTTTGGTTGACCAGCAAGTTCGGGTCGGCTGGCGGGAAAGGTTGGCTGGCCTGGAGGAGTAGGGTCTAAAGAGGCGATGGCCTGGCGAGCCGATGGACGGGCCGTTCGAGTGTCGTGAGGCGCCAAGCGGGAGATGGGGTTTTAGAGTGTGGTGGTTGGTTGTGACGGTTGGGGGTGAGTGTGACGGTCTGGGTGAAGGAATGGGGTGGACGAGGCGCGAGCGATCGCTGCTGAGGCGCAGTCGAGGCGAGGCGGTTTGTCGGCTTTGCGGCAGGAGCGGGGCCGCCGGGCCGAGTGAGCGCGGCTGCCGTGGCTGGAAAGGCGATTCCGAGCTGTAATGTAATGCAGGCGAGGCGCCGTGGCTTAGGCTGCTGTAGCTCAGTTGGTAGAGCGCGTCCTTGGTAAGGACGAGGTCATGGGTCCGAGTCCCATCAGCAGCTCTTTTTGCAAATCCAAATTGGTTAAAGACAATCGCTTGATTTAACGCAGGGAGTAAGAATGGCCAAGGCAAATTTCGAACGAAAAAAACCTCACGTCAATGTCGGCACGATCGGCCACATCGATCACGGCAAGACGACGACTCACCGGCGCCATTCTCGGCCGTGCAGGCCGCTAAGGGGTTGGCCCAGACGAAATCGTACGCCGATATCGCCAAGGGCGGCACGGTCCGCGACGAAACGAAGACGGTTACCATCGCGGTCAGCCACGTCGAATACGAGACCGATAAGCGGCACTATGCCCACATCGACTGCCCGGGCCACGCCGACTTCATCAAGAACATGATCACCGGCGCCGCCCAGATGGACGGCGCGATCCTGGTCGTGTCGGCCGCTGACGGCCCGATGCCGCAGACCCGCGAGCACATTCTGTTGGCTCGTCAGGTCGGCGTGCCCGCCCTGGTGGTGTTCTTGAACAAGGTCGACCTGGTCGACGACGAAGAATTGCTGGAGCTGGTCGAGTTGGAGCTTCGCGAGCTGTTGACCCACTATGGTTTCCCGGGCGACGACATTCCGATCATTCGCGGCGCCTCAAAGCCCGCCTATGACAATCCGGCCGATCCGGCAGCCAGCAAGTGCATCAGCGAGCTGATGGATGCCATCGACAGCTACATTCCCGAGCCGGTCCGCGAAGTCGACAAGCCGTTCCTGATGGCCGTCGAAGACGTGTTCTCGATCGAAGGCCGCGGTACCGTGGCCACCGGCCGTATCGAGCGCGGCATCGTCAATGTCGGCGACGAAGTCGAGATCATCGGCTTGGCCGAAGAAGCCGCGCAAGACTACGGTCACCGGCGTGGAAATGTTCAACAAGACGCTCGATCAGGGTCAGGCGGGCGACAATGTCGGCTGCCTGCTGCGTGGTCTGAAGCGCGAAGAAATCGAGCGCGGCCAGGTGCTGGCCAAGCCCGGCTCGATCACGCCGCACACCAAGTTCGAGGCCGAAGTTTACGTGTTGTCGAAGGAAGAAGGCGGCCGTCACACGCCGTTCTTCAGCGGCTACCGCCCGCAGTTCTACTTCCGCACGACGGACGTCACCGGCTCGGCCAATCTGATGGGCGACGTCGAGATGTGCATGCCCGGCGACAACGCCAAGCTGAGCGTCGAGTTGATCAACCCGATCGCCATGGACGACGGCGTCCGCTTCGCTATTCGCGAAGGCGGCAAGACGGTCGGCTCGGGCGTGGTTACGAAGATTATCGAGTAGTTTGAAGGGCCTGCTTTCGGCGCGAACCTGTCGGTTCGCAGGTCGGAAGGCCCGCAGATGCCAAGTTAGGGGTGTAGCTCAATTGGCAGAGCGCTGGTCTCCAAAACCAGAGGTTGCGAGTTCGATTCCCGCCGCCCCTGCCAGTCACGCGGTGCATCGGCCGGTCGCCAAGACCGGCCGATGCCCGAAGCATTTACAACCCCAAGGACGAGGTTGACGGTGAAAGAGGGAAATGCCGCAATGAATCCGATGTTTCGAGACTGGTTCAGTCTCGGCATTTACAAGCGCAGTCAGGGTCGCATTGCCCGCCAAGTGACGTTCGCCGTATTGGCGATCACGTTCGCCTTGGCCGCCTGGACGTTGCACGACTTTTTGTCGGACACGCGTTTGTCGGTGCGAATGGGCGTCTCTGGAGCGGTGTTGGCGGTCGGCTGGTGGCTCAGCTACCGGGTCGTCAACCTGCCCCGCTTTGCGGATTTCCTGATAGCGGTCGAAGCGGAAATGAACAAGGTGTCTTGGCCGTCGCGATCGGAGCTGTTCCGCAGCTCGATGGTGGTGATGGTCACCATGTTCGGTTTGGCCGGCGCTTTGTATGCGTATGACCTGCTGTGGCAAACATTGTTGACGGTTTTGAAAGTTCTCAAACCCGGTAGCTGACGCCTGCGTCTCGACGAGGGAATTGAGCGTGATCGACGAACAAGACAAATCGGCAGCCGAGCTTAACGACGCTTCGGTCGGCAACGGGGACGGCGCTCCCGAAGCGGATGCGACGTGCGGAGATCGCACGCGCCGAACATACCGACGATCCGCAGGTCTCGGCCGCTGCTGAGGCGTCTGCCGAAAGCCGCGAAGGCGGTTCCGGCGGGAACGGCGGCTCCGGCGACGAAGCCGAAGGTCCGGTGCGCGGTGACATGCAGTGGTACATCCTCAAGGTGCAGAGCAACCGTGAGGACTCGATTCGGGATGCCCTGCAACGTCGCATCTCCGTCGCCGGGCTTGATGAATACTTCGATGAGATCATCGTGCCGATCGAGAAGGTGACGGAGTTCAAGAACGGCAAGAAACGCGTCGTCAAACGCAAGTTGTATCCCGGCTACATCGTCGTGCACATGGAGCTGAACGAGGACACCTGGTTTCTGGTGCGGGAGACTCCGGGGATCGGCGATTTCACCGGCTCGGGCGGCAAGCCCACGCCCATGCTGCCTCACGACGTCAGCAAGATCGTCTCCAAGCAGGAAGAAAAGACCGACGAAGCGCCGCCGATCGCCGTGCCATTCCAGCGGGCGACCGCGTGAAGATCAACGAAGGAACGTTCGAGAACTTCGAAGGGGACGTGGACAACATCGATCGCGGAAACGGACGCGTGACGGTCATGATCAACATTTTCGGCCGTTCCACGCCGGTCGAATTGGAATACTGGCAGATTGAAAAGTTGTAACGAGAAGGACGCACGCCGCCGCCGCTGAACGGCGGTCAGATAGTACGGCATCGACTCAAGGCGAGACGCTGCGTCGCGTTGGTCAGAAAACAGAAGGTCTCAATGGAAGAACGGTCCGCCGAGCGCGGGCCGCTCGAAAAACACGGTCCCCCGAAAGACTCATGGCAAAGCAACTTGTAGCTCAAGTAAAATTTCAGGTTCCCGGCGGCCAGGCGACGCCCGCTCCTCCGGTCGGAACGGCCTTGGGCCGGTTCGGCGTCAACCTGGGGCAGTTCGTCCAGCAGTTCAACGACCGGACGCGTGAAGCGGGCGGCATGCCGATCCCGGTAGTCGTCAGCGTTTACAACGATCGCACTTTCGATTTCGTCACCAAAAGCCCGCCGGCGGCTGCCTTGCTGAAGCAGGCGGCCGGCATCGCCAAGGGTTCGGGCGTGCCCAACCGCGAAAAGGTCGGCAAGGTCACGTCGGCCCAGATCGAGGAGATCGTCAAGCAGAAGATGGCCGACCTCAACGCCCGCGACGTCGCGCATGCCATGCGAATGATCGAAGGCACCGCGCGCAGCATGGGCCTGGTCGTGGAAGGCTGATCGCACGGGCGAACGGGCCGGCCCCAGGGCCGCAAACTTGCCAGGCGACGAACTTGCCGGGCGACCAAGACGAGCAACAAGCAAACATTCGATAGCAGAATCGGTAAGCAAACAGATGGCCAAGCAATCCAAACGCATGAAGGCCCTGACGGCCAAGCATCCCTCGGGCGACCCGTTGCCGGTCGACGAGGCCGTGAACTTGCTCAAGACAGTTCAACACGACGAAGTTCGACCAGACGGTGGAAATCGCCATGCGGCTGGGCATCGACCCCAAGCAGGCGGACCAGATGGTCCGCGGCTCGATCGTGCTGCCGCACGGCATCGGCAAGACGCTGCGAGTGGTCGTGTTCGCCAAGGGCGACATGGCGGAACAGGCCAAGGCCGCCGGCGCCGACGAGGTCGGCGGTCCGACGAGCTGGCCGAGAAGATCAAGGGCGGCTGGACCGATTTCGACGTCTGCATCGCCGCGCCCGACATGATGGGGCTGGTCGGTCCGCTGGGCCGCGTGCTCGGTCCCCGCGGCCTGATGCCGTCGCCCCGTGCCGGCACCGTCACGCCGGAAGTGGCCAAGACGGTCAAGGAGTACAAGGCGGGCAAGGTGGAGTTCCGCAACGACTCCGGCGGCAACGTGCACGCCGTGGTCGGCAAGCTGAGCTTCGACGCCGCCAAGCTGGCCGAAAACATCCAGGCCTTCATCAATCACGTCCTGGGCCTGAAGCCGCACGCCGTGAAAGGACATTACCTCAAGGGAATTGCGATCAGCGCCACGATGAGCCCGGGCGTGCACGTTGCCGCCTGAGCGACGGATAGCCGCTGCCGCGTAAAGAGTTCCAATCAATCCGCCTAGCCCGATAACAAGCCGCCAAACATGAGCAAGTACGTCAAGAACCTGATTACCGACGATCTCAAGGTCGCCTCGAGCGGCGTGGACGACGCATTGCTGGTGAACATCGTCGGGCTGGACGCCAACACGAACAGCCGTCTGCGGTCGAGCTGCGAGCAAGAACATCCAGCTGCTGGTGGTCAAGAACAGCCTGGCCCGCCGGGCCGCTGAAGGAACGCCGCTGGCGCCGGCGTTCGAGGAGATCGAAGGCTCGCTGGCGCTGGTGCTGGGGCGCCGAAGACATCGTCACGCTGGCCAAGGAAATCATCGAGCTGACCGAAGGACAAGGAATTCGCCCCGTTTGAAGCCCGCGGCGGCGTGATGGACGGCGGCCGGCTGACGCCGACCAGGTCAAGGAGATCAGCAAGTGGCCCAGCCGCGAGGAGCAATTCAGCATCTGGTGGGCCAAATCTCTCAGCCCGGGCGCCAACCTGGTCAGCCAGTTGACCAGCTCGGCGGCGCCTTGGCCAGCCAGATCAAGCAGAAGGGCGAGGAAGAAGCCGCCGAGGAAGAGACCGCAGAGGCAGCAGCCGCCGAGGCGTAGACTCTGGTCGCCCGAACGACGGAAATCAACGAGAGCGATACTCTCGCACAGGGATAACGAGCACCAACCAAACCATTGACCCAGTAACTAGCGTTCGGCCGACAGTGCGCAGCCGGCACTCCATAGCAAGACCGAAAGGAACGAAACGCATGTCGACCGACGCAGCCGCCATCGAATTCTCCTCCGTCACCAAGGAACTCGGCGACAAGATCGTCGAGCCTGACGCTGAAGGAGGCCAAGGAACTCAGCGATTACCTGGAAGACGTACACGGCATCAAGCCGGCCGCCGGCGGCGCGGTGATGATGGCCGGCCCGCCGGCGGCGGCGGCGGCGCGGCGCCGCGGCCGAGAAGACCGAATTCGACGTCGTGCTGGAAGGCTTCGGCGACAAGAAGATCGGCGTGATCAAGGTGGTCCGCGCCGCGACCGGCCTGGGCTTGAAGGAAGCCAAGGACCTGGTCGAAGGCGTGCCCAGCAAGGTCAAGGAAGGCATCTCCAAGGAAGACGCCGAGAAGCTCAAGAAGGAGCTGGAAGAAGCCGGCGCGACGGTCGCCATCAAGTAGGATCGCAGTGCAATTGGCCAGACGCGCCGTCCAGCGCCGAGCGCGATTGTCCGGCGCTTGCAGGAGCGTCGACGGGCCTGTCCCAAGGATGAACGCCGCGCACCTGGCAGGCGCCGCGGCGCGGATCGGAAGTCGTTTGATCTGTCGACTTGGTCCTTTTATCTCCGGCGCCCGCATACGGTTGCCGTCGAGCGCTGTCCGCTCGGCGCACTGCGCCGCGCTTGATCCGTTCTCGAACATATCGTCGCATCCAGTAGGAGTACGATCCCCTATGGCCACCACGGCACAACGACGTCTCCAACCCAAGGAAGTCCGTCGCTTTGGCAGCCATTCAGAAGCACCATATGCAATTCCCGATCTGACCGAAATCCAGACCGCAGCTACGAAGCCTTTCTGCAGTACGACGTCCCGCCGGAGAAGCGCAAGGACCAGGGCATTGAAGGCGTGCTGCGCGAGATCTTCCCGATCGAGAGCTACGACAAGACGCTGCAGCTGGAGTACCTCCGCTACGAGCTGGGCAAGCCCCGCTACGAGCCGGACGAATGCCGCCAGTTGCGGCTGACCTACGGCCGGCCGTTCAAGGTCTGGCTGCGGCTGACCAAGGAGCAGCCGATCGAGGAAGAGGTCTACCTGGGCGACATGCCGATCATGCTCGGCGGCGGCGAGTTCATCATCAACGGCGCCGAGCGCGTGGTGGTCAGCCAGTTGCACCGCAGCCCCGGCGTCGACTTCGTCAGCGAGATGGAAGGCACGGCGAGCGCAAGCTGCACAGTTGCCGCATCATTCCCGAACGCGGCAGCTGGATCGAGCTCAACGTCACCAAGAAGGACAGCCTCACCGTCCGCATCGACCAGAGCGGCAAGTTCTCGGCGATGACGCTGCTGCGGGCGATGGACCCCAAGTACAGCGACGACGCGGACCTGATGCGCGGCGTTCTACGAGACCGACGTCGAGAAGATCGTCGACGGCCGCAGCGCCGCCAAGATCGAAGGCAAGATCGCCGTCGACGACGTCGTCTACCCGGCCGACAGCGAGCGGGCCGGCGAGATCATCGTCGAGCGCGGCCAGAAGATCACCAAGAACATCGCCGAGACTGATCTGCACCTCGGGCCTGACGTCAGATCGAGGTGATGGCCGACGCCAAGGACCCGCTGATCTTCAACAGCCTGGCCGAAGACACCACCGCCAGCCACGAAGAAGCGCTGCTGCGGATCTACCAGCGGCTGCGTCCCGGCAATCCGCCGCAGTTGGAAAAGGCCCGGGCGCTGTTCCACGAGAAGTTCTACGACACCAACCGCTATCGGCTGGGCCGCGTCGGCCGGTTCCGCATCAACCGCAAGCTGGAGCTCGACGTTCCGGAAGACGGAGATGACGCTGCGGCCCGAGGACCTGATCGCCGCGATCAAGTACATGCTGCAAGCTGCGCGACGGACGATCCGGCGGTGCGAGATCGACGACATCGACCACCTGGGCAACCGGCGCCTGCGGACGATCGACGAACTGGCCTGCGACGAACTGCGCAAGGGCTTCCTCAAGCTGCGCCGCACCGTGCAGGAGCGGATGAGCCTGAAGGACGTCGAGGACATGACGCCGCGCAGCCTGATCAATCCCAAGAGCATCTCGGCGGCGATCGAGTATTTCTTCGGCCGCGGCGAGCTGTCGCAGGTCGTCGACCAGACCAACCCGCTGTCGATGCTGACGCACGAGCGGCGGCTTTCGGCGCTTGGGCCCGGGCGGTTTGAACCGCAAGCGGGCCGGCTTCGAAGTCCGCGACGTGCATATTTCGCACTACGGCCGCATCTGCCCGATCGAGACGCCGGAAGGCACGAACATCGGCCTGATTTCCAGCCTGGCGATTTACGCCGGCGTGGACGAATACGGCTTCCTGGTCACGCCGTACCGCAAGGTCAAGAAAGGCAAGCTGACCGACGAGGTCGTCTGGCTGCGGGCCGACCAGGAGAGCGAAGCCTACCTGGCGCCGGCCGACGCCGATGGTCGACGGCAAGCGGCAAGCGGTTGGCAGGCGACAACATCATCGCCCGGTACCGGGCCGACTTCGAGATGGTGCCGATCGAGCAGGATCGAGTACATGGACGTCGCGCCGAGCCAGATGGTGGGCGTTTCGGCCGGTTTGATTCCGTTCCTGGAGCACGACGACGCCAACCGCGCCTTGATGGGCTCGAACATGCAGCGGCAAGCCGTGCCGCTGTTGGTCACCGAGCCGCCGGTCGTGGCCACCGGCATGGAGACGCGACGTGGCGCAGAACTCCGGCATGGTGGTCCGCGCCGCAAGCAAGGGCACGGTCACCTACGTCGACGCCGAGCGGATCGAAATCGGCGACGACGTCTACGCGCTGCGCAAGTTCGTCGGCCTGAACGAGCGGACCTGCCAGAACCAGAAGCCGATCGTCAGCTCGGGCGAGAAGGTCGAAAAGGGCGAGGTCATCGCCGACGGCGCCGCCACCTTCAAGGGCGAGTTGGCCCTGGGCCGCAACGTGCTGGTCGGCTTCATGTCCTGGGACGGCTACAACTTCGAAGACGCGATCATCATCAGCGAAGAGCTGGTGAAGGACGACACCTACACCTCGATTCACATCGAGGAGTTCGACATCGAAATTCGCGAGACCAAGCTGGGCCGCGAGGAGTTCACCCGCGACATTCCCAACGTCAGCGAAAAGGCGCTGCGCAACCTGGACGAGAACGGCATCGTCAGGTCGGCACCTACGTGCGGCCGGGCGACATTCTGGTCGGCAAGGTCTCGCCGAAGAGCAAGACCGAACTGACGCCGGAAGAAAAACTGCTGCACGCCATTTTCGGCCGGGCCGGCGAAGACGTGAAGAACGACTCGCTGGAAGTCCCCTCCGGCGTCGAAGGCATCGTGATCGACACCCAGAAGTTCTCCCGCCGCATGAGCCTTTCGGAAGACGAGCGCAAGGTGTTCGAGAAGGAGCTGAAGGACGTCGAAGCCGAAGGCAACGCGCAAGATCGCCGAGGCCTTCGGCGCACTGGTCGAGGAGATGGAAGACAGTCCTGCAGACGAAGCTGACCGACGAGGACGGCAACGCCGCTGGTCCGCGACCAGGAGCACAAGTACGTCGCCGAACAGGCGCAGCAGTTCAAGCATCGAGTCGCTCGACATCCGCAGCCCGCAGCGCAAGGCCGACGTCGAGAAGATCTACAAGACCGTCTGGCCGGCGGTCGAAGCGGCGATCGACGAGCGCGATCGCAAGCTGAACTCGATGAAGCGCGGCGACGAACTCCGCAGCGGCGTGCTGCAGATGGTGAAGGTCTACATCGCCACCAAGCGGGTGATTTCGGTCGGCGACAAGATGGCCGGCCGCCACGGCAACAAGGGCGTGATCGCCAAGATCCTGCCGGTCGAGGACATGCCGTTCCTGGCCGACGGCACGCCCGATGCAGATCCTGCTCAATCCGCTGGGCGTGCCCAGCCGTATGAACGTCGGCCAGATTCTGGAGACCCACTTGGGCTGGGCCGGCGCCAAGCTGGGCTTCCAGGCCATCACGCCGGTGTTCGACGGGGCGACCGAAGAGGACGATTCACGAAGCTGCCTGGAAGAGGCCGGTCTGCCCGAAGCACGGCAAGGCGCAGTTGTACGACGGCCGCACCGGCGAACCGTTCGAGCAGGAAACGACCGTCGGCTACATCTACATGCTCAAGCTGCACCACCTGGTGGACGACAAGGTCCATGCCCGCGGCACCGGCCCTTACTCGCTGATCACCCAGCAGCCGCTGGGCGGCAAGGCCCGCTTCGGCGGCCAGCGGTTCGGCGAAATGGAAGTCTGGGCCTTGGAAGCCTACGGCGCCGCCTACATCCTGCAGGAGCTGCTGACCGTCAAGAGCGACGACGTCGAAGGCCGCACCAAGATCTACGAATCGATGGTCAAGGGCGAGAACACGCTGGAGGCCGGCACGCCCGCCAGCTTCGACGTGTTGACCAACGAAATCCGCGGGTTGGGCCTGAACATGCAACTGGAGAAAGCGACGGGTCTGAAGCGCGCAGTCGCGATTCGTCGCTCGGAGCTTCGCTACCGCTCGAATGTAGACGCACCATTCAGCCCGCAAGATCGACCTCCCGACTAAGGAGCACTAATAGTGAGTATCGGCAGAAAGCTCTTACGATCGGATTAATGACTACGCGTCGGTAAAGATCAGCCTGGCCCGGCCGCACGACATTCGCAGTTGGTCGTTCGGCGAAGTCAAAGAAGCCGGAAACGATCAACTACCGAACCTACCGTCCGGAAAAGGACGGCCTGTTCTGCGAGCGGATCTTCGGCCCGGAAAAGGACTGGGAATGCTCCTGCGGCAAGTACCGCGGCATGAAGTACAAGGGGATGATCTGCGACCGCTGCGGCGTGAAGGTCACGCACAGCCGCGTCCGCCGCAAGCGGATGGGCCATATCGAACTGGCCGCGCCGGTCGTCCACATCTGGTTCTTCAAGGCCATGCCCAGCCGGCTGGGCAACCTGCTGGACATGAAGACCACCAGCCTGGAAAAGGTGATCTACTTCCAGGATTACGTCGTCATCGACCCGGGCGACACGCCGCTCGAAGAGCGCAGCAACTGCTGACCGAAGAGGAATACCGCACCGCTCGCGAACAATACGGCGAAGCGGCCTTCGAGGCCGACATGGGCGCCGAGGCGGTCCGCAAGCTGCTGGCGAATCTCGACCTGGTGCAGCTCTCCGTCGAACTGCGCAAGGAACTTGGCCGAAACCGAACTCGCAAGCAAAAGCAGAAGGATCTGATCAACCGGCTGAAGATCGTCGAGTCGATCCGCGACAGCGACAACAAGCCGGAGTGGATGGTGCTGGACGTGATCCCCGTGATTCCGCCCGATCTGCGTCCGTTGGTGCTGCTGGATTCCGGCAACTTCGCCACCAGCGACTTGAACGACCTGTATCGCCGGATCATCAACCGCAACAACCGGCTGAAGAAGCTGGTCGACCTGAACGCGCCGGAAGTGATCATCCGCAACGAGAAGCGGATGCTGCAGCAGTCGGTCGACGCCTTGTTCGACAACAACCGCTGCAAGCGGCCGGTGCTGGGCAGCAGCAACCGGCCGCTCAAGTCGCTGACCGACATGATCAAGGGCAAGCAGGGCCGCTTCCGCGAAAACCTGCTCGGCAAGCGCGTCGACTATTCGGCCCGTAGCGTGATCGTGGTCGGTCCCGAGTCTGCGGCTGCACCAGTGCGGTTTGCCCAAGAAGATCGCGCTGGAGCTGTACCAGCCGTTCATCATTCGGCGGCTGAAGGAACTGGGCCACGCCGACACGATCAAGAGCGCCAAGAAGATGCTCGAGCGGAAGGACGAGGAGGTCTGGGACATTCTCGAAGAGGTGATTCGCAACCACCCCGTGCTGCTGAACCGTGCTCCGACGCTGCACCGCATGGGCATTCAGGCCTTCGAGCCGATGCTGGTGGAAGGCAACGCCATCAAGCTGCACCCGCTGGTCTGCAAGGGCTTCAACGCCGACTTCGACGGCGACCAGATGGCCGTGCACCTGCCGCTGTCGATCGAGGCCCAGGTCGAAGCGCACACGCTGATGATGTCGACCAACAACATCTTCAGCCCGGCCAACGGCGCGCCGATCATCAGCCCCTCGCAGGACGTGGTGATGGGCTGCTACTACATGACGCATGACGCTTGCCCGACCGCAAGGGCGAGGGCATGGTCTTCAGTTCGCCCGACGAGGTGCATCTGGCCTACTCGCTGCGGCAAGGTCGACACGCACGCCAAGATCAAGGTCCGGCTGCCCCCGGATCGCGGCGTCTGAAGAGCGAGAGCGGCGATCGCGAAAGCAAGCCCGGCGCGATTGATCGAAACCACGGTCGGCCGCGTGATCTTCAACGACGTTCTGCCCGACGGGATGCCGTTCTACAACATGCCGATGCGCAGCAGCGAACTGGCCAAGGTGATTTCCGACTGCTACGCAGATTCTCGGCCGCCGCGCCACGATCGACCTGCTGGACAACATGAACAAGCATCGGCTTCCGCGAGAGCACGCGCAGCGGCCTGTCGTTCGCCACCGACGATCTGATCACGCCGCCGAGCAAGGCGAAGATCATCGCCGACGCCGAAAAGAACGTGCTCGAAGTTCCAGAAGCTCTACCAGCGCGGCGTGATCACCGAAGGGCGAGCGTTACAACCAGGTGCTCGACGCCTGGACGCACGCCCGCGAACAGATCACCACCGAAATGATGGGCGAGTTGGAGAACGACCACCGCAGGCCGCGGCTACGTCAACCCGATCTACCTGATGGCGCACTCCGGTGCCCGAGGCGGCGTCGAACAGATTCGCCAGCTGGCCGGCATGCGTGGTTTGATGGCCAAGCCGTCGGGCAAGATTATCGAGACGCCGATTAAGGCGAACTTCCGCGAAGGCTCTGTCCGTGCTGGAATACTTCAGTTCGACGCACGGTGCCCGCAAGGGTTTGGCCGACACGGCCTTGAAGACGGCCGACTCCGGTTACCTGACCCGCAAGCTGGCCGACGTGGCCCAGAACGTGGTGATCACCATGCACGACTGCGGCACCACGCAGGGCATCACCAAGGGCGTGATCTACCGCGGCGAGAAGGTCGAAGTGCGACTGGCCGACTCGATCCGCGGCCGCGTCAGCCGGGCGAACATCGTCAATCCGATCACCGACGAGATCGATCGTCCGCGGAAAACGAGATGATCACGCATCGAAATCGCCCGCCGCATCGAAGAGCTGGGCCTGGAAAAGATCCAGGTCCGCAGCCCGATGACCTGCGACGCCGTCGCTGGGCGTCTGCCGCTGCTGCTACGGCATGGACCTTTCGACCGGCTCGCTGGTCGAAGAGGGCATGGCGGTGGGCATCATCGCCGCCCAGAGCATCGGCGAACCGGGCACGCAGTTGACGATGCGGACGTTCCACATCGGCGGCACCGCGCTCGCGGCACGTCGAAGAGAGCGAAATCCGCGCCAAGAAGGCCGGCATGGTCAAGTTCACGCGGCTGAAGGTCGTTCGCAACGACCAGGGCAGCAGATCGTGCTGACCCGAAACGGCGAAATCTCGATGCTCGACCCCAAGGGCCGCGAGCTGGAAAAGTACGAGATTCCCGCCGGCGCCGACCTGATGGTGGAGGAGAACCAGGAAGTCGCCGCCGGCGCCGTGCTCTGCCAGTGGGATCCGCACAGCATCCCGATTCTGGCCGAAGTCGGCGGAAAGGTTCGCTACGAAGACGTGATCGAAGGCGAAACGATGCGGTTCGAAAAGGACCCCAGCGGTCACGTCCGCACGCTGATCATGGAGCACAAGGGCGATCTGCACCCGCAGGTCGTCATGGAAGACGCCAGCGGCAAGATTCTCGACTTCTACTACCTGCCGGAAAAGGCCCACATCGAAGTCGACGAAGGCGACGCAGATCTCCGCCGGCACGCTGTTGGCCAAGACGCCCCGCGAAGTGTCCGGCACGCAGGACATCACCGGCGGTCTGCCCCGCGTGACGGAAATCTTCGAGGCCCGCAAGCCGAAGGATCCGGCCGTCATCGCCGAAATCGACGGCGTCGTCGAGATTGCTCGGCGAAAAACGCCGCGGCAAGCGAACGATCATCGTCCGCAGCGAAAGCGGCATCGAACGCGAACACCTGGTCTCGCACGGCAAGCACTTGCGCGTCCACGCCGGCGACTTTGTCCGTGCGGGCGAAGCGTTGGTCGACGGCCCGCTGGTGCCGCACGACATTCTCCGCATTTCCGGCGAAGAGGCCGTGCAGCAGTACCTGGTCCGCGAAATCCAGAACGTCTATCGCAGCCAGCGCGTGGAAATCAACGACAAGCACATCGAGATCATCGTCGCCCAGATGCTGCGCAAGGTGCGGGTCGAAAGTCGTCGGCGACACCGAGCTTGCTGCCCGGCAGCGTGATGGACAAGTTCGAGTTCCGCCGGTGAACCAGAAGCTGACCGAGCTGCGTGCGGATCACGGACAAGGGCGACAGCGACTTCGCCGAAGGCGCGATCGTGCCGAAGGACGCCCTGGAGCAGGTCAACGCCCAGATCGAAGCCTTGGGCGGCGAGCCGGCCAAGGGGGCGCAAGCCCAAGCTCGGCCACGGCCAGCACGCAGTTGCTGGGCATCACCAAGGCCGCCGTGCAAAGCTCCAGCTTCATCTCGGCGGCCAGCTTCCAGGAAACCACCAAGGTGCTCACCGAGGCGGCTTTGGCCGGCAAGATCGACCGCCTGGTGGGATTGAAGGAAAACGTGATCCTGGGCCACCTGGTTCCGGCCGGCACGGGCTTCCACACCTATCAGGAGTCGGAAGTTCGCATTCGGCCGCAGGCCTGCTGGACCTGGCCCAGGAGAAGGACCGCGTGCTCACCAAGGCGTTCCCGCTGCTGCAAGGCGGCGAAGAGGAAAATGGCGCCGCCGGCGAGCCGGCGAGCGAGAACGCCCCCTCGGCGGAGGCTTCGTCGCCGCAAGCTTCCTCGTCGGATGCGTCGTCGACGGGAGCCCCCTCGACCGGCGCCACCGGCCTCGACGCCCTGTTGGGCGGGACGGACGAGTAGCGCTCGGAGAGAACCTGACGGTTTCCATACGATCGGCCCCGAAGCGAACGGGGCCGCGACCAAGAAGCTAGCTTGACAAGCGGCGGCAGACCGATACGCTGATAGATTCTTCCGTTCTGCTTGCCAGCTCCCGGCGACCATCGCCTGGATGAACCAATACGAAGATAAACTGTACGATACTGCCCGATTCGAGAGTGCTTGATGCCCACGATCAATCAACTGGTCAGGAAAAACCGCCGGCCGCCACGCAAGTTCAGCAAGTCGCCCGTGTTGGACAAGTGCCCGCAGAAGCGGGGCGTGTGCCTGCAGGTCAAGACGATGACCCCCAAGAAGCCGAACTCGGCGCTGCGAAAGATCACCCGCGTGCGACTTTCCAACGGCAAGGAAGTGACGGTCTACATTCCGGGCGAAGGCCACAGCCTGCAGGAGCACTCGATCGTGCTGGTGCGCGGCGGCCGCGTCCGCGACTTGCCGGGCGTGCGCTACCAGGTGGTCCGCGGTGCGCTGGACACGCTGGGCGTCGACGGACGCAAGCAGTCGCGCAGCCGCTACGGAGCCAAGAAGTCGTAAGTTACAGACTGAAGCTTGCGATGCGTGCGCATCGCAGTGGCATTCAGCCTTGCAGGCGCTATTGCCTACGTTCACAGAATCCGAGCGGTGTATCGCCCGCTATCGCAACAGGAATTCACTATGGGTCGAATTACCGCCAGCCGCGAAGCGCTTAAGCCCGATCCTCGCTATGGGTCGCTCCTGGCCAGCAAGTTCATCAACTGCCTGATGCACGACGGCAAGAAGAGCACCGCGCAGAGCGTGTTCTACGATGCCTTGGACATCATTCGCGAAAAGATCAAGGACGTCGAGCCGATCGAGGTCTTCACGCAGGCCGTCGAGAACGTGAAGCCGACGATCGAAGTCCGCTCCAAGCGCGTCGGCGGTGCCGCCTACCAGGTGCCGATGCAGGTCAACCGCACTCGTCAGCAGTCGCTGGCCATCCGCTGGATTCTGATGGCCGTCCGCGACAAGAAGGGGCGGGCCGCTCACCAGAAGCTGGCCGACGAACTGATGGCCGCTTACAACCGCGAAGGAGCGGCCATGACCAGCGCGAAAACGTCCACCGCATGGCCGACGCCAACAAGGCGTTCGCCCACTTCGCCTGGTAACTCTCCGCAGGCAGCTTTCGCCGTGCCGGCGCCTGTCGCCGGCGCGGCATTTTCATGCGCCGAAGAAGACAAAATCCTGGTCGGCGGGCTTCGCTCTGGCGGCAGCAGTCCGAGGCCGCCGGCCGCCCTTAACAACGACCGACCGGCCATGCCCCGCGACATTCAAACCATCCGCAACATCGGCATCATCGCCCATATCGACGCCGGCAAGACGACCGTCACCGAGCGGATGCTCTTCTACTGCCGGCGCCACGCACCGCATGGGCGAGGTCGACAAGGGCACGACCGAGACCGACTTCGATCCCGAAGAGCAGGAACGCGGCATCACGATCTACTCGGCCTGCGTCACCTTCCACTGGAAGAGACGTGACGATCAATCTGATCGACACGCCCGGCCACGTCGATTTCACCGCCGAGGTCGAGCGCAGCCTGCGCGTGTTGGACGGCGGGGTGGTCGTCTTCAGCGCCCGGGAAGGCGTCGAGGCCCAAAGCGAGACGGTCTGGCGGCAGGCGAACAAGTACCACGTGCCGCGGATCGCCTTCATCAACAAGATGGACCGCGAGGGGGCCGACTTTTACGCCGTGCTCGAAGAAATCAAGGAGCGGCTGGAAGCCAATCCCGTGGCCATTCAATTCCCGTCGGCGTCGGCCCGCCGCACATGCCCGAGTGCGCTTCCGCGGCGTGATCGACCTGGTCGAGCATGAAATTGCTCACGTTCGACCTCCGAAAGCCAGGGCGCGCAGGTCGTCGCCGAGGACGAGATTCCCGAAGATCTGGTGGACGAAGCCCGATCGATGGCGCGACCAGATGCTCGAGAAGCTGTACGATTACAGCGACGAGTTGATGGAGCTGGCGCTGGCGGAAGAGCCCGTCCCGGAGGAGCTTGATTCGCAGGGTGCTCCGCGAGGCGACGGTCCACCAACTGATCGAGCCGGTGCTCTGCGGTTCGGCCTTGGACGGTATCGGCGTCCAGCCGCTGCTCGACGCGGTGGCGCATTACCTGCCCAGCCCGGCCGACCTGCCGCCGGTCGAAGGCATCGATCCCAAAGCATCCCGACAAAAAGCTGGCCCGCAAACCAGACGCCGACGAGCCGTTTTGCGGGCTGGTCTTCAAGATTCAGGCCGAGCGCCATGGCGATCTGCACTACGTCCGCGTCTATTCGGGCGCGCTCTGAAGCCAACACGCCGGCGTATCAATCCCGGCCAAGACAAGAAGGAGAACGTCCCCCAACTGTGGCACATTCAGGCCAGACGCAACGCGAACAGATTGAACGCGGTGGAAGCCGGAGACATCGTCGGCATCATCGGGCTGCGACATTCGATCACCGGCGACACGCTTTGCGACCCCAAGCAGCCGATCTTGCTGGAGTCGATCGAGTTTCCCGAGACGGTAATCTCGATGGCCATCGAGCCGGAAAGCTCGGCCGACCGCAAGAAACTGGCCGATGCGCTGGAAATGCTCCGCCGCCAGGATCCGACTTTCCGTGCGCTGAGAGCGAGGAGACCGGCCAGACGCTGATCAGCGGGATGGGCGAGCTGCACCTGGAGGTCATCAAGCACCGCCTGCTCCGCGACTTCAAGCTCAATGTTCGGGTCCACAAGCCGCGCGTCAGCTATCGCGAAACCATCAAGCAGGCGGTCGAAGTCGTCGGCGAGTGCAATCAACAGACGGCCGGGCAAATCTTGTTCGCGCGCGTCAAGGTTCGCCTGGAACCTTACGAAGACGGCGAAAAGGCCGTCACCGTCATGCCGGGCAAGACCGAAGGCATTCCGCCGGTGTTCCTGCAGGCCGTGCTTGACGCCTTGGGCGAAGAATCCCATGGAGGCGGATCGCTGGGCTTTCCGCTGTTGAAAGCCAAGGTCACCGTGCTCGGCGGCGAAGCCCGCGAGGACTCCAACGAAGTCGCCTTCCGATGCGCTGCGGCAGACGCGTTTCGCAGAGGTTTGCAGCAAGCCGGCATTGTGCTGCTGGAGCCGATCATGAAGCTCGACATCACGACTCCGGAAGAGCATCTGGGAGACATCGTCAGCGATCTGCAGCAGCGCCGCGCAATCATCTACCGACACGCAGGCCCGCGGGGCGCAACACCGCCATCAAGGCCGAGGCGCCGCTGGCCAATCTGTTCGGCTACTCCAGCGCCATTCGCAGCCTGAGCCAAGGCCGCGCCAGTTGCTCGATGGAACCAACTTCCTATGGTCCAGCGCCTTCAGGAAGTTCTCGACGCGTTTCTCTGAGCTCGGCGCCGCCGCCGCGTTAAAGCAGCGACGTCGGCGTCGCTGCTCGCTCGCGACGCCTCATTCCCTCGGCGCACTTCCATTATTTTTCCGCGGTCCCCGGCTCGCTGCATGCGCAGAAATTAAACGTTTGCGCTGCCTGGAGTTCCACGGAATAGGTAATAAAAAATATGGACATAATTTGCTTTAAGTGCTCAGCTATCGTCGCTAGAATTCGTGGAGGTTTGCGGCGATGTCAGGTCGCACGCAGCTTGTTTCAAGGCGGGGCAGGCATTTCGGATCGTACTTCGCGGCGCAGCGGCTTGGTCTTCAGCTCGGCAGCACCTGCCAGATGGTTCCCACCGGATATCTGTGAAACGCTCAAGAATAACTTGGGGCTGACAAGGTTCACTTCGTAGCGTAACTGCGCACTTTCTTAGCGACTCATTCCATTCCTTTTTTTCTCCGCTGGGAGGCCTTTGTATGCTCTCCGCTACTCGGTTCCGCTTGCGCCGGTCGCAAGCATTCACCCTGGTCGAACTGCTGGTCGTGATTGCCATCATCGGCATCCTGATCGCGCTGCTGTTGCCGGCCGTACAGGCTGCGCGTGAGGCGGCCCGGCGATCGCAGTGTACGAACAACATGAAGCAAATCGGCCTGGCGGCGCAGAACTATCACGACACGCACCGCGTCTTTCCGCCAGGCGGGCTGAACTACGGGGCGGAAGGCGCGGTGCCCGTGCTGGCTTATAACAACATCATGAACACGAGCGGCTTTGTCTTGATGCTGCCGTTCATGGAATTGCAACCGATGTATGCTCGTTACAACATGAATGCGCCCGCGTGTGACAGCACCTACAATAGTAAGGTGCCCTATCCGCTTGCGGGGACCGCGGTCGGCGGAAACGATGCGGTCGTGTCAACGCAGTTGCCGGCGTTCCTTTGTCCTAGCGACGACGGCGCAAAGACCATGTCGACGGGCGCCGCCTACGGCATTACCTCGACGAGCACGTTGCTAGGCGCCAGGACCAATTACGAATTCAGCACCAAGCCTAACTACGAGTACTCTTATCCGAACAGTTGGCAGTCCTGGTACGCTACCAACAACTATCTCAATCGCAGGACTCTGTTCGGCCAAAACAGCAACAGCAGTCTCGCGCTGGTTAAAGACGGTTCCAGCAACACGGCGGCTTTCATTGAAACGACGCTGACGGTGCTTAACGGCAACGGCAACGCCTGGGGATATCGCGGCTGGGTGATGTATGGCGTGACGCTTTACAGTCTTATCGACGGTTCGCCAAAGCAAGCTCTTTGCGGCAGCCCGATCAATTGCTGGACGTACTACACCGGGCCTCCGACCTACGCGATTCAAGTCGGGCGAGTCGCCTCGTGGGGCATGTCAGGCAGTCTCCATCCAGGCGGTTGCAACGTGACCATGGCGGATGGGTCGGTCCATTTCATTCCCGAGTCGACGGACCTGACCATCTTGAGCGCGTTCTGCACGATCGCCGACGGCATCTCGATTGGAAATTTCTGATGAGACAGGTCACGGGCCGCCTGCCGCATGGGCGGCGGGCGGCCAGGGCGTGGTTCTTCGAGGATCTTTATTGATGCGACATCTATCGTATATGACGTTGATTTGCGCCGTGGCGTTCGGTTGCGGCCGCTCCGCCGAGAGCGCCCTACGTCGAGACGCTGCCAGTCAAAGGCACGGTGACTCTCGACGGAAAACCGCTGTCGGGGGCGCAAGTTGTTTTTCTTACCGGCGTGCCGCCGACGATCTTTGTCGGCACGACCGACGACCAAGGCGCCTATCAATTGCAGGGCATGGAAAGCAGCCTGCAGGGCGAGTGCAAGGTGACGATCAGTCAGATGCTCAAGCCGGATGGTTCGCCCTTGGCGCCAGGCGAGCCTCCCGCCATGGCCGGCGCGACCGAGCAACTCCCGTCCAAATACTCCCAACTCGACGCGACAACCCTCTCCGCAGAGGTTGGCGCGGAGGGCGGGAACTTTGACTTCGCTCTCGAGAGCAAATGACTGCAAGCTTAGGTCTTACAGGCCATTCGCAGTAATCCCGGCGTTTTTCGGCCGAAGCTTTGCCTCGCAAGCCGCGGAGTTTGAGTGTCCGGGCGATAATTGCTGAAGCGCTGCGCCCCTCTGGCGCAAAGTCCCGCCTTGCCCCTCGTCGCCGACGTTGCAGCGCCGGTCTCCCGCCGTCTTTCGGCAAAGGGCCGTCTTTCGTCGCTGCGCCCCTTCGCCTGCTAGCCGGATGAAATCCCCACTAAGGGTGGGTTCGGTTTCCCCGGCAGGTGCGTTGTTTATCTGCACAATTCATCCAGCCTAAAAGCTATATAGTCCATTTCTGTTAGATATTATTTCGATTAGAATCTCTCTAGCGTAGCGACCTTGGCGGCAGGCGATGCCACGCGACCGCGAATCGCCGATCGACTGCCTGGCCGTTACTTTCCACGACTGATTGCTTTCCCGGCAGGAGCTTTGCATGGAGTTTGTCGTTTATTCCCGTCCGCGCTGGTCGCGAGGCTTCACGCTGGTCGAATTGTTGGTGGTCATCGCGATCATCGGGATTCTCATTGCCTTGCTGCTGCCGGCCGTTCAGGCGGCCCGCGAGGCGGCGCGACGTTCGCAGTGTACGAACAATCTCAAGCAACTCGGCCTGGCCTTGCAGAACTACCACGATCTGCATCGCAAGTTTCCTCCTTCTACACTGAACCAGGGATATGGCGGCGCCGCTACGTATGCCCCGATCAACGCGGCGATGAATCTCTCGGGCTTCGTGCTGATGCTTCCCATGCTCGAGCAGCAGGCGCTTTACGGCCGCTACAAATTCAATGCCTCGGCGGGCGGTTGTCTTGTCGGCGGCAGCACTCCACTGGCCGCCGATCCCGCGACGGTCGGAAACGACGTCGTAATGGCGACGCAAGTCCCTGGGTTCTATTGTCCCAGCGATTCGGGGCCGCGGGCCTGCGCGGGCAACGGCACGGGCGATCCGACCCCGTATTATTCAATCTCCAAGCTGAGCCAACTTTATGGCGCGGGCTCCTGTTACGACTTCTGCACGCAGCCCGGCTATGAATTCAGCTACCCGAACGGATGGAAGACCTACTACTCCGCCAACGGGATCGAGAAGGTTCGCGCGATGTTCGGCGCCAACAGCGACAGCAGCATGGCCAGCGTTACCGACGGCACAAGCAATACAACCGCTTTTTGCGAAACGACGCTCATTTACCGCAACGGCAACGGCGTTCGCTGGGGCTATCGCGGCTGGGTCATGGAGGGGGTGAGCCTGTATGGCGCTTTGGGCAACGGCATCAATTACATCAACTGGCCCTATGGTTCGCCCCCACCGCAGCCCCAGATGGGCATTCTGGCCACTTGGGGCAACGCCGGCAGTCTGCACCCGGGCGGTTGCCAGGCGGCAATGGCCGACGGCTCCACGAGGTTTTTTGCGGATGCGACCAGCCTCGAGATCCTGCGCCGGCTCGGCACTATGGCCGAAGGGGCTTCGGTCGGCGATTTCTAGTTCGCCGGCCGCGGCAAAACTTTTCCCGCCCGTTACCGACGGCCGCAAATCGCCGCCCGTCTGGTCGCCGGGCTGAATTCCAAGCAGGAGAACGTCCCTGATGCACGAGCCGTTAAACGCAAAATTCACTGTCTCTCGCCCCAGCAACTTCGCGGCGCTTTGTTACGGGCTTGGCGCGTTGCTCTTTTGCGTATCGGCGCCTGGTTGCGGCGGCAGTCCGGGCGCCGCCCTGGTCGACGTGCCGGTGAGCGGCAAAGTGACGCTCGACGGAGAGCCGTTGCCGGGCGCGATGGTTTACTTCCAGAGCTCCAATCCGGCCGCCTTTGCGAGCCTGGCGGGAATGACCGATGACAGCGGCGTTTACCGCCTCAAGACAGTCACTTCGCAAACGAGCGAATTTGGCGGCTCCTATCAGGTCACGATCAGCCGCATGCTGAAGCCCGACGGTTCAACCCTGGGGCCGAACGAAATGCCCGCCAATGTCGGGGCGACGGAAAGTCTGCCTCCGCGGTACAGCATGCTCGGGCAGTCGCAGCTCACGGCTGAAGTGCCGGCCGACGGCGCCGCCGTCGACTTCCCGTTGACGAACCCATGAGCGACGAGCCGGCAACCGCCGATCCCTTGCCAGCCCTGGTTCCCAAAATTCCCAGTTCGAGGCCATTGACACTATTTTGAAAAGCTCTTAAGATCGTCGGTTCGCCCCTCAGCCAGCAATGGCAGAGAGTGCTTGGCAAATAGGATATTGATTCACTTGGGAGTGCGTTCGTGGCTGGTCATTCGAGTGAGGTAATTCGGATTCGGATGGAGGCTTATGATCACTCCGTTCTGGATCAGAGTGCCGCTGAAATCGTCGACACGGCCAAGCGAACTGGCTCAGAGGTGCATGGTCCGATTCCGTTGCCTACTCGCATTGAGCGGTACACGGTGCTTTCCGGGCCGCACGTTGATAAGAAGGCTCGGCAGCAGTTTGAGATTCGTACGCACAAGCGGGTAATTGACATTGTGCAGTCGACGGCCAAGACGATCGAGGCTCTTAATAAGTTGAGTCTTCCGGCTGGCGTTGACATTAAGATCAAGGCCTCGAGTCGCCATTGATCCAATACCGATAACCACCTGGATCTCCTGGGTGCGGCCTTTCTTTGTCGCCTCAGGTGGGTTGGGGAGTATGGACCGGATGCTTTGCGGGTAATTTGCGGACTTGTTCGCATCTCCTGCAGGCGACAGACCACAAGGCGCAAACTATGGCGATTGGCTTGCTCGGCCGCAAGGTCGGGATGACGCAAATATTTGATGATGCCGGAAGGGCGGTTCCGGTGACCGTGATCCAGGCGGGTCCGTGTCGGGTGTTGCAGCTTCGTACGCCGGAGCGTGACGGGTACTCGGCCGTGCAGGTGGGTTACGGAGACAGGCCTCGCCGTTTGGCTAGTCGCGCTCAACGTGGTCATGTTGCCCGGTTGGAAAGCAAGCGATCAAAACGCCTTGCTGCCGGCGGCGCCGAGCTCTCTGCTCGAGCGAACTGTGAGCCGCAGCGCTTCGTGCGCGAGTTCCGCGTCGATACGGCCGATTGTACCGTCGGTCAGGAGCTTTCCGTCGGCCTGTTGGAAGGCGTCAAGACGATTGACGTGACCGGCGTTTCCAAGGGGCACGGCACCGCGGGCGTAATGAAGCGTCACGGTTTCAAGGGCCAGCGCGCCAGTCACGGCGTGAAAAAGGTCCACCGCCATGCTGGTTCGACGGGCTGTAATACGTCCCCGGCTCGCAGCTTTAAGGGGGTTCGCATGGCGGGCCGTCACGGCAATGCTCGCAGCACTGTGCGAAATCTGCGGGTTGTCCGCGTCGATGTTGAAAATCACCTGTTGTTGGTGTATGGCGCCGTACCGGGGCCGAACGGCGGCTATTTGATCATTCGCGAGACCAACAAACTCTAAGCTCGGCTGGAATCTCATGGCAGTTTTGCCTGTTTATAATCGAACCGGAAATCAAGTCGGCAGTTACGAGATTGAGTCGACTGCGATCGCTCCTCACATCAATAAGCAGTTGCTGCATGATGTCGTGGTGATGTATCAGTCCAATCTGCGTCTCGGCACGGCCAGGACCAAGAGTCGCGCCGAAGTCGCCGGTACGACTAAGAAGATGTATCGCCAAAAAGGAACCGGCAATGCTCGTGCGGGTTCGCGCCGCAGCGGCGTTCGTCGCGGGGGCGGGCACATCTTCGCCAAGCGTCCTCGTGACTGGAGCTATCGCTTGCCTCGCAAGGCGGTGCAGTTGGCCACCCGGATGGCGTTGGCCGCCAAGATTCGCGACGAGCAGTTGGTTGTAATTGACGAGTTGGCGTTTCAGGCGCCCAAGACCAAAGAGATGGTCGCTATTCTCAAGTCGCTGAAGTGCGACGGGGCTAGCCTGTTGGTCGCTACTGCCGGGCACGACGTCAACGTGTACAAGAGCGCCGGAATATCGCCGGCGTGACCGTTTCGCCGGTATCGGGCCTGAATGCTCTGAATGTCCTGACTCCGCGACGGTTGCTGATCACGAAAGCTGCGTTGGACGCAATTCGTGATCGTGCGAAAGGCTCTGACGCTGCGGCGTCGGCCGCAGATTCGGCCGCGGCCGGCTGAGTCCGCCTGGCGGAGAGAGATGTAAGTCGTTCAATAACAGCACTGCTTAGAAACAGCACCGCATAAGAACTCAGAATCGTTCAAGAAAACGGATCACGATCATGGCCGAGCCTGCCGTCGAAACGCCTACTTTGAACCTGTCGCCGCATCAGATCCTGCTGCGGCCGCTGGTCACTGAAAAGGGGATGCACCGCTCGACGCGGTACAACGCGTACGCGTTTGAGGTCAACCGGCTGGCGAACAAGTATGACGTGCGCCGGGCTGTCGAAGAGATGTTCAATGTCAAGGTGCTTCACGTTCATACCTTGAATCGCAAAGGCAAGCCGCGTCGCAGTCGGTTTCGCAGCTCGGCGACCAAGGACTGGAAAAAGGCGATCGTTAAACTTCACTCGGAGCACCGCATCGATTTCTTCTAGCGAAGAGCGCTTCCGTCGCCGCGAGACGCGGCTGAAGGCCGCCTGGATCGCAAGCACGGGGTTAAGAGCAGGGATTGAGCGAAAGTAGTTAAGTCATGGGAATTCGTCGTTACAAGCCGACTACCGCAGGGCGCCGCGGCGCCAGCGTCAGCGATTTTGCGGAGCTCACGCCCGGCGCGAAGCCGGAAAGAACCCTGCTCGTGCCAAAGCGCAAGACGGGGGGCCGCAATAATCAAGGGCGCATTACCGCCCGGCATCGCGGCGGCGGCCACAAGCAGCAGTACCGGCTGATCGATTTTCGCCGCAACAAGGATGGCGTGCCGGCCAAGGTGCACTCGATTCAGTACGACCCGAATCGCAGCGCCCGCATTGCCTTGCTGCATTATGTGGACGGCGAGAAGCGCTATATCGTGGCCCCCGATGGCCTGCAGGTCGGCGCCGAACTGATGAGCGGCCCGGATGCGCCGCCCGCGGTGGGCAATTGCCTGCCGTTGAAAAATATTCCCTTGGGCACGGCGATTCACTGCGTCGAGTTGCAGCCTGGCCGCGGCGGCGTGTTGTGCCGTTCGGCGGGCGTTGCAGCCACGCTGGCCGCTCGAGATGCCAACTGGGCTCAGATCACGCTGCCCAGCGGCGAAATTCGCCGCGTTCCGGCCACCTGCCGGGCCACGATCGGCACGACGGGCAATGCGGACCACATGAACATCGTGCTCGGGCAAGGCCGGGCGCAAGCGCTGGATGGGACGTCGGCCGCACGTGCGCGGCACGGCGATGAATCCGATCGACCATCCGCACGGCGGCGGCGAAGGCCGCACCAAGGGCGGTCGGCATCCGGTCAGTCCGACCGGCAAGCTGGCCAAGGGCGGTCGACTCGCAAGCCGGCGAAAGCCTTCGAACTCGGCGATCGTGCGGCGACGCCGGTCGCGGCGGTATGGTCAACTCAAGATTTAGGATAGCGGCTGAAGTCATGGGAAGATCGCTGAAAAAAGGGCCGTTCGTCAACCCAAAGTTGTACATGAAGGTCCAGAAGCTCGACGACCAGGGACAGAAGGAGCCGATCAAGACTTGGGCTCGGGCCTGCACGATCGTGCCCGGAGTTCGTGGGTCACACGTTCATGGTGCACAACGGCAAAACGCACATGAAGGTGTTCGTGACGGAAGACATGGTCGGCCACAAGCTGGGCGAGTTCGCTCCCACACGCGACTTTCCGCGGTCACGGCGGCAAGGGCGGCGAAAGGTAAATCGACAGGCGTAATGACGAGGACACGCTCAGCATGGCTTACGAAGCCGTTCACCGATTCGCTCGCATCAGCGCCCGCAAGGTGCGGCCTTTGGCCGACTTGATTCGGGGCAAGCGCGCCGACGAGGCGTTGGATATTTTGCGGTACCAGCCGCACCGCGGCGCGCGGATGCTGGAAAAGGTGCTGCAAGAGCGCCTGGGCAACGCCGAGGATCGCCGGGCTCAGAATCTGCAAAACCTGGTCGTGGTCGACGCTCGCGTCGACGGCGGCCCGATGTTCAAGCGGATTCGCCCGCGAGCGCGCGGCATGGCGTTCATGATGAAGAAGCGGATGTCGCACATTCACGTGGCGGTCGACAATCCCGATTGGCAATAGTCCCGATTGACAATGAGTCGGCCTGACGAGAGGCCGCAAGGAGCAGGATTTACGATGGGTCAAAAAGTCAATCCGATCGGTTTTCGCACCGGCATCATGCTCGGCTGGAAGAGCCGCTGGTACGCCTCGAAGAAGGAGTTCGCCGAGCTGCTGATCGAAGACCAGAAGATCCGCAAGTTCGTCAAGGACAGAAGTACCGCGTTCGCCGGGATCCCGAAGATCGAGATCGAGCGGACCCGGGACGAAGTCAAGGTCGTGCTGTTCGCCGCCCGGCCGGGCATCATCATCGGTCGCAAGGGCCAGAGGTCGAACAGCTGCAGGACGAGTTGCAGGACCTGGTCGGCCGGCGCATCAACATCAAGATCGAGGAAATCTCGCGGCCCGAGATTCAGGCCCAGTTGGTGGCCGAGGATATCGCCGAGCAGTTGCCAAGCGGGCCAGCTTCCGCCGCACGATGAAGCGGGCGATGGAGCAGACCATGGAGGCCGGCGCCAAGGGGATCAAGATTCAGCTGGCCGGCCGCCTGGGCGGTGCGGAAATGGCACGGCGAGAAAAGCAAATCTCCGGCTCGATTCCGCTCAGCACGTTGCGGGCGAAGATCGACTACGGCTTCACCGAAGCCAAGACCGCCCAGGGGCACATCGGCGTCCAGGTGTGGATCAACAAGGTATGTATCGAGAGGACGAAATCCATGGCGCTGATGCCCAAGAGGGTCAAGCATCGAAAAAGCCAAAGAGGACGTATAAAAGGTAACGCCACGCGGGGCAACCGCGTCGTCTTCGGCGATTTCGGGCTTCAGGCCACTCAGGGCGGCTGGATCAGCGCCGCCACGATCGAGGCCGGACGTATCGCCGCGCAGCAATACCTGCGCAGCGAAGGGCGGCTTTACATCCGCATGTTCCCCCACAAGTCCGATTACCTCGATCCCGCTCGAAACCCGCATGGGCAAGGGCAAGGGCGAGCCGGAGTACTGGGCCGCCGTGGTCAAGCCCGGCACGGTGTTGTACGAGATTCGGCGGCGTGACCGAGGAAGCGGCGCAGAATCTGCTTCCGCCGTCTGGCCCACAAGATGCCGGTGCGCGTGCGATTCGTCCGCCGCCGAACCATCTAGGTAAAGTTGACGGTCTGCCGACTCGCAAGCGGGAGTGGCGGAGAAGAGAGCGGCGGCGAAGCGAACATCGGCCGCCTGCTCACGGAAGTTACGAAAAACCGGATTGTCAGGCGTCGGCTCCGACGCCGCCAAGTCAAGTAAAGCACGAGCCATGACCAAAGCCGCCGAACTGCGAGAAATGAGCGACGAGCAGTTGCAGTTGACGCTCAAGGAACGGCTGAAAACCTGTTTCGTCTGCGGATCAAGGCCCAGACGGAGCGGTTGACCGCCTCCAGCGAGTTGCGCAAGCAGCGTCGCTTGATTGCACGCGTGAAGACGATTCAAGGCGAGCGTGGCGCTCGGAAGGGAACCGACTGATGCCCAAGCGAGTAGCGATCGGAATTGTAACCAGCGACAAGATGGCCAAGAGCCGTCGCGTGGAGATTCCGCGGCTGGTCAAACACCCGAAGTACAGCAAGATTCTGCGACCGCAAGACGGTCTGCCACGTGCACGACGAGAAGAACGAGTCGGACGTGGGCGACACGGTCGAAATCGTCGAGTGCCGCGCCGAAGAGCAAGATCAAGCGGTGGGAGCTGGTGCGGGTGGTAAGCAAGAGCCAGGCGGTCGACATTGCGGCCATGCGCGGCGGCCGCGCGATTACAAGACGCGGCGACAGAAGAAGCGGAAGGTGCGTAAGTCATGATCCAGATGCAGACCCGGCTTGCCGTGGCCGACAACACCGGCGCCAAGGAAGTGATGTGCATCAAGGTGCTGGGGGCAGCCACCGGCGCACCGCCGGCCTGGGCGACGTCATCATTTGCAGCGTCAAGAGCCGTGATTGCCCGGCAGCGACATCAAGAAGAAGCCGTCGTCCGCGGCGTGATCGTGCGATGCAAGCAGCCGACGCGACGCGCCGACGGCAGCTACGTGCGGTTCGACCAGCAACGCGGTGGTGATCGTCGACAACGACGGCAACCCCGCGGCACCCGCATCTTCGGTGCGGTGGCCCGCGAGCTTCGTGAAGAGAATTTCATGAAAATCGTCAGCCTCGCCGGCAGAGGTGGTGTGATGCACATTCGAGTTGGCGACACAGTAGAAGTCATCACCGGCAACGACAAGGGCGTGCGCGGCAAGGTGCTGCAGGTCAATCGCGAGGCCGGCAAGCTGGTGGTCGAAGGCGTGAACCGCGTCTACAAGCACGTGCGGCGCAGCCAGCGCAACCCGCAGGGCGGCCGGTTGTCGAAGGAGATGCCGGTCCAGATCTCCAACGTGGTGCTGGTGTGCGCGTCGTGCAATGCCGCGGCTCGCACAGGCGTGCGAGCGACGGCCGACGGCGGCAAGGAGCGGTAGTGCAAGAAGTGCAAGCAGAGCGCGGGGCCAGCTGGCGCCGCCGCGAAGCAAGACCCGGCCGGCATGCTGCGAAATCCTGAATCCAAAACGAAACGGCAATTTGAGGCGGCCGCCAGCGCCGCCGTAGAGAATCATGGCTTCCATACCTCGACTGCAAGAAAACTACGAAAAAGAAGTGCTGCCGGCTTTGGCCGAAAAGCTCGGCCGCAAGAATCGCCTCTCGTTGCCGCGTCTGAAAAAGATCGTGATCAACATGGGCGTCGGCACGGCCATCCGGAAAAGAAGCATCTGGAAGAGGCGGTCGACGCCCTGACGCTGATTACCGGACAGAAGCCGTCGTCACCTGGCCCGCAAGTCGATCGCCGGTTTCCGGCTGCGTGAAGGCATGGCGATCGGCTGCAAGGTGACCTTGCGGGGAACGCGAATGTACGAGTTTCTCGACCGGCTGATCTCGCTCGCGTTGCCTCGGGTGCGCGACTTCCGCGGTCTTGAGCCGAACGCCTTCGACGGCCACGGCAACTACAGCCTGGGGCTGGTCGAGCAGTTGGTGTTTCCCGGAGTTGAATCCGGACAAGTACACCCGCGTGCAAGGCATGAACATCACGATGGTGACGTCGACCGAGAGCGACGATGAACGCGGGAGTTGCTGCGAGGGTTCGGCATGCCGTTCAAGACTGAGAAACCGCCGGCAAGGGCCGGGCGGCCGGCAGTAATTGGACATGCAGACAGGAGCGAGTGACGGCAGCAAAGACCCTGCGACGGAATTTCGAGTATCCGGCCCTTGATGTTCCTGCCGCCGTTTACTTTCCAGACAGCGAGTAACGATCCTCATGGCGAGCAAATCAAAGATTGCAAAGGCGAACCGAACGCCGAAGTTTTCGTCCCGCCGCGAGAAGCGGTGCAAGCTGTGCGGACGGCCGCGTGCCGTGTACCGCAAGTTCGGTATCTGCCGAATTTGCTTCCGCAAGCTGGCGGACCAGGGGTTGATCCTGGTGTCAAGAAGGCGAGTTGGTAAAGGGAAGACTTAGCACCTATGATGACCGACCCGATCGCCGATATGTTGACCCGCATCCGCAACGCGGTGCGATTGAACGGCCCCACGTAGAAATGCCGTTGTCCAAGGTCAAACGCGGACTGGCCGAAGTGCTGAAGCGCGAAGGCTACATCTGGGACTTGGAGGAAGTCGAGGCACAGCCGAGTCAGCAACTGCGCTTGCAGCTGAAATACGGCCCCAACGGCGAGCGAGTGATTCGGCACATCCGGCGCGTCAGCAAGCCTGGCCGCCGCATTTATCAGCGGCGCCGACGGCTTGCGTCCCGTGCTCAACGGATTGGGGATTTCGATCATCAGCACCAGCCGAGGCGTGGTTAGCGACCGCGAAGCGCGGCAACGGAACCTGGGCGGCGAAGTGCTCTGCGAGCTTTGGTAAACTCCGTCAACTGTTGGAAGCGCGGTTTGGGTTGCGAGTGCAGTAGACTTCGCGGCCGCACGCGGAAGAAGGCGTATTGAAATGTCTCGTATCGGCAATAAACCAGTTTCGATTCCCGCCGGCGCCAAGGTCGCTCTCAGCGGCAACAAGCTCTCGGTGGAGGGGCCGCTCGGCAAGCTCGAACGCGAGTTTCGCCGCGAAGTGTCCCTGACGTTCGACGAAGGGGAGAACCTGATTCGCGTGGGGCGTAACAGCGAGTTGCGCCAGCGCGGCGCTGCACGGTCTGACCAGGGCGCTGGTTCAGAACATGCTGCACGGCGTCACGCAGGGCTATGAGAAGCGGTTGGAGATCGTCGGCGTCGGCTACCTGGGCGCCATTCAGGGCGACACGCTGCAACTCCGCGTCGGGTTCGCCAATGAGGTCCACATGAAGATCCCTAAGACGCTCCAGGTCACGTGTCCCGACCAGACGCACGTGGTCGTCAAGGGGGTCGACAAGCAGCAGGTCGGTCAGTTTGCCGCCGAAGTACGCGGGGTCCGCAAGCCGGAGCCTTACAAGGGCAAAGGCATTCGCTATGAAGGCGAAGCGGTTCGCCGCAAGGCCGGCAAGGCGATGACCAAGTAATCCAGGCTCCGACGGTACAGGCAAGACAGCAGCTCAGATCAACAACGCTTTGAAAGACGATGCGGCGCTGCACGCGGGAAGGCCAAGGCGCGAACGCGGCCCGTCAGACAAAGCGACGAAGCAGGAAAAGCGACGTGAAGCACGAAAAGACGATCATCAGGCAACGTCAACGACGCCGGTTCCGCGTCCGCAATCGCATTAAGCGGGATGCGTCCCGGCCGCGCTTGAGCGTGTTCCGCAGCCACAAGCACTTGTACGTGCAGGTCATTGACGACGCCGAAGGGCGACACGCTGGCGTCGGCCAGCACGTCGCAGAAGGACCTGGGCGCCGAATTTTCCTACGGCGGCAACAAAACGGCCGCTCAGGCGGTCGGAAAGGCGATTGCCGAGCGAGCGCTGGCGGCCGGAATTAAGGAGGTGGCTTTCGATCGGCGCGATTACCAGTACCATGGAAGGGTCGCCGCGTTGGCCGATGCCGCCCGCGAGGCCGGTTTGGTATTCTAGAGGCTGAGCGAGGCAAGCAGCAACGAGTAAGCGGCAGATAGCAAACCAAGGGCCGTGCCGCCAAGCCGCCCGAAACAAGACAGTCTAGTCGACAACCCAATCAAAGCATCACAGTCAATGAATGGTCGGTGCGCCAGGCCGGCCGTTCAGCGCGAGGAGTAGCAAGCAACGTGTCCAACACCGCATCCGGCAGTCGAGGCGAATTGATCGACAAGGTCGTGAAGATTCGACGTTGTGCCGCCGTCGTGAAAGGCGGCCGGCGATTCAGCTTCACGGCGATGGTCGTCGTTGGAAACGGCAAAGGCAAGGTCGGCTGGGGCTACGGCAAGGCCAACGAAGTTCCGCCGGCGGTGGAAAAGGCCGTCAAGGACGGCACGCGGAACATGCAGGAGATTGAGTTGAACGGGCCGACCATCTCGCACACCGTGGAGGGGCGCTTCGGGGCCGCCCACGTGGTGCTGGTGCCCGCCCGCCCCGGCACCGGCGTCAAGGCCGGCGCCAGCGTGCGTGCGGTTTGCGACGCGGCCGGAATTCATGATATTCTGACCAAGAGCTTCGGCTCGACCAACCCGGCCAACCTGGTCAAGGCCACCATTAACGCGCTGCAGAGTCTCCGCTCGCGGCAAGATACGGAACGCTTGAGGGGAGTCACGCTGACATGAATTTGCACGACGTCAATCGCGGAATCAAGAAGCACAAGAAGCGAACGCGCGTGGGCGCGGTCCCGGTTCGGGTCACGGCAAGACGGCCGGCCGCGGCCACAAGGGACAGGGCCAACTGGCCGGCTGGTCGGCGCATCCGGCCTTTGAAGGCGGCCAGATGCCGCTCTCGCGGCGCATTCCCAAACGCGGTTTCAACAACCGCTGGGCGCTGCAGGTAAAAACGATCAATGTTAGCGATTTGGAGCAATGGTGCGAGGCCGGCGCCGAAGTCACTCCTGAGGCGCTGGAGGCGATGGGACGCGTGAACGGCCGCTACGACGTGTTCAAGGTGCTGGGCGACGGCGAACTGACCAAGAAACTGAAGATTTCCGCGCACCGCTTCAGCAAGTCGGCCTTGGAGAAGATCAAGGCGGCTGGCGGCGAGGTCGTGGTGCTTCCCGGCAAGGCGCCCGTCGTCAAAGTCACCCGCAAACAGAAAGCGAAATCCAAAGCCTGAGACTGGGCGGCGGGCGACGTTTTGTCGCGGTCCTGCAGCGCAGGGCGAAGCGGCGTGCACCGCTCAACTTGCGACGGCCGGGGCCGAGCTAGCGCCGCTCGCAGCAGTCCGCCGCAAGGCTTTGCAGGAACGAGAATGGCCGCCCGGTCCGGCGTACCGGCCCTTCATGGACGGAAGGCCCGCCGCTTCCGGCAGATTGCCGCCTAGTCAAAAAGGACCGACCGCACCATGTGGGAAAAACTTCGCGTCGTCTTCACGATTCCGGAGCTGCGCACCAAGATCTTGCTGACGCTCGGATTGCTGGGCATCTATCGGATCGGTTCCTGGATTCCGCTGCCGATCGTCGACCAGTCGAAGAGCTTGTTCTCACAGACCGGCGACCAGGGGCTCGGCAAGATTCTGGAAAACGTGGCCACGTTCAGCGCCTCGCAGTTAGACCAGGCCACGATCTTCGGCCTCGGCATCATGCCGTATATCTCGGCGTCGATTATTTTCCAGTTGCTCGGCAGCGTCTGGAAGCCCCTGGAAGAGTTGCAAAAAGAGGGGGAAAGCGGGCGGAAGAAGATCAACGAGTGGACCCGTTACGCCACCGTTGTGCTGTGCATGTTCCAGAGCTGGTTCTACGTCTCGGTGCTGGTCAGCCAGAAGATGGTGGCGCCGCAGTTCCTGGTCGGCGACATGCTGCCTTTCTCATGGTACCTGGTCTCCGTAATGACGATGACGGCCGGCACCATCTTTTTGATGTGGCTCGGCGAACAGATTGATGAGTTCGGCATCGGCAACGGGATCAGCCTGCTGATCATGGCGGGCATTCTGGCCCGCATGCCCAAGGCCGGCTTTGAACTGCTCAAGCCGCTGTTCAAGGGGGACTTGGTGCTGGAAGGCGCGCCGGGCGAGATGGGCGTCGCCAAGCTGATCGTGCTGGTTGCGTTGTTCATCGCCGTCGTGTTCGGCGTGGTGTTTATTACCCAGGGACAGCGGCGGATTCCCACCCAAAGCGCCAAGCACGTACGCGGCCGCCGGGTGTATGGCGGCACGCGCCAGTACCTGCCGCTGCGAGTCAATCAGGCCGGCGTGATGCCGATCATTTTTGCCAGTAGTTTGCTGATGTTCCCTTCGCTGTTGTTCGACTGGCTGAGCAGAATGTTTCCGCAGGCCGGTCTGCTATCCGAAGTGGCCCGGGCATTCGTTTCCTACACGTCATTCACGCATAACTTGCTGTACGTGATGCTGATCTACTTCTTCTGCTACTTCTGGACGGCCATCACCTTCAATCCCAAGGACATGTCCGACAACCTGAAAAGCTTCGGCACGTTTATCCCCGGCTATCGCCCCGGCAAGCGCACCGCGGACTATCTGGAAAAGGTCATGGTGCGGATCACGTACGTCGGCGCCGGTTTCTTGGCGCTGGTGGCGATCATGCCGATGATGGTCGCTAACCTGGTGAGCATCGATTATCAGATTGCCAGCTTCTACGGCGGCACGGGACTGCTGATCGCGGTCAGCGTGGCTTTCGATCTGGTGCAGAAGATTGACAGTCACCTGGTCATGAGGAACTATCGGGGGCTGCTGGAAAAGTCGTAAGCCAATCGGTTCGAGAAATCCGTCCGTCGATGAAGGGCGTCTGTCGAGGGAAAGGTTAGGCTTGCCGCCAGACGGAGGCATTCGGCCCAAGGGCCCGGAATCACGATGCGGATAATTTTTTTGGGTCCGCCAGGGGCCGGCAAGGGGACCCAATCAGCCAGATTAGTGAAGTACCTGGGCATCCCCCACTTGTCGACCGGAGAGTTGCTCCGGCAGGCGGTGCGGCAGCATACGCAGGCCGGGCGGTTGGCCGAGCCGTATATGTCGAGCGGCCAGCTCGTGCCGGACGAGATTGTGCTCAAGTTGGTCGATGAGCGACTGGCCAGCGACGACTGCCTGGCAGGCGCCATGTTCGACGGGTTTCCCCGCAATCTCCGGCAGGCCGAGGCGCTGGACCAGACGTTAAAGGCCGCAGGGCGACCGATTGACCTGGTGCTGGAATTGAAGGTGGACGACGCCGACGTGATCAAGCGGCTGGCGGACCGGGGCCGCAGCGACGATCGACCTGAAGTCATTGCCGAGCGATTGCGTTCCTACTGGAACCAGACGCGGCCGTTGCTCGATTATTACCGACAAAAAGGCATATCTGCGCACGATCAGAGGGGACGGCGCCCCCGACGAAGTGTTTGAGCGGATCAAGACGGCGGTCGCCGAAGCAGGCGGCCCGCAGTAGGGCCGACTTTCCGGACCGGCGCCCGGCGAGATAGGAGTCAAAGTAGCGTGTTGAACCTGAGATCCCCCCGAGAAATCGCCTTGATGCGCGAGGCGGGCCTCGTCGTCTGGCACGCGCACCAAAAAGCGAAGGCGCTGGTTAAGCCGGGGGTGACGACTCGGGAGATCGATGCGGCGATCGAACAATATTTTGAAGAGCGAGGCGCGATTCCGCTGTTCAAGGGAGTGCCGGGCAAAGTGCCGTTTCCGGCGGTGACCTGTATTTCCGTGAATGAAGAGGTGGTGCACGGCATCCCGGGACCGCGCCAGCTGGTCGAGGGAGACGTCGTCAGCATCGATACGGGCTGCAAGTTGGCCGGCTGGTGCGGAGACGCCGCCGTTACTCGGTCCGTCGGAAGCATCTCGGCCGAGAATCAACGCTTGCTCGATGTCACCAAAGGGACGCTTGACCTGGCGATCGAGCTGATGGCCGTCAAGAGCCGCTGGAGCGAAGTGGCGCGGGAGATGGAGAAATACGTCCGCGACCACGGGTTTTACGTAGTCGAAACGTTTGTCGGCCACGGTATTGGCCGGGAAATGCACGAGGAGCCCCAGGTTCCGAATTTCTGCAGCAAGCAACTGCTGCGCAACGGTGATTTCGAGCTGCGTCCCGGCCTGGTGATCGCCGTCGAACCCATGGTGAACGTCGGCACCCAAAAGGTCCGAGGTCTTTCGGATCATTGGACCCAGGTGACCAAAGACGGCAAGCCGAGCGCCCACTTCGAGCATACGATCGCCATGACCCAAGACGGGCCGGCGCCCCTGACCGCGGGTCCGAACGGCGAAGATGTCTGATTTTCAATTTTCCAGGGTTCAAGGGGGCTTGAATCGGCATGGCCCCCCGGCTTATACTCAGTCGCTTTCGATCATCCGCTGAAGTGGAAAGTTAGGCACATGAAAGTCCGCGCTAGCGTGAAGCGAATCTGCGAAAACTGCAAGCTCGTCCGTCGGCGTGGCGTGGTTTTCGTAGTTTGCAATAATCCTCGTCATAAGCAACGCCAGGGATAAGGTTAAAGGAGCACACGAGTTATGCCGCGTTTATTGGGCGTTGACATCCCGAATGATCGCCCTACGGTCATCTCCTTGACCTACTTGTACGGCGTCGGAAAGAAGGTGGCGCGCGAGCTCTGCCACAAGGCTGGAATCAGTCCTCAGGCCCACGCTCGCGATTTGGCCGAGGACGAGTTGGCTCGTCTGGCTGCCTTGCTGGACAAGGACTACGTCGTCGAAGGTCAGTTGCGCCGCCAGGTGGCGCAGAACATTGCCCGCTTGCGTGATATCGGCTGCTATCGCGGCTTGCGTCATCGGCGCGGGCTGCCTGTTCGCGGCCAGCGCACGCGAACCAATGCCCGGACTCGCAAAGGTCCGAAGAAGACCGTGGCCGGCAAGAAGGGCGTCAAGGACTTGAAGTAGCGTCCGGGGCGGCAATGTTCCCGGCGTTCGCGCCGCAGGGGTTGCCGGCCGGTTGTCGCAAGCCGCGAGTCGGTTTGCGGCTTGAACGAATCAAACTGTTGGAAAACTTGAATCAGCGACCAGGAGGCGCCAAGCGGTGTCTAAGAGCAAGCGACGAAAGGTGCGCCGTAACGTTACCTTGGGCGTGGCGCATGTCAAAGCCACGTTCAACAACACGACGGTGACTATTACCGACACAAAGGGGGATACCTTGTGTTGGTCGAGCGCCGGGACGTGCGGCTTCAAGGGGAGTCGCAAGAGCACTCCGTTCGCCGGCCAGTGCGCCGCCCAGCAGTGTGCGGAGAAGGCCGCAAAGTTTGGCGTCAAGGAGGTCGACGTCCGGGTCAAGGGCCCGGGCAGCGGTCGCGAGAGCGCCATCACCGCGCTGCAAGCCGCCGGTTTGAACGTCAAGAGCATCGAAGACGTGACGCCGTTGCCGCACAACGGCTGCCGCCCGCCCAAGAAACGTCGCGTCTAATTCGCATTCGTACGATCAATTTGGAATTTTGAAGCAATAAACACATGGCTCGTCACACTGGACCTGTTTGCCGCCTTTGTCGCCGCGAGGGGATGAAGCTGTTTCTCAAGGGAACGCGTTGCGATACGCCGAAGTGCGGCGTGGAGCGTCGCGATTCGGCGCCCGGCATGCATCAATATCGGCGCGGCAAGCTGACCGACTACGGATTGCACTTGCGCGAGAAGCAAAAGGTCAAGCACTACTACGGCGTGCTGGAGCGGCAATTCCGCCGTTATTACTCCGAGGCCCAGCGTTCCAAGGGGAATACGGGGGCGACGTTGATGAGCCTGCTCGAGCGCCGTCTGGACAACGTGGTGCACCGGCTCGGTTTCGGCCAGAGCCGCGCTCAGTCTCGCCAGTTGGTGGCTCACGGCCATATTACGGTGAACGGACATCGCGTGGACGTTCCCAGCTATTTGCTCAAGCCGGGCGACGTGATTCGCGTCAAGAACCGCGCCAAGAGCCTGCAGGCCGTGCAAGTGAATCTGGCGGAAAACCGGCGCGAAGTGCCTGAGTTCTTGTCGCTTGCGGACGGACCGATTCCCGAAGGACGGGTTTCTCGGCTGCCCGAAGATTTCGACGTGTCGATTCCGGTTCAGACGCAACTAATCATTGAACTTTGCTCCAAGTAATCGCCTGGCATCTGCCGTCCGGCGGCGAGGCTGCCTGGTGACGCGGTGGGTCGGTCGTGGCGAGTAGAGCTTTTTTTCGCGGAGGCTTCTAATGCGTATTCGATGGCGTGGGTTGGAATTGCCCAGTCTCGTGACGTGCGAACAAGAAACGTTGACTTCGACGTACGGGAAGTTCGTCGCGGAACCGTTCGAGCGCGGTTTCGGCGTGACGGTTGGCAACAGCCTGCGGCGAATCCTGCTCTCCAGCCTGGAGGGGAGCGCCATCACCCAGGTCAAAATCCAGAAGGCGCAGCACGAGTTCACCACCTTGCCCGGCGTGGTCGAGGACGTGACCGATATCGTGCTCAACGTCAAGAGCCTGGTGGTCAAGAATCACAGCGACAGTACTCGCGTGATCCGCATTGAAAAGCAGACCAAGGGCGTAGTCACCGGCGCCGACGTGAAGGCGGACGACCAGATGGTGGAGGTGATCAACAAGAATCACGCCATCGCCACGCTGACCGAAGACGTGCCGTTCGGAATCGAGATGGTCGTAGAGAACGGCCGCGGCTACGTGCCGGCCACGGAGCACAGCCCGAACGTCGAAATCGGCATCATTCCGGTCGACGCCGTCTACAGCCCTGTCGTCCGCGTCCGTTACGAGATCGAAGAGACCCGCGTCGGCCAGAAAACCAACTATGACAAGTTGACGTTGGAAATCTGGACCAACGGCTCCATCGGCCCGGAAATGGCGTTGGTGGAAGCCGCCAAGATTCTGCGGAAACATCTCAACCCGTTCATCCAGTACAGCGAGTTGGGGCCGCAAATCTTCGCCGAAAGCCGTGCCGCCAGCAGTATGGCGTCCGATGCTGCGGTTGAGTCGAAACTGGGCATGAGTCTGGCCGAGTTGAAGCTCTCGGTTCGGGCCACGAATTGCCTCGAATCGGAAAATATCCATACGGTCCGCGACCTGGTGACCAAGACGCCCGACCAGTTGCTGGACGTGCGGAACTTTGGCGAAACAACGCTGACCGAGGTCCGGGAAAAGCTGGCCGAATTGGGCCTGCGGCTGGGGATGCGGCTGCCGACTCCGTCGTCGTCGTCGGTCTGAGCCGCGGTTCGCTCCGCCGTTCGCCGTCGGTCCCTTGAAATCAACCTTGCTATAGATACAACTCCGAAGCCATGCGACATCGAAGAAAAGGCCGAACGCTCGGGCGCTCGCCGAGCCACCAGCGGGCGTTGCTGAAGAACCTGGCCAGCGCACTGTTCCTCACGGAACGCGACGCCGAGGACGACGAAAACAAGCCCAAGGTGAAGGGCCGGATCGTCACGACCTTGCAAAAGGCCAAGGAAGTGCGGCCGGTCGTCGAAAAGTGCATCACGCTCGCTCGACGTTCGATGGCCGCTCAGGAGGCTGCGGATCAGTTCGCGACCGACGCCGAACGGAACACCGAAGCCTGGCGGCAGTGGCGCCAGAGCGATCAATGGAAGAAGTGGGTCGATGCCATCTCTCCGGTCGTAAGAGCGCGGCGGCGAGCGCTGGAACTGTTGGGCGACAAGCAGGCCGTCAGAATTCTGTTCGATGAGGTCGCGCCTCGCTTCGCGGATCGGCCGGGCGGATATACGCGAGTCATGCGTCTGGCGAAGCCTCGTCTCGGCGATGCCGGTACGCGAGCCATCCTGGAATTCGTCGGCGTCCGCGATCGCGTTCATCAGAAGGCTCAGGCCCCGCAATTCGAGGGCGCAGCGACGGAAAGTGCAGAAGCGGGCGCCAGCGAATAGCAGCCGGCGCGCGACAGTAGGATGCAGGTCGGCAGGGACGACCGACCTGACAAGAGGCGCCTGAAAAACGGCAATCGTGCGGCTGATGGAGCGCTCCCATGGAGGGCGAAGTCTCCAAGTTCGGAACACGCGGTTTCGATTTCAATTTCCACGTCGCGCGGCTTTGCGCCGATCTGGCGGCGCGGTTGCCAGAGTTGGCGCACGTGGACATGACGCGGGTCGCTATCCGCTACTGTCAGGTCCGCAAGGCGGTGCCCCATGGTCTTCAGGCCACGCTCACGCCGCTACGCTTCGAGAGCGGCCGCCTGTACACTGAACGGCGCGGACGTCGTTGGACCATTGAGCGGATCTACGACGCCGATGGCCGAGAGATGCTCTACCTGCTGAGCTTTTACCTGCCCCGGTTCTTGAACCACTCGTTTCGCGAAAAGCTCAGTACCGTGGTCCACGAACTGTGGCACATTTCGCCCGACTTCAATGGCGACTTGCGGCGGTTTGAAGGCCGCTGCTACGCCCACGGCCCAAGCGAACGGGACTATCACCAGTCGATGCGCGACCTGGCGGACCGCTGGCTGGCCTTGAAGCCGCCGGCGGAAACCTATCGCTTTCTGAAGACCGGCTTCCGGCAATTGCAGCGCAAGCACGGGGGAGTATATGGCGCCCGAATTGCCACCCCGCGGCTGATCCCCGCAGATCGCGCCGCATAGTCCGCCGTCGACGAATCTCGGAGGAACCGAACCGCTAATCCACGCTAATAGCCGCCAATCTCAAAGCATTAGTGAGAATTAGTGAAGATTAGGCGTTCGTCTCCTCGGCCTCCTTGGGGAGGCAATCTCCCCAGAAAAAACCGGTCTTGACGGAAACCAGCAGGCTTTCTAGCCTCGCACCTCCCACTTCTGCGTCTTGTCGCGTTTTCCCGTCGCATGCAAGTCTTTGAAAGGTTCGAAACGAAAATGCGGGCCGCCCTGCGCCGCTCCTGCGCCGTAGCAATCGCCGGGCTTGCCGCGCACGCATGCAGCGGCTGCTCGCAGTGGCACAGCACTGCCAAGCTGGCGCTGCCGCCGATTCAGACCTCGCCCGAGAGCGTGGCCTTGGAAATTGTGTTCGTGCAGTTTCCTTTCGGCGATCGAGAGATCAATGGCCCGCTGTGGACGGAAATCGACGAACAGGAGCTTGCTCCCGACGTGCGGCAGCGGCTGAACGCGAATGGATTTCGGGCGGGAGTCGTGAGCGGGCAATTGCCAGCGCCCTTGGAGAAACTGCTGAAGCTGAGCGAAGCGGCGCCGACTCCGACGGAGCAGACGACGGTTGACGTGACGAAGAAGCCAAGGATTCACGGTATGCGCAAGCAGACGCGCTTGGGCGATCCCTTCAAGATTATCGCCGCCGGAGAGATCGAACGGCTCCCGACGCTGACGGCGATGGTTCGCAACGAGCGCGGCGAGGTGCAGGGCAGTACCTACTCGAAAGTGCAATGCCACTTCGAAACCCGGGCCTTCGCCGAACCGGACGGCCGGATTCGGTTTGAACTGTTGCCGCAAATCGAGCATGGAGAGCCGCGCCAGCAATTCGTCCAGGGCCAAACCGGGGCTTTCGAATACGCCCACGTCCCGCCGCACGAAGTTTATGAGCAACTTCGCCTCGAGGCGCACCTTTCGCCCGGCCAGATGCTGGTCCTGGGCGGGCTTCCCGGGCGGTTGGGAAGCCTCGGCTACCACTACTTTACCGAAGAGATCTCCGGGCGACTCGAGCAAAAGCTGCTCCTGATCCGGCTGGTGGGCAGCGGCACGGCGGACGCGGCCGTCGCGCCGGCTACGGCCTCCTTCGGCGAAAGCAGTGATCTCTGACGGCGCCGGCGCCCGGGGCTTCACCCGCGGGTTGATGGATCGGGAGCCGTCGCCGCTGTCGGATGGACAGATCAAGGCGGCGGCAAGCAGAAACCACAGATGGCACGGATGCCACGGATTCTTTTGCCTTCGGTATCCATGCCATCCGTGTGATCGGCGGTTGACCTACCCGGACGTGCAGCAGCGCAAGGCGCCAACCGGCGAGTTGGACGTTGGCGGCTTTCTTCGCGAGGTTCCATAATCGGCGCTTGCCGTTGCTTGCCGAATGACCCGCGCCAAGCCAGCCGCCAGGTAGACTTGGCGATAGATTTCTGCGGGATGCATGCGCGCGGCAGGCGGCCACGGCGGTGAAGCTTGTCAGGGAATGCTTCGCACGTTCGGCGGGGCGTGCTCCACTTGGCCTCCCCAATGGAAGAACGTATTTGGGAACGCGAGCGAAGATGGCCAGCTTCGTGCGTGAATCTTGGGGCAAGTTGGCCAACTTGGCGGGCGGCGGGGTTTCTGATGGGTAGGCTCAAGGCGGGTCGCCCTCATCTCGGCCTTCCCAGAGAGAGCGGGTCTCGCGGCGCCGCATCCCTCGCAGAATTCCGGCCAAAAGTTGCCGCACCCGGGGCAAATCCTGTACTCTGGAGGTTCCGCAATTAACGTGGAATCACCGCTCAGTGGTTCTACCCGCCCGGAGAGAAATGCAGGAGCGTCATGAAATCGCTGCTCGCCCTATTCCCGCTGCTTGCCCTGCCGATTGCCGCCTCGGCCGGAGAAGTCTCATTTAACCGCGATATTCGCCCGATCCTGTCGCAGAATTGTTTTGCCTGTCACGGCTTCGACGCCAAACAACGGCAGGCCGAGTTGCGGCTCGACGTAGCGGAAGACGCGCTGGCCGCGCGCGACGGCGCCTTCGCCATCAAGCCGGGCGACCTGGAGCACAGCGAGGTCTGGAAACGCATCGCCTCCAACGATCCCGATGAAGTCATGCCGCCGCCAGATTCGCGCAAGGAACTCTCGACGGAACAGAAAGAAACGCTGCGCCGTTGGATCGAACAGGGGGCGCCGTATCAAAAGCACTGGGCTTTCGAGCCGCCGGTCAAAGCGCCCGAACCGCAGGTCAAAAACGCCGCCTGGCCGCAGAACGCCGTCGACCGTTTTCTGCTCGCTCGGCTTGAGGCCGAAGGTCTGCAACCGCAGGCGGAAGCCGACAAGCAGACGCTGATTCGCCGCCTGGCCTTCGCTCTTACGGGTCTGCCGCCGACCGTTGCCGAAGTCGATCAGTTCCTGGCCGATCCGTCGCCTCAGGCGTACGAGGCGCTGGTCGATCGCTACCTCGCATCGCCCCGTTTTGGCGAAGAGATGGCGCGGCACTGGCTCGACGTCGCCCGCTATGCCGACACGCACGGCTTGCACCTGGACAATGAACGGTCGATGTGGGCCTACCGCGACTGGGTCGTGAAAGCCTTCAATGACAATCTGCCTTTCGACCAGTTTACCGTCTGGCAACTGGCCGGCGACCAGCTGCCCAACGCGACGCCGGAACAACTCATTGCAACCGGATTCAACCGCTGCAATGTGACCACCAGCGAAGGCGGTTCGATCGCCGAGGAGTTCGTCTACCGCTACGCGGTCGATCGCGCCAGTACGACCATTCAGACCTGGATGGGACTGACCGGCGGCTGCGCCGTGTGTCACGACCACAAGTACGATCCGCTGACCACGAAAGAGTTCTACTCGCTGTACGCGTTCTTCAACAGCGCGGCAGACCCCGGCATGGACGGGAATATCAACAACACGACCCCATTTTACGAGTCGCCCGCTCCGGGGCAGCAAGCGGCCATTGAGGCCGCCAGGAAACAGGAAGACGCCGCGCGGCGAAATAGAAGCTGCAGCCGCGTCCGCTTTGTATGCCGATCCGGCCGAGACGCCGCCAGCCGCGGATCGGCTGCCCGCGTTTGACGTCGTATTCGATGACTTATTTCCGCTTGGCGCCTCAGTGCGCAATACGTCGCGAAATGCCTCGGAGTGGGTTGATCAGCCGAAGTTCGGCGCGCCTTCCGGTCGGCGCGTGCTGCGCCAGGGCAATGCGCATTTCCACGAAGACGCCGTGCAACTTCCGCTGCAGCCCGTGGCAGTTCCTGTCGCCGGCTCCTTCGAAACGTGGCTGTATCTCGATCCTGAAAACACGCCTTCTGCGGTTTCCGTCGTGCTCGGCACAAGCCGCGGCAACCGTCGTTTCTGGTGGGGCGATGAGAAATCGTCCGACGGCGGCCTTCGCGGCGCAAAGTCGGAAGAGCGCGTCGGCGGGCTGCCGCCTCCCGGCGCCTGGACCAAGCTTTCGTTCTCGGCCGAGTCGTTGAACCTTAAGCCGGGCGACATGCTGAATGCTGTCACCGTGCAGGAAGCCGGCGGCGTGGCCTGTTGGGATGCTTTCGCCGTTTCAGGCGCGAGCGTACTGGCGACGGATCCTGCCGCGTCGTTTCTGGCCTGGCGCAAGCGCTGGCCGGCAAGACGCCCGGCGACGTGCCGGGCGAGTTGAAGGACGTTTTGAAAGACGGCCCGGAAAAGCAGCACGAGCCGCAGTTGGTCGATAAGCTGAAACGCTTTTACCTGGCATACATCGCCCGCCCGGTCAACGAGGATCTTTCGGCCAAACGCCGCACGTGGCAGGCGGCCAAGGCGGCCCGGCTGGCGGCGGAAGACGCGGTCGTCGGCACGCTGATTTTCCGCGATCTCCCGACGCCGCGAGAGTCGTTCGTCATGGTTCGCGGTCAGTACGATCAGCGCGGCGAAAAGGTCGAGCCGGGCGTGCCTGCCGTGTTCCCGCCGCTGAACGCGCCCGCAGAAACGCGAGCGACTCGGCTCGATCTGGCCCGCTGGCTCGTTTCGCCGGAGCACCCGCTGACGGCCCGCGTGCAGGTCAATCGGCTGTGGCAACAGTTCTTCGGCGTAGGGCTGGTCAAGACGAGCTACGATTTCGGTTCGCAGGGCGAAATGCCCAGCCATCCGGAATTGCTCGACGCGTTGGCCATCCAGTTCCGCGAGAGCGGTTGGAACGTGAAACAGTTTGTGCGGCTGCTGGTCGCATCGGCCGCGTTTCGTCAGCGATCGTACGTTTCGCCCGAGTTGCTCAAGCGCGATCCCGAAAACCGGCTTTACGCTCGGGGGCCGCGGTTCCGGCTCGATGCCGAGCAGATTCGCGACAACGTGCTGTTCGTCAGCGGGTTGATCAATCTGGAGATGGGCGGTCACGGCGTGAAGACCTACCAGCCGCCCAACATCTGGGAGCCGGTCGGCTACGCCGACAGCAATACGCGTTATTATCTGCAAGACCATGGTCTGGCCCTCTACCGGCGCAGCCTGTACGCATTTTTGAAGCGCACGGCCCCGCCGCCGTTCATGTCGAACTTTGACGGACCGAACCGCGAGCAGTTCTGCACTCGCCGCGAGCGCAGCAATACGCCGCTGCAGGCCTTACAACTGATGAACGACGTGCAACATTTCGAAGCGGCCCGAGCACTGGCCGAACGGGCCATCCGCGAAGGCGGCTCGACGCCTGCGGACCGCGTGGCGTTCTTGTACCGCACGGTGCTTTCCCGGCGCCCCGAAGCGGAAGAAGCGCAGTTGGTCGGTCAGGCGTACGAAACGCAACTCAAGCTGTTCCAGGCCGATCCCGACGCGGCCGCCAAGGCGATTCGCGTCGGCGAATCGGCGCCGAAGAACGTCGCACCCGACGTCGAAACGGCCGCCTGGACGCTCGTGGCGAATTTGATCTTGAATTTGGATGAAACGGTAACGAGGAATTAGAACGAAATCTTGATGATTTTCGGGCGTTCCGATCGCCCCTGGCCGCCGAGACGTCGGTAGAATTAATTAGTCATTCCTTGCTGCCTTGGAAGCATGTTATGCCCGATCGAGAAATGCAAACCGCTGACGAACAGGCTCGCGTTACGTTGCCGGCGGCATTCGCTGACGCGAGGGTGATCGTTGAAATGCTTAGTCCGTCAGAGGTCAGAATTCGCAAAGTCGGGCCGCCGGTCGATGAGCTTTCGACATTGCCCGAGAACAGTATCACAATAATGTCAGACCGTGATCGCGACCGCTTCCTTGAACTCCTCGCATCGCCGCCGGAAGCGAACGCCGCGCTGCGGGAGGCGATGGGTAAGCGACAACGAATCGATGGATGAATTTCACGTCGAGCCGTTTGACAAGTCAAAACACGAACGTGGCGGCTTTCGCTGTGATCAACCCGAGCTCAACGACTTCCTGCACGTGCTGGTAAGCCAGTATGAAAAACGAAAATTGGGAAAGACGTTTGTCCTGTTGCGAACCGGTCGCCGCAACATAGTCGGATATTACACGCTTGCTGCCAGCAAAATAGAATTCGCGCGCATGCCAAGTGAGGTAACGAGAAAACTGCCCAGACATCCGGCGCCAGTCATTTTGCTGGCGAGGCTTGCGGTCGATCGGTCTTTGCAGGGCCAGGGCCTCGGAGAGTTGCTGCTCGTGGATGCGCTGAAACGCAGCATTGAAGTTTCGAAGTCTCTTGGCGTCTTCGCCATTGAGGTTCTAGCAATCGACGAACGGGCTGTTTCGTTTTACGCCAAATACGGTTTCCTTTCGCTGCTTGAAGACCCGTACAACATGTATCTTCCGATCCGCACCGTCGAGGATGCGCTGAAACATCGAGGAGGATGAGACCCATGGTCCTTCGCTTCGCTCAAGACCTCTATTCCACCCGCCGTCAGTTCTTCGGCGATACCGGACTGCGCCTCGGCGGGCTGGCGCTGTCGATGCTTTTAGGCAAACAAGCGGCCGCCCAGGCCGCGGCGCCGAGCGAGCGCGTTCAACCAGGTCTCGCCAACTTGCCGCATTTTGCCCCCAAGGCCAAGGCGCTGATTTACCTGCACATGAACGGCGGCCCTGCGCAGATGGATCTGTGGGACTATAAGCCGCAGTTGGCCGAGTTCTTTGACAAGGACCTGCCTGAAAGCATCCGCAATGGCCAGCGGATCACGACCATGACCAGCGGGCAGAAGCGGCTGCCGGTAGCGCCGTCGATGTTCAAGTTTCAGCAGCATGGCGAGTGCGGCACGTGGGTCAGCGAACTGCTGCCGCACACGGCCAGGCACGTCGACGATCTGGCCGTCGTGCGCACGGTGCATACCAACGCCATCAATCACGATCCGGCCTGCACCTTCGTCATGACTGGCAGTGAAGTGCCGGGCAAGGGGAGCCTCGGCTCCTGGGTCTCCTACGGCCTGGGCGCCGAGAGCAACGACTTGCCGGCATTCGTCGTGCTCACTCCAACCTGGAAATCGAAGGCCTCGGCGCAGGCCCTGTTCACGCGGATGTGGAGCAGCGGCTTTTTGCCCACCTCGCACACGGGCGTCGCTTTGCGGAGCGTGGGCGATCCGGTGCTTTACCTGCAAAACCCGCCCGGCGTAGACGCCCGCCATCGCCGGGCGATGCTCGACACGGCCGAAAAACTCAACCAGCGCAGCTTCGAGCGGTTCGGCGATCCGGAAATCCAGACCCGGATCTCGCAGTACGAGATGGCCTTCCGCATGCAGTCGAGCGTGCCCGATCTGATCAACCTGGCGAGCGAACCGGCCTCGACGCTGGAAATGTACGGTCCGGACGTGCTCAAGCCCGGTACGTTTGCCTCCAGCGCCCTGCTGGCGCGGCGGCTGGTCGAACGGGGCGTGCGCGTCGTGCAGCTATTACACCGCGGCTGGGACCAGCACGGCAATTTGCCCAGCGATCTGCGGTTGCAATGCGAGGACACGGACCAGCCGATCGGGGCGTTGCTATCCGACCTCAAACAGCGAGGCTTGCTCGACGAAACGCTGGTCGTCTGGGGCGGCGAGTTCGGTCGCACGGTCTATTCGCAAGGCACGCTGACCAAAACCAATTACGGCCGCGACCATCACCCGCGAAACTTCTGCATGTGGATGGCCGGCGGCGGAATCAAGGGGGGCCAGGCGTTAGGTCAGACCGACGACTTCAGCTACAACATCGTCGAGAAGCCGGTCCACATCAATGATCTCAACGCCACCATTCTGCACTGCCTGGGCATCGACCACGAGCGTTTCACCTTCAAGTTCCAGGGCCTTGACCAGCGTCTGACGGGCGTGGAGCCGCAGCGCGTGCTGACGGAGCTCCTGGCCTGAGTTGGGCTCTGTCGGGACGCAAATAGGCAGCGGCGAAAGCGTGTGAAGGCTCCGGAAGCGGCGCCGGCAATCCCGTTTCGAAGCCGCGTGGCGGCTTTCGGAATTCTCACGAATTCCGCTACTGCGGTGATCGTCTGTTTCCCCGTCTTCGCCGCCTCGACGGGCCTGCTGACGTCGGGCGGCGGTTCCGGGTATACTGCCTGTTTTTCCCGACGCCCGAATCGCCGCCATGACGACCAACGCTGAACAAGTCGAACAACTTCGCTGGAAGAAATTCCCCGTGCTGGACGACGGGTTCGTCTGTCTGGTGGACGTGATGGGAGACGATCAGGCGGTGGTGCAGGCCGCCCGGGTCAGTTACGGCGAAGGGACTCGCAAGGTCTCCGACGATCGCGGCTTGATCCGTTACCTGCTGCGGCACCGGCACACCACGCCGTTCGAAATGGTCGAGCTGAAGTTCCTGGTCCGCGTGCCGATGGATACCTGGCGGCAATGGATTCGGCACCGTACGGCCAACGTGAACGAGTACAGCACCCGCTATTCGCTGGCCATCGACGCCGCGCAGCGGACGCCGGCGAATGAATGGCGGACGCAAGCCGCCAGCAATCGTCAAGGCAGCGGCGGCTGGTTGCCTGCCGACGCGGGCGCCGATCTTTCCGCCCAGGAAGCCGACCTGCTCGACCGCTCCCGCGAGATCTACGAACGCCGCATCGAGCTGGGCATCGCCCGCGAACAGGCCCGCAAGGATCTGCCGCTGTCGACCTATACGGAAGCCTACTGGAAGATCGACCTGCACAACCTGCTGCATTTTCTCTCGCTGCGGATGGACAGCCACGCCCAGTGGGAAATCCGCCAATACGCCCGAGCCATGGGCGACCAGATTGTGGCTCCCTTGTTTCCTCTGGTCTGGGAGGCCTTTGTCGACTATCGCCAGGAGGGGATGTTCCTCACGCGGCTCGATCGTGAATTGATCGTGCGGCTGATGGAGCGAATCGCTTCGGCTGGCCGCGTTCGGGCCGAGCTTGAGGACTTTCTGGCCGTGCAGCCGGACGAATGGGCCGCTCTGAAGCGCTCGCGCGAGCGTGACGAATGCCGAGACAAGTTGGTCCGGCTGGGTATTCTCGAAGCCCCGGCCCCCGAATCCGAAGAGGAAACGTCCAATTGACAAGGAAACTGCTACGATGACCAGGCCCGGCGTCGATGCCGTCACTCGCGAACTATTGGCGCTCAACCAGCGGCTGTTGGAGAGCATTCAGGCGGCCGACTGGAAGACCTATGAAGAGCTGTGCGATCCGTCGCTTTCCGCCTTCGAGCCGGAAGGGCGCGGCCAGTTGATCGAAGGCATGGCGCTTCCACCGCTATTATTTCGACCTCGGCGGCGGCTCGAGCCCCAAGCAGACAACCATGGCCTCGCCCCACGTTCGCATGCTTGGCGCCGACGCAGCCGTGATCAGCTACGCCCGGCTGATCCAAAGGCTCGACGCCGGCGGTGCCGCCTTTCACCACGCTCACTGAAGAGACCCGCATCTGGCAGCGTCAGGACGGACATTGGAAGCACGTGCATTTCCATCGCTCTGCGCCGAGCTGATGGCTGCCTGGCAACGAGCGTTCTGAAGCGGGCGAACAACGCGCAGATTGGGAGTTGGCGGAACTTCCCGAGGCCTGAGCACGCTCGCTATGTCGGGTCGGTATCTATTGCGGCGACCAGTCTTCGGGACGCATCTGCAAGTCGACGTCGAACGGTTCGCCGATTAACTCGTACCAGATGCTCCGCTGTTCGTCGGTAAGAATGGCAAGCACTCGGGCGACGGCTTGCTGCCGCCCTGTAGGCAGTGACGGCTGGCCGCCGGGCTCTCCAAGTCCGCCGCCGCGAGGAGGAGGCCGTCGCTCGGCAAAATCGCCGCCGCCTGGTTCTTCGTCAAAACGACGCGGACGGTCGGGCGGACCAAACTCGCCGCCCCGCGGTCCGCCGAATTCTCCTCGTCGACCGCCGAACTCGCCTGGCCGATCATCGAAGTCGCCCGGCCCGAAGTCTCCCGGCGGGCCGCCGCGCCCACCCGGTCGTCCGCGATTGGGCGGTCCGCGGCGGCCTGCCATACCGCGCCGGCCCTGCGCACCCGGCGGACCCAAACCGAGCGGGTCGTCTTCGCCCGGCGGACCGCGGCGCTCGCGATTGGGACCGAAATCCCGCATCTCTTCTGGCGGGCCGAGGCCAAGCGGATCATCTTCGCCCGGCGGGCCGCGGCGCTCGCGGTTCCGGCCGACGTCTGCCTCATCGGGCGGGCCGAATCTTTCGTCCGGCGGGCCACGCCTGTCTCCCGGCGGACCGAGTCGGTCGTCCGGCAGACCGCGTCTATCTGCGCGGGCCGGGACGGCCTTCGCCGGGCGGTCCGAGCCGCTCGGGGGGCTTCGGACCGCGACCTCTGTCACGTTCGGGACGTTCCTCGGCAATGATCTCGGCAATTTGAGACTGCTGCACGTCGGTCAACTGCAAAGCTTCGACGACTTCAGAATTCTCAAACGCCAGCGGGCCTTGCTGCTGCCAGGCGATCTGTTTCAGTCGCGTCATCTGGTCGGCGCTCAATAATCCGGCGATGGCCTTCTGCTGCTCGCGGAGCGCCGCGGCAAGTTGATGCTGCCGCGCCGCCAGGTTGCCGCCCGACTTGGCGTTGTTCCGGTCTTGAGCAAGCTGCGGCCATGCGGCGTGCGATCTCGTCGCCTTGACTGACCGAAAGCTGCAGTTCCTTGCCGACGCGCATGTCGGAAAGGAAAACCAGCGGCGCATACCCTTCGAGCACGGCCAGTTCGTCGATCATCTGTTCCACGCGCGCCGAACTGGCGGCCAGTTCGGCTTGCACGTTCGGGTCGTCGCGACGCTGGTTGAGAAACTCGTGGTAGTACTCGAGCGCCGTCTCGAGGAACTTTCGTCGCAACGTGCGCTGCATCGGCTTGTTCGCCAATTCGTCCTCGCCCAGTTGCACGAAGGCGTCGACCGCCTGCCGTGCCTGGTGAAAGCTCTGGTCGGCCGCCAGACGCTGTTCTCGTTCCGCCTGATAGGCCGCCTCGGTCTTTGACTGCTCTGCGGCGATCAGAATGGTGCTGATCAGCAACCCGATAAAGCCCAGCAGTACGAACGCGGCCGCGGTGCGGACCAGCGATCGGTGCCGGCGGGACCATTTTCGCATGCGCTCCGTCCAGGTCGGCGGCTCGCGCCAGGATCGGTTCGTCATTGATCCAACGCTGCAGATCGTCGGCGAACTGCCCGGCTGTGGCATAGCGTTGTTGCGGATCTTTGGCGATCGCTTTGCCGACGATGATCTCCAACTCGACGGGGATGTCCGGGTTGACGCGGCGCAGCGGCCGCGGATCTTCTTCGATAATTCGCCGCAACAAGACGTGCCGATCGCTTGGCGGGAAGATCGGTTCGAGCGTCAGCAACTCGAATAACGTGACGCCCAATGAATAGATGTCCGTGCGATGGTCCAGCACCGGCCGATTGCCCGAGGCCTGTTCGGGGCTCATGTACGCCAGCGTGCCTAACACGTCGCCGGTGCGCGTCAGCGAGACGTCAGCCTGAATATGGGCCAGGCCGAAGTCTGCGATCCACAACGTGCCATGGGCGTCGATGAGCAGGTTGGCCGGTTTGATATCTCGATGCACCACGCCGAACTGATGGGCGTAATCGAGCGCCTCGGCGGCCTGTCGAATGAGCTCGGCCGCATTGCGGAAAAAGTCGGTGCGCAACATTCCGGACGTCAGCGATCCGGTCTGAGAGTTGGCGGCCGTATCGGCCGTCGCAATCGGTCCGCTCGTCTTCGGAGTCGCGGCGACCACGTGCGCTTCGGTCGGGTGATCGCTTCCGCCGCCGTTCGTGCCCAGCGAGAAACCGGTCGTTTCCGCCGGGAGCGCGTCCGGCTGTTTCAATTGCGCAATCACATGCGACAGCGGCTGGCCGTCAATGAATTGCATGGCGTAATAATGAATGCCGCGTTCGTCGCCCACGGCATACACCGGCACGATGTTCGAATGGTGGAGTTGCGCGGCGGCCTGCGCCTCGTTGCGGAACCTCTGTACATGCGTGCGATCGATGGCGGCGGCGAACGGCAGGACCTTGACCGCCACGCGGCGATTCAGCGAGATCTGCGTCGCCTCGTAGACCACGCCCATCCCGCCGCGGCCGATCTCTCTTAGCAGGCGGTAATCGCCCAGTTGATTGGGCGCCGCATTGCCGCTGAGCGGCCCGGCGCTGGGAGCCCGCCCCAGATCGGAGGCCGCCTGGTGAACCAACTCGAGGCCTTCCAGGCATTTTTCCAGCTCAGAGGCGATCTCGGGAAAGTTCGCCGCAAATTGTTTCCGATCCGGCGCTTTGCCGTCCTGCAACGCAGAGAGAAACTGCTGCACGGCCGATACGACGCGCGAGTCATCGGAACGGCTTTCCGCCACAAAATCCACCGTCAGTTGCTCGGGCCGCGAAAGCTTGTGGTTCATCTCCAGACCTCGCACGGCGATGGATGTTTTCCCTGTGCCGGTCGAGCAGGCCCTGCCTTCGCTGCAATCGCTTCAATCGCGACGCATCAGTTTGACAGCGCTCGTGCACACCGTATCCGCATGATTTTGCCGTTGTTTTAACATACTTCCGCTACGAGTGGTTGGGTAGCTCGGTCGACCGCGACAAGGTCCGCGTCGCCTACACGCCGGGCTGGTTCGAACCGAAAGTGCATCGAACTCTCCCATAAGGTCGCTGGCGAAGACGGTAGGCGCCGTTGGCGCACTTGCGAACGGCTGAAAAACTGCGTCCACAGTTTCGCCCGTCCTCGCGGGTTTTGCCGACGAGAGAATGCGCGTCGTGAGGACGCCTCATAGAAGGTGACCGCCGGAGCGGCAATCCGCCGCATTTTGCGTTTTTTTTTTACGATCATCCGCGGGCGCTGGCCGCTGCAGGCTTGTTGGCGCCTGTCAGCCGGCAAGAAACTTGAGAAAAAAAGCGGCGGTTTTTCAGCCGTCGCGGCCACTAGACAGATAGAGGAACAGACTTCTCTAGCGATTCCGCCCGGCTCCTGTTCGGAAGCCCCTGCGCACACTATTCTTAAGGTCAGCACGTGGCGATTCTCTTTCTGAAACGTCGTTTTCCGACTCCCATTCAAAGGCCGATGACCTCCGACAGCTCAAGGTTGCTCAGCAGGGCGAAGGGAGGGTCGGAAGCGGCCCGCGGCGCACTGTTCGAGCATCACCGCCATTATCTCGAGCTGCTGGCTTGTGTCGAAATAGGGCGTCGGCTTAAGACGAAGGTCGATCCTTCGGACATCGTTCAAGAGACGTTTCTGGAAGCTCACCGCGGGTTCGACGGCTTCCGCGGCCGCAGCCAACCGGAGTTTGCGGCCTGGCTGCGGACGATCCTGGGCCGGCGCATTGCGCGGGTCGTGCGGCGATACCTGCGAAATCAAGGGCGTGACGTCCGCCGCGAGGAAATGCTCGACCTGGCGCTGGAGCAATCTTCGCTGGCGCTCGAACGCGGCCTGGGCGCCGTACAGCCGTCGCCTAGCGGCGACGCCGCCAAACGCGAACAGGGAATTCTGCTGGCCAATGCTCTCGCGCGGCTTCCGCCCGATTATCGCGATGCGGTCGTGTTGCGCAACTTCGAGGGGCTCTCTTTCCTCGAGGTCGGAGAGCGGATGGGCCGCAGCGTGGATAGCGTGCAGAAGTTGTGGGTGCGGGCCCTGAGCCGGCTACGGAGCGAGATGGAAGAATGAACGTCAACGAGTACAGCATGACGACTGCCGACCTCCGCGCTCGGCGCAGCAACTGGCGCATGAAGTGAGTTCTTTGAATGCAGCCTTGCGCCTGCTGGACGAATCTTACCATTTAGCCGGCATCGAGTTTTCGCTGATCATCGACGGCATGCTCTTGCATGCGCGGAGGCTGGCGAGTTTTCTCTTGTCCGAGCCTCGCGACGGAGAGCTGGGCGCGCACTTCTTTTTCGACGGCGACGGCAGTTGGCGATATGAGCCGGCCGACTGCCCTTATCTCGGCGCCCGACAGGAGCAATTGGAGCAGGCGGTTGCGCTGCTGGGCCGTGAGCCGTTCGAGATGGACGCCCACGGCTGGAACTTCACGGCGCTGTCCAACGAGCTTGCCAACAAGTGGGACCGATTTCTGGCCCACCTTCCGCCGGATCGTCTGACGTTGTTTCTTGCGCCCGGATCGCCACAACCCTTGCGGCTCTACCGCGTTCGCGGCAAGTTGTTCTACGCGGGATCGCCGCCGCGGCTGACGCGGCGCTGATCAGCGCGCGATCGATTCGGAAGTGAGCAGCAGGTCTCCCAGATGCCGCGGTAGCGTCGGCAACTGCAGTCCGCGCTTGTGCGCCGTCAGATGGAATATTGAACTGGCCCGAAAACATCTCAACGTTCCGCCCAATCAGGTATCGCCGGATGTGGCGCTATCCGCGTTTGGCGCGTGCCCTCGGCGAGAGTCATGAGCCGCCCAGCTTGAGGATCCGAATCGCGTTGCCGCGATGGATCTTGTAAGCGACGTCGTCGGGCAAGTTCATCGCGGCGAGGATCTCAAACTGCGGTATCTCCTGACCCGGCGCCAGGTAGTCGCTGCCGAACAGCAGTCGGTCGGCGCGGCGCAAGACGAACTCGCGGGCGAACTGCGGATCGCGAGTCAGGGCGATCGCCCCGCCCGGCTCGGAGATGTCGCAATACAGGTTCGGACAGGCGTCCAGCAGCCGGTCAAGCGCGCCGCCGGGAGTAATCGGCCGGGGCGGCTTCGGGTAGCGGCCGAAGTCTTCCGCGGTCGCATCGCCGGAGATCGAAGACCAGAAACCGCAGGCGTGGCCGATCATCGGCAGCTTGGGGAACGCTTTGAGCGCCCGTTCCAACCGCGGCAGCCCGGGGCCGTCGATGCCGCGCAGGTCGTCCAGGTGAAACAGGATCGGCAGTTCGAGCGCGTCGCATGCCTCATAGAGCTGCATCATCTGCGGATGATCGAACGGCAGTCCCACCTTGTGCTCGCCCAATCCGCGCGCCCCGGCGTCTTTATAATGCTTCAGGATGTCCATCAGCCCTTTCACGCCGCCGACGTGCCCCTGCCGATTGGGGTTGGTCTTGGGCGCTTCCGGGTTGATCGCGGCGCGAGGGTCAAGGCAACAGAAGGCGATCAACCGATCGGGATGCGCTTGGGCGGCTTCAATGGCGGCGTCGCTCGTCATCTGCGGCTGCATCAAGGGAGCGGCTTCCGGCGAAACCAGCGGCAGGATCACCGCACGCTCTACGTCGTGTTCATCCATCCAGCCGAGCAGCACTCTCGGAGTGACCATCTGCCCGTAACGAAAGGCGCCCAGGTGCGTGTGAATATCGATGAACTTGTGCTTGGGGCGACTGCCGGCCGCCGCCCATGCTGAACGCGCGCCAACAACCGCGGCGGCTGTCGATGCAGCCAGGAAGCGGCGGCGCGAAACCGCCGGCATGTAAGTTTCGGGCAACATGAGGGGCTCTGTCACGAAAGAATCTCCTTCACTACCTTGCCGGCCACGTCGGTCAGCCGGTAATCGCGTCCGGCATGACGATAGGTCAATCGCTCGTGATCGATGCCCAGCAGGTGCAGAATGGTGGCCTGCAGATCGTGAACGTGGACCGGGTTTTCCACGACATTGTATCCGAACTCGTCCGTGGCGCCGTACGCGCGCCCGCCTTGCACGCCGCCGCCGGCCATCCAGGCGGAGAAGGCGAACGGATGATGGTCGCGGCCCTCCTTGCCGGCCGTGCTGCCGCGGCGGACTTCGCCCATTGGCGTGCGTCCGAATTCGCCGGCCCAGACCAGCAGCGTCTCGTCGAGCAGCCCGCGCTGCTTGAGATCCTGCAGCAACCCGGCGGTCGGCAAGTCAGTCATGCCGCAGTTGTTCGCCAAATGCTTGTCCAAATGGCTGTGGTCGTCCCAGGAGGTGTGCAGCATATGCACGAAGCGCACGCCCCGCTCGATCATCCGCCGCGCCAGCAGGCAGTTGGCGCCGAACGGCCGCGTCTGCTCTGCATCCAACCCGTACATGGCGCGCGTGGCGGCCGTCTCCTGGCTGAAATCGAGCAGTTCCGGCGCGGCGGTCTGCATCCGAAAGGCCATCTCGTAGCTGGCGATGCGCGAGGTGATCTCGGCGTCGCCCGTGCTTTGCTGATGCAGCCGGTTCAGATCGCCCAGCGCATCGAGCCGCGCACGCTGCGTGGCGGCGCTGATGCCGGATGGAAGATTGAGATGCAGGATCGGATCGCTCGAATTGCGGAACGTCACGCCGCGATAGGTCGAGGGCATAAAACCGCTACCCCACAGCGCGCTGCCCGCGCCTTCCAGCCCGCGGCCGTCATCGGAGATCAACACCAGGTAGCCCGGCAGGTTTTCGCAGACACTGCCCAATCCGTAGTTCACCCAGGAACCGATGCTGGGATTGCCGAACAGCGGCGAGCCGCTATGGAACAGCAGTTCCGCCGCATCGTGGGTGCTCTGCTCGCAGTGCAACGAGCGGATCAGGCAAATCTGGTCGGCCATTGCGGCGGTATGTGGAACCAGCTCGGAATACTCGATGCCGCTTTGCCCGTAGGGCTTAAAGGGTCGACGGCTCGCCATCAGCGTGCCTGCCTTGACCTGCGGATCAGGGAGCGAAGCGACAAGCGACTCCGGCGGCGGCTGGCCATGCCATTTGGCCATTTGCGGCTTCGGATCGAACAAGTCGAGATGCGATTGGCCGCCGACCATGAACATGAAAATCACGTTCTTGGCCCGCGGGCGAAATGGGGCTGTGGCGCGGCGGCGCCCTCGCCGGCCAGCAAATGCCATAGCGCCATGGCGCCGAAGCCGTGAGAACTGCGGGCGAGGAACTGCCGGCGGGACATGCCGCCAGGTTGGGCGCCAAGGTTCGTTTGATAGTTCATCGGCTCTTGCTCGAAGTCATTCTCTGGTGACGGCTTCGTCGAGATTCAGCAGCACGCTGCAGAGCGCCACCCAGGCGGCCTCGGCGGCCGAACCCTCGGCAAGCGGCGTATCTTGCAGCAGGTCCTGCGCGGATGCAGTATCGCGTTGAAAAAGCTCTTGCTGCTGCCGGAGATAGGCGAGCAGCCGCTGCGATTCCTCCGGCTTTGGCTCGCGGCCCAAGGCAAGCAGGAAGGCGCGGGAAAGCCTCCGCTCATCGACGTTGCATTCCTTTCCTTCGCCTTTTGCGCCTCGCTCCTCTCGCAGCACGCGGGAGGCGAATGCCTGCGCAGCTTCGAGAAACACCGGATCGTTCAGCAGGTTCAGCGCCTGCAGCGGCGTGTTCGAACGTTCGCGCCGAGTGCAACTGCGGCTGGCGTCCGGCAAGTCGAACGTGACGAACTGGGCGAACGGGGAGGTGCGCTGCAGGAACGTGTACAACCCGCGCCGATAGCGGTCGGCCCCTTCGCTCGGCTCCCAGACGCTGCGGTAGGCTTCTTTCGATACGCTCTCCGGTTGCGGCGGCTTCACGCTCGGCCCGCCGACGGTCCGGCAGAGTAGCCCGCTGACGGCAATCGCCGAGTCTCGCACCGCTTCGGCCGGGAGTCGCAGCCGGACCTGGCGAGCGAGCAGCACGTTGTTCGGATCGCGTTCAGCCAGATCGGGCCGTGCAGCCGACGCCTGACGGTAGGTTCGCGACATCACGATCTGCTTCAGTATTGCCTTCACGCTCCAGCCGCCGCGTACAAACTCAACGGCCAGCCAATCGAGTAGTTCGGGGTGCGACGCGCAGTCTCCGCGAATGCCAAAGTTCTCCGAAGTGGCCACAAGACCGCGACCGAACAACTCCTGCCACAGCCGGTTCACCGCCACGCGTGCAGTCAGCGGGTGCTCGGGCGAGACGAGCCAGCGCGCCAACGCGAGACGGTCTGCGACTTTGCCTGCGGGCAGAGGCGGCAGCACCGCCGGCGTGCCGGGCTGCACTACTTCGCCCGGTCGACGGAAATCGCCCCGAATGTGAACGTGCGTGACTCGCTGGGCCGGGGCCTTCATCATCGCAGGCGCCCGCGTCACGTGCGGCACGTCCTTGGCCAGCGCCTCGAACTTGCTTCGCAGCTCGCTTATTTTCAGCTCTTTGAACTTCTCGCTGAATTCCGCCGGCGGGCGGCTGAGGAAATAATCCAGCAATCGATCCTTCTGATCTTGCGTGCGCACTGGCCAGCGGCGTCTTGATGATGTTGAGTCCTTCGAGCTGCCCTTCGCCAAGATCCTGTCCCCATTGCAGGCCGAGCAGTTCCAACGCACGGTCCCAGGCGTAGCTCTGACCCGGATGGGCCTCGGTTTCGAGCATCCGCCGCTCCCAATCGGCCTGCAGTTCGGCCAGCGGCGCCGCCACGGGCGCGAGCAGCTCCGCCCGCTTGCGGTCGTGTTCTTGTTTTGCTGTTTCCCAAGCTTCGCGTTCTCCCGGCAAGGGAGCGTTGAAGTTCACCTCGTCGGCGTCGTTGAAGAAGGCGTAGAGCTGGTAGAACTCGCGCTGCGTGATAGTATCGAACTTGTGATCGTGGCACTCCGCGCAGCCCATGGTCAAGGCCAGCCAGGTGGTCGCCACGGTGGCCGTGCGATCGATGACCTGCTTGACGCGGAACTCTTCCAAATCGGCGCCTCCTTCGCGATTGCTCAACGTGTTGCGAAGAAAGCCCGTGCCCATTCTTTGCGACGCCGTCGGCGCCGGCAGCAGGTCGCCCGCCAACTGCTCGATGGTGAACTCATCGAACGGCAGATCGCGATTGAAGGCGTCCACCACCCATTGCCGATAGCGCCAGGCCACGGGCCGGAGGAAGTCCTGCAAGTAACCGTCGGTGTCCGCATAATGCGCCAGGTCGAGCCACCACCGCGCCCAGCGTTCGCCGAAATGGACCGACGCAAGCAAGCGGTCGACGACGCGTTCATAGGCATGGTCTCGCGGGTCGTTCACAAACGCGTCAACTTCCAGCGGCGAAGGAGGCAGGCCGGTCAGATCGAGCGTGACGCGCCGCAGCAGCGTTTGGCGGTCGGCTTCCGGCGACGGTTCGATTTTCTCCGCCGCCAACCGCGAGCGAATGAAGCGGTCGATGGCGGATTGGCTTCCCGCCGCCGGCGGAGGCTCGACGCGTTGCGGCGGCAGGTAGGCCCAGTGAGGTTCGTACTCCGCGCCTTGTTCGATCCAGCGCCGCAGTACGTCGCGCTCGGCCGCGGTCAGACGCTTGCCGGTTTCGGGGGGCGGCATGAGCAGGGCTTCGTCAGTTGCGCTGACGCGCTCCCAGAGGGCACTTTCAGCCGGCTTGCCGGGCACAATCGCCGTGACGCCGGAAGGGAGTTCGGCGGCGGCAGACTCGCGCACGTCGAGCCGCAGCTCGGCTTCGCGTTGGGACTTATCGAAGCCGTGGCAGGCAAAGCAGTTGTCGGCCAGAATCGGCAGCACGTCGCGGTTGTAGCGGACGGGCTCCGCGGCCTGGACGGAATTCAGGCCGCACATCCATGTCAGGAAGACGACGAGCGTAAGGCGATACATCTTAACCATCTTGCTATTCAAGCATTTCGGCTTTGCGCATTCGGACCCCTCCGCCTTTGTCAATCTTCTCCTGCGCCGCGGCATCTGGCCATGATAAAATGCGCAAATGTTTTTAGCTTTTGCGCATGCAGTGAGGAAACGATGATGCATCGGGTCTCTGGCCGTAGCGACGCCGAAGCGGCTGCGCCGGTGCGGGTCGCTTTGCTGGTCGACACGTCAACGGGCTACAGCACACAGCTAATTCAGGGCGTCGCCCAGTACGCCCGGGAGCACGGCCGCTGGCAGTTGCTGCTCGAGCCGCGCGGTTCGCGAGAGCGTTGGCGGATGCCGCGACACTGGCGGCCGGACGCCGTCATCGCCCGTGTCATGCACCATTCGTTGGTGCGTGAACTGGAGAAGCTGGCAGTTCCGGTGGTCAACGTTTCTCGCAGCGTCTTGCCGGACTATGCCTGCGCTCAAGTGACGATCGACGAGCGAAAGATCGGGGCCTGGGCCGCGGCGCATCTGTTGGAGCGAGGCTTAAGACATTTCGGCTACTGCGGGCTCACGACGCAACCCCACTATACGGATCGTTGCGGGCCGGAGTTCCGCGATCAGTTGGCGGGCCGCGGCTTCGGCTGCCGCATCTTTCGTTCTTTCAGCCAGGGCGGCTCGGCACGCGCCGCGCCGACGCTCGCGGAACTCAAACGCTGGCTGCGCTCGTTGCCTACGCCTGCGGGCGTGTTCGCGACGAGCATCGAAGACGCTTACGCGCTGAACGAAGTTTGCCGGGCCTGCCGGCTGCGAGTGCCTGAAGACGTCGCCCTGCTTTGTGGCGAGGACGACGCCTTGCTCGGCACGATCGTCGATCCGCCGCTGTCGTGCATCGATCTGGATTCGAAACGAGTGGGTTACGAGGCCGCGGCGCTATTGGATCGCTTGCTTGCCGGAGCTGCGCCGCCTCATGCCGCGCGGTTGATCTCGCCGCAACGGATTGTGGCGAGGCAATCGACCGACACGGTGGCGGTGGACGATCCGGACCTGGCCCGCGCCATGCAGTTCATCCGGGCAAAAGCGAGCGGGCCGATTGACGTGGCGGACGTGCTGCGCGTCGTGCCCCTCTCGCGTCGTTTGCTGGAACAGCGGTTCAAGCAGGTTTTCGGGAGATCGCCGGCGGCGGAAATCCGCCGGGTGCGAGTCGAACGCGCCAAGGAGTTGCTGGCGGCGACCGATTGGAGTATGCCGCGGATTGCGGCCGCGGCCGGGTTCTCGCAGACGGAAGTGATGAACCAGGTGTTCCGGCGCGAGTTGAAGCTCACGCCTTCCGCGTACCGTCGCAACTGCGCGTCCGGGCGGAACGCCGGCGTCCTAGCCGCCGATGCCGTAATTGGCCATATTGCTTTTAATTCCGCCCCACATCCCGCCCGACTTGCCGCCGACCGAGCTGATGGCGACGATGACGGAAGCAATGATCAGCGCAAGCATCACAGCATATTCCACGGCGGTGGCAGCTTCTTCGCCGCGATAAAAACGGTTGAGCTTTTCCATCAATGGACTACCCTCCTGCGCTCTCGCGTTCCCGTGCAGGCTGAATCGAATTGGATCGTGAAGACGCCGTGCACGATGCACGACACATCAAAACCCTAGTTCGGACGGCGGTCCAAGTCAAACAAGGTTTTTTGCTCAATTATTCATCTATTTCTCAGCTTTTGACTCGGCGCCCGGGGCCAGGCGGCGGAAAGGCGGCACGAAGACGGCGTCTTGCCGCGGCCTGCCGTCACGCGTGCCACAGGCCATCTCAGTCGGGCGCCTCAGATTACTTGCGGCCCACCGGGGGCAAGTACAGGGCGTCTTCGCCGATGCCGGGCGGATCGGGCGAGCGCAGAGGGACTTGCCAACGGACGATCCGAGATGCGGCCGCGCCCTCTTCCGCTTCGCCGGCAAAGCCGACGTCGGTCCGCACCAGGCCGGCGACTTGGATCATCTCCTCCGCGGCCGCGCGAACCCGGCCGTTGGCGCCATGCCACAGCGCCAACGGCGTCTCGCGAGCCAGCACCGAACCTTGCCCAGACCAGTTGAAGTGCTCAATCAGCGGACCGGGATGCGCGGCGCCGCGAAAAACGACCAACCCTGCACCGGGCGCCGGCACAAACGCGCAATCCGCCGCCAGCACGGCGAGCTTGCCCGCATCGTCGCCCAACGCCTCGTAACGGCATTCCAACAGAGCGGAGGCGCCGCGCAGCGTGACATGCTCCAGCGCCAGCGTGATCGGTTCGTCGACTTCCGGCGCCTCCGCCAGAACGATCAACGGCCCGGGGCCCAAGTGCAGGCTGTGGGCGAAATCAAACGTCAAGGCCGCTTCGATCTCGCAATTCACCGCGGCGGAGACCTGCCGGAAGACGCAACGCTGAACGATCAATTTGCCAGCCGGTAACGTCAGTTCGGACTCGCCGGCGGGCGGACTCCCCAGCCAGCCTATGGCGGCGGGCAGGCGATCGGTCGACAGATTGGCGGCCATCGATTGAAACGAGCATCCCGAGAAGCGGGCGTTCAGCGCGCAACATGACCATTGCCGTCGCCTCGCCTCGCGGCGCCGGCGAACCGTCGGCGACGAAATCGACGTTTTCGAAATGCACGTCCTCTGCATCGATGACCAAGCCGCCAGGCGGCGCCAAGATCGACCCGCGCTTGCCCGCCGGGCCGCGCACCGTCATGCCGTCCGTCAGCGCGGAGCCGGCGAGCCGTTGCGGCATTCCCCCTTTCAACTCCAGCACGTTCGTGGCGGGCTCAGTCCACGCCGTCTGCAAGGCTCCGCCATTGTCGTCGGACGCAACCGCGCCGTCCGGATTTGGGAGTGAAGCCAGCGCCTGATCCGTCGGCAATCGGCCCGGCTCTTCGGCGACCTCGGACGCTTGCTGCGGGGAGGCGTTCGATGCGGTAGTGCCGCCATGCTTCAGCCACGCTGCGCCCCAGTGCGGCCACGCGCCGACCAGGGCGGCCGCGACGGCGCTGGCGGCCAGCGCCACGCGCATCGCCTTGCGAGCGGGGCGACGCATGACGGCGGCGATGGGCGAAGGTCGACGGAACGAGGTCGCCGAGCGACGCGCGGCTCTCGCTAGTTGGTTTTTGGCGGTTCGCGAAGGCGTCGCCAGACGGATGGCGAGACGGCCCATCGTTTCCGGCCGCAGCTTCGGATCGCGGCGCAGGCACTCGGAGATCGTCTCGGCCAATGCGGTCGGAACGTCAGGCGCCAATTGGCAAACATCGAGCACTTTCACGGTCTGCGCGGCGCGGAGCTTGGCCAGGCTCGTGGCGCCGGGGACGGCCGGCCGGCCGGCGAGCAAATGCCACCAGAGACAACCGCAGGCGTAAATATCGCTTGCCGTGTCCGCCGTCGTTCCGGCCGCTACGCGCTCCGGCGCCAGGCATTCGTAAGCCTCGGGCGGCAGCTCCGCATGTCCGAAGCCTTCATCCGGACGCACCGCCAGCCGCAGTCCCGGCTCCGGTAGCCAGACCTTGCCTTGCGCGTCGAGCAACACTTGCCCCGGCCTCAGGTCCCCATGCAGCAACTCCGACTGCTCACAAGCCAGCAAGGCGCCCAGCATCTGCTGGGCAACCTCCAATACCGCGGCCGGCGGAAAACGGCCATGGTGAATCATCCATTCGGCCGCCGTTTGGCCCCGCACGTCGGGGGCGGCGGCCCAGAGCTTGTTCTCGCCCGCCGTTCCAGAGTCGAGGACCGGCGCCAAATGGCCGACCGTCGCCAGGCCCGCGCCGCGATGCACCAGCGCTTTCAGCCTGGCCGATGTCTCATCAAGGCAGCCCGGCGAGCAGGAGATGATCGAAAGCCGCACCCAGCGCTGCTGGCGCCGCTGATAGGCCCGAAACACGCGAGAGTACCCGGGCGAGGGAAGCGGCTGGAACAGTACAAACGGGCCAACCTCCAGCGACTTGCCGCGGCCGGCGTTGATCTCTACGGCCTGATACGGAGTGAGCACGCGGGCCTGCGCTAAAGCGTCGACCCAGACTGACTCAAAAGCGGGCAAATCCCGCGAGAGGCGGCGCACCCGACCCCGGACGGCGCGTATCTGCTCCCCACGGGCCAACCCGAGTTTGGATAACAGATTGACCAGCTCTGGCGGCGGATGTTCCTTCACGGCGGCGTTGCTATCAGAAACCGCCGATTAGGGCAAGATCACTCGCTTTCGATCTCGACGATCACTTCCACTTCGGTCGCAATGCTGCCCGGCAGCGAGCCCATGCCGACGGCGCTGCGGGCGCCGACGCCATTTTCCTTGCCGAAGACTTCGGCGAACAGCTCGCTGAAGCCGTTGATCACGGCCGGATGCTGCTGGAAGTCGGGCGTGGAGTTGACCATGCCCAGCGTCTTGATCACGCGACGGACCCGGTCCAGGCTGCCGAGATGCGACCGCAACGAGGCCAGAATGGCCAGGCCGGTCTGACGGGCGGCGTTGTAACCGTCCTTCATGTCCAGATCGGCGCCAACGCGACCGCAGATCATCGACCCGTCCGCCCGGAGCGGACCATGGCCCGACACATAGCACAAGTTGCCTACGATCACGACCGGTTTGTAGACGCCGGCGGGTTTCGGCGGCGGCGGCAGTTCCAGTCCAAGCTCTTTGACTCGCGCTTTCAGCACTCACGTGGCAAACTCCGGGAAAAAGTCTCAGGCACTTGCTGCGACGGCGACGCAGCGGTCCGATTCTAACTCACCTGGCGGGTTCCGTCCAGCAGCGCGGCGTGGCGGCTAGCGCGCACGCAGAAAGCTGGCGACCTTGAGCCGCGGCGACGCGCCTTACCAACTGTGATACGCCGATTTATTTTGCTTGCGACGACCGCGAAGCCCGCTCACGATCAAGCGGCGCTTCGAGCAACTCCGGCTCTTCCGGCTGAATGATGACTGTGGCCTCCACGCTTCCAACCCATACTTTATGCGTTCGAACTGGCCTCAGAAAACGCCACGTGCGCGGTCCGAGGACACATCCCAAGGCCACTAGGAACGTCAGCCAAAGCAGACCGCGGATGTTGAACTGAGGGCGGTGCAAAGGTTACCAGCATGGAGTTTCGGAAACGCAGTTCGGCTCGCAATCGCGCCGAACGATCTGGTCCCAGCGCAGCCGCTCGCGGACGAGATCCGAACGCGCCTGTTCAAACGCACTCTGGGCGCGTTGGTTTTCTATCTCGTGGCATCGTCGGCCGACCGACACGCCGCCAAAGAAAGCGCCGATCACAAGCGTCGCAGTCAAAAGCCATATCAGACGGTACTGAAGTCGGCGGGCCATGGCGCCTCAAACCGCGTGAGGAGGGTGCGATTTTGCGAACTCGATTTCGCGGCCGCACGCCTTGCGGGAATGGGCCGCCACGTTGTCGAATATTCTATCAGCTCGCCTCGATCTTGGCCGCAGCGCGAACCGTTTTCTGCACGGCGGGCAAGTCGTCAAAATACCGGGCCCCGGCGCCAATCAAGTCACTCGCTGCGAGCGACCCGTTTTTGCGGCCTCGTAGGCGGCGTACACCGTTTTCAATACGCGCAAGCTTTCTTCGCTGGTGATGGGCGCCGGCCCGGCCCCGGCCGCAAACTGCACGCAGGCCTGCACAAAGGGGGTATAGCCTCGAGTACCCTTGCCGTATTCGAACCGTTCGACCTTGGGCTGGCCGGTTCCCTGGCGGCTGTACCACTCCAGCGGCTGCTCTTCGACGGACGCGAGCCGCAGCCAGCCGTCTTCGCCCCAAATCTGCAGGTGAGAATGGTAGCCGCGATCGAGAAAATACCCCGAGGTCATCGTGCCCAGGGCGCCGCTGTCGAACTTCAAGGCCAACGCGGCGGCGTCTTCCACGTCGAGCGGCTGACCGCCGACCACGGCGGTAAAACCGGCCACTTCACGGACGGCGCTGCCCATGATCATCTGCACCATGTCCAGCCAGTGGATGCCGAGCCAGATCAGATGGCCGCCGCCGGCCCGGTCTTTGTGGGCGAACCAGGTCTGGCGATAGGCCGGCGACTTGAGCCGCGTTTGATCGGCGATCAGGTGGATTTCCGCCCCATACAGCCGGCCGAGCTTTCCCTCGGCGACCAGCCGCCGGGCTTCGGCCACGGGCGCGTGGATGCGATTGGCCAGGGCCAGCATGATTTCCAGGTGTTTGCTCTGCGCCTTGCGAACCAGCGGCTCGAAGTCCTCGACCCGCACGCAAGCCGGTTTCTCCGCCAGCACGTGGCAGCCGGCATCCAGGGCCGCGTCGATGGCCGGCGGGGCTTTGGCCGCCTCTAAGGTCACCAACGCCATGGCGGGCCTGGTTTCTCGCAGCATGGCGCTCGCGTCGCGATAGGTCCCGACCAGCTTGTCGCCGAGCGCCTTGCGCGCCGCCGCCTCCATGCCGCCCGTCGGGTCGGCCAGGGCCACGCCGCCGACTTCGTCGGTCGACCGCAAAGCTTCGAGATATGCCGCTGTGTGCGCCCCTTCCGGATCAGTGATCAGCCCGACATGGATGGACTTTGCCACGGTTTCTCCTTAAAAAGGCGGTGACCTGGGATGCGAAAACCGATGCTGCACGGTGCGCAGCGAGGCCTGGCAAGCGGGCGAACCTTCGGGCAGTCCGGGCGGCATCGCTGCAACCAATCTATTCGGGGCCGCATGGCAAAGCCACCCCGGCCCTAGCCGGCATTTTCCTCCCGCGTAGAGTAGACTACAACTGTGGGGCGGCCCGTCGGGTCGAACTGGCCGCGGCGCCGCACAGGGGCGTCGGAAACCAGGCGCCGGAAACGGGGCTTCGCGGCCCGCGGATTTTCATCGGACGAATTCGGGAGTGAACGCGTTTTGACGAAGCCTCGCCGTCGAGCCAGCTCGGCCGCCAGATCCACGTCTTCCGCGCGCCGCACTCGCGAGCCTGCCTGGGTGCGCATGCGCGACGAGCAATTGCTCGATTTGCGAATGTGCGATCTGGACTTGAAGATTGAGGGCACGGTTCTCGAAACGCGAATCGAACAGCTCTATGCCGAGCTGGAAAAGCGTCATATCCGCCTGCGGCCCCACTGCTGGCTGTCCGAAGAGTGGTTCTCGCCCGACGGCGTGCCCGGAATCGCCATCCCGTTCTACCTGCGCATCCCCGGCTGATGAAGCTGGAAAGCCGCAAGATGCTCGAGGTGGAAGGGGGCACTCGCGATTGGTGCATGCGCATCCTGCGGCACGAAGCCGGGCACACGATCGATTCCGCGTTCCGCCTGCACCGCCGGCGCGACTGGCAGCGCGTGTTCGGCAAGTCGAGCAAGCCTTATCCGGAATACTACCGGCCCAAACCGTACAGCAAGAGTTACGTGCTGCACCTCGACTCGTGGTACGCTCAAAGCCATCCGGCCGAAGATTTCGCGGAAACGTTCGCCGTCTGGCTCAAACCCGAGTCGCGGTGGCGAGTCCGCTACGCCGGCTGGCCCGCGCTCAAGAAGCTCGAGTTCGTCGATGAGCTGATGCAGGAAATCGCCTCGGCCGCGCCCGCCGTCCGTTCTCGCGAACGAGTCGAGCCGCTCTCGACGTTGCGAGTCACCCTGCGAGAACATTACGAGGCCAAGCAAGCGCGGTATTCGGCGGAGTACTCGGAAATCTACGACCGCGATCTGCGGCGTTTGTTTTCCGATACTTCGCAGGGCGGCGAGTCGGCCTCTGGCTTCTTGCGCCGCGTTCGTCCGGAGATCCGCAGCACCGTGGCCCTCTGGACGGGCGAATATCAATACACGATCGATCAGGTGTTGCAGGAAATGATTTCCCGTTGTCGGCAATTGAGGCTTCGCCTCGATCGCTCCGAAGCCAAAACCAAGCAGGACGCTACGGTGTTGCTCACCGTTCAGACGATGAATTACCTGCACGGCGGGCGGCACAGGGTCGCCTTATGAGTTCCCGCGGTTACAAGAAGAATCGCGTCTTGGTGCTGATGCACGAGTCGCTGGTTCCGCCCGACGACATCGAAGGCCATTCGCCGCGCGAAGTCGCCGAATGGAAGACCGAGTACGACGTGGTCGTCGGGCTGAGCAACCTGCATCACGAGGTCCGGCCGCTGGGCGTCAGCAGCGACCTGGGCGTGATCCGCGAAGCCATTGAAAACTGGCGCCCGCACATCGCCTTCAATCTACTGGAGGAATTCCACGGCGTCACGCTGTACGACCAGCACGTCGTCAGCTATCTGGAGTTGATGCAGCAGCCGTACACCGGCTGCAACCCTCGCGGTCTGCTGCTGGCGCGAGACAAGGCGCTGTGCAAGAAAATCCTCTCCTACCATCGCATCGCGGTGCCGGACTTCGCCGTGTTTCCCAAGGGGAAAGTCGTGCGGCGTTCCAAGCGGCTGCACTTCCCGCTGCTGGTCAAGACGGCTACGGAAGAGGCCTCGCTCGGCATCTCGCAAGCATCCATCGTTTCCAGCGACGAAAAGTTGCGGGATCGCGTGGCCTTCGTCCACGAGCAGCTCGGCGTCGACGCCCTGGTCGAGGAGTACGTCGACGGCCGAGAGCTGTACGTCGGCGTGCTGGGAAATCAGCGGCTGAGCACGTTCCCCATTTGGGAAATGCTGTTCACCAACATGCCCGAGGGCGTGGCGCACATCGCAACGGCCAAAGTCAAGTGGGACGCCAAATACCAGGAACGCAACGGCATCACGACCGAGGCCGCCAAGGATCTGCCGAACGGCCTCGAAGAGCGGCTGCCGAGGCTTTGCAAGCGCATCTACCGCATCCTCGGCCTCAGCGGCTACGCGCGGCTTGATTTCCGGCTCAATGAGGAAGGCAAGGTCTACCTGCTCGAGGTCAATCCGAATCCCAACCTGGCGTATGGCGAAGATTTCTCGGAGTCGGCCGAACGCATCGGGATCGGCTACGAAGAACTGCTGCAGCGGCTCCTGAACCTGGGACTCAGCTACCAGGCCCACTGGAAAACGGCCTACTGAAGCCGGCCGTCACGCTTTCGGCGAGACGATCGGTTCTTCGATGCGAATCGCTTTGCGGCCCTTGTAAGCGCCGGGATGCGCCGTGAATTTCGGCACGCCTTCCACTTCGACGATCAACTCGCTGCGCACGTCCTTTTCCGTCGTGATGATGTCGCCAACGCGCAGGCCGACCAGTTCCTTGGTCGAGATCCGCGTGTCCGCCAGCCGCACGACCATGCCCAGCAACGAGCCTTGCAGGTTGCCGCTGATCTGCTGCATGCTTTCCACCGTCGCCTGGCGGCGCCCGTACGTTACCCAGCTATTCGACGACAACTTGCCGCTGATCCGCTCGATGGAATTGAACGGCATGCAGAGGTTCATCATTCCCCGCACGTCGCCGACCGTCAACTCGAAGCTGATCAGCACCACGACTTCGTTCGGCGGGACGATCTGCACCAACTGCGGATTGCTCTCGACGCGAACCACCGCCAGGTCGAGATCGATCACGTTCTCCCAGGCGCGGTGCAGTTCTTCCAGAAACAGATCGGTGATTCGCCGCACCAGCCGCAATTCAATTTCCGTGAGCGGGCGCCGCGCCAGGGCGCTGGTCTCGCGGCCGCCGCCCAGCAGCCGATCGATGATCGGGTAGAGAATCGAAGGATTGATGTCGAGGATCAGGTTGCCTTCGAGCGGATCGGCCTTGAGCAGGTTGAAGCAGGTCGGGTTCTCCAGGCTGAAGACGAATTCGCTGTAGGTCAGTTGGTCGACGCTGGTCAGCTTCATTTCGACGATCGACCGCAGCAACGCCGACAAGGCGGCTCCGAAGTTGCGGCCGAAGCCTTCGTGCAGCGTTTGCAAGGCGCCGCATCTGGTCTTTGCCGACGCGCTCCGGCCGCTTGAAATCGTACGGCGTGACCTTGTCTCTCGCGCCGGCAACGCCGGCGGAGGCCCCGGCGCCACGGCAGACCGCGAGGCGCCGCTCGACTTGGCATTCGCGTCGACTGCGTTCAGCAGGCTCTCGACTTCTGCTTGACTGAGAACATCTCCAGGCATGGTCGCTTCCTTGCGTCATCCCGCCAGTGATGGATGAATGGCGTCGCTCGTATCGCGTCGGCCCCTCATGGGCCGCGCCCGTTTTCGTCTGCCCGTTTCCGCGTGTCAGAAACCGACCCGCTTCCCGCTTCCGAACGGTCGACGGTCAATTCTCTGCTGTTTGCCGCCTCATTCCCGCGTCTGCCCGGTTCCATAGACCACGTACTTGTAACTGGTCAGTTCCTTGATGCCGCAAGGGCCGCGGGCGTGCAGCTTGTCGGTGCTGATGCCGATTTCCGCACCCAACCCGAACTGTCCCCCGTCGTTGAAGCGGGTGCTGGCGTTGACCATGACCGCCGAGCTGTCGATCCGGGCGGCGAACTCCCGCGCCGACGCCAGATCTCTCGTGACGATCGCTTCGGTGTGTTGCGAGCTGTAGCGATTGATATGGCGAATCGCCTCGTCCAGCGAGTCGACCACCTTGACGGAAATGATCGGTCCCAGGAACTCGGTGGCGTAATCGGCTTCGCTCGCCTCGACGGCCGCCGGCATCAGCGATCGGGCCCGCTCGTCGCCGCGGACCTCGATGCCTCGGCTGGTCAGTGCGGCGCCGATCTGGGGCAGGAACTGCGGGGCGGCGTCGGCATGCACCACCAAGGATTCGGCCGCGTTGCAAACGCCCATCCGCTGGCACTTGGAGTTGATGGTGATCCGTTCCGCCATCTCCAAGTCGGCCGAAGCATCGACGTAGACGTGGCAATTGCCGGCAAAGTGCTTGATGACCGGCATGCGGGCTTCCGCCGCGACCCGGCGAATCAGGCCTTCGCCGCCGCGCGGAATGACGACGGTGATGTACTTGTCCAGCGTGAGCAGATGTCCGACGGCGGCGCGATCGATGGTGTTGACCAGTTGCACGGCATCGGCCGGCAGCCCTGCGGCTTCGGCCGCTTCCAGCAATAAGTCGGCGATCGCCCGGTTGGAGTGCGCCGCCTCCTTGCCGCCTCGCAGGATCACGGCGTTGCCGCTCTTGACGCAGATTGCCGCGGCGTCGGCCGTGACGTTCGGACGCGATTCGTAGATGAAAAACACGACGCCCAGCGGCACGCGAACCTTCAGCAACTCCAGGCCGTTGGGCCGAATCGAGGACTCAATGACCTCCCCGATCGGCTCCGGCAACTTCGCCACTTCTTCCAGGCCCACGGCCATCGACTCGAGCACTTTGGGGGTCAATCGCAGCCGGTCGATCTGGGCGGCAGTCAGTCCGAAGCCGGGCGCCGCTTGCAAATCCAGCTCGTTGGCGTCGCGCAACGCATCGTGCCGCTCTCGCAAATAACGAGCGGCCAGTCGCAGAAAGCGTTGCTTCTGTTCGCCGGAAGCCACCGCCAACTCGGCCGATGCCGCCTGCGCGCTCGCGCCAACTGCAAGCAATAAGACTCTAAGTCGCGCTCGTCTGCGACCGCCATGAAAATCTCTAACTGTCAGTCGGGTAAATGGTTGCGCAATATATCGGGCGTCGTCGCGCAGCCCGATCCAAAGCTAATGAAAGTATCCTCCAAAGCTCTGGCAGAGTCAATTGAAGATCGGCCCGTGCGACACGCAGCCGGCCAGCCGCGGAAAAACGATTTCATCCTCGTAAGAAAGAATCTCGCTTCGGGAGTTGCAAAAACGCGGCCAACGATTTAGACCGATTGAGCCGCCCGTGGCAGACTCAGGGGCCCGCTTTCCTCGCAGTGGAATTTGATCGTGCTTGATATTCTCGTAGTGGCCCCGCATCCGGACGACGCCGAACTGGGCGCCGCGGGCATGATTCTGAAGTGCAAGTCTGAGGGGCTGAAGGTCGGCATTCTCGACCTGACCAGCGGAGAGCCCACCCCTTTCGGCAGCCCGGAGAAGCGCCAAAGAAACGGAAGCGGCGACGCAGATCCTGAAAGTCGATTGGCGGGAGAACCTCGGTTTGCCCAACCGCAGCTTGCAGCACACGCTCAAGGCGCGGGCCCAACTGGCCGCCGTGTTCCGCCGGGTCCGGCCTCGCTGGCTGTTTGCGCCTTACTGGGTCGACGCCCATCCGGACCACTCGGCCGCCACCGACTTGATTGAAGCGGCCCGCTTCTGGTCGAAGCTGACCAAGACCGATCTTCCGGGCGAGCCGTTTCATCCGCAGCGGATTTTCTACTATTACTGCGTCCACCTGAAGCTGGCTCGAGCCGGCGTTCATTCTCGACATCAGCCCTTTCTGGCTCGACAAGCTGGCGGCGATCGAATGCTATCAGAGCCAGTTTGTCGAAGGCCGCCCGACGGACCCGCCCACCTTTATTGACCGCCAGCGAGACCTGGCCGCCTATTGGGGCTCGTTGATCGGCGCCGCCTACGGCGAGCCCTTCGCCAGCCGGGAGCCGCTCGGCCTGAGCAGCCTGCAGCACGCGATCTAGTCGCAAGCGCAGTCGCTTGTTTGAAGGATTCTTTGCCTCGGTTGAAGGCCAGGCTCAAGCAGTCTGCCCTCAATTGCAACCGGCTCTGATGCGAGGAGTCGCTACCGAGTTTAGCCCCGTGCAAGTTTGGTAGACGGGCGACCTTTTTTGCAGATCCCCTCACGGCGGAGCGTGAGGCCCACTGTACGCTCAGCTACGCACCTCGCCGTACAGTAGTCATCACGCTCCCGCGTGATGTAAGCCTCTCCTCCGACGCCGCGCGGTCTTCGCTCACGCGGATTGGGAGTCATCAGGCTTCGTCGTCGTTTATCCGCCGCCGCAGACCAGGCGGCCTTCCAGCGCACATCTTCGTCGCGCAGTCGGCTCTCATCCTGCCGCCGCCGCCAACTTTTCCACTCCCAGTTGGCCATCTTGGCACATATCGCCCGCTTCGGCCTGCTCGCTCTCATCCGTTCCACACTCGCCGTTCTGAATTCCGCATTCCGACTTCCGAATTTCCCACTCCCAGGGTCCGTCGAACGTCGTCTTGGCCGGCTTCAATCCCAACGCCTTGCCGGCGCGGCGCAGCGTCTTAGCCGAAATCCCGCAACTGCGGGCTTGGCGGAACAAGTCGGTCGACTCGACCGGTCCGTCGCTCAAGGCGGTCAGCAGCCACTCGGCTGCGTCCTCGCGATCTTGTTGCTCGGCCGCTTGCCGGGCGGTCGGCGGCGTGACGATCGTGTCGGACAGCTCAACCGGCTCGGGTTCCCAAGCGACGCGGCCGGCTTCAATTCGGAACGCGGCGGCCGGCGCCTCGGGCCCCAGGCTGTTTTTGATCGGCAGCAGCAACCTCCGCTTGGGCTGTTCCGTATCGCGGGCCGCCAGGTAGACCACCGGCGCAATGGCCGATAGCTCTGCTAGTTCGCGTCGCCACGCGTCCGCCCGCCGGACCGTTCAGCCGGGCCAGCACGACGATGGCCGTCTTCGTCCTGACGGCCAGTTCGGAGAGCTTGTTCAATAGGTAATGGATCCGTGCCCGACAGGGCGCCGCGTCGATCCCGCCGGCCCAGGCTTCGAGATTGTCGACGACGATCAGCCGGGCGTCGTTTCCCTCGTCAATGCCGCAGGCCAGGGCGGCGACGCGGCGGTCAAGTTCCGCCAGCGAGGCATCGTCGCCCGGTTCGGGCCAGCGGAGCGTCGCCATGGCGACGCGCTTGATGGTGGCGCCCGCTGCATCGAGCCGGGCTCTCAAGATCGGCGCCGGCAGATCGGCCGCATGGGCGATCAGCGCGGCATCGCGCTGTCCGCAGCCATTACTGACGCGTGCCGCCCACTCGGTCGCCAGCAGGCTCTTGCACGTCCCCGGCTCTCCGGCCACCACGCACAGCGCCCCTTGCGGGGCCCGGGCATCGGCCAGCCACTGGACCGCCGCCGCCGCGATTTCCTCGGCCCGTTCCGCGTACACCTGCTGTGAGCGGCGCTTCGCCCCATTTTCTCCGCCGATCGAGATCCAGCGGGTTGACAGCGTCTCCGGCTCGGCGCCGGCGTTCATTTCCAGCCGCTGCTCCTTGACCGGCGTCTGTGGCGTCGGCTGCAACTTGTTCATTACGTGGGAGTTGCGTTTTTTTCGCGACATGACTTTTCCTTCGGCTGTATCTCTGACTGGGGAAAGCGGGCCGCGAGCATCGCCACGATGCCCTGGTTGAAAAAAACGCCGCTTCCAACAGGCAGGGTTTCCGCCGAATCTACGCGCCGGCTGGCTTCGCATGAGCGAAAGTAGCAGGCACATTCCATGTGCCGTCTGCCGTCGTTTGCGCGAGGCAGCGTCTCCGAAGGACCCACGATCTCCGCATAGCTGCGTAGCAGCGACAGGCTGTAGCCAAGCGGCGTCAGCCCCTGGATCGCTAACTCAGCCCCTTTGGAGGCGGCAGGAGCTCGACGGCGGCAGTTCGTCCATGTGAATCGCAAATGACGCCTCGGTAGCCGAGGGACGCAGCGTCCCTGCGGTCGACCTTGGTCAATTGGCGAGCGGTCTCCGCTTTTCGGTTCCTGACACCTTTTAATCGCCCTTGAAACATTTTGAGCCCGAGCGGAGCAAGCCGGGGGCGTGAGGCAGTGTCGGCTATTGCACGGCAAAAGCACGTTCCTTCCCACGAGCGAAACACGACACGCTTTTGGAACTGCCCACCACGCAACTGCAACCCCTGCCGTCCCTACGGGACTGACGACAGATTGCGTCGCGATGGTTACCCGGGGCTTACGCCGCCAGGCTACAACCTGTCGTCCCTACGGGACTGTTGAAAGGAGTCACTTGTCTTCAGGGGCGAGTTTAGCTCGCAACAGCCCGCTGAGCAGGTGCTGCACTTCGCGATCGGCTCGGAGTCGGGGCTCGCAGCGAGGGAGGCGAGATCCGTTTCGCATTTGCCACGGTGATACTCGCCGGCCGCAAGCGCGCGGCCAAGGGACGCGGCCTTGATTCAGACCGCAAGCTGCGCTCATAAATGCATCGAGTTGCCAGGCAGCCGCCCCCATCTACGGCCGGATGATGGCGGGCAAACTGGTGAGTTCGGCGCTGTTGGGAATGAAGTAGGGCATCGGCGTCTGGTGCAACCGCGTGCTCAAACGCCAGTACAGTTCGGCGCGCTTGGCAGGCGACATTTCAGACGCTTCTTCCACCGCCGCAGCGAGAATGTCGGCGGTCCAGACTTCTTGGGCGCCGCTGTTGACCGACAGGTGCAGCTTCATCTCTCCCTGGGTTTCGATTTTAGCGGCGCGGCTGTCCTGACTTTCCTCATACGACACGCGCAACCGGGCCGGGCGCTGGGGAGAAATGGAGACGTTTTCGCGCGGAGCGCGCGGCCACCATCCGTTCGATCTCGGCGCGAACCTCTTCCCGTTCGGCGCCGCCGGCCACGCGCGACACGCGCACGTCCAGGCTGACGTCGTCCCGCGGACCCAGGTGGGCCGGTTGGTCTCCGTGGACGGCCAGCAGCGACTGGTCGATGCGGTCCCACGGAATAGTGATGTCGGCGAGTTTCCGTTTAATGCCGTCGCTGCGGAGCGTCATCAGCCGGTCGGCGTCGATAAAGTGCATCCGCGCGTCGGGATCGCGCTCGGTTTGCAGCATCCAGATCACGCGCGCCGCAGATCGCGGTCGAAAAAGAAGTGGCCGGACAGCAGCCAGCCGCGTTCGCCGGGGTGCCACTCGATGGCGGGCCCTTCGTACACGCAAGCGCCCGTCCAGACGGCGCGCATGTCGACGCCTGAGTGGTGCGTGAACGTCGGTTCGCCCTCGGGCGTCCAGCCTTGGATTCTTGCGCCCCCATGGAGCACGGCCAGCAACTCGTCGCCCGCGGGAGAAAACTGCAGGCCGTCGACCGCAACGCCGCCCAACTGGTCGGGCGGCAACGAGATCTTCGCCATGGGCCGGGACTTGCCTCGTCCCGGTTCTTGCGTCAGGTCGTAAACGAGAATCTGATTTTCTTCATCGACGACCGCCAACAGCCGCCCGTCGCGGCTCAGCGTCGCATGCGAGCGTTCGAACGGCTCGACGAAGAATTCCTTGAGCAGCTTGCCTTCCGCCGGATCCCACATCTGGACGCGCTGGCCGCTGCCGAACCGCGCCGAGGCGACCAAGGAGCCCGGTTCGACGAATTCGAGCAGTGTAAGCTTGATGAACGAGCCTTCCAGAGGGATGGAAAACTGGAAATCGCCCGACTCGCAGGAACGGACTTCAATTCTCAAGGAGTCCGTCGCGTCGGCTGCGGCGTAGAACTTGCCGTCGGCGCTGAGCGTGCGCAGCGCGTCTCGCTGGTGCGCCTGGAAGGCGCCGGTCTTGCCGACGATTTCCCCCGACTTCAAGTCGTACACCGTTTGCCCGATGGCGGCCAAGGGCTTGCCGGCGGCGGCAAAGACGATCAGCGGATCGCGCGCCGGAACGGGCAGCGAAACGGTCGATTTGCCGCCATCCGTCTCGTCGGGGAAAGCCGTCGGAGAGCCCGATTTCGTCTCGCTGGCGCCCAAGGCGCCGGCCGCTTCCGCGGTCCTCATGTCCGGATCGCCCAACAGCGTCGGAACGGCGGAGCCGGGCTGACCGAAGGCAGCGCTCGGCAGGCCGGGCAAACGCGAGTCCGGCGTTGGACGCATGCCGGGGCCGTCCGTGCCGGCCAGCCCGCTTGCGCCATCGTCCTCGCCCGAGTCGCGCTCGAGGGCTTGATCCAGTGCGCCCGCGTTCAGTGCGCTCTGCATTCGCGCCCGCATCGAGATCGGCCTGCTCGGGCAGGTGCGAGCGCGAATTGCGATTGACGGCCAAGGCGATGATTACTACGGCCAGCAAGGCGCCGGCGCCAAGCGGAATCTGCCAGTAATAAGCCGGGATGCCGCTCTTTTTCCGCGAAGGCAGCGTGACCCGGGTCGCACGGCGGCGACCCGAGAGCCCCGCCTGGCTGGCCAGGGCGTCGAGATCCATGGGGGGCGGCAAGGGACGCCGCGGGGCAGGGCGAGGCGCCGCGGGCCTGGGCGGCGCGGGCGCGGCGGCGGGACCGCGCGCGAGGCGGCGGCTGCCGGTTCAGGCTGTGGCGGCGCCACGTTCGGAATGCCGGCCACCGTATCGGCTCCCGCCGGAGGCGTTCGATGAGCGGCGTTTGCCGGATTGCGGTTCAAACCGGCGTCGTACGCGGCGCGTTTGGCCTGATCCATCAAGCAAATGCGGGCCTCGGCGATTTCATTGAGGATCCGCGTGGCGTGGTCGCCATATTTGCCGGACTGGAAGTGCCGCACGTACGCGCTTTGGCGCAGGACGGCGGCGTCGATGACTTCCAGGTCACGCTCGTCAGGCGAGATGCCCAACAGTTGATAATGAGTAGGCGGTCGACATTCTTGAGGAATGCCGAGCCATTTACGGTAGGGATCGAACATGCAGGAAGCCTGTGCCCGAGCGCAACACGCCTTTGCGCTTGGCTTCGTTAAAGTATCGCCTTCGCAGTGCCACGGAGAATTCGACCGAGGGAGTTGCCGCCGCCCCCCTCGGACCTTCCGAAGTCCGCCAAGAATTGCGGCAAACGGCAACTTATTTCCGGCGGCTGCGCCGCCTGGTGCTCCGCCCTGCAAGGACTTCGGCCGAAGTTTATCCAGCCCCATCATACGGATTCGCGGCGAAACCGCCTAGCGAAAAAGAGGGAGTTTTCTTCTTGCTCCCCCCTGTTCTGTTTTGGTCCTCGCTGCGGTTTACGTTGTATGAGACATGCCTTAACATAGAATCTCTACCGTTTTTTAGGGGGTAGGTTCGTTTGGGACAAATTCTGGCGAGTACCGGCCAAATGCCGGCTGCCGCGCGGGCTGTTACGGTAGGGCGCGCGGGCAGGGGTAGTGTAGATGACAGCAAATCTGAGCCTGTTGTTCGAGAAGCACGGTTTGGCCTTTTTGCAGCCGGTACTGCAGCAAGCGGTCGGCCAGACGGCGACTGCCGTGACCGACGACGTCCAGTACCGCAGTAACGTCGTGCTCCGCGCTTGGCAGGTCGCTCCGCTCCAATTCCGGCTGCTGGATTCGGAGCAGTTGCGGTGGGAAGAATTCATGTTGGCGCTGCGCCGAGGCCTTCGACGTTTCGCGAGGCGTGGTGGCGCTGAGGACGAATTGGCAGCAGGTCGTGGGGGACCTGCTGCCGCAATTCGGTTCGTCCAACGGCAATGAGTCGCTCCGGTTGCCGGCGGCCGGGCCCGACTCGGCCCCTTTGCCGCTGCCGCCGGGAGCGAAGGCCGCGGCGGTCGGGATCGATCTGGGCACGACTTACTCCGTGATCGCCCACCTCGACAGCCAAGGCCGGCCGACCAGCATTCCGAATGCCAACGGCGACATCCTCACGCCCAGCGTCGTGCTGTTCGACTCCGACGGGACGGTCGTCGGCAAGGAGGCGGTGCTGGCCGCCTCGCTCGAACCCGACCGCGTGGCGGACTGCGTGAAACGCGATATGGGCGGCAAGCACTATCGCCGGCAGATCAACGGCGAGTTTTTGCCGCCGGAGGTCATCAGCAGCTATATCCTGCGCCGGTTGAAGTCTGACGCCGAGCGCAAGTTAGGGCCGATCTCGAAAGCCGTGATTACGGTGCCGGCTTATTTCGACGAGACGCGCCGCCGCGCGACGATGGATGCCGGCCGGCTCGCCGGATTGGAAGTGCTGGATATTCTCAATGAGCCGACCGCCGCCGCCATCACCTACGGCTACCAGGAAGGCTTTCTGGATAACGCCGGCCGAGTCAAAGACGATCAGACCGTCCGCGTGCTGGTTTACGATTTGGGGGGCGGTACGTTCGACGTCACGGTCGTGGAAATGAGCGAACAATCGTTCAAGGCCATTGCCACCGACGGAGACGTCCGCCTGGGCGGCAAGGATTGGGACGAAAAGCTGGTCGATCTTGCCGCCGAGGCGATGATCGCGCAGATCGGAGACGACCCCCGCAAAGACGTCGAAACGCTGCAAGATATGTGGCTGGCCGCGGAACTGGCCAAGAAGACGCTCTCCGAACGCACCAAGGCCGTGATGTACGTCAACCACCAGGGCCGCCGCCATAAAGTCGAGATCACGCGCGAAGCGTTCGAGGATCGCACCGCGCCGCTGGTGCTGAGGACGCGGACCACCACGGAAATCGTGGTGATGCAGGCCGGGCTGACATTCGAGCAGATCGACAAGGTGCTGGTCGTCGGCGGTTCGACCCGAATGCCGATGATCATCCGGATGCTGACGGAGTTGGCGGGACGGGCCATCGATTGCTCGGTTTCGGCGGACGAAGCCGTGGCGCACGGCGCCTCGCTGTATGCCGATCTGATGCTGCAGAAGCAAGGCTCCGGCGGCGGTCACGCTCAGTTTGAAGTGACCAACATCAATTCGCACAGCCTGGGCGTGATCGGCGTCGACCCGATTTCCGGCCGCAGGCTGAACCGGGTGATCATTCCCAAGAATACGCCGCTGCCGCACGCGGCCGCGCGGCGGTTCAAGACGTTCCAGAGCAACCAGGCGAACGTGCGGGTTTGCGTATTGGAAGGGGAGAGCGAAGTGCCCGAGGCTTGCATCGAGGTCGGCGTTTGTATTATTCGAGATCTGCCGCCCAAGTTGCCCGCCGGCTGGCCGATTGAGGTGCGATACAGCTACGGCGAAAACGGCCGCTTGAACGTCACGGCCAACCTGGTCGGTCACGACTCCAAGGTCGCGACCGACTTCATCCGCGACAACAGTCTCTCCGACGACGACTTGTTATTGTGGGCCGAGTGCCTGGCGACCCAGACGACCCGTTAAACCGGCGCTCGGGAACGGATGAACGGCCGCTTTCGGGCGGGCCGTTGTTTGCAGCGGCCGTTCGCTACGTTCTCAAGTTCCGCCAACCTTGCAGATGGCCCGTAGCCGACGAGGCCTCTGTGGCTCTCGAAGTGTGTATTTCAAGCTTCTTCGACGCGGCGAAGCCGGGGTGACAGCGATGGCGAATACAAAGAGCGGCGACTTGCGAATCCTCAAAGGCGAAGCCGTCTACGGACCGATGGCGCACGACGAGCTCGAGCGCCTGCTGGAAGCCGCGAGGTTTGCCGCCCACGACCAGGTCTCGGTCTCCGGCGCCCCTTGGATTACCATTGAGCAGTACCTGAGGCCCAAGCCCGCCGAGGCGCCGTCCATTCCGGAGCGTTGCCTGCGCGTGCTCAAAGGGCGGCGGATGTTTCCGCCGTTGTCGCGGCAAGAGGTCGTCGACCTGGCCGCCGAAGGGCGGATTGGCGACGACGATTTGATTTGCGCACTCGACGGCCCCTGGATGCGGCTGGCCGATTTCTTTGCGCCTCCTCCACCCCCGCCCCCGCCGCCTGAGCCGCAAGTCGAGGAGGTTGTGGAGGCGGTGGAGGTCGAAGCGATGCCCGAATACGCCCCCGCCGTCGGCCGCTTGTCCATCGCCGATCTGCTGGAACGAAAACGCGAGTGGCCCGACCGGTGGTATGCGAAGGTGCGCGGCATGCACAGCGCCGATGCAAATCCGGCACATCCGGCTGCTCTATCAGTCGGGCGAGTTGACGCTCGACTGTCCGGTGCGCAACGCCGAATGGCCGCAGAACGACTGGCGCCGCATTCGCGACGTTCCGGAACTGCTGGAGGAAATGCGCCGCTATTGAGCCGCGGCTCGCATTTCGCTCGCTTCCGTTAGTTGTCCGCGTTCGCTTCGTTCTCTTTCATGACCTTGCCGAACAGCCGGCCGCCATGGTCGCTGGCGCTCCATGTGCCGGCGTACTCGTCGCGATAGAACAGCACGCGGGCCGTGAACGTGCCGACGCCCGGGATCTTCAGGTCGGTCAGGGTGATTACGGGCGTGTCGCCCGCCCATTTGACTTCCAGCGGCAGGGGAATCGACTTTCCGCCGGCGCCGTATTGATACTCAAACAGCCAGTAATCGCCGTTGGGGAGCTTCTTTACGGACTTCAGCAGGTATCGTTCTTCTTTCAGACCGCCTTTTTCCTCCTGCCCGTTGGTGGTGAAATAGCCGACCAGCGTGGCGCCCGACATTCGTTCTTGGAACTGCTTGATCAACTTGGCGCGGTCAGGCGCCGGTTGCTCTTGGGGCTCGTCAGCCCGGGACGCCGAACCGACCGTGAACAGCGCCGCGGCCAGGGCAAGACAGCAAGCAACTCGCATGATATTCGCCTTCTTCTTTGAGGGGGGGACCGTCAATCAGGGCGGGGCTGACGACCATTCGGGCTTCGGCGTGCGCTCGCTCCTGGCGGGCCCCGAGCGATGGGCCGGGGCCGCCGAAAAGGTTGCGCGCCGGAACCGTCGCCTGACCGGCGTCAGCTCGCGCAGTGTACGCCTTCGCAAGCATCGATTCAACGGCGCCGGCCGGCCGGCTATCGCTTCCGCCGCGGAAACCGGCTATACCAATAGTTATGCTGTTCTCATCGCGGATCGGACAAAAAGAATTGGCGCGGCTCTGCCGCCGGCTGGGCACCGGGCTGGAGGCGGGGATCGAGATGCGGCGCGTCTGGACCCGCGAGACGAGCGGATCGCTGCCGGCGGCGTTAAGACGCAACTTGGAAGGCATCAGCGGCGCCGTCAACCGAGGCGAGACCCTGAGCGACGCGCTGGCCGAGACCGGTTCTTTCTTTCCAGGTTTGTTTCGGGAACTGGTGGCGGTTGGCGAACAGACGGGCAAGCTGGCCGAGGTGCTCAAGCGTCTCGCGGAGCACTACGAGCATCAGATCAAGCTGCGGCGCGCTTTTCTCTCCGCCATTGCCTGGCCCATGCTGCAGTTGTGCATGGCCATCGGCATCATCGGCCTGCTGATCTTCTTGATGGGGGCGCTCGAACTCAAAACGGAAGACGGCAAGCAGATTGACATTTTGGGCTTCGGGTTGATCGGCGCTTCGGGCGCGACGATCTACTTCACCGTCATCTTTGCGATTGCAGCGGCGATTGCCGTGACCCTTAAGGCCATTCGGCGCGGGATGGTCTGGACGCGGCCGGTGCAACACCTGCTGCTGCAGCTTCCCGTCTTGGGGCGCCAATTGCAGACGCTTTCGCTGGCTCAACTGGCCTGGACCATGCACTTGACCTTTGACGCCGGCATGGATCTGTTGCCGGCGCTGCCGCTCTGCCTGCGCAGCACGGGCAACGCGCGGTACACGGACCATATCAACGAAGTGCTTACGGCCGTGCGGTCGGGACAAGAGATCAGCGAAGCCTTCACGGACACCCGCGCCTTTCCTCGCGAGTTTCTCGATACGCTGGAAGTCGGGGAACGCAGCGGACGTTTGCCGGAAACAATGGCCATTCTGTCCGACCAGTACCAGGACCAGGCGCAACGGACGCTAGCCGCACTGACGGCGTTGGCCGGATTTGGCGTGTGGGCAATCGTGGCGATTCTCATCATTATCATGATCTTTCGCCTGGCCATGTTTTATATCGGCATGATCAGCGACTTGAGTCAGCCTTGAAGGCGGCCGCAGTCATGCAGCCATTGCCGAGGAATACTTCGATGCATGATTTCGCCCATGCCGACGGCCAGGTTTCACGCCGCGAGTTCATCCAGGCAAGCTCCGCGGTCGTCTTGTCCGCGGCCGCGCGGCCGTCGTTGCGGTCTCGCCCGGCTCGCGCGTGCATAACGCTGTTTCTGGTAGGCTCCCCCGGCCAACTCGATACCTGGGACCTGAAACCGCACGCGCCGGCGGAGGTTCGCGGGCCGTTCCGTCCGATCGCGACCAACGTTCCAGGCATCGAGATCTGCGAGCACTTTCCGCAGATGGCCCGGCTCGCCGATCGCTACGCGCTGCTTCGCAGCCTGCACCATGCCGGGCCGCCGTTGCACGAGACGGGCCAGCGCTTGCAGATGACCGGACGCGATTTCGGCGTGCTCGACGAGGCGCCTTACATCGGTTCCGTGATTGCCCGCTTGTTGGGACGGCAAAACGGAATGCCGGCGGCAGTCCTGCTGCCGGGGCCGATTGGCGACACCGGCGCCGGCGGTCTGCACGGCCAGACGGCCGGTCCCCTGGGCGCCGAATACGAGCCGTGGTTTCCCGCCGCCGTCTCCGCCAGTCGCTGCCAACCGCCCGACGTTACCGCGGCTGGCCGAAGCGTTCGACTTGTCGGACGAACCGGCCGTGGTGCGCGAGCGATACGGGCGCCACGCCCTGGGGCGGAACTGTCTGCGGGCGCGAAGATTGATCGAGCGCGGCGTGCGCCATGTCCTCATCAATCAGTTCCCCACCGTATTCGGAGCGCTTTCCTGGGACATGCACGCCCATGGCGGAAGTCTGAACGCGTCGCTGGCCGATTATCGGCGCGTGCTCTGTCCGCAATTCGATCAGGCATTTGCGGCCCTGCTGCTCGACTTGGAGGCTCGCGGGTTGCTCCGCGAGACCCTCGTTCCGGTGCTGAGCGAAATGGGACGCACGCCCAAGCTGAACGCTCGCGGCGGACGAGACCATCATCCCGGCGTTTGGACCAACCTGATCGCCGGCGGTCCGATTCGCGGCGGTCAGGCGATCGGGGCGAGCGACCGATTCGGCGTCGAGCCGCACGAACGCCCCGTCTCGCCGGCGGAAATGTTGGCCACGATTTATCGCGCGATCGACATCGAGCCGGAGTCTGCCGGCGCGAGCCCTGTCGCAGAACTGTTCTAACGGCCGCCGTGAGCTCCCGCGGCGTGTAGCGGAAGTCGTGAGACTTCCGGGCGTCTCGCACCGTCGTTCCATCGCCAACACGCCTTGGGGCTGCAAGCAGGCTCCCCGGAATCTTCACACGCTTCCGCTACGGGCGAAGACCCGCCTGCATTACTTGACGTCGGCAGGTGAGCGGGTCTGACACACGGGTGAGCACGTCCGTCACACCGCCGCTCAGCATTCTTTGGCCGGTCGCAAGGCCTTCTCCATGCTCAGTACGGCGTGCGCCGCGTCGGCCAGCTTCAGGTTTTTATCCGCGGCCAGTTCCTGCAAGCGGCGAAAGGCGGTCCGCTCGTCGATTCCGGCGACCTTCATCAGCACGCCCTTGGCTTGCTCGATGATCTTGCGGTCGGACAGCGTCTGCCGCAGATCGGCGGCCTCCTTGCGCAAGGCCTGGATTTCCGCAAATCGGTGCACCGCCAGGGCGATCGCCGGTTCCAAATCCGCTTTGCCGATCGGCTTGACCAGGTAGGCCAGCACATGGTCCGCCTCGGCCCGCTCGATCAAGGCCGGGTCGTGATGGGCGGACACCAGAATGATCGGCCGCGGAGACTCGGCGCAGATGATTTGCGAGGCTTCGATGCCGTCCATGGCCGGCATTTTGATATCGGTAATCACCAGATCGGGATTGAGCTGGCGGCAGTGTTCGACAAGTTCCGTCCCGTTTTCCGCGACCGAAACGACCTGGTGCCCGAGCGCGACGAAGCATGCGCTCGAACCAATCTCGCATATCGGGCTCGTCATCGGCGACGGCGATTCGCAAGGACTTGTTCATTCAGCGTCTCGCGGCAGGATCAAGACAATTTCGGCGCCTGGGTCGGGTCGACTGCCGACTTCGATCTGGCCGCCGTGGGATTGCATGATCCGTCTTGCAATTGCCATGCCAAGTCCGGTGCCCTTGGCTTTGGTGGTGAAGAACGGCTCGAAAATCCGCGCTCGCTGCTCGGGGTCCAAGCCGGGACCGCTGTCGTGAAATCCGATCCAGACGCCCGGTCTGCCGTCGATCTCGGCTTTGCCGGTGCGGACGACGATCTGCCCTCCTTCCGGCGTCACCTGCAGGGCGTTTTCGAAAATATTGCGAACTACCTGGCCCAAGGCGAACGGATCGACCTGGCAATGCAGTTCGGCCTCGCCCGTCCGATCCTCAAGGCCGATTTTTTTTGCCTCGTGCGAGGCGGCAAGGTGAGACCACGTTTCTTGCCACAGCTTGCGCAGGTCGCAAGGCTCGCGCTTCAATTTGATCGGGGCCGCGTAACCGCGCACTTCTTCGAAGAGCTGCTGCAGATGCTCTTGCGCCTTCTCAATGCGATGCACCAACTCCACCGCCTCAGGCCGGTCTTCAATCTCCAAGGCCAGCATCTCCAGGCAGGCCTTGCTCCGCTGCAGCGCGTTGCGGCTTTCGTGCGTCAAGCCGGTCATCATCTGGCCGATGGCGGCGAGCCGTTCCGCCTGCAGCGCTTTGCGTTGCGCGTCGTGCAGCTCGGTCACGTCATGGCCGATCACCAGCACGCCGTGCGTCTTGCCTTCGGCGTCGCGCAGGGTTTGGCTGGAGAGCTTGATTTCGCGCCGGCGCCCGGTCACGGTGAAAAATGGGGCGACCGCGCCGCCTGCGCCCCGGTCGGAGGCGGCGTCGAAAATCCGGCGGACTCGGTCTCGCTCCTCTTCCGCCACGAAGGTTTCCAGCCAGTTTTTCCCGGCCGCGTCGGCCAGGCGGATGCCGGATAGCGATTCGAGAAACGGATTGAATCGCACGATGCGGTTTTCGGCATCGAGCAGCAGCACGATGGCTTGCGCCTGCTCGATCAGGCTCTCGACGAAGTCTTTCTCTTTGACCAGCGCCTCTTCGGCAAGCTTGCGGTCGGTGATATCCTGGCCCACGCGCAGCACGCCCGGCTGGCCTTCAAAATCCTCCAGGCGTTCGACGTTCCAGACGACCCAGCGGTGCGAACCGTCTTTGCAGCGCACGGAGTCTTCGTAGCCCTGCGTCGCTTTGCCCGAAAGCGTGTCTCGGGAGCGGCGGTCGATCCGCCGGCGTTTCGCCGTCCCTTCGGCGAACGTCTCGGCGTAATTCTTCCCCAGCACCTCGGCTGCCCGGTATCCGGTGAGCTTTTCGGCGAAGGGGCTGAAGTAAAGGATTTTGCCGGCGGCGTCGAGGATCACGGTCATCGACGGAGCGGCTTCGATCAGCGTGCGGAAGGCGGCATCGCTACGCGCCTTGGCCTGCGCCAGCCGGCGTCGCTCGGCCGCCCGCAACAGGCTGGCTCGCAGGGCGTTCGGATTGATCGGCTTGACGATGTAATCCGCGGCGCCGTGACGCAGCGCCGCAATCGCGCCGTTCAGATCGGCGAAGCCGGTCGCCACCACCACGTCGGCGTGCGGGGCAAGCTGCCTGAGCCGCGGCAAAAATTCTTCGGCGGTGCCGTCCGGCAGCCGGCCGTCGAGAATCACCGTCGTCACGTTCGCCCAGTTGTCGCGCGACAAGGCTTCGCCGAGGGATCCGACGGCGTCGACGCGGTGATCGTCAAGCTCCAGGATGTCGCACAGGTTTTCGCGGGTGTCCGGATCGTCTTCGATGACCAGCACGGTCGCTTCCGCTGGCGCGGGCTGGCCCTGGCGTGCCACGTCGGTTTGGGAATGCCGGGTTGACAAGGTTGATCCTCGCCTGGGAGCTTCGCAACGCGTCGGCCGCAGGGCTGCCGGTCCATCAGGCTTTCGTCAATTGTTGCAGAGTCCGCAGCAGTATGGGAATGTCGAACGGTTTGTAGCACGCCGCGTCGGCGCCTTCGGCGAGCGTGGCGTCCACCAGTTGTTCCATCTCGTTGCGCATGCCCGTGATCAACACGGTCCGCGTCTGCGCGTTCGCCGCGCGCACCGTTCGGAACACCTCGGGACCGCTCCCTTGCGGCAGTTTCATGTCGATCAGCACGACCTGGAAGTTGCTCTTCTCCAGCCGCGTGGCGGCTTCGCCCGGATTGTGGGCCAGGCAGACGCGATAGCCTTTTTCTCGCAGCAAGTCCCACAGCGACTCGCACAGGTCGTGATCGTCGTCGACGACCAGCAGCAATGGCTGTTCAACCGCTTCGCCGACCAGGTTCAGCAGTTTCGGCAGTTCGACCGGCTTGGGCAGGATCTGCCAGGCGCCGGCGGCCAGCGCCTCGTTGGCCGTGCCGCTGCTGGCATACGCCGTGACGACGATGGCTACCGTGCCGGCCCGCAGTTGCTTGATGCGGCGGTACAATTCCAGTCCGTCCATGCCCGGCATTTTCAAGTCCAGCAGGGCCACGTCGTAGTTCTTTTGCTTGACGAGTTCCAGGGCGCTGGGGCCGTCGTAAGCCACGTCGACCTGATAGCCCAGTTCGGTCAGGATGTCTGAGAGGTTGGCGCAGGTATCGACTTCATCGTCGACGACCAGGATGGTTGGCGCTGCATCGGACATGATCATTCTCCGCCTGGAGGCTTGAGGCTGGCCGGAGCCGCCGGAAGCCGGATCGTAAACACGCTGCCGACGCCCGGCTCGCTTTCAATCTGCACTTGCCCCCCGTGTTTCTCCACGATCGAGCGGGTAATGGCCAGTCCCAGGCCGATCCCCCGCGCTTTGGTCGAGTAGAGAGGTTCCGTCACGCGTTCCAACGTCTCGCGAGGAATGCCGACGCCCGTGTCGGCGACGGACACTAATACATCTCCGTCGTCGGCTATTGCCGAGAGCGTCAAACGTCCGCCGTCAGGCATCGCGTCGCGAGCGTTGCGCACCAGGTTGCCGAACACGATCTGCAACTGCCTCGCATCGCCCAGGATCGGCGGTACGTCGTCGGAGCACTCGATCGAGACGGCGATGGAAGCGGGGACCGCGTTCAATTCCAGCACTTCTTGCAGGCACTCCCGGACGGGCGCCGGGTTCGCCTCGGGCACCGGCAGCCGGGCAAAGTCGGACAGCGCGGCGATCACGCGGTCCGCCAGGCCGATCTGCCGGTCGATTCGCTCCAGGTGCTGCTTTACCTTTTCTGGGCTGGCTTGGCGCATGTTCAGCAGGAAGTAAACCGAGGTCTTGACCACGTTCAGCGGATTTCGCAACTCGTGGGCCACGCCGCCGGCCACCTGGCCGATGGTGGCCAACCGCTCGGTCTGCTGCTGGCGACGGCTGAATTCGGTTTGGTAGGCGTCCTCGATGATGGCCAGGTCGAGATCGAGCAGCGTGTTCAACGAGGCCCGCGTGTTGAGCAATTCCGCGAGTTCCCCGGTCCAGCTCTGGTCAATCGCCCGCAACAGCCCGCGCCGCAAACGCGACAAGGCGGCATTGGTGTACACCTGGCTGAGGCCGATCTCTACGTGCCTGAGGCCGACCCGCCAGCGACGCGAGACGTACGACTGGTTGTATTGCCCGGAGAGGAGATCCCGCAGCCAGCCTTTCAAGGTCTCTTTCAGCCTTGCCACCTGCTCTGCGCCGCCCGTGATGACTCGCCGCGCCTCAGGGTGCCGGCCAATCTCATCGTAGAAGTCGTCGATCAAAGCATCGACGTGCGTATCCAGCAGGTGCGCCGCGGCGGCCACGCGGCGGGCGTCGTCGTCGGTCCAGCCGACGTACGTCTGCAGTTCCTGATAGAGCTGATAGATTTTCGCCCACGGCATACAGGCACCAGCGCAGCCAAGCAATAAAAAAAGCTCGCAGGCCGACCCTAACGACCTGACGAGCTGATCAATTCACCTTATCAGTCGGACGTCGCGCCATGAATCGTCCCCCACGCTTGTTTATCATAAGCCGGTCAGGGCGAGACGCAAAGTCGCGCCGCGCAGAATCAGATGGGACGAGGCATGTTCGGGCAGAGCGACGAGACGGACCGGAAAAAGGAGCTCGCAAGACCGCGCACCAGCCAGGCAACCGCCCGCATGACCATTCAAGTTTAGCACTCCGTCTCGATGCCGCCGCCGTTGACACGCACGATTTCCGCCAAGCGAAAACTTGACTTACCCGGATAAGTGGAATAAGATCCGACCGAACGAGGACGCTCATGCTGGGCGTCCTCTCGGCAAACCGGCATTTCACGATGTTTACTGTGCTCCTTTTTGCACAGCCCCTTTGGGACGGCATCGACTAGCTGGTTTGTATCCGTAATCAGGTGCGCCGTCGATCGTCAAGCGAATCGGCCCGTTGTCGCGCACCGAGTTTTCCCCAGATTTACGGGCGAGCGCTTCGTTGCGCTCCGCCCAGGCGAGGAAGGAGTCGGCCGAGCCATGAATCCGAGTATTGCTATTAGTCCGCCCCTGGCGTCGATTTCGGTCCCATCCAACGCCCCTGCCGGGGCATCGACCGTCCGCCTGGCGGAACAAAGATTGCGCCGCAGTTCATACCCCGCGCATCGAAAAGTGCGCTGTAGCTTCCACGAGGGCGTGCTGACGCTGCGCGGCCGGCTTCCCTGTTTTTACCTGCGGCAGTTGGCGTGTGTATTGGTTGCCGACCTGGAGGGAGTCGAGGAACTGAAGGATTACATCGAAGTTTCGGAAAGACGCTAATTTGGCGATGGAAACGAACGATCTTCGCGCTGGCTTGGAACGGAGCGGGCCGTTGGGGCTTATCTTGCACTCGCAATTCCTACTTGCTGGCGGTAAGGTGAAGGGGGCCGGGCGCGGTCTGTTAAGCGGAAACGTTGTCTTTGGGTTGGGTGCTATATGCCGCCTGATTGCTCGCTATTGCTTGTTGACGATGACGACGAATTCCTGGAAATCTTGAATCGGAGATTTACCCGGCGAGGCGCCAAGACGGTCGCGGTCGACAATCCGCAGGCCGCCATCGAGGCGGCTCAAACCGCCAGGTTCCATGTGGCGGTCGTCGATCGGACGCTGCCCGGGCTCGATGGCGTCCAGTTGATGGAAACGCTCAAGCTCCAGCAGCCGGAAATCCGGGTGATCATGCTCAGCGGCCACGGCGACGAACAGAGCGTCGCCGAGCGCAGCGCGCCGGAGTGTTCGAGTACCTGGTCAAGCCATGTTCCCTGGCCGATCTGGAAACGGCCGTGGCTCGAGCTTGTGAAGCCGGCGCCAACGCGCCCGCCTAAGCGGAACTTCTCCTGGTGACGGAATTCGCGAGCGTTCCGTCGCCGATTCGTCTGGCAGGGCGCGGCCGCTCACACTTTCTGTGCGATTTCGCACGAACTTTCGCGGCTCCGCGCGCTTTTCTTGGCAATACTTCTCAGGCCTGAAGGGGCTCGGCGAGCCCAAGTTGCGGCATTGCCGCCTGCTAGGCCGCTTGCAGCGACTTTCGCGTTTTTGGCACGCGATCTGCCTTCTGTTCGTGATAGTGCCGATGATTTCCCAACCAAAACTCGCACTGTCTCGAGGTTGCCATGTTGGAGTTTGAACGACCCTACCGCAATATTCTCGTGGCCACCGATTTCTCCAAAGCCGCTGCCGCAGCGTTGGAAACGGCGGCCTGGACGGCCCGCCGCTGGCAGGCGAAGCTGACGGTGGTACACGTCGTCCGCAGCGTACTCGATTCCATCGCCGTGATCGGCTACGGCGCCGATTGGGAGCCGACGCTGCAGGATCTGACCCGTTTGCAGAAGCAATTGTGCGACGATGCTGAGGAACGTCTGGAAACGATATTGGCGCCGCTGCGCGGCGGCGAGTTTGAGATTCAGGGCGAAGTCTGCGTAGGCAGGCCGTTCGAAGAGATCGTCCGGGTCGTTGAAAAGCGCGAATGCGACCTGGTAATTGCGGGCACGCGCGGCCTATCCGCAGTTCGCCGGATTCTGGTGGGCAGTACCGCCACCAAGCTGGCCAGGGTTTGCCCCTGCCCGGTCTGGATATCGCGAGCGGACCATGCCGAAGGACTGCGGTCGATTCTCGTTCCGCTCGACTTCTCCGAGACGAGCCGGAAAGCGTTGGCTGCCGGAATTGGCCTCGCACTTTCGACCGGGGCCGAACTGCACCTGCTGCACGCGTACGATACCGAGGACTTGCACGGCCTGTTGCCGCAATCCGAAGAGACGAAGGCGGAGCTGGCCTACTACCGACGCCGCTCTCGCCGCGCCGCGTTGGAACAATTGCAGCAGTCGCTGGTGCGCGTCGCGGGAGACCGCACCGTCGAGGCGACGAATCACGTGGCGCAAGGCGCCGCCTGGAAGGTCATTTCGTCCGCGGCCAAGCGGCTGAATGCCGATTTGATTGTGATGGGCAGCGTCGGCCGACGCGGAGTTTCCGGCTTGCTGATCGGCAACACCGCCGAGCGGGTGTTGCACACGGCCGATAGTTCGGTCCTGGTCGTTAAGCCGGACGAATTTGAGACGCCGGTCTGGCACACGCCCGCGGCGGAGTCTCGCCGAGAGGAGACGCACGAAAAGGAAAATGTGGAAATGGCGGGCGGGCGTCATTGAACGTCGCACGGCGGGCGTTGCTCGCCGCAGCGAAACAAACGGATGAACCCGCACGATTTGCGACAAACGGGGCCGGCAACGCGTAACGACATCAGGGACAGTTCATTCACGCAAAGGAATTCAGACATGAAGCGATTATCGGCTCTCAGTGTTGCCGCATGCCTGCTGCTGGGCGTGCTGGCCGCGTACGGCCAGGCCGAAAAGCAGAGACCGAGGGCCGCGAGGCCCGCAGCGACGACCAACACGACCCTGGCCGCAGCGCCCGGGGAAAACGAACGAGTTGAGCGCCTTCATGCAGCTCAAGCTCGAGCATTCGCAGAAAGTGCTGGAAGGCATCGTGATGGAAGATTTCGGCATGATTGCCAAACATGCCCAGCAGCTTGCCTTGCTGACGCAAGACGAGAACTGGCAGGTCTTGCAGACTCGCGAATATCGACGCCATAGCGATGACTTCGTGCGAATTGCGGAACGGCTTAAAGAGGCAGCCCAGGAAAAGAACGTCGACGGCGCCGCACTCGATTACGTGCAATTGACGTTGAACTGCGTCGAGTGCCATAAGCACGTCCGCGACCAACGCGGCGAATAAGGCGAATAAAACGCCTCTGCCTTTCGCCAAAACAACTCCGCCCAAGCCGGGCCGGCAGCCTTTGGGGCTGCGGCTCGCTTGGGCGGAGCCGCTTTGCGTTTGGAACACCCGGACTACAGCTTCGGCGCCTGCTCGCAGGCGGCCTGCAACGAGGTTCGCATGTGCGACAGAGCTTCGCGATGGCGGTGCTTGATTTCCTCGTGCCTGGCCAGCAACCGGTCGTGCTCCAGCACGTCGCGGTCGTGCATCGCGCTGAGCGTTTGCCGGGCTTCGGCATTGGACTCGCGTTCCTCTTCGACCAGGGCGTGCTCGCGAGCGCCGACGACCTGCTCGTACGAGCGAATCGCGCCCGCGTGAACTTCAAGTTCGCGCTCGTGTTCCGTCAGGGCCGCCTGCAATTGCTTCAGCTCGGCAAGCGCCTGAGCCGACTCTTCCTGCCATTCCCGCAGGTCGTCCCGCCACATCGCCCGGTCATTGACCCACTGGCGATGATCGTGATGGATCTGTGTTTCCGTGTAATCAGTCATGGTTCGCCTCGCTCGTTGGAAATGACCTCGCTTGATAGTTCCTGCCAGGGCCGGCAGGAGCGGATCATTCGCTGTTTCTGCTTTCTCAAACCCTCCATCTATTTTTGGGAGCAACTAACGGACCAACGTGTGCGCAGTTCAGGAAACTCGGCATTTGCGGGACTCTTGGTAGTCAAAACGCCGGCGCAACCGGCGCGCCGGAACAGCCCAGGTGAGCGGATCGGCTCGCGCCCTGCTTCAGCAAACGACGCCGACGAAGCGAAGCTGGGCGGGATATCGCCGTGCGCGGTGCAGGCATGCCGATTGCAGAGAGAAAGGTTTAACAATCGTGCATGCAATCCACCCTATCACTGACTACTGAACGAGGACCCAACGATGCCTGCTCGCGTGTCCCCCGAATTGCTTCAAGGCGTAACTCTTTTTGAAGGCCTGAGCGAGTCGGAACTGCAAACCCTGCTGGAGCATTTTGAGGAGTTGTCGCTGGCTGGCGGTGAAACGCTGTTTAGTGCGGGAGACGTGCAGCCGGCGTTGTACATCTTGCTCGAAGGTTCCGTCGAGATCGTGCTCGATGCGCCCGGCGGACAAGAGGCGTTGGTGACGACGATTGAACCGCAGGGCGTTTTCGGCGAGAGCAGTTTCTTTCACCCGGCGCCCCACAACGCCACGGCCCGTTGCCGCGTTGATTCGCGGTTGATTCGGCTGCCCCGGCCTGCTTATGAAAAGCTGCTCGAACAAGTCTCCGTTCCGGCTTTTCGCATCGGTACGAAAGCGGCCGAACTTCTGGCGGCGCGGCTACAGGCGACCGATCATTGGGTCTCCACGCTGCTGGGCGAGGAGCAGCAAGCTATTACCGCCAGTTTTCGCCGCTTTCGCGAGGGACTCGGCGGCTCGTTCGAGGCGCCGCACGGCTTCATTCATCCGTAATGGAGCTGCGTGCCGTTTCGGTCTGCAATTCCGCTGCACCAAGGCGACGGTCACTTGAGACCGCCGCCCGAACCATCACGCCGGGCGGGTTATTTGCCGTCGCGCAGGTGCGTGTGGCAATTCACGCAACTCATCGTCAGTTGCGTGTAGGCCAGCGCGGCGCCGTCGATGTCTTCCTCGGCCGACTGGCGAATCAACTCGCGGTTGGCGTAGTGGAACGCCTTGAGGTGGAAGTCGTAGGCTTCGTCGCGGCCGCGGACGAATTCCTCGATCTTATTCAGTTGCTGCATCATCTTGGCGTTTTTGCTGATCGCCTCGAAGTCGGCGGTGGTCAGCCCCTCCAGGATGCGCTCCTGCATACTCCAGCTTTTTCTTCATCCAGAAGCTGGGCTCGTCCTCTTTGGCGTTCTCCGCACCGCGTAGAGCGAGAGAAAACGTTGCCAGCGACAAGGCCGCGAGCCCGCAAACGATGCCGAGTTTCTTCATGACGGAATTCTCCAACGATAGACGAACGACGTGAAAGACCGAATAGAAGCCTTCTTAGCAAACGCTGCGCCGCGAACCGCATAACCGGACGAGTCGCGGAAGAGCGTCAGAATTCCGTTGCCGTAGCGTCAGGGCCCGGAATCGTCGCCGATTCCGCGACAGCGGCGGCCGATCGCCTTGCGCCCATCCGCCCAAGCCTTAACAACGAGACAGCTCGCCGCGGAGTTCTTCGACCGCCTGGCTCACGGCGATTTCGACCTCGCTGGACATCGGCGCGGTCGGACCGAAATGACGCCCTTCGGCGGCCAGGATCGACACGTCGCCCGGCAGAAAGTCGAGCGTTTCGGCCAGTTCCAACGCGGCGGTCAGTCCGAGATTGTGGCTGGTCGCGCTGCGGACGCGACTTAACTCGTCGGCGGGCCACCTCCAGCGGTGCAGTCGCCCGCGGTCCCAAGCCCTGGCAGGCGTCGCACACAATCAGCCGCTCCACTCTTCGAGCCAGTCGAGCAACTCGGCGGGAGACCGGGCCTGCCGCACGCTCCGAAGCCATCGCCCAGAACGCGGCGGCCAGTCGCGGCCACCAGCCAGCCGAACTGGTCGTCGCCGTGCGGACTGCCGAGACCGACGATCAGGTGCCTGGCCTTCACGCGCGTTCGCTCCACCGTCAGCCGCAGAAAGTGCGTCGAGCAACTGATGCACGGGTCGTAACAGCGGACCAGGCTCTCGCACGCCTGGGCCGATTCCGTCTCGTCAGGCTGCTGAACACGTGCGGCAACCAGTGCCGCAGGTCGTCTTCGATCTGGCCCTGATTCTGCGAGGTGGGCGGCACGATCTTCGCCTCTTTCACCATCCCCCGTTCATCGACCTCGTAGCGATGGTAGAGCAATCCTCGCGGCGCTTCGGTGGCGGCGCAGCCCGACGCCGGCGCGATAGTGGTAGGCGACGCGACGGCTGCGGCCGGCCGATAGTCTTGCAGAATCTGCCAGCGCCTCTTCAAAGGCGTGCACCAGTTCCAGCCCGCGGGCGACGATGCTCTGAAACGGGTTGCGACACGGCCAGGCGATGCCCACTTCGTCGGCCAGCCGCCGGGCCGTGGGCACAGCCGGTCGAGACTCAGCTTCACGCGGGCCAGCGGTCCGAGGAGGTACGATGCTGCCGGTCCGCCTTGCGCACTGCGTGCAGCGCCGTCGAGTGCGGCACGTGGCGCTCCTCGAAATGCTGCTCGTAGTCGGCCGCGCCGATCGACCGATCGCCGTCGCTCGTGAGGCAATGCGCCCCTCGTTCATCGCGTACTCGTCCGGATGAGACCAGCGCAACGAGCTCGTACGGCCGTTCGAAGTCGGGAAAGTCGAAACCGGCGACCCAGCGGGTCGTGTCGATGGCGGCCTGCAAGCCCCACTCGAAGGCGGGAATCAAGTGCCTGCAGTTCTTCGCGGCGCGGCAGCCGGTAGAAGCCGCCGACGGCCGTGTTGATGGGATGGATGGCCCGCCCGCCGAGCACTTCGAGCAATTCGTTGCCGTGCTTTTTCAGCTGCAGCCCGCGATTGACTTCGTCCGGGATGGTCCTGGGCCATTGCCAGCCCGCTCTCGTAACCGAGAAAGTCGGGCGCGTGCAGCAGGTGCACGTGCAGCGCGTGGCTCTCGATCCATTCGCCGCAGTACAGCAGCCGCCGCAGCCGGCGAATCTCCGGCGAGATCGTGCACGCCCAACGCCGCTTCCAGCGCGTGCACCGCAGCTCATCTGGTAGGCCACCGGGCAGATGCCGCAGATGCGGGCCGTGATGTCGGGCACGTCTTCGAGCGGGCGGCCGCGCAGAAACGCCTCGAACAGCCGCGGCGGTTCGATAGATCGTCAGCTGCACGTCTTCGACCTGGTCGCCGCGCAGGCGGACGTGCAAGCCCGCCTTCGCCTTCGACGCGGGTCAGCGCTTCGACGCGGATCGTACGCGACTGCGCTGCTTGTTTTGACGATGGTTCTTTCGGCGCTGCTCATCGTGTGCTCTGGATGCCGGCCCGGCGGAGAGCCGGTCGCTCTCGGCGCGGAACTCCGGGGCGTAACCGTTGAATCCGCGCAGCCGCGGACGATCGCCTCGCGCGGCTGACCCGCGTCGGACGGCAAACTGACCGGTCAGGCTGACCAGGTTCGGCTGCTCGGCCGGCCCGTAGCAGCCGTAACAACCGCGATCGTAGGCCGGGCAGATGGCGCCGCAGCCGGCGTGGGTGACCGGTCCCAGGCAGGGAATCCCCTGAGCGACCATCACGCAGACCGTGCCGCGCCGCTTGCAGTCCAGGCACACGCTGTGCACGGGCGTCCGCGGCCGCTTGCCGGCCAACAGCGACAGACAGCACTTCGACCAGTTGATGCTGGTTGATCGGGCAGCCGCGCAGCTCGAAATCGACCGGCACGTGATCGGCGATGGCGGTCGAGGTGGCCAGCGTGCTGGATGTAGTCGGGCCGGGCGTACACGGCCTGCACAAACTCGTCGTGGTCGGCCCAGTTGCGCAGGGCCTGAATGCCGCCGGCGGTGGCGCAGGCGCCGATCGTCACCAGGAACTTTGCTCGCGCCGGACTTCCTGAATCCGCTCGGCGTCGTGCTGGCGTGGTGATCGAACCTTCGACCAGGGCCACGTCGTACGGGCCCGGTTCGATGCGGCTGGTGGCTTCCAGAAAATAGACGATCGTCGACGCTTGCCGGCGATCGCCAGCAATTCGTCTTCGCATCGAGCAGCGAGAGCTGGCAGCCGTCGCACGAGGCGAACTTGAAGACGGCCAGCTTGGGTTTAGCGGTCATGGCTGACGGCATCGCTAAAAGGTCCTCCACTTTCAACCAGCGGCGCCACGCGGTCGTAGCGAAACACCGGGCCATCCTTGCAGATGAACTCCGGCCCGAACTGGCAATGCCCGCACAGTCCGACGGCGCACTGCATGTTCCGTTCCATCGACACCCAGATCTGCTCCGGCACGCCCCGATTCAGCGCGCTGCGGACGGTGAAATCTCATCATCACTTCCGGCCCGCAGGTCAGACGAGCACCGTGTTGCCGGGGATCAAGCGGCAGCAAGCCGATCCAGCAGCAGCGGCACCACGCCCACGTTGCCCGTCCAGCCCGGCTGGCACGGTCGACGGTCGTCTGCACGTCGATCCCCTGTTGCTGCCAGCTCGCATACTCGTTGGCATAAAGCAACTGTCGGGCGTGCGCGCCCGTACAGCACCGTCAACCGGCCGAAGTCCTTCCGGCGCCGCAGGTATTCATAAATGACCGGCCGCAAGGGGGGCAAGCCCGATCCGCCGCCGACGATCACGATATCGCGCTGGCGGCACTCTTCCAGCGGCCAGCACGAGCCGAACGGGCCGCGCACGCCGAACGTGTCGCCCACCGCCAGCGCCGGCCAGACCCCGCGTCACGTTGCCGGCCTCGCGGACGGTGAAAGCCCAAGTCTCGTGGTCGCCTGGATCGCTGCAGATGCCGATGGGCGATTCGCCCACGCCGGGCAGATAGAGCATGTTGAACTGTCCGGGCTTGAACGGAGCGCCGCGGCGCCGTCGTCGCGGAAGCGCCAGATCATACGTCGCCACGCCGAGACCTTCGCGGATCAGCTTGCGAATCTTTACCGTGTGCGCCAGCCAGGGATTCGTCGGCGGGCGGCGAGATGCCCGAGGCGGTCATGGCTGCTTCTCCCGAATGGCGGCGACTTCTTCGGTCAAGTCGATGCCGACCGGACACCAGGTGATGCACCGCCCGCAGCCGACGCAGCCCGAAGTCGCCGAACTGGTCGATCCACGAGGCCAGCTTGTGCGTCAGCCACTGGCGATAGCGGGAGCGGATGTGAGTTCCGCACGATGCCGCCGTTCATGTAGCTGAAGTCGAAGTTGAAGCACGAGTCCCACTGCCGCTGCCGCTCGACGTGCTCGCCCTGCAGATCGGAGACCTCGGTGACCGAACTGCAAAAGCAGGTCGGGCAGACCATGGTGCAGTTGGTGCAGGACAGGCAGCGCTCGGCGACGTCGTTCCAGCGCGGATGCTCCAGGTTGCCCAGCAGCAAATCGCGGATGCCGTCGGTATTCAGCGTTCGCGTGATCTGGTCGACCGCTTGCTGCCGCGCCGTCTCGGCGGATTCAAGCTGAGCCTCGGCGACCGGTTTGAGCGGCAAGCCGGCGGCAATCTGCTGGCCGCGCATCGCTGCCGGTCTCCACCACAAACCCGTCTTCCAATTCCGTCAGGCGCCAGGTCGAAACCGGACGTGCAGCGCGGGCCGGTTCCCATCGAAGTGCAGAAGCAGGTCGAGGCGGCCTGCGTGCAGTTGACGGCGATGAGCAATGCCTGTTTGCGTCGCTGGCGGATAGATCGGGTCGACGTACGGGCCTTCAAGAAAAGTGCGGTCCTGCACGCGGATAGCCGCCAGTTCACAGGCCCGCACGCCGAGAAAGGCGTATTTGGGCGCCGCGTCGTCCGGCGTTCCCATCTTCCAGCCTTCCGCCGTTCGGTCCGCGGTCGCTACCGTGGCGCTGGCGGCGGAAACAGGAACCGCTTCCAGGAGTGCGGGCCCACGACGTAGCCGAACACGGCCTCGTCTTCGCGCCGCGCCAGGCGATATTGCCCGGCTCTTGTTCGTCGGTCCAGCCGCGAGGCAGCTCGTCGACTGAGACAATTTTGTCGTAGACGATCGCCTCCTGGTCGATCGTCGGTCCGATCACTTCGTAACCTTGGCCGATCAGGGCATCGATGAGCGATTGTAGATCGGCTCTTGCCAGCCAACGGGCGTCGGCGGGCGTCTGGGGGGCGGAAGAAGACAAGGCCTAGCTCCTTGGCCGAGAGTGCGTTGCCGCGTCAGCAAACAAATCCAGCAATTGCAGCCGCGTCGCCACCAGCCGCTGCGACAACGCTTTCGCCATTCGGCTCATGAGCTCATAGCCGACCTCATGATTCGTGTCGCACATTTCCCGCAGCTTGAGCGCCGAAGCGGCCACCGCGCACGTATCTTCGAGCGCCGTGGCCGTCGCCGACATCCGGCCTTCGCCCAGCAATGCCGACCAGGCCAGCATATCGCCGGGCCCAATCGAAAGAATTCGGATCCGGCCCCGCGTGGGCACGTACATGTCCAGCCCGACCTTGCCGCTGCGGATGATATACAGGAAGTGATTGTCCGCCCCTTCCTGAAAGATAGTGCTGCCGGCCGGAAAGTCGACCATCGCCGACACGGCCGCCAGTTCGTCGAGCACCGCGTCGGGCAAATCGGCCGAGAAGCCGATCGCCTTCAAGGTTTGCTTGAGCGCCTCCGTGGTAATCATGCTCGCCTCGCCCAGTGGGAATGGTTCTGCCGCGACCGATCCCGGCCGCGTGCGATCCGCGTTGCCGGCGCTCCATCATCCAAGGCGCCTCAGGGGCCCAAGCGCGCTTGCCGGGCGCGGGCCGCAGTGGCGTCTCTCACCGGTTATACAAAGAATCTCTTGAATTGCGAAGCGGGACACGACGCGGGCAGGACGATTGTTTTCGCTCGCGCTTCTGTTCCGCGCTAACCGCCGCACACTTCCGGTGTGCGCTGCCGCACACCGCCCAAGACAGATTGCTAGCTTGCGTGCTGCTGGTAATACTCGGCGGATCCGGTGAAGCCGGCAATCACGTCTTCGTTCGTCTTGCCGGCGGCGAACTGTTTCAGCCAATACGCGAGCCCGCCGGCGTCAGCGGCGCGGCCCAAGTAGTGCAGGTAATCGCCGTTGATCCGTTGCGAGTTATTCTCCTGGCTGCCGGCGATGCGCTGCGCAACGTCCGCCCGCGTTTGCGCCGTTTTCGTGGCTTGCATCCCAGTTTCTCGGTAGAATGCCGACGGGCGCCTGGGGGACTTCAAGGCAACCGCACCGGCGCCGCCGGTACAAGCAACTCATATCGCAGGGAGAACCGCTATGCCATTGGCCGACAGGTTCTGGCTTGCCGTGCACGCGGCCCCGGCGATTTCGTTGGGCGATGCCTTAGGCTATGGCCTGGCGGCCGGTCTGGCCTGGCTGGTGTTTTATGTACTGTTGAAGCGCACGTTCGCCCATCGCAAGATCATGCCGAAGTTTCCCTCGCGGCGACAATTAGAACGCGAGGTGCTGTACTCGCTCCGCAGCCTGCTGGTGTTTGGGTTAACGGCCGCCTTCGTTGTCTTCGCCGGCTATTCCGGCTGGACGAAATTCTATTCTGCGCATCGACGATCGCGGCTATGTCTGGTTCATCGTCAGCATCGCGCTGATGATCGTACTGCACGATGCTTATTTCTATTGGACGCATCGGCTGATGCACCATCCCCGGCTGTTCCGCCGGCTGCACCGCGTCCACCATCTCTCGGCCAACCCCTCGCCCTGGGCGGCGTATTCCTTCAGTACTCTGGAGGCCGCCGTGCAGGCGGGCATCGGCCCCTTGGCCGTCACGCTGATTCCGCTGCACCCGACCGCCTTTGCGCTGTTCATGGCCTGGCAGATCTCGTTCAACGTGTTAGGGCACTGCGGCTACGAAATCTTTCCGCAGTGGTTTCTCGATACCTGGCCGGGCAAGTTCTTGAACACGCCCACCCACCACGCCATGCACCACGAGTGCTTCCGCACCAATTTCGGGTTGTACTTCAACCTCTGGGATCGCCTTCTGGGGACGAACCATCCGCGATACGCTGAGCGCTTCGCCGCCGTCAGCGCCCCTCGGGCGGCCAAAGCGGCCGGGAGTTAAACGGCGCCGTCACGGCTTTGTAAAGGAACTCCGCTTGATGCCGGCCCGACCGATTTCTGATCGTCCCGCTTCGCCAACGCTTCCGGCCGCGCCAGCGACTGTAGCCGATTGTGAAACTCCGACTGCTACCCACGACTGGGCGAGTTTTATTGCCGCGCGGGCTGGTCGGGCCTGGTGGCCGCATTAATCTCCGGGATCACGCGCACCCCTTACTCGTCTGTCTTTTTGGTCTGCGTGGTCGGGTCGCTGCTGGCCGGGGCGCTGTCTGCCTGACGCGGGGAACGCGGCGGGATCGTTCGCTGCCCGGTCAGTTCACCATCCGCTCCCTGCTATTTGCGATCTGTCTTGTCGCCTTTTACTTCGCGGCCGTACGTTGGATGGGCGCCAAGCTGACGGTCCCCAACAGCACGCGCTCTGATGGCCTTTTGTCCTGCTTTGTCGCTGCGTTTCCCTGCGGGCTGATCGCTTTGATTTCCATCCCCATTGCCTCCGAAATGGTCGAACCGCTGTTGCGCCGCCGCGCGGTTACTACGCCAGCCGATTGTGCGGTCGTCACTTAAAAGGCTCCGGCCGTTGCGGAAGTGCGGGTCGATCGACGCCGGGGCAACCGGAGGCCATGCGCCGGATTGACCGCATTCCAGAGAGCAGTAACGCCGGACGTGGCGGCCCCGGTGCGCCGGGGGGACACGCGGCGCGTCGGCGAGGGGCGGCCACCCAACTGCCAAAATCGTGTCGAACTAAAGCCATGAACGATTACAAACCTCCGACGCTTCGTCTCCGCTGGGGCCGCTTCTTGGGCGGCGTGGGTTGGTCGGCGATGGTCGCGACGCTCTTGTCGGGACTTACCGACGCCCTCTTCGCGCCCCTCTTCGCGGTTTGCCTGGTCGGTATGCTCGTCGCCGCATCGTTGGGCCTGGCCTGGATGACGATATGGGCGCGCCGCAGGCAATCGCTGCCCGGCCAGTTCACCATCGGCTCGCTGTTTTTCGCAACCTGCTTCGTCGCTTTGTACTTCGCCGCCGTGCGTTGGGTCGGCGTCAAGTTGATGCTCCGCGACGGCATGCACTCCGACGGCGCCGTGCTTTACATTCCCGCCGCTTTGCTCTGCGGGCTGATCGCCTTGATTTCCATCCCCATCGCCTTCGGCATGCTCGAATCGCTGTTGCTGCGCCGGCATCTGGTCGCTGCGTCAGCCAATCGTGCGGGCTTCGCTTAAAGGGCTCCGGAGGTTGCGAGGGTGAATGGCCGCAACGAGGCGGACTTGCGGAGGTCGCAAAGCAGTTCGATCAAACGTTCGCAATCCCCGAGCATCAGCACGTGAGCAATAACGAATATGCTCCTATCCTCTGTCTTTATTCAGAAGCTGCACAAGGTTCGCTCGGCGGAACCGCGTCTCACGAAATGGCAGTCGGCTGCCGTCGTTCTGGCGGTCGGCGGCGTGCTGGCGCTGTGGCTGTTCTGGACGGCGACGTGGCCCATTCGCGCGGCCGCGACAATCGCAACCATGCCGCCCCCTTTTTGAAGGCGGAGTTTCCCCATCTCCCATTGACGGCCGATTTCGCGGAGAGCAGTACGGCGCCCGTGGCGGCGGTGTTTCACGTGATTCGCCGCGGCAGGCCCGACAAAGCCGCCAAGGCGATTGCGTTTGCCGGCGAGCAGGAATTCGGCTTTTTCACGCTGGGGCTGCATCTGGTCGGCGGGTTCGAGACATGTACATGGGGCGAGACGCGAATCGTCTATTACTCGGATCACGGTATCGTTCTTGGCCTGGAGGACGCTCGGACTGGCGGTTTCGGACTATGGCTGCTGCTCGTCGCCGCCTGGCTCGTGGGGCCGTTCGCGGCCGTGTTGCTCTGGGAGTGCTTCCCAAATCTCATCTCAAGGCGGCTGTGCCTGTAGCCGGCGTTCCCGATGCATCCTGTTGGCAATCCAACGGTTCAGGCCAGCAGAAGGCCGGTTGAAACCAATTCAGGGAAGCGGGAACGATGCAAATCCCGGAAATCTCGACGCGTGATCGCCGCACGTGAAGCGACTATCAGTGAGACGTCATAAAATGCGCTATCGAACCAGTACGACGAGGGACGGCTCCATGAGTTTGCGGCATTGCGCGGCGGTTTTGCTTGGGCTCGGCTTCGTCGTCAGTTCCGCGACGGCGGACGATTGGACCAGGTTCCGGGGCTCGGACGGAAACGGCATTTCCAGTTCGTCCAAGCATCCGTCCGAATGGAGCGAAGATTCGAACGTCGCCTGGAAGACCAAGATCCCAGGACGCGGCTGGTCGCAGCCGGTGATCGCCGGCGACAACGTGTTCCTGACGACCGCCTTCGCCGAAAACGAAGAGAAACCGAGGCGATTTGACGGGGGCGTGCCGGGCGACGCGAAAGATCCGACCACGGACGACTATCAATGGAAAGTCTTCTGCCTGTCGCTCAAGACGGGAGAAGTCCTTTGGGAGCGGACGCCGTTCGAGGGCAAACCGCCGATTCGCAAGCATCGCGGCAACACGTACGCCTCCGAAACGCCCGTCACGGACGGCCAACTCGTCATCGCGTATTTCGGCATGCAGGGAGTCGTTTGCTACGACATGTCGGGCGAGTTGCAGTGGAGCAAGAGCCTCGGCCGATACCCGATGCAGGCCGGCTGGGGGACGGGCAGTTCGCCGGTCCTGGCGGGCGGCGCCGTCGTGATCCAGTGCGACAACAACAAGTCGTCGTTTCTCGTCGGGCTCGATAAGCAATCGGGAGACGAGTTGTGGCGGATCGCCCGCGATGAGAAATCGAACTGGTCGACGCCCTATCTGTGGAAGAACAAGCTGCGGACGGAACTGGTGGTCGCCGGCGGCAAGAAGATGCGTTCCTACGATCCGGTTACTCGCGAGCTGTTGTGGGAAATGGCCGCCAGCGGACGGACCTCGGTGTCGCCGGTCGGCGATGAAGAGTTGCTGTACGTCGATTCCGTCGATTGGTTCCAGGGCAGCCCCGGCCGTTTCGCCGCCATTCGCGCGGGCGCCCGCGGAGACATCTCGTTGCCCGACGAGAAGACGACCTCCAGCGAGTTCGTGGCCTGGAGCATGATGTACAGGTCATATCGCAACGCATCGCCGCTGGCGTACGGCGGCGGGCTGTACATGCTTGAACAGTCCGGCGGAATCGTCCGCTGTTTCGATCCGAAGACCGGCCGGCTGCTGTATCAGAAGCGGCTGCCTCAGGCGACCGGCTTCGCCGCCTCGCCGTGGGTCAACGACGGCAAGGTCTGCCTGCTCGACGATTCCGGCATCACGTTCGTGCTCGAACCGGGCCCCGAATTCAAACTCATCTCGTCGAATCGCCTCAACGACGAGATCTTCTGGTCATCCGCCGCCGTCAGCGGGAGCCAGCTTCTGCTGCGAGGCCAGCAGCATTTGTACTGCATCCGTGAGTGATGCGCCGCGTTCGGCTAATGGTCAGTTGGCGCATGGAAGAACCGAGTTCAGCCTCATGCCTGATGCTCGAAGGGCTGCGCCTCGATAATACGTGCCCGTTGCCTTGTCAGGTCTAAGAATTCGGGTTGACAATGTGAAGCAGTGCGGGTGGCTGGCGGCAGAGCGAAGCGATGCCCCAGTGCAGCGAGGCTTTGCCGATGCTGAGCCCCGGGCCACCAAGTCAAAAACTTCTCTCCTGCGCAGCTTTCTTTGCTCATCCGGGCCGGATTATGATAAACCGCCTGGTTTGGGGCGCCGGCGCCATTTCGGAGGACATTCATGAATAACACATTCACGCCGTTCAGGTTCGCGATTCTCGGCATGGCGCTGGCAATGATTGCCGTGGGCGACCGCCTGACTTTCCTCCAGGCCGAAGAACGCGAGCTGCACACGTTCCGACGGCGGCAACTGACCGACGTCTATTACTCCGAAGGCGCCAATGCCGGAGATATCAACGGCGACGGCGCCGCGGATATCGTGTACGGCCCGTACTGGTTCGCCGGGCCCGACTTCAAGGCGAAGCACGAGCTCTATCCGCCCAAACCGCAGCCGACCAACGCCTACGCTGACAACTTCTTCAACTGGGTCTACGATTTCAACGGCGACGGCTGGAACGACGTGTTTACGGTCGGCTTTCCCGGCACGCCGGCGTACGTTTACGAAAATCCTCAGGCCGATGGCCTGGCCAGGCATTGGAAGAAGCATGCGGTGTTCGAGGCCGTGGCCAACGAGTCGCCGCAACTGGTCGACATCGTCGGCGACGAACGTCCTGAACTGGTTTGCACCTTTCAAGGAGCCTTCGGCTTTGCCACGATCGATTGGGACAAGCCGTTTGCGAAGTGGAGTTTTCATGCGGTTTCCGACGTCTCGGCGCCGGCGCGCTTCGGCCACGGCCTGGGCGTCGGCGATATCAACGGAGACGGGCGCATGGATCTGCTGATGGCCGGCGGCTGGTTCGAACAGCCCGCGGAAAAGCCCGAGTCGATGCGCTGGCCGTTTCACAAAGTCGCGTTCACCAATGCCTACGGCGGCGCCGAGATGTACGCTTACGACGTGGATGGCGACGGCGACAACGACGTGATTACCAGTCTCGCCGCGCACGACTTCGGCCTGGCCTGGTACGAACAAGTTCGCGGCGAAGGCGAACCGGCGTTTCGCCAGCATCTGATCATGGGCGGCAAGCCCGAGCAGAACCGCTACGGCCTGGTCTTCAGCGAGCTGCACTCGCTGGCCCTGGCGGATATCGACGGCGACGGCCTGAAAGACATCGTGACCGGCAAGACCTATTGGTCGCACCACAAGCAGAGCCCGCTATGGGACGCGGGCGCCGTGGTGTACTGGTTCCGCCTGGTTCGCAACTCGCAGGGAGTCGACTTCGTGCCTTATCAGGCCGACGGCGAGGCCGGCATCGGCCGCCAGTTGACCGTGGCGGACGTCAACGGCGATCGGCTGCCCGACCTGGTCGTCGGCGGCATGAAAGGCTGCCACGTGCTGTTGCACGATCGCGAAAAGGTCGACGAACAGCGCTGGCTGCAAGCCCAGCCCAAGCCGTGCGCCGCCGGCAAGGCGACCCTTCGGCCAGGCCCCGCCTCGCCGATCGACGACGCCACGGGCAAGGTCGCCGGCGCGCTGGAAGCCGAATCGCTGAGCGTGCTGAAGACCACTGCCGGCCGAACCGCGCCGCAGAAGATGGCCGGCTTCAAGCAAGATCGCTGGAGCGGCAACGCGCAACTCTTCTGGACCGGCGGAAAGCCGGGAGACCGACTCTCGCTGGAACTGCCCGTCGCCGCCGACGGCGAATTCGAAATCGCGGCGGCCTTCACCATGGCGGGCGATTATGGCATCGTGCAGGTGCATCTCGACGACAAACCCTTGGGCGCCCGGCTCGATCTGTTCAATTATCCCGACGTATTGACCAGCGGCGTGATCTCACTCGGCCGCCGCCAGCTCTCGCAGGGCAAGCACGTCTTGTCTTTGGAGATCATCGGCGCCAATCCCGCCGCCCGGCCGTCGCATTATGTGGGACTCGACTACGTGCAGTTGAAGCCGTAGGGTGGGCATTGCCCACCATGGTTCACTGGTGGGCAGTGCCCACCCTACACGGACTTTCGCGATGTGATGTTGCGCCAATCAGGCCCCATCCGCCTCGTGCGGATGGTGAAGAAGATCGCGAACTAGAAGTCATCCCGAGTTTTTGAAAAGGCCCCATCCAGCTCGCCTGGATGGTGAATAAGGCGCCGCTCGGCTGCCCGAAGCGTATGTTCTCCGTCACCATCCAGGCGAGCTGGATGGGGTCGATGGAAATGTTTAGGGCAGCGTGCTAGTTAGCCATCTGCTTCACCATTGAGGCAAGCTCAATGGGGTCGAACGAGCAATACCGACTCTTGCGCGGCGAGCTTGCGTGCTGTACCGCGAACGATTACCGCAATGATAGTGCTTGCCCCTGCGGACGAGACTGGCGCAACCGCAGCGCATCTCCACGAAATCTTGACAATAGACGAAATGTCTGTAACGTAGACGGTGACGTGCCACCGCCGCAAGGCGCCGTTATCCGCGACGCAGGGAGCCGCACTGATGAAACGAGGCCTGACGCTTGGGACGCTCGCCATCCTTTGTCTCGCGAGCGCGACGGCGGCGAGCGCCGACGAGGAAGCGGCCGTCGAGATTCGCAAACGCTGGCAGAGCCTGTACCAGCAGCGGGCCGAGTCGTTGGCGGTCTCCTTCGTCGAATCTAACCGAGGCATGGTTCGCCTGCAGCCTCAACCGCTGCTGACCTACACAAACCCCGTGCGCGCGGTGCAGGGGCACGGCAGCGTGTTTTTGTGGACCGAAAGCGGTCGCCCGGTATTGATTGCGGCCTACTGGTCGGTCGCGGAACCGGGCCAGCCGGGCACGCGCCGCCTGAGCCGGGAATGGCACTCTCTCGTTCCAGACAAGCTGCAGGTGAACGTCTCGCCGCAAGAGACCTGGCGGTCGACTGAGCCGGGCATCGAATGGCAGAGCATCAAAGACGTCGATCGGCCGGCGAAATCGCGCGCCTTGCGGCTGACGCAGATGCGCCGCATCATCAAGCGGGCCCGTGCGGAAATTGAAACCGGGGAGAGCGAGCTCCGGCTGATGCCGCAACCGATCTATCGCTATCCGGAAGGCGCCGGCGTGCTCGACGGCGCCATTTTCGCTTTCGTCATGGGAACTGATCCGGAAGTGCTGGCCCTGGTCGAAGCCCGCACCGCCCGCGACGGCCGGCCGGAGTGGCTCTGGGGATTCGTCCAGTTCACCAACGCTGCCGGTGCGAGCCACGTTCGACGGGAAGCAAATCTACCGCGCCGACCGCTGCTCGCCGGCCGACGTCGCCGGCCGACGTCGCCGGCCGCCATCACCTGGGCATCGCCGTCCAGCGCCATCCGGCCGAACTGCCCGAGTGAAGCGTCCGTGCTTTTCTGCTTCGTTTCCTCCGTTGTCTTCTGTTCAGGGCCTGCCTGGCAGCCGGGCGCCTTGGCGAAGCCCCAAGCCGTAGGGTGGGCATTGCCCACCATGGTTCGCTGGTGGGCAGTGCCCACCCTACAGATCTCCAGCACGCCGCAGGATCGCCCGATGAGCGTATCCGCCGATGCTGCGCCGCGCTGGCTGGCGATTTGTTGCGGTGCTATGATTGTCCCCCGGCCATCACAATATTTTGGAGAATCGGGATGAAACGCCTGGCAGGCTCTCTACTGGCGCTGTTCGCGGTCGCAGTCGGCGCCTTCGCCGCTCCGCCGCTATCGCAGGCGACTGTTCAGAAAGTCGCGGTCCAAACAGACGCGGCCCCAAAGCCACCCGCGACATCGGCCCGGCCGGACATCGACAAGATACCGGCGGAGGTTTCGCAAGCAGGCGTCGAATACCTCGCCAAGCTGCGTAAAAGAACGCCGTTTGGCGCCAAGGATTTCGACCTGGAGCGGTTGCGCAAGGGGATGGGTTCGCGGCGCGAGCCGGCCGATAAAGAGGTCAAGCTCACTGCCGTGAAGGTCGGCGAGATCCCGTGCCAGTGGGTCGTGACGCCCGGCGCCGATGCCGACGTGCGGCTGTTGTACCTGCACGGCGGCGGTTTTGTCTCAGGCTCCGGCGGCTTCTATTTGGCCATGGCCGCCCATCTCTCGGCGGCGGCCAAATGTGCGGTGTTGCTGCCCGACTACCGCCTGGCGCCCGAGCACCCGTTCCCCGCCGGCCTGGAAGATTGCGTTGCCGCCCACCAGTGGCTCGTCTCGAACGGCCCCTGCGGCCCGGGCAAGGCGAAGGACACGTTCATTGCCGGCGATTCGGCCGGCGGCAGCCTGACGCTGTCGACGCTATTGTTGCTCCGCGACCGCAAGCTGCCGTTGCCGGCCGGCGGCATTCCCTTGTCGGCATGTACCGATTTCACGCTGGCGAGCGAGTCGCTCAAGACGGTCGACGATCCGATCATCAGCTCGCGCACTATGCCCGAGTTCCGCGAGCGCTACCTCGGCAAAACCGATCCGACCAATCCGCTCGCTTCGCCCGTCTTCGGCGACTACCGCGGCTTGCCGCCGCTGTTAATCCAAGTCGGCGAGCACGAGATGCTCCTCGACGACAGCCTGCGCGTCGCCGAGAAGGCCCGCTCCGCCGGGCTTGCCGTTCAACTCGAAGTCTGGCGCGGCATGTTCCACGTCTTCCAATCTCACGAGCCCCTGCTTCCCGAAGCCCAACAGGCATTCGAGCATATCGGCGAGTTCATGCGCGAGCAGTTGGCCAAACGATAGCCTGCGAATTCGGGTTAGATAGCCATGTGCTTCGCCATTGAGGCAAGCTCACGGGCGCCTTGGCGAAGCCCCAAGCGGCAGGGTGGGCGCCGCCCACCATGATCCGCCGTGTGGGCAATGCCCACCCTACAGATTCTCCAGCACGGCGAAGATCGCTCGATGATCGGAGGCGATGGCTTCGTCGAGCACCTTCACTTCAAGGACTTTCCAGCGCTGGCGCGGGCGAAAAAGAATGAAGTCAATCTGCCTGGTCGGCTGCTTGACTGGCACGGTGGGCAGCGGCTTGTCGTTCGCCGCAGTCCACGTCGTCGCGAAGCGTTCGAGCGTTTTGCTGCCCGGCGTATCGTTGAAATCGCCGGCCAGCAACGCCGGCTGATGAGGAGCTTCGCCGGCGAGCTCGTTGATCGCCTGAGCCGAGGCGAGTCGCTCGCGGTCGTCTTTGCGAAAGTCGAGATGCGTGGCGAAGAATCGCAGCGGCTCGCGCGCATCGGGCAGTTCGATCTCCGCCGCAAGCACGCCGCGTTGCTCGCTGGCGTCGATGTTCGGCAACAGCCGATTTTCGTGCCGCGTGATCGGGAACCGGGAGAGCAGGGCGTTGCCATAATGTCCGCCTTGCAGTTCGATGTTGGCGCCGAACGCAACCCGCATTCCTGTCAGCCGGGCCAGTTCGGCCGGCTGGTCGACCGATTGCGTGCGTTTTACGTTCCGGTCGACTTCCTGCAGCGCGACCAGGTCCGGCTTCACCGCTCGGATGACGCCCGCGATTCGCTCCACGTCCAGCTTGCGGTCGACTCCTTCGGCATGATGGATGTTGTAGCTGAGGACGCGCAGCCGCAGCGGCTCGGCTGCATTTGCCGTGATGGCTGCTAACAAAAAACATGCTGCGACGATGGTGCGTTTGAGATTCGTCAAGGGAGTTTCCTTATGCTTCTCCGCGAGCTGATTTCACGCCTCGCTCAACGCTTCCGCCAGGCGACACGCCGGAATTGGCGTTCAGCTTCATCCAAGCCGTTCGCTGCGTCAAGCGTATCGATTTATGTCAGGATTAGCAGCTTGGGGATGGATTGACAAAGAGTGCGACGCAAACCCGAAGCGTCAGCGAGGCGGCACCGCGGATCCCCCTCGCTGACGCTTCGGGTTGGTATGAGCTGATGAAGAGCCTGGCCGTTACTCAGGCAGCGCCGGCGCGGGTTGGATGACAGGCGCCGCGGCGGCGAAGAGGGCGCGGCGGTCGCCGGTCAGCGGCGGATAGATGCGCACGCCGTTGATTTCTTGCTTGATCTGCTTAGCGGCCGGGCCGTGCAGCCGAACCTGGCGGTCCCAGCCTTGCGTATACAAGGCGCCCCAGCGGCCGAGGTCGAGAATGGTGACGTAATAATCGATCTGCATGGCAAGCGGAGGCAGGCCGAGCAGATCGCAGACGACATTGTGCCCGGCGAAACGCCCCATCGGTCGCGCATGCTGGCAAGACATGACGGAAGCGTGCTCGGCGTCGACCATCGCCCGCGCCACGTCGCCTGCGGCGAACACGCCGTCGAGACCGCGGACATTCATGAACTCGTCGACCGGCAGCCGTCCCAGCGAATCTCGCTCGACGGGAAACAACCTGGTGAGCGGACTGGCCCGCATGCCGGCCGTCCAGACGACGATCCGCGCATCGATTCGCTCGCCCGAAGCCAGCGTCGCGCCCTCGCGGTCGACTTGGACGACGTCCACGCCCGAGCGCGTCTCGACGCCCAACGCCGCCAGCGCTTCGAGGATGATCGGCCGCGGCATGTTCGCCCATCGTCGAGCCGAGCTGCGCGGCATGGTCGGCCAGCACGACGCGAACTTGCGACTCGGGCGGCAGGCAGTCCCGCAACCGATCGGGCAATTCGCAGGCCGTCTCGATGCCCGTCAGGCCGGCGCCGACGACGAGCGCCGTGATAGGGCCCGGGCCGTCGCTGCAGCAGCCGAGGTCGGCAATTCGCTCGTCCAGGCGCTGGGCGTCCCAATAAGTGTCGACGCTAGCGCCATGCTCAGCCAGGCCGGGAATCTCCGGCCGGCAAAGCTGGCTGCCGGCCGCCAGCACCAGCCGATCGTACGCCAGCCGCTGCGAAAAGCGGCCGAACTCGATTTCGAGTTCTCGCCGATCGAAATCAACGCCCACCACGCGGCCTTCGATCCGCCGTACGCCGATCGGCGCCAGCACCTGAGCGAGCGGCACTCGCACCTGGCTCAAATCGGTTTCGTAGAATCGCACGCGGATGCCGTGGTGCGCGTCGGGATTGATCAGCACGACTTCGACCTGTTCCGCGCCGACGCCTAATTCGTCGAGCTTCCGCGCTGCTCCCGCCGCGCTCCATAATCCCGCGAAGCCGCCGCCGATAATCACGATTCGCTGCACAGGCGTGGGATCCTTGGTGTTTGGTTGGCGAGGGCAGGGCAGGGGAGTGGTCTGATTACGTGTGCGACACAGTCCTATCTTTTCAGTCGGCCGCAAGGGGCGGGCATTGATTTGCATCGCTGCAAACCGTTCCGCCCGCTCTGGGCTGATTGTTGCCGGAACGGCAGGGGCGCCGCAAGGCTGAAGCGCAAACGCCCGGACGTCTTGCGTGCGAAATAGACAGCCGGGCGCGGCGCGAAGCTGAGCGTACAGTAGTCCTCACGCTCCCGCGTGAGGGCGCCCTACAGAGAAAGCGGGGCAGAAGCGAAAGGGAACAGGGGCGACAGATTCGGCAGAAGACCGGCGTGCCAGGAAATCCGTAGCGGAGGCGCTGGCTTCTTCGAACTGAGCTCTGGTCGTCGCTATCTTGTTATCGCGTTACGCTTGTGATGGCCGGGCCGCTTGTTCGTCATCCGCCCAACGGCGTCTCAGCTTATGGGCGCGGCGAAATTAACGGGTTATGCGCTTAACCTTATCGAGCTCGCCTTTCCACCCGGCGCCGAATCTTGTTGTACTTTCTCCTGCCGCCCCGTCCGGGGCTAACGGGCGCCCTTGCGGCTCCGGGATCCAGGGGCTTGCGCCGCCTGGCTAGAACCTGTCGCCGCGAGCGCGGCTGAAGAGGACAGCCGCGCTCGCGGCTCGAAAAGCGGATGTGCAATGCTGCGCAGTCTGGAGATCGGCCCAGGCGCGCGCGAAAGGGCATTCGCGATGCAAGCAGGCGCCGTGATGCGTGACGAATGATGCCTCGCCTAATGCTTCTTCAACGCCCATGTGATACTTGGGTGCCTGGCGGCAGAGCGCAGCGATGCCCCAGCGAACTGGGACTTTGCCAAGGCTCAGCCAGCAAACACCCCGTCAACTGAGTTTTGGCGGGATACTCGCTCAAGGACGGCTACGAACCCGTTGAAGCCACGCGCCTGTTTGCGATCGGGGCATTGCCAACAGTCCCGTAGGGACGACAGGCTGTAGCCAGGCGGCGCCAGCCCCTGGAGGTCACGCGCGAAACAACCGTCGTCAATCGCGGTCCGCGCGGCCGGAAGCCTATTGGACCGCTTAGTCCGACGAAAGCGATGCGTTTTGCGGCGCCGTATTCGAAATCCATCCTGGCTTTACCGGCACCGACTTCTAGGGGCTGCGTCAGCCTGCGACCGTCTGCAAGACCCATCGAATGTCGACGGCAATATCTGGATGTTCGTAGGGGCAGGCGTTGCGAGCTGCAACGCCGCGCGGTAGTTTCTTCAAGCGTTGGCACCTGCCCGCCGCTGACTTGGCATGCGGGCGCCGCAAATGGCGGGTGTCGTCGAACGGCGGTTCCGAGCAGCCGCGGAATTTCACGATTTCACCTTGCGAAGTCAACAATTGGACCTGTCCCCTTTAGTCTCGCAGAAGTAGAAGCCATGAGATTTCATTTGAGCCGATCGAGCCAATAATTTGGTCGGCGGCGAACCTGACTGATGCCAACGACGAGGATCTCGTGCGGCCGATGCTCGAAAATCACAACGTAGGGAAAGCGCTTGAGAATGCAACGCCGGAACTCTTCGGCGCCGTCATACGGCTCCCAGACGGCGAAGCTCTCCGGCGCACGTTCTATGCGTTCGAGCGTGCTTTCGATTTCGTCGAGCAATTTGTCCCCCAGGCCGCTGCGCTGCTGGTCGTACCAGGCAGCCGCTTCGACGGCCTCTCGACGCGCTTCCGCCAAGACGCGCAACATCAGCCGGAAGTTCCTGAGCGCCGTGTTTGCAGGTCTTCCCGCATCGACTGCATGGCAGTGTGCAGGTCCAAGGCCTCGCCCTCGCCGCGATCATACGCTGCCACGCGGCGCTTAACTTCCGACACCCACTCGGAAGCGAGCTCGGGAGTTGCAAAGCCCTCGGTCGCTAAGCTTTCTTCCAGCAGATCGGCGAGAAAGGCGCGATCCTCCGGAGGCAGCGCCAAAGCTTGCTCGGCAATTTGATCGCGCAGGGTCATGGCGTGTTCCTCTGTACGTGTTACCTTCCGGCAAGTCGTTGCGGACGGGGCGCTCAGGTACGCTGAGTCCTTTTGGCATCAAGCCTTCGCGTCGCAGCAAAATTCGCGAACTTCACAATATAATGCTACCACTTTTGCCGGAACCGAGCAAAAGTCGAACCCGCGTAGGGCAGGGCCTTTCCCTTTTCATGATGGGTAAAAACCTGTTACGGGCGCGGGTGGATCGGGGCTGAGCCTGGGCTGCGCAAAATTCCACTCGTTCGGCGAATCGGCGTTACGCCGGTTTTGTTCCGCCACGATCGGGGCTTGCCCCCGTCGAGCGATGATTTGCAGCTAGCACGCTTGCCACGCTGAAATGCACGCCCCCCTTTTCCTCGTCTGTCCGCCGCCGTAAGCGGCGGACAGACGAGGAAAAGGGGGAACGGGGTGGCGGTCGCGAGCCATATCTAGCTGATCAATCAGCGCTCCATCGGGACAAGCCCGACGGTGGCGGAGCGGAACAAAAACTCGCACGAGAGGAGAGCCCCTCCCAGTGCAAAATCCGCCCATTTTTAGCGGCCCAGGCTGAGCCTAGGCGAAGCCCCAGAATGAGTTCGGTCTGGGGCACGCTGCGCTTTGCCCCAGGCACCCGTCGACCAAATTGAAATAGTGAAAGGCCCTGCCCGCGTAGGCTTATTGCGCTTCCTTCATGACCACAAGCTCCGATCCAGCATGCGGTAGTTGATGGCTTCGCTGACGTGCGGCGGGCGGATGGCTTCGCTCTGGTCGAGATCGGCGATGGTGCGGGCGACGCGCAGCACCTTGTCGTGGGCGCGGGCGGAAAGGCCGAGCTCGTTGACGCTGGCTTTCAGCAGGTTCATGCTCTCGTCGTCGAGCTTGCAGTACTGGCGAATCTGACGCGTCGTCATCTTGGCGTTCAAACGCGTCTTGCTGCCCGCAAAGCGGACGGCCTGCACCGCCCGGGCGGAAACGACTTGCTCGCGCATGCTCTCGCTGGTCGTGCCCGGGGCGCCGTGGGCCAGTTCGCGGAACGGGACGGCGGGCACTTCCAGGTGAATGTCGATGCGGTCCAACAGCGGACCGCTGATCTTGGCCATGTAACGCTCGATCTGCGGCACCGTGCAGTGGCAACTGCGCCGCGGGTCGTTGCGGTAGCCGCACGGGCACGGATTGAGCGCGGCGATCAGGATGAAATTCGCCGGAAACGTCGTGCTGGCCAACGCCCGGCTGATCGTCACCGTGCCGTCTTCCAAAGGCTGGCGCAAGCACTTCCAGCGTGCGGCGGTTGAACTCGGGCAGCTCGTCGAGGAAGAGAACGCCGTTGTGGGAGAGACTGATCTCGCCGGGCGTCGGCGTCGATCCGCCGCCGACCAGGCCGGCGTCGCTGATGGTGTGGTGCGGCGAGCGGTAAGGACGCGTGGCCAACAGCGGCTGACCGGCCGGCAGCAGGCCCATGGCGCTGTAGATGCGCGTCGTCTCGATCGATTCGGGCGCCGTCAGGTCGGGCAGGATCGTCGGCAACCGCTTGGCCAGCATCGTTTTGCCGGAGCCGGGCGGACCAAGCATCAACAGATTATGCCCGCCGGCGGCGGCGATGGTGATGGCGCGCTTGGTCATCTCCTGGCCGCGGACGTCGGCGAAGTCGACTTCGTAGCGGGCCAGCGATTGGAACCATTCGTCGAGCCGGGCAGGGGTGGGGTCGATCTCGATCTGGCCGGTGAAAAAGCCGACCGCCTGGGCCAGGCTGGAGACGGCGATGATTTCGATGCCTTCGACCACGGCCGCCTCGCCCGCACTTTCGGCCGGCACCAGCAGCCCTTGCAGCGAGGCGTCTTTGGCCGCGGCGATGGCGATCGACAAGGCGCCTTTCGTCGGCCGCGCGTTGCCGTCGAGCGCCAACTCGCCGACGACCGCATAGCGATCGAACTTGTCCGATTCGATCTGACCGCTGCCGGCCAGAATGCCCAGCGTGATCGGCAGATCGAACGAGGCGGCCTGCTTGGGCAGATCAGCGGGGGCCAGGTTGATTACAATCCGGTTCTGCGGCCGCATGAAGCCGGAATTGACCAGCGCCCGCTCGACGCGATGGGCGCTTTCTTTCACGGCGGCCTCGGGCAGCCCGACGAGCACGGTCTTGGGCAGGGCGCCGTCGGAGACGTCGACTTCAACCTCGACCGGCAGTGCTTCGATGCCCAACAGTGAAAACGTCCGCAGCTTCGCCAGCATGGCGGCCCCTTCGAACAGGCGGCAGTTTCTCTACGATTTGCTTTGGCGCGATCGCCCGAGCAGGCCGTATTGTGCAGGCCACGGCGGCGCGGTGCAAGTTTTGGCATTCCGACGGCCTTTATGTTTTGTGCCAGTTTTTGTTCCGCTCCGCCACCGCCGGGCTTGTCCCGGTGGAGCGCCGATTGATCAGCTAGAAACGGCTCCTCACCGCGACCCCGTTCCCCTTTTTCGCCTTTTTCGCCTTTGTCCGCCGCCCGCGGCGGCGGACAAAGGCGAAAAAGGGGAACCGAATGATGGGGCGATATAGGAGGTAGCTGTAAATCAACGCCCGACCGGGGCGAGCCCGGATCGTGGCGGAACAAACCCCGCGTAACGCCGAACCGCCGAAGGCATGTGGTTTTTCCGCAGCCCCGGCTCAGCGCCGGGCGCGCAGCGTTAGCGAGGAACTGCCTGTTTTCACCACGCTCACGTCTCGCGTTTTTCCCTCGCTGACGCTCCGGGTTGGTGTGTCGCTGCTGAACTTTTCCCTCGCTTACGCTTCGGGTTGGTGTGTCGCGACGGAATAGCCGCTGCTTTTCACGGCGGGCCCCGGGGGCTACTCACGCGCCTGGCGGGCCGCTAGAATCGCTGGCACACCCGGAGACATGATGTCGATGAGCACCCAACCTGAAGTCGTCAAGCTCGACGGCCCCAATCGGCGGCCGGAGCTGAGGCCGCCGTTGCGCTGGTGGGGCGGCAAGTACTATATCGCCCCCAAGATCATCAGCCTGTTCCCTGCTTCGTACGCCCGCTATGTCGAGCCGTACTCGGGCGCCGCCTCGGTGCTGCTCAACAAACCGCCGGGCGAAGACTACTACAACGATATGGACCGCCGGCTGACGCGGCTGTTTCGCGTGCTGCGCGAAGAGGGCGCCGAGCTGGTGCGGCGGTTGCAGTTGACCCCCTACAGCGAAGCCGAGTTCTGGAACTGCTGCGAAGCGGACCCGGCGGAGGCGGATGATATCGAGCTGGCCCGCCGCGATTTCGTCCGCTGGCGGATGTCTCGCGACGGCGACGGCAAGAACCTGGCCAGTCCGACCAAGCGCTCGCGGCGCGGGCTGACGAACAACGTGGCCGGTTACCTGTCGATGATCGACCTGGAGCTGCCGAAGATCGTCGACCGGCTGCGGCGAGTGGAGATTCTCTGCCGCCCGGCCGTGGAAGTCATTCAACAGCTCGACGGCCCGGACACGCTGTTTTACGTCGACCCGCCGTATCCGCACATGTCGCGAGGCAAGGGGGCGACCAACGTCTACGCCTTCGAAATGAGCGACGACGAGCATCGGGCCTTGTCCAAAACGCTGCACTCCATTCAAGGCAAGGCGCTGCTCTCCGGCTACCCGTGCGCGCTATACGACGAGCTGTTCGCCGACTGGCGGCTGGTGCAGATACCCAAGAAGCGAGACGTCGGCAACGGCCCGAAGGCCGACGCGATCGAGTGCGTGTGGTTGAATTATTAGGGCACACGCCAAGAGCCCGGCATGTTAGTGATTCGGCGAAAGTCGATGTTGGAGCGCGTAGGGTGGGCATTGCCCACCAGCGAATCATGGTGGGCAATGCCCACCCTACGGTTTTGAGATTCGCCCAAGCGGTATTCCTTGCCCGCCGCGAACATGCCTACGTCGGCGAGGCGCCGACGAAGGCATGGCACGCTCTGGTTAGATCCTTCGGGCCGTGAGTCTCGGCCGCTCGGTCTGCATGGCGCTGAGCCGTCAGTCGGTCAGCGCCAATTCGAACGTATTCTCGCCGGCGTCTTTGACTTCAAACTTCAAGGGCGAAGCCGTGGCGTCGGCGTACTTGGCGGGCAGCAGCTCCTTGGCGGCCGGCACGGGCTTGCCCGCTTGCGCCACGGCGTCTTCCATGCTGACCTCTTGCGTCAGCTCCGCGGGCAACTCGGACTTCTGCACCAGCGCCACGTAGTTGCCGGGCAGGGCGCCGGGCGTGTCGACGGTCCGTAATGCAAACGTTCCATCGGACGCGGTGAGCGCCGTCGCCGGGGCCGAGCGGTCGGCGCTGACGAATGAAACCGCGGCGCCTGCGACCGGCGCGCCGTTATAAGTCACCTTGCCGGTCACCGGAACAACGCCCTCGACGCCGCCCTTGGCGCAGCCGGCCAGCGGCAAGGCCAACAGACTGCAGACGGAAACGCGGGCCAGAGCGGTTCGCAATTCGAACGATCGGTTCATGGAGTGCCTCGCTTGTGAAAGGGATTGACGGCGCGCCAGCCGCGCCGCAGTGAAAGCCGTGAACGTCGCCGGACGCGTTGGCGATCGACCCGCTCCGGAGCAGGTGCGGTCCGGATCAATAGTCGCCCGGCGAATCTCCGCCTTTGACCGTGCCCAGCGCGCCCCAGACGCCGAAGTAAGGCGGCGAGCCGGCGCCGTAGTTGCCGCAGTTGATGCTCTCGTTGATGAACCGCGTGCTGCCGTCGGCCATGCAGGCTTGAACTCCGTTGGGATGATAGCTGCTGGCGGAGTAGAGTCCTGAAGCGTTGCTCGGGTTTGAGCCGCCTTCGAAGCACGAAGGGCTGTTGGGCGGCAGGACCGTGTTGAAGCCGCCCCAGTGCGGATGCCCGAAAGCCCACAGGTTGGCGGCGGTGAACGAGGCGATGTTGACGCCGGCGACGTACATCTGGTTATCCGCCGTGGCCAGGCAACTGGCCGGGTTGCTCGTCAACGCGACGGCCGTATAGCTGTAGGCGCTTTGCCCCTTGATAGTCCGCGATCCTTGAGTCCCGCCAAGGCCCTTTTCGCTGATGGCGATCGTATTGCTCGTGCCGTCGAGCACGTCGCGCATCGCCTTCTGAATGCTCGGTCCGGTGCAAGCGCCGTTGAGCTGCTGAAAACTGAACAGCCCGGTCGTTTCGGAAATGTAGTTGCCCTGGTTGGCGGCCGTGTTAAAGACCGTCGTCCCCATGCTGAAGTGGTAGCTGCGCAAGCCGAGGTTGGTGTACAGGTAGTTGGGCGGATGATCTCCCGACGGGCAGATGATGGTGCTGATCTGGCCGAACCAGCCCTGGAACCCATTGTCGTACGGGTTGGGCGCCGTGCCGATCGCGCATCGCTCCAGGAACAGGTTGTAGCGCGCGGTCTGTTCGAAGAAGGGGAGCAGGGGCACGATGCCGTGATAGTCGCCGCAGCGCCCGTTGGTGTTGATGCCGCCGCGCAGGTAAACGAACTTGTGCCACGTGTCGTGATAGGTCTGCAGCGCGATGCCCAACTGCTTGAGATTGTTCGCGCACTGAGAGCGGCGAGCCGCCTCGCGAGCCGCTTGGACCGCCGGCAAGAGCAGGGCGATCAGAATGCCGATGATCGCGATGACGACCAACAGCTCCACCAGCGTGAAGCCGGCCGCGGCGCGGCGGCGAGAAGAACAGCGCATGATAGACCTCCACGGGAAGTGAGGATGATAAGTGAGCGACCGTCATGTCGCTCGCGCGTCGATTTCGTTCGGCGAGGATCCTTGTGAGTGCAACGGGTTCGTGGATTGGGAGGCGGTCAGGTTTTGAATGCCTCGGAGTCCTGTCCTAATGCCAGAAGGGCCGGCAGGCAAGCGGATTAAAATGTCTTTTAGTATTATTTAATAGACGGTTTATTCTGACGTCAGTTGCCGCCGGCTTCGCTCTGCGCGACCCTGTGCCGCGCGGTCGTCATCTGTAATTGGGCGCTGCCGCTGTGCTGCGGCTTCTCGCCTGGTCCTCGCGTTGTCCGTCTGAAGGAAACGATTGGCGGCCAGAGCCTGGCTTTGCTTCGCTGCTATGTCGTCGGAGAGAGGACTTTCACGCGACCCGGGCCAGAAAGCGAGAGGCGGGGGAGTCTGCGGGGCAAAGTTTTTGCCTTCGTATGGTGGTGGACCAGGAAAAGCGCATAATATCTATTTAATTCATTGGTGTTGAGCTGATTGGCGATTACTTACGGCTTGAGGCGATGCCAGGAGAGCTTGCCGCGCCGATGGAAGAACGCATTCCGCCGGAATTCAACGTGAACAGCGAGCAGACCGCGACCGTGGTTCACGGTGAACGGAACGAATTCGATTTCGACATTCCCTGAATCGGCGACGAGCCGGTTTGGAACCTTCCCCCTGCTACTTTGTCCCGCCTTCTTCTCCCGCCCCTCAGCAAAGGTCGTGTTATGCGAATCCATCGCAAGGGTTTCACCTTGGTCGAATTGCTCGTCGTGATCGCCATCATCGGCATCCTGATCGCCTTGCTGCTTGCCGGCCGTGCAAGCGGCGCGCGAGGCGGCCCGCCGCACGCAATGCACCAACAACCTGAAGCAGATCGGCATCGGCATGCAGAACTATCACGACGTCTACAAGTCGTTGCCGGTGGGCGCCTATGGCTGCTGCTGGGGAACGTGGCTGGTCGGAATTCTGCCGTACATCGAGCAGTCCAACCTGCGCAGCCTGTATTACGACAACCACAAATACGGCGTGCCGGTCGACGACGCCCGGTATGGCAACTCGATCAACCTGCCGGTGACCACCAGGCAGATCAGCACATACGCGTGTCCCAGTGATACGCCGATCATTCCGCTGGGCTCCGGCTTTCCGGTCACTTCGCACAACTACGCGGCAAATTTCGGCAACACCAGCCTGGCGCAGCAAGCCACGCTCAACGGCGTGACGTTCGGCGGCGCGCCGTTTAACCAGTCGGGCGCCGCGACGACCCCGGCCAACTCGTACAAGTTCAGCGAGATCCGCGACGGTCTGAGCAATACGTTGATGGTTGCGGAAATGCTGCAGGGCACGGGCTCCGACCTGCGCGGCTTCAGTTGGTGGGGCGGGGCCGCCGGATTTACGGCTTACTTGCCGCCCAACAGCACCTCGCCGGACGTGCCCTATCAGAACTGCGACAACCAGCCGATGATGAATCTCCCGTGTATCACGCCGCCCACCACGGCGCAGCCGGCCATGCTCGCATCGCGAAGCCAGCACACCGGCGGCGTGCAGGTCTCGCTGTGCGATGCTTCGGTGCGGTTCATTTCCGACGCCGTCAATTTGTTCATCTGGCGCAGTCTCTCCACGATGCGCGGCGGCGAGTCGGTGGGAGATCTCTGATTTGCCGGGCGATTGATCTGCCAGGCAGTGCGGCGCACTACGGGCCTTTGGCTTTGTCGACGCGCACGTAGTCGATAAACCCGATCATCATCTCTTCCCACGTTTGTTCGCCCCAGCGGACCGGCACGGAGGGATCGGGGTTGTTGAGATTGTCGCTCGAGTTGTCGAAATGCGCCGTGCAGTGAATGCGGGCGCCGGCGGGCAGCTCAAGCGGCGGATCGAGCCGGTAGTTCGTCTGCCAGTTGAAGTCGTAACGCGGCACCGAGAGAAGAGTCTTCCGGTCGCCGTTGGGCATTTCCGCCACGTATTCGAAGCTCTTGCCGCGCAGGTGCATGTGCGGGAACAGGCTCACCAGTCGGACGTCGAACGGAACCGTCATCTCCGCCGCGACCTCGTGATTGCCGGCGCCCGGCGGAATCTCGAAGTCGTGGTTCACCAGCACGTGGGTGCGGGCTGGTTGCTTTGGCGGCTGGCGCGAGAAGACCAGTCCGACGCAGGAGCGGTCGGTTTGCTGCACGCCGTTGGGCGTGTAATGCATCTGAAAGACCAGCGTGCTTCCCTGAGGGATTTTCTTGGCGATGCCGGTCGGAAAGATCGTCGGCATATCGCCCGGCGTGTAGATCGCCAGCACTGATTCCTCGAAGCGGTCCTGCTTCTTTTCGCCTTCGGCCTTCGGCCGCTGCACGAACACGACAATGTGATGGACGACCGCTCGACAGCCGGGCTTGGCTTCGGCGGCCTGCACCCAGACGTCTTCGTCGAAGTTGGTCGGCACGTTGAAGTTCTGGTACAGGAATGCCGTTCTCGGGCGTTTCCGCCGGAACGGTGAACTCCGTCGGCATGGACAGCACGGCGTCGGGTTCGCCGATCCGCCAACCGGCGGCAAAGTCTGCGCGGCGGCGGCGCATCGGCCTCGTCGCCTGCGGCGCAGCCTTCGTCGATCCAGGCGAGCAGCGTTTTGATTTCCTCTTCGGACATGCCGCGAGCGTTGGCGAACATGCCGTAACGCGCGTCGGCGTGCCACGGGGGCATGCGCCGCTCGACGACCGCTTCGCGAATGGTGGCCGACCAGGCTTTGGCGTCTTCGTAAGTCAGCAGGTCCATCGGCCCAATCTGGCTCGGTCGATGACATTCCTGGCAATGTCTTTGCAGCAACGGGGCGACGTGCTTGTATAGGTGACGCTGGCCTGGGACTGCGGAGCGATCACGTGCGCAATACGGCAACTGGAGACCTCGGTTACCGGCTCCGAAACGCTACGGCCGGCCAGCACTTCATCCAGCGCCAACGCCAGGTCTTGCCGCGTGGGCTGCGGGCGCCGGAAGCCGACGCCGTATTGGTTGTCGATGCGGCCCCGGTAACGAACCTTGCGCCGCTCGTCCAGCACGAACGCTTCGGGCGTGCGCTCGGCGGTAAAGCGATCGGCAATCCGGTTACCGTCGTCTTTGAGGACGGGGATCGTAAGTTGATGTTCTCGGGCATGCTCGGCCACGTCCTCGGCCGTGTCGTGGCTGTTGGCGTTGATCGCCAGGAACTGTACCTTTTGGGGGCCGTATTCTTTCGCCATTTCTCCCAAACGCTGCAAGTAGGCGTTGTTGACAGGGCACTCCGTGCCGACAAACACGACCGCCAGGGCTTTCATGGCGCTGAAGTCGGTCAACGAAACGAGCTTGCCGGACGTGTCGGGCAGCGCGAAGTCTTCAATCTGTTGGCCCAAAATTGCTGAGGTCGGCGACGGTTCGCCGCCGGCGGCCGGTGCTGCGGAGAGCATCACCACGGCGACGGGCAGTAGCAGACGAGCAAGGCTCATGGTTCTCTCGGGCATGAGGTACGCAAAGAAGATTGCCGGCGCGGCGGCTCGGCAAGATTGACTCGATGTTAACGGAACTCGCCTGCCGGCGGAACGTTGGTTGAACTTGCGCGAAATGCGCTTTCGACCGCTGGGAATGGCGGCAAGCACGCCGAGTGACTCGCGTCGCCGCGATGAGTCTTCACGAAACTCGACCCCGCCAATTGGGCGGCATGGTCGGGATGCATCAAAGATTTTTCATCTATTTCTATTGCTTGCGAGTGCAGGAGGCTTAAGAATGGGGGGCAGACCCGCCAATATTTTTAGTTCGCTCTCCGAGCCTTTCCCCGCCTTCCTCGACAGGGGCCGAACTAGCATGCGAAGCCTGCCACGGAACTCTTTGTTTTTATTTGCCAGGCCCTGGGCGATTCTTGCCGTTTTGCTGGCAGCTCAAGGGGTTGTCGCCGCTCAGCTCTCGGCGGCGCCTCCGGAAGGAACTCCGCCGCTGCACGAGCGGATCGATCAGTTGATCGCCGCCGGCTGCGAGGCGCGTTCGATCAAGCCGGCCGGCCCGGCCGACGACGCCGAGTTTCTGCGGCGGATTTATCTCGATCTGACCGGCACGATTCCGACCGTCGGCCAGGCCAAGGCGTTTCTCGACGATCCTTCGCCGATCAAACGGCAGCAATTAATCGACCGGCTGCTTAACAGCCCGGAATACGCTCGCCAGATGCAGCGCGTGTTCGACGTGGCGTTGATGGAGCGGCGGCCTGCGGGCCGCATTCCGCAAGCGGAGTGGGAAGACTACTTGCGGCGTGCGTTTGCCGCCAACAAGCCCTGGAATGACCTGGTCCGCGAGATCCTGGCGGCCGACGGCAGCGATCCCGCTTTGCGTCCGGCGGCCCGGTTCGTTCTCGATCGGGACAGTGAAGCCAATTTGTTGACCCGCGACGTCGGCCGGTTGTTTCTGGGACGCGACATGCAATGCGCCCAGTGCCACGATCATCCGCTGATCACCGATTATCTGCAGGCCGACTACTACGGTTTGTACGCCTTCCTGAATCGCAGTTTCGTGTTCCAGCCGAAAGACAAGAAGCAGCCGGTGGTGTTAGGCGAGAAGGCCGAAGGGGACGTGGTGTTCAAGTCGGTCTTCGACGCCGAAGCGGGCGACCAGCACGCCAAGCCGCACTTGCCGGGTGACACCGCGATCGCAGAGCCAACGTTCGAAAAAGGACAGGAGTATGCCGTGGCGCCGGCCGACGGCATCCGCCCGGTACCCAAGTTCAGCCGCCGCGCACAACTGGCCGAGACGCTGCCGCGGGCTGAAACCGCCGCCTTCAATCGCAATATCGCCAATCGTCTGTGGGCGCTGATGATGGGCCGCGGCCTGGTGCATCCGCTCGATATGGACCATAGCGGCAATCCGCCTTCGCACCCGGAATTGCTTGATCTGCTGGCCGAGCAGTTCGTGGCCATGAACTACGACATCAAGGCGATGCTGCGCGAGTTGGCGCTGAGCCAGACGTATCAGCGCAGCAGCCAGTTGCCCGAAGGCGTCAATGAGCTGCCCGCCGACGGCTTTGCCGTGGCGCCGCTCAAGCCTCTCACGGCCGAGCAATTGGCGCTGGCTATCATGCAAGCCGTCGGTGTGACGGACGTGCAGCGCGGGGCGCTAGGTGCGGGACTGAACGAGCAGGCCTTGTACGGCCGCGTGGCCGGCAACCTCAGGCCGTTCGTGAGCACGTTTGCCGGGCAGCCCGGTCAGCCGGAGCAGGATTTCCAGGCCACCCTCGAACAGATCCTGTTTTTGTCCAATGGCGGCACGGTGCGAAGCTGGCTTTCGCCGCAGCCGGGCAACCTGGCGGACCGGTTGAACAAGCTGAAGGAACCGGCCGCGACGGCGGAAGAATTGTTTCTCAGCGTTTTTACTGCGCCGGCCGACGGCCGAAGAGACGGCTGAGCTGACCGCCAGCCTTCAGGCTCGTGCCAAAGATCGGCCGGCCGCCTTGCAGGAATGGACCTGGGCCTTGTTGGCTTCCGACGAATTCCGCTTCAATCATTAGAAGGACTCGCCATGAGCGATTGCCGTTACGCCTGCCAATCCATGGAGCATCGGATCTCGCGGCGAAGCCTGTTGGCCGGCCTGATGGGCGGCGCGGCGGGTTCGGGACTGCTGGGCAATCTGGGGCTCGAACACGTGGCCGGGCTGAGCCAACTGGTGCGGCCGGCCGCCGCCGAGCAACTGCAGACCCAGCAGAAGCGGGTGCTGATTTTCTTCATGGCGGGCGCCGTGAGCCAGTTGGAAAGCTGGGATCCGAAGCCCGGCACGGACACCGGCGGACCGTTCCTGGCC
>CAWAYY010000012.1:0-74977 GCA_963786255.1 Pirellulales bacterium
AGACCAGCGGTCGAGAAAGAAACGCCGGTCGGGCGAGAAGCTGACTTCGTGCGTGCCGTCTCCTGCGGTAAGCACGGTGAAGCCGCCGCCGTCGAAATCTACGCGGCAGAAGTGCAAATAGTACGGATCCTGCTCCGGCCTCACGCCGCCGGCATAGAACCAGATTTGCCGCTTCTCAACGTCGACGTGTTCCACGCGGCGCACCACGAACGGGCCGCGCGTGATCTGGTTCTTGCAGACGCCTTTCGCGCCGTCGTACAGATAAAGGTGGTTCCAGCCGTCGCGCTCCGACATCCAGAGCAGCTCGGTGGTTTCGTCGATCGGCCGATAAAAGAGCTTGGAGTTGTAGTCGATGAACGTGGGCGAATGCTCGTCGACGAGGGCCGACGCCGAGCCGCTGGCGGCGTCGACCGCGATCACGCGCAGCGTCTGGTGGCCGCGCTCGTTGTAGAGAAACGTGAACCGCTTCGAGTCGCCGTCCCAACGCAACTTGTCGATGCTCCAGGGACGCGGGAAGAGATCTTCCGGAATCGCTATCGGCTGCCGGCTCGCAATATCGAACAACCGCGGCCGGGGATGAGCGATCTCGTCGCCCGGCTTCAGGTAGTCGAACGAGTGCAGCTTGGGCTGCAACTGGTCGGCGGGAGACGATTCAATCAGGTAGACGGAGTGTTCCTGGGCCGCGCGGACCTGCAACACAACCGCTTTGCAGGAATCAGGCGACCAGAGTATCGGGCCCTGATAAGCGTCTTGTGCCGTGCCGTCGACGGTGAGAGCGACCTCGGGGGAATCGCCGGTTTCGTTTCGGAGATCGCGCAGCCAGACATTGTGCTCTCGCACTTCAAGCGACCAACGTCCGTCAGGAGAAATCGCGCCGGTCTTCGCCGCGGGGAAGGTTCGCCCGCCGGCAGCGGCTGGGCATCTGCAGGGATGATTGCCCGAGCGGCGTCGAGCTCGGCGACGAAGCATGCCAAAACGCCGCCTTCCGCATCGACGGCCTCCCAGACGTGTCCCGAAAACGTGTGCTGCCTGCGGACTTCGTTCGGCTTCAGCGTGCCGTACGCTCGACGCCCGCCCTGGTAATCCCACCAGTACAACTTCAGTTCCTGGGCCGAGCGATTGACGAAGACGATCTCCGTTTCCTGATCGCTCGCGCGGCTGCGACGCGGCGCTCGCTTTCTCAACGGCAAACCCGCCTCGTCCGCCGCGGCATCGGCGGGCATTTCCGCCAGTTCATACGATGGCAGCTTGCAGCGAAAACGGCGACCGGCCACAGAGAAAGCGATCGCTTGCGGGTGTTCATCCAGGTCAACTCGTTCGAGCGGCAACGCATCGGCCGTGATTTTCTGCTGCACGTGCTGCGCGAGCTCCGCGGCCAGCCGCTGATGATCGAAGGCCGGTTCTCGCACGCCGCGCTCGCCGTCGACCAGCACAAACTCGTGCCGCTCGCGGCCGGTGTGCACCCGATACCAGAATCGGTTGCCGCACGGCAGCCAGTGCGGCTGCACGCGATCGCGGAAGACCGCATTCTTGATCTTATCCCGCAATTGCGCTCGCGCTCATAATCGGCCCGCGAGCCTTGCGCCAAGTCGCCCCGGCCAGGCCGAGATGGGTTGCCAACAGCACCAGCGCACACGTCGGTCCGAAACGAATCATCATCACCGCCTCTGAGAATATGCAATCGAGGGTTTGATCTTCCGACTGCCTGCCGCCGGCCCGGAGTTCACCATTATGACCCGCAACCGCAGGCATTTGATAGCCTGGCCGGATCTTGCAGAATGTTCAGGACTACGTTCAGCGCGGGCAATCGCTGATGGTCCCGGATAATCTGCAACTCCTCGATGTTCGTTCGTCTCGCCTGACCGCCGGCCGTTGGTTGCTCGTTCGCACAAGGTCTGTCAAAGTCAGCAATTTTCCGCAACGGCCCGACAGCGCGCTTAGCACACAGGACGTTGCGGCAAGGATTTCTTTCCTCGGTTTGCTCTCGCCGCGCCGTCCGCATAACATATGCCGTAGATTGGCGGATCGCGATTGCTTGTGACGCTCTGTCAGACGTTTGCGGGATGATAAAGGCGATTCGATGCCTTCGCTGGTGATACCGATGTTGTTCTGGTACGCGATGGGAGCGTCGTCACCTCACGAGCAGGACTTCGATCTCCGCGCAGGCGTGACGCTGAAAATGACGCTCGTGCCAGCGGACGCCAATAAAGCGCCGCGACATCCTCGGCCGCCGCACGACGAACGGCCCGCCGGCCAATGGTTGATGGCTGTTTCGGCAAGTATTTTCGTCGGAACCGCGGCAGTCTGGGCTCAGCGATGGCGTCGAAATCGAACCAAGCCTCAGTTTTCGCTGCGGCTGCTGATGTTCATAACGCTGGCCGCCGCGCTAGGCGCCTTCGGGTACAGTAAATTCGCCGCCTCGCAGAGGGCGTTGGAAGCGCATTGGAAGAAGCATCCGGTTGTCGCGCACGATGACTTCCCGCTGTTGGTGCAGCCGCTACCCCTCTTGATCGGAAAGTTCGAAGTTACGGTCGAGCAATATGAACGGGTGAGCGGCCAACGCTTGAATGGCGCGCCGAATGAGCCGGCAAGCGGCGTCACCTGGCAGGAAGCAAACGCATTCTGCCGAGCCTGGTCGGCTAAGCTCGGCCGTGAGTTTCGCCTCCCCTGGGAGCGAGAGTGGGAATACGCGTGCCGGGCTGATACGCGTACGAACTTTTCCTCGGGGAACTCTCAGGCTGATCTTGGTTGTGTCGCTTGGTATCTCCGCAACTCTTCAGGACGCGTGCATCCGGTTGGACTGAAGGCGCCAAACGCCTTTGGCATTTACGACATGCACGGAAACGTTTCGGAGTGGGTTCTGAATGGCCAACGGATAGATGACCACGAACCGGACTCGTTTTGGATGCATGGGATTCGCGGCGGATCATACGGAGCTGGCGCGATGTTCTGCGAGTCGCGGACGCGATATGTGCATCGAGATGACGCTCGCTCTCCTGCCATCGGTTTTCGCGTTCTCACGTACTCATTGCCGAACGACGAAATTACCTACGGCCGCAAGACTGAACCCTCGGATGATGTCGGGAAATAGTGACGCAGCATCCGCCTCCTACCGCTCCCGCGGATTCGCCAGGAAATAAAACCTGCCGTCCTCCGCTCCGCCGAGAAAATCAGGCACGCCGTTGGCGTCGAAATCGACGACGGCGGGGCTGACGTCGTGGCCTTCGATGTTGCGTTGGGCAAGAGGGCCGACGCGCTGGAAACGCCAGACGCCGTCCTGTTTGCCGAGCCCGCGGTAAAGATCGGCGCTCGAAGAATTGAGCAGCACGTCGAGCCGCCCGTCGCCGTCCCAATCGGTCACGGCGATTTTGCGGCGGCCGCTCCCGCCGGCGCGGCGATTGTTGAAGCGCAGCGGCTTGCCGTCGGCGTCGGCGAACACTCGCTGGGGCGGCAGCAGGATCAGCGCGTCGTCGCGGCGGGCTCGCTCGAAGAGCGAAAAGTAGCCCTCGACGTCAAGCATCGCCAGGTCGGCCAGGCCGTCGCCGGTGAAGTCGTACACGACGGGCGTGGTTCGCCATTGCGTCACCAGCGCCTTGCCGGTCGGCTGCCGCCACGTCCACTCGGGCTTGGCCGCCGCGCCAGCCCACTCGACTTCGATCGGTTGCGGCGCGGCGAACTTGGCGCGCTGCGCGGGCCGAGGTTTTTGAGCCACTCGACCCGACCGAGAATGGAATTGAAGACGATATCCGGCAGCCTGTCGCCGTCCCAGTCGGCCACGTTGAGCGTAGTGTAACCCCACTTCGCTTCCGCCGGGCCTTGCACGCTGCCGTTCGGTCCGGCCATTACGCGAAACGTTCGCCCCTCGACCTGTAGCCGCTTGGGCGCCGCCCATTTCGGCCGGGCGACGCCCGGTCCGCTCAGGTTCTCGAAGATCTCGATATAGCCGGCCGTGTTGCCGGAGACGATATCGGTATCGCCGTCGCCGTCCCAGTCGACCCCGTACGGAGTGGCCAAGGCGCCGCACTTGAGCTTGTCCGCCTGCTGCTGAAAGTACCGCGGCGCGGCAAACGTCGGCTGGCGTGATGAGGCGTCGTTGGCCGACGTCGGACGGGCCGCGGCGGCGACGTTTTCGACAAACGCTACGCGGCCGTCTTCGTCGCCGACGATCAGGTCGAGATCGCCGTCCTTGTCCCAATCGAAGGCGATCGGCACGATCATTTCCAGGTCCATCTTCAGCGGCGAGCCGTCGGGTTGCTGCAGCCGCTGCCCGGCGGCGTACCGCGGTTTTTGCCGTGAGCCGACGTTTTCAAAGTAAGTGAAGCCATCCAGAAACTCGCCGCAGAGCAGATCCAGATCCCCGTCGCCGTCGAAGTCGTCGAAGTTCGGCGAAGGGCAGCCGAACACGTCGATCGGCTCGCCCGCAGCCTCGAGTTTTTCGGGCGGAGCATACCGCGGCGCCTCGGTGCTGCCGAGGTTGCGATGTAGCAGCACCAGTCCATGCAGCGGGCCGTTGGTCCACTGGCCTTTCGCATTCCAGGCGTCGTCCCAGCCGTAATCGCTCCAGTCTTCGATGCCCGTGACCAGGTCGAGCGCCCCGTCGCCGTCGTAGTCGACGTATCGCCACTGGTTGTGGCGCACCTTCGGCCCCTTGGTCTGGTTCCACTCCGGGCGGTAGAAGTTCTTGGCCGGCGCCTTCAAGGCGACTCGCTGCTCCAAGCCGGTCCGCTCGAAGTTCATGTACTCGAAGCCCGGCGAGAGTACGCGCAGCTTGCCGTCGACATAGCTGGGCATGACGTAGTGAACGGTCGGACTCAGCCGCCGCGCCGGCTTAAAGACGGGCAGCTTGTGCCTGGCCGTATTGCCCGTCGCGTTTTCGAACAGCCAAACGCCGTTGGAAGGCTTGTCGGGACAGGAGACGATCAGGTCGAAATCACCGTCGCCGTCTGCGTCGCACGGGACGGGCCAGGCCCACAGTCCCACGCCGAGATCGACCTGCAGGCCCGGATGGTTGTACGGCAGCGGTTCCAGATCGTCGGTGCGCAACGGGCTAGCAGACAACAGGCAGAGAAGGGTGAGCCAGGGTTTCATGGGAGTCTTACTCATTCGGACGATTTCATTTCAAGATTGAGAAGTGCGCGTGAACCGATTAGCGTCTGGCGCAACGCTCGGCCGACCCCATCCGCCTCGTGCGGATTGGTGAATAAGATGCCGTACTGGTGCTGGGGCGCGCGCACCTGCAAACAGGCCCCATCCAGCTTGCCTGGATGGTGAATAAGATGATCGTACGGCGTGCGACATTGCGACTTCCTTCACCATCCAGACGAGCTGGATGGGGTCGACGCACCGGACACGCAGCGATGTCTAGTTCACCATCTGCTTCACCATCGAGGCGAGCTCGATGGGGTTGGTTCGAGAGCCAGAGCGTATGGAAAGCTCCCGCCCGAATCTGCAATCGCCGCGCATTTACGCTCGCTGTCATTGAAGCTTTTCCAGCAGCGGTTTAAGAATCGCCTCAACGCGTGCCCGTTCGGGCGGATGAAAATGATGAAACGGCTCGGCCATGAAATCGCTGCAGACGCCCAGCAGCGAGAGCGCGCACTTCGTGGCCTTGATGAATCGCGAGCCGTACTTGCCGATTTCGTAAATGCCCTGCAACTGGCCGATGACGGCGGCTCAGTTCGGCGACGCGAGCGGAATTGCCCGCGGCAGCCGCCCGGTAGCACTCGACAAACAGCCGGGGGAAAACATTGGCGCCGCCGGAGACTCCGCCGTCGCCGCCGAGTTCCATCGCTCGCGGCAGCAGGTGTTCCGGTCCGATCATGATCGACCAGTCAGGCCGCAACTCGCGGAGGCTCATCAAGCTTTCAAAATATTCCAGGTCGCCGCTGCTGTCTTTGATGCCGATGATGCCGTCAAGCTGGGCCAGCTCCCGCAGCGTTTCCAGCTCGAACCAGACCTTGGTCAACCCGGGCATGTTGTACAGCACCAGCGGCAGCGGCAACTGCTGCACGATGTTGTTGATATATCCGCGCAGCTCGGTCTGGCCGGCAGGAAAGTAATAGGGCGTCGACAGCACGACGGCGGCGGCGCCTGCTTCGGCCGCATGCCGTGCCAGACGGACTGACTCTACGAATGCCGTATCGGTCACGCCGACCAGCACCGGCACGCGACCGTCCGCTTGCCGGCAGACGCGATCGATCAGTTCGCGCCGCAGGCGATAACTGAGGCTGGGCGCCTCGCCGGTGGTCCCCAGGATGAAGGCGCCGTTCACGCCTCCGGAAATCACGTGCTCGACGAGCCGCTGGAGGCCGGGCTCGTCGAGGGCATCGCGGTCGGCAAGCGGCGTGACCAGCGGTGGAATAATGCCGTGAAAGGGCCGGTTGGTCATGAAAGTCGCTCCTCGTCTCGCGGGCGGATCAACAGTACGAGCGCGACCGAGAGCAAGGCGACCAGGGCAAAGACGCCGAAGATGGCGTTCAGCGGCACGTGGCGGTCTCGCAAGGCGCCGAAGCCCCAATCGGCGAACCCGCCGCAACTGATGCTGACCAGGTTCATCATGCCGTAGCCGGTGGCTCGCAATTCGGGCCGCACCAATTGGCAGAGGATCGGCATGTTGTTGCAGTCGAAAAATCCCCAGCCGATGCCAAACAGGATCAAAAAGCCGACGGCGACGCCCAGCGTGCCGGCGTTGCCGACGCCGAACAGCGACGGCAGAAAGCAGCTCATGCCCAGCGCACTGACGAAAATCCGTCCGCGCCGGGAACGTTTCATCCAGGCGTCGGCTAGCCAGCCGCCCAGGCCCACGCCGGCTAGCGACGCCAGTTGCACGTACAGCACGGCCGACATGCCCGCCTTGCCCTGACCGAGAGAAAACTGCTCTTTGAGAATGTCCGGCATCCAGTCCTTCACCACCCAGCCGGCCAGCGCCGGCAACGTGAAAACCATCACCAGCAGCAGGAAGTTCCGGTTGCCGAGCAACTCGCTGAGCGCCGACAAGGGCGAGGCGGATTGTTTGTGCGCGCTCGCCCGCGGCGGGTTTCGCAACAGCGCAAACAACGGCAGCGCGTAAAGCATGCCCAGACAGCCGCAAACGCTGAACGCGAACCGCCAGCCGAGACTGGGAGCATCAGCGACGTAGCCCGCAAAGCCGCCGAGGATAATGCCCGCGTAGATGCCCATCTGATGCACGCCGACCGCGCGCGAGCGCGTGGCGCCGCGGTGAAAGTCGGTAATCAGCGCCAGCGCGGCGGGGATGTAGAACGCCTCGCTGACGCCCATAAAGGCCCGGGTCCAGACAAGCTGGTTGAAGGTTTCGACATGCCCGGTGGCCCAGGTCACCGCCGACCAGATCAACAGGCTGGCCGCAATCACGTGCCGGCGGCTGAAGCGATCGGCCACGTAGCCGCCGACGGGGCTGAGCACGGCGTAAATCCACTTAAAGGCGCCCAGCCGCAATGCCCCAGTTGGCTCGCGTGGCGATGTCAGGGATGTCGGCCATCATCGATGACTTCATGGCCGCCAGCATCTGCCGGTCGAGGTAGTTGACCAGCGCCACGGGCACGAGCAAGGCGACGATCAGCCAGGCCAGACGCCGGTGCGAATCCGCAGCAGCGCCGTTTTCGAGTTGTTCCTGGGCGAAGTTCGTCATGGCAGGGATTATGGACCGAGGGTATAGTAATATCTTGCCGGATCATCCATGCGACGATTTTACACATGTCATGCGACGCACTAAGCCGGACCGGAAACCGAAGCGGATCGGCCTGTCGTCCGGCGAGATCGAGCACGCGCTGACCGGCGATGCGTTGGGGCTGCCGTTGGTCGGACGCGTGGCCGTGATTCGCTCGCAAGCGGCCTCGCGGGTCACGTGGCACTCGCACCCGCGGATCGAGGCGTTGTTTCTGCTGGAAGGCGCGACGGCCTACGAATTTGCCGACGGTCGCACGGTGGAATTGCCCGGCGGGCATTTTCTGGTCGTGCCCCGCGACGCTCGGCATCGAGGCCTGCATGAGGTCGCGCAAGCCCGTACAGCTTTGCGGCGTGATGTTCGATCCGTGCGGCAAGCAGGCGCCTCAGCAGACGCCGTTTACGCGGGCGGAGCTTCGCTGGTTGGACGGCAATTCGCCCAGGGAGCGATGGAGCCGTGCCGCATGGGAGCTGAACTGAGGCGGCTCGTGCGGTCGTTGAACCAGCAGGTGATCGCCGGCGCGTCCGCGAGCAAGACATCGGCGGCGTCGCTGCGTTTGACGCTGTGCGCAATGCTGCTTCAAGCGGCGCGGCAGTTGACGTCGCCCCGGGCCTTGCCGCCGACGCGGACCGTCCAGGCGGTCATCGACTTTATGGAATCGCAGCTCGCGGAGCCGCTGGCAATGGACGACCGTCGCCCGGGAGGCGAAGTGCAGCCGGGCGCCGTCTGTTTCAGATTTTCAAAGAATCGACGGGCATGACTCCCAACCATTACCTGCAGCGTTTGCGGATTCAGCGGGCCCATATCGCCCTGGCGTCAACCGAAGAGCCCGTCACGTCGATTGCCTTACGGTGCGGCTTTTCAACCAGCCAGTATTTCAGCAACGTGTTCCGTAAACACTTTGGATTGACTCCCAGCGATTTCCGCAGGCGAGAGCGACAGATGCGAACCGTCAGCAGAGGCTTCCGCCGGTAGCCTCGTAGAGCAGCAACGCCTGGCGGACGGGGGCGACGTCGTGAACGCGAATGATCTGCACGCCCTGGCTGGCAAGTGAGATCGCGGCGCCGATCGTGCCGGCGGTGCGATCGGCCTGCTTGTCGCCCAGCAGCTTGCCGATGAACCCTTTCCGCGAATGGCCCACCAGCAACGGAGCGCCGAGTTCGTGGAAACGATGGCAGTGGGCCATCAGCGTGATATTGTGCTCGTGCGTCTTGCCGAAGCCGATGCCCGGATCGAGGGCGATGCGCTCCGGCTGGATGCCGGCCGCGATGATTTCCCGGCGCCGCTGGCGGAGATATGCCAGCACCTCGGCTACGACGTCGTCGTACGCCGGATTGTCTTGCATGGTCTGCGGCGTACCTTGCATGTGCATGGCGCACACGCCGGCCCCCGTCTCGCAAGCCGCCTGAAGCATCTGCGGATCGCCGGATAAAGCGGTCACGTCATTGATGATCTCGGCGCCGGCCAGCACCGCCTGCCGCGCGACTTCGGCCTTGGACGTGTCGATAGAAATCGGCTTGTCGGTGCGACTTGCCAATTGCTCGACGACGGGCAGCACGCGACGCAATTCTTCGTTGCGCGTCGACCGGTTGCGAGTAAGGGCGCGTGCTTTCGCCGCCGACGTCGAGAATGTCCGCACCCTGCTCGGCCAGACGCAGCGCGTGTTCGACGGCGGCGCCGGCGGCGGCGAACAAGCCGCCGTCGGAAAAGCTGTCGGGCGTGACGTTGACGATGCCCATCAATAACGGCCGACGCGGCAACTCGAGCCGGCGAGTGCGCAGCAGCCAACTCGTTGCGCGCGACGGAAAACGGGCGGCCGGGGCCAGGCGAGAGTCTTTCTCCATAGCCCGCCAGCTTACCACGTTACCACGGCGCTTCCATCATCGACACGATTTGCTTGGCCAACCGTTCGATGGCCGTCTGCTGGGCCGAGACGACCGAGGAGCCCAGTTCGGGAAACAGGCTGGCGGTATCTTCGATGGTGTTCAGCGATTGCGGGGCGGGGATTTGCTGCGCCGGCTTGACGAGATCACCCTGGCGGTCGACCCATTCGACGCTAACCTGCCAGGTGAGCTGCAGTTCGCGGCCTTCGTCGGTCGGAGATTCCATCGCCATCATCTTTCGGTCGCTGACGATCCGGCAGGAGAGCACGCTGTCGGCTTCCGGCGTGCCGACGACCTTGAACGGCGTGACTTGTTCGATTCGTTTGGCGACCGCTTCGGTCAGCCATTCGCCCAAATTGCGCCGGTAGCTGTTCGACTCGATCGTCGGTATGTAGACCGTGTGGATGTCCGGCGGGTAAAGCGTGCGGGCGCCGACGTGGTAGCCGGCGCAGCCCCAGGCCGCGGCCCAAGGCGAGGCGACAGCCAGCCAGCAGAATTGCCGGCGGCTCAGCCCGCGCGTATTCGCGGCGGCCGGGAGAGTCTCCGCTCGACGCACGGACATCGTTACCTCCTGGCGCCGTCGGTGGGGAACAGCCTGGTCAGCCATTTGAAGTAGTCCTTGGGCACCGGAGGAAGCTCCTTGGTTTCCTCCATCCGCTCCAGCGCCATCTTGCCGAACGGCGTGTCGGGATAATCGCGCATCGTCTCGCGGTAGTAGTGCTGTGCGGCGCGATAGTACTTGATCTTGTAATAGTACTCGCCCGACTGGAACACGCGCTGCGCCCGTTCGAAGCGGATGGCCTCGCGAGCCTGCACCAGCCGCTCCCGTTCATCCTGCAACTTATACGCGGGAAACGCGGTCAGGGTTTTTTCGATCAGCTCCTCGGCTTCCAGCAGCGGCGCCGCTTCGTACTGCGGCCCTTGGTAAGCCCTCAGCTTGGCGCGAATGCCGAGCAGGTGCGCCTGCAATTGGTGTTCGCTGTCAGGGTGTTCCTTGCGGATCTGCTCGTAATGAAATGAGGCGTCTTCGAACCGGTTGTGCAGAAAATAGTAGTTGGCGATGGCCATGGTGGCATCGTCGGCGATCGGACCATTCAGGTCGTTCATGCGCACGAAATTGTAAACGGCGATCGCATTGCCCCCGGGATCGAAGTACGGCCGCGTTTTGTCGGTCACGTTCAAGGCGTACCAGGCGTGATCCTTGGCGACTTGCTCCCAGTACTGGGCGATGGCGAACTGGCGCAGCACGACGTCGTTCAGGTAGCGAGAGTTTTCGTACTTCTTCATCAAGTTGACGTACGTGTCGCTGGCGCCGTAGTAGCGGTCGGAAAAGAAGTAGCACTCGGCCAGGTAGAACAAGGCGTCTTCTTGCAACGCCGAGTCGGGCCAGCGCTTAGAGGCCTCTTTGAAGTACTTGATCGCTTCGTCGTATTTTCGCTCCTTGAACAGCGCCTCGCCCTTGTCGAAGTTTTCCTGGGCGATCTCCTCGTCGGGCCCTCGTCCCACCGCGCTCTTGAGGGCCTTTTCCACGTTCGACGGCTTGAGCGTTTCGAGCGTTTTCTCCCAGGTTGACTGGTCGTCGCTTTCGCTGTGCTCCTCGCCGTTGTACTCGGGGATCATGCCCACGACGGACTTGCCGGGCAGCGGCACGTACTCCGGCTGCTGGAAACTGGCCTGCTGCACGCCTTGTGCGTTCGGCGCATTCTGCTGCGCCAGGCCGGCGGCCTTGCCGGAGCTCTGCGCAGCAAAGGGATCGGTAGGCGAGCGCGATTGCGTCCGGCAGCCGGCCGCAGCCAACGCCAGCGCGAGACAACACTTCGCCAGACGAATTCGCATGCAGCCTCTTCCTGACTCCCTCAGCTTGCCAGAATTCCCAGGTAACCGTGCATCCGCGGGCGGCGGCCCAGAAGATGACAAAGGTACTGGTTCACCACGCCGCGCAGTTCGCCTCGTAAAGAGCGATCGATCTCCATTTTCCGCCAGAGAGTAAATTGCGGGTCGGCGAAATGTTGCATGACGCGCAAGCTTCCGGCGTGAATCGAAACGACTTGTCTTTTTCCCGGACGGCACCGCGTGCAGAGCACTCCGCCCGCCAGCAGTCCGAACGCCACCCGGCCGGTTGCCGGCGCCTCAGCGCCGCAATCGACGCAGGCGTCGAGCGAAGGCAGGTGTCCGAGCAATCGCAACGCCATCATTTCGAAACGCAAGATCAAGGCCGCAACGGGCGCACCGCCGGTTGCCAGAGCCGCCAACGTCTCAACGGCGACGTCGAACAACTCGGGATGAGGATCGGCGTCGTCCGTCAATTCGTTTAACAGTTCGGCGACGTAATAGCCCGCGTAGAGACTTGATAAATCGCGGTCCGCCGCGCGAAATCGCCGCTCCAACTTGGCTTCGGTCAACAGATCGAGCGATTCGGATGATTTGCGCAGGAAGACTATCCGACATTGGGCCAGCAGGTCAAGGGCAGACTCGAAGGGCCCTTTGAGCCGCCGGGCGCCCTTGGCCAAGGCTCGCACTTTGCCGAATTCGCGCGTGAACAGCGTGACGACGCAGCTTGTCTCGCTGAAGTCGACGACGCGGAGCACCAGGGCCAGCGCTTTTTCGGCAGACATGGCAGATTACCTAACTCTCTTCCGCGTACCGCGGCGTCAAGCCGAATTGCCCCAGGTAAGCGCGCTTGCGCACTGCGCATTGCCGCCCGCACATCCGGTTCCAGGTCGTCGTAGCCGACCAGGTGCAGCGCTCCGTGGATGACGTAGAGCAACAACTCGTTTTCGGCGCTCCAGCCAAAGCGGCGGGCCGAAGTCGCCGCCGTATCGGCGCTGACGATAATCTCGCCTTCGACGTAGCCGGGACGCTCTTCCAGGACAAAGCTCAACACGTCGGTCGGCTCGTCGTGATTCAGATAGCGGCGGTTCAGGACGTGCATCGCGGCGTCGTCGATCACCGCCAGGCTGATTTCGGCCGCTGCGACGCCTTCGCCGGCGAGCACCGCCTCAATCGCCTTGCGCAGTTGCGCCGCGTCTATCGTAAGCGTCGTTTGTTCGTTGCGAAAATCGACTTGAATCATGGGCACTCGGAACCGGCAGAGCGGCGCAGGGCCGCCGAATGGGAAGTAGCGGATTCGGCCGGCGGCGGGAACCAACCGGAACGCCGGGCGTCAGGCCCCAGCTTAGCGAACTGGGGGGCGAACCGGCTAGCCGCGTCAGGCGGTGCGCTGGTCGGGATATTTGACGCGCCCGTGATAGACGGCCGTCAGGGACTTGATCAGGCTTTCTTCGATCGTATGCAACTGCTTCAAGGTCAGGTTGCATTCGTCGAACTGCCCGTCCAGCAGCTTCTTCATGGCGATGTCTTCGACCAGGCTTTCAATGCGCGCCGGAGTCGGCTCGACCAGCGCCCGGCTGGCGCTTTCAACCGCGTCGGCCAGCATCAATACCGCGGCCTCGATCGATTGCGGCTTCGGCCCCGGATACCGGAACGAACTCTCTGCGACGTGGCCCAAGTCGGGATTCGCCTCGGATTGCTCGTTCGCCCGGCGATAGAAGTACTCGACCAGCGTCGTGCCGTGATGCTGTTCGATCAGGTCAATGATCGGTTCGGGCAGATGATGCTGCCGCGCCAGATCGGCCCCGTCCTTGATGTGCGCGATAATGATCAGCGTGCTCATCGCCGGCACGAGCGAGTCGTGGCGGCTGGCCTCGCCCCCCTGGTTCTCTACGAAATAGTGGGGCTTGAGCATTTTGCCGATATCGTGGAAGTAGGCGCCGACGCGAACGAGCAGCCCCCGCGCGCCGACGCTATCCGCGGCCGCTTCGGCGATCGAGGCGACGTTGATGGAGTGGTTGTAGGTTCCCGGCGCACGGCGGACCAGCTCCTGCAGCAGCGGATGGGCGACGTCTCCCAATTCCAGCAAGCTGATTTCGGTGAGGGCGCCGAAAAAGCTTTCGATGAACGGCAGCAGGCCCGTCGTCAAAAATCCGGCCAGGAAGGCCCACAGAGCCTGATGCGCCGCATGTTTCAGCAACTCATTGGAGAGCGGCTGACTGTCGAGCAGACCGATTCCGACGGTCAGAGCCGCGGCGACCAGGCTGGCGTAAAAGCCGACCTTGATCAGCTTTCGGCGGCCGCGGATGCGGCCGAGCTGCACGACCACGGCGGCGATGACTCCCAGCATCACCATCAGTTCGGCCAGACCGCCGCCTTCGGCGACCGTCAGAATCAAGGCCAGCGAGAGCGACAACACCATGGCCATGGCGCGGCCGTAGGAGATGCCGATCGTCATTGCGAATAGCAGCAGCGGAATCAGCTCCGCGCGCCAGGGATCGACCGAGACGGCGTGCGCCAGGATCACCGTCGACACGGTCACGACCAGCAGCGTCACATAGCGACGCAGGTTGGCGAGGATCCGCGCGTCATGCCAGTAGATGTAGTAGCCGCACAGCGCGTACACGCCGAGTATCAGGGCGAACACGGCCAGGGCTCGCTCGATGAGGCGCTGCGGCTTGTCGTACAAGTCGGCGATATAGGCCTTTCGCTCGGCCCGCAGAACTTCGAGCGTCTCAGGCTGGAGCGGCTGGTTCGCCTTGCTGATCGCTTCGCCCGGTTCAATGCGGATGAACTTCTCCGTCGGCATGCCGATCGCATTGGGATCATCAATATTGAAGCCCACGCGGGCGGTGATGTTCCGGCCGGGAACGTAGCCCACGTGATAGGGAAACGGCGGACGCCAGGCTTCGGTCGCGGCCCAGGTGGCGGTCACTGCCAGGAGGAACAAACCGAGCCGCAACGCTACGTCGCGGCGGCGCAACAGGTTCCCCGGCGCAACGATCTTGCCGGGCGTCACGGAAAATGTGGCGGTGCTCGTCGATCGGCTGCGTTTGCGCGTGCCCGTCGTACTCATGGTCCGTCCGACCGCCTCTTCGCCGGTTCTTCTTCGTACGCCTGGACGATCTGCTGCACCAACCGATGCCGCACGATATCCGCCTTGGAAAGCCGCACGTGCGTGATGCCTTCAATGCCTCGCAGACGCCGCAGCGAGTCGACCAGGCCGCTGGGCGTCTGGTGCGGCAAGTCGACCTGCGTGGCATCGCCTGAGACTACGATTTTGGAGCCTCGTCCCATGCGGGTCAAAAACATCTTCATTTGCGAGACGGTCGTGTTCTGCGCTTCATCCAGAATGATGAACGCATCGTTCAGCGTGCGGCCGCGCATATACGCCAGCGGAATGACTTCGATCAAGTCCTGCTCGGTATACCGCTTGATCTGATCGTAATCCATCATCTCTCGCAGCGCATCGAGCAAGGGACGCAAGTAGGGATTGATCTTGGCCTGCATGTCGCCGGGCAAATAGCCCAAGCTTTCGCCGGCTTCGACGGCCGGTCGTACGAGCACGATTTTCCGGATTCGCTCCTGCTTCAATGCGGCCACGGCCATGGCCACCGCCAGATACGTTTTGCCGGTGCCGGCTGGGCCGACGCAAAACACCAGATCGTATTGCTGAATGGCGCGGAGATAGTCGGCCTGGCCTGCCGTGCGAGGCGCGACCTTGCGGCCCGCGTTCATGACCTCGATGGGTTGGACTTCCCCGGCGCCGTGCTTTCCGGTGGCGCTGCCAAGAATGCGCGCCACTTCGTCCGAGGTCAAGCTGCCTTGTCGATGGACGATCGACTGCAGTTGCTCGAGCACGCCGGCGGCCTTGGCTACCGCCTCCTCATCTCCCTCGACATGGATCCGATCGTCGCGCGCAGAAATCTTTACGCCCAGCGCATCCCGGATCTGCTTGAGATGCTGATCTCGCGTACCGAATAGCGACAGCAGCGCTCGAGAATCTACGACCGCGATGTTTGCTTCAGACATCAAGTTGAACGCCAGGCCAACCGACCCAATCGGGCGCCACGTCCCTCGCGAGGTATCTGCCACTCTTCGAGATCATTTATACCGAGTCCCTGGATCTACTTATACCTTAATCAGACGCAATAAAGCCACGAATAGGCTGCGCCTGATCGCCTAAGCTGTTTGCCAACCGTATCTTATACCTCTGTCTCTGCGTCGGCCAGCCCGCCCCGAGAAGGCCCGTCCGACCGCTTCGCCCGAATCCGGCCGACGGAGAAATCGCGGCTTAGTTCGGCCTTTCGAAGAGGATCATCACCAGTACGTCTGACGGGGGAAATTCGCTCCGCGTCAGTCCATGGCCGCCTTGCGCGTCGCTGGCTGGGCTTTGCGGGGCGATGTTGCCGACGAGTTGCTTGACGCAGACCCGCGATTCGGCCAGCCAGGCGTTGATTTCACTTTCCAGCGCAGCCAACTCGTTTTCAATCCCTTTGAAAATCTTGATTTGTTGCATTGCATTTGCGCCTATGCGGTGAGAACGTCTAAACCAATTGTAACGTCCAGCACAAATAAGCCACGGGGGCGACCGAGCAAGATGGAGTCGAGCAGGTCGAGCACCCCGCCGAAGCCGGGCATCCAACTGCTCGAGTCTTTCTGCCCTAAGTCTCGCTTGAGCAACGATTCCGCCAGGTCGCCGATCACGCCGGCCAGCCCGACGAGCAGTCCATACGCAACCCACCCCCACTCGGGAGTCATTCTGGACGCGCCGCCGGCAAGTCGGGGAGACAGCCACTCGAGGGCAAACCAGGCACCGAAGCAAGCAAAGGCCAGTCCGCCGCACAACCCTTCGATGGTTTTGCCGGGGCTGAGCAGCGGCGTCATCTTGTGCCGGCCGATCAGGCGTCCGACGGTGTAGGCGCCCGTGTCGCACAGCTTGACGACGATGACCAGCGACAGCAGCGCCGGCATTCCCCACAGGCCCTGGCCCAGAAAACGCAACTGGATGACGAAACTCAGCAGCAACCCGACATAGGCCAGCGCGAAGACGCCCGCGGACAGTTGTTCCGTAACGCGGCCCGGGGCCGCATAGCGATGCATCTCGCCGGCGAAAACCGCAAGGATGCTCGCCGCCAGGGCCGCCGCGGGCCAGCCTAGGGCGCCCAGTTCCGCGCCGCGGGTCGTCCATTGCGGCGCCCAGTTGGCGGCGATGATCAACGCATTGCCGAGATAGATGGGCCAGGCCAAGGGACGCAGATCGCGCGACGCGTACAACCGCAGCATTTCGGCGCTGGCCAAGACGCCCAACGCCAAGCCCAACGGCAGCAGCCAGACGCCGGGCGATTGCGCGTGGTAATCGGCCCAGCAGACGGCCGCAAGTCCCGCGATGAAGATCGCGCCCAGCAATAACCGCCAGATCAGCATGCTACAAGCTTGACTCGGTGATTGCGTGGACGAAAGGCGGACAGTTTCATTGGCGCGGTTACGGCTTCAAGCCGCCAAAGCGCCGATCGCGCGAGGCGAAGTCGCGAATGGCGGCGTGCAGATCCGATTCGCGGAACTCGGGCCAGCAATGCTCGGTGATCCACAACTCGGCGTAGCTGATCTGCCACAACAGGAAATTGCTGATCCGCATTTCGCCGGCGGTTCGAATTAACAAGTCCGGATCCGACATGCCGGACGTATAGAGATGCTCGCTGATCGTCTCTTCGTCGATCTGGTCGACGTTCAGCCGGCCTGCACAGGCTTCGCGGGCGATGGCCCGCACGGCGTCGGCCATTTCGCCGCGACCGCCATAGTTGATCGCCAGGCAAAGTTGCATGCCCGTATGGCCGCTGCTCATCTCGATGGTCTTGTCCATCTCGCGGAGCACGCTGTCGGGCAGGCCCTCTCGGCGTCCGATCACCCGCAGCCGGATGTTCTCGTTGGCCAACGTGGTGCGTTCCTCGACCAGGTACTGCTCCAAGAGGTGCATCAGCAGATCGAGTTCGCGCTGCGGCCGTTTCCAGTTCTCGCTCGAGAGGCAATAGAGCGTGAGCTGGCCGATGCCCAACCGGGCCGCCTCCTCGGTCGTGCAGCGGACGCTGGATACCCCGCGGCGATGACCTTCAATGCGCGGCAGGCCTTGCCGCTGCGCCCAGCGGCCATTGCCGTCCATGATGATGGCGATATGCCGCGGCCGCTTCTCCAGCGGTACGTTGAGCTTTTCAGCGGTGGGGCTGCAAGAGGTCATGGTCGCGCGAGGAATCACTATCGGCCCCGGAATCACGGTCGCCCGAGGAACTCGTCGCCCGAGGAACTTCGCTCGGCAAAGATGGTCTGATCTCGGTCCGGGCCAACGGAAACGATCTCCACTTTTCGCCCGATCACTTCGCTCAGCCGGTCGATGTATTTTCGGGCGTTGGCCGGCAACTCGGCCATGCACCGGATGGAGCTGACGTCGCTGCACCAGCCCGGCAACGTTTCATAAACCGGCCTGGCCTGGCGCAAATCGTCCACATGGCTGGGAAACACGTCAAGACGTTTACCGTCGATCTCGTAAGCCGTGCAGATCTTGATCTCTTTCAATTCGCTCAGCACGTCAAGCAGCATGACGGCCAGTACGTCAACACCGCTCAGCCGCGCCGTGTAGCGGGCCGCCACCGCGTCGAACCAGCCGCAACGGCGCGGCCGCCGAGTGACCGTGCCGTACTCGTTGCCCCGGTCGCGGAGGTGCTGTCCGGTGGCGTTGTCCTGCTCCGTCGGAAACGGCCCGCCGCCGACGCGGGTGCCGTACGCTTTGACGACCCCGATGATTTTCTGCAGATACCGTCCCGGCACTCCCGCCCCGGCGGAAATGCCGACGCCGGAGCTGTTGCTGCTGGTCACGTAGGGAAAGGTGCCGTGGTCGACGTCGAGCAAGGCGCCTTGGGCTCCTTCGAACATCACGCGCCGGCCGGCTTCGAGCGAATCGAGCAAATAGGTGGTCGTATCGGCGACGAACGGCCGGAGCCGTTCGGCGTAAGCCAGGTATTCTTCCAGCACCGCGGCCGGTTTGAGCGGTTCGAAGTCGCCGGCAGCGGCCAGCGCCCCGATCAGCTTGTTCTTGCTGGCCACGACGGTCTCGATCCGGTCGCGAAAATTGGGTCGGTACAAATCGCCCAGACGAATCGCTTCGCTGCGTCCGACCTTGTCCCGATAGCAAGGCCCGATGCCGCGCATCGTGGTTCCGATCGCTTCCCCGCCGGCAACTTTGCCGTCGGCCAGCCGGTCTTCGATGAAGTGCCAGGGGAAGATCACGTGGGCTCGATCACTGATCATCAAATTCCGGCCCACTTCGACGCCGCGAGCCAGCAGCCCGTCGATTTCTGCCAGAAAACTCGGCGGATTGAGCACCACCCCGCCGGTCACGACGCATTGCACGCCCGGTCGGAGAATGCCGCTTGGGATCAACGAGAGTTTATAGGTCTGGCCGCCCGTGACGACTGTATGACCGGCATTCGCGCCTCCCTGATAGCGGACGACGATGTCGTGGCGGTCGGTCAGCAAGTCGACGATCTTGCCCTTGGCTTCGTCTCCCCATTGCAGACCAATCACGCAGGTTCCAGGCACGTATGCGATCCTTATTCACTGAGCACAAATTCACTGAGCACACGCATGGCGGCAGGGACGGATCTTCCGCCAGAAGCGCGCCCAAACCCACCAGTCTAAGGCCGCCCCGGTCAGGGTCAAGAGGCGCGAGCAAAGCCCGGCGCCCGGGAACCGGCTGCCGGAACGAGCGAATCCGGCCGGCTTGACGTCGAGTTTCCGCTCTCAATTTCCGACCGTCGCGTCAGCCTCGCGGGTACTGTCGGCAGAACTCATATAGCGCCATCGAGGCGGCGGTCGCGACGTTGTAGCTGTGCGGCAGCCCGTAAACCGGAATCTCGACGACGTGATCCAGCAGCGCCAGGGTCTCTTCGTCCAATCCGAGGCGTTCGTTGCCGACCACCAGCACGGTCTTGCGTGCGAAAGGGAAGCCATACAAGCATTGTGAGTCGGTCGTCTGTTCCAGGCCGGTCAGGCAGTAGCCTGCCTGTTTCAGTTCTCGCAAGGGCGGAGCGAGCGTGCGGTGCACGCGGATCTCGACGGCCGATTCGTTGTCGTCGTCAATGCTGTCGCGGGCGATCTTATCAATGATCCTCGCCGTGCCGCAGCAAATCACCTGCTTCACGCCGCAACAGCCCGCGGTGCGGACGATGCGGGAGAGGTTGACGTTACTTCGCATCGGAGCGCAGGCCACGATCAGCTCGCGCGGACAGTCCAACGGCGCCAGCGGTTTGTGGCGTTGATGCTCGAAATGGGGCATATCAGATGGGAAAATGGCCCCAGGAGCAGCCGAGCGACTGTGGTCAGACCAACTCTTCTTCCGGCACCGGTGCGTAGCTCAGGACGTAATCCTCAAACCGGATGCGACGCTCGTCCTTCGGAACCGCGGCAAAAACCAAGTCGAGCAGTTCTTCGAAGCGGTGCGGCAGCAGGCGATAGTAATTGTGCTTGCCTTCGCGGCGGGATTCGATCAGTTCCGCCACGCGCAACAACGCCAGGTGATGGCTGACGGCCGGCTGGCTTTGTTTGAGGATGTCGCACAAGGCGCGAACGTGCAATTCGTGCGTCCTGGTCAAGTACAGCAGAATGCGCAGCCGCGTCTCGTCGGAGAGCAGCTTGAACACTTTGACCATGTCTTTGACGATGGCATCCGGAACTTCCGGCAAAGTGGCGGAAAACGCTGTTTCCCCGTCATTGTACTTACTAATCATGTTCTCCTTTTCTCCTCTCCTTGATAAAGAGTCTTGCAGGAAAGGCTGGCCTTCCTTGCCCTTTCCGAACTTGCACCAGCCCTGCCCTCTGGCCCGTATCTAACACGACTCCTTGCAGCCCAAGTTCCTGTGGCTTCATCACCTCTCGCAGATCCACGCGCGAACGCCGTCCAATACGCCGACCTCTCGTCGCTCCTGTCGTTTCGCCTGGGAAAGCGGCTCAGGAGGGCACGATTTGTCGACCAACTGCGTTGATGTCGTATCAGCGAATCCTGGAGACGTGACCCCACATTAAGTTGCTCTTCGCGAACCACAGAACGTGGTTCATGCTCGAGCTTGGAAGAGCACACATACCTAGCAGAGCATGGGCGTATTGTAACCACAACAATCCGCCTTTGAAAGCAATACTTGATGTGGGTTGTGTGGATCTTACGTTTTTTTCATGCTGTCATGCCTCGGCGAAAAAAAGAAGTGTGCGGGGCGCCCGCCTCCGTTCCGTTGGGCGCCGGCGCTGCTAGCATAGAGGCCCCTTCTACCCCGATTGGCACGAAGCGCAGTTTCTCTGCTCCTCAGTCAATCCTATCCGCCGGTCAAGCCCGAGAAGCGGGGGAGGGGCAACGGCCGCCGCCGCCCGCGGGGCCAGGTGGCCGTTCAGGGCGTTGGGCCGCCCGGCTTGGCGGCCTCGGGCGCCGTTTCGGACAGGCTGATCACTTCCGCCGGACCGAGCGACGTTTCCAGCCTGGTTCCGGGTTCGGTCAGGCCGCGGCGAACGAAGCCCAGAGCCAAGGGGCGGCCAAATCGGGGTGAAAAACAGGCGGATGTCACCTGTCCGGCCGCTTGGCCGTCGGCCGAAAGTTCCAGGCCCGGTTCCGGAACGCGGCTGTCCGCGAACTTCAGGCCCACCAGGGTTTTGTTGACGTGCCCTAGCGCATCGATCCGGGCCACCGTTTCCTGGCCCAGGTAGCAGCCTTTTACGAAGCTGATGGCCGACGCGTCGCGCCCGGCTTCTTGCGGCAAGTTCTTTTCGCTTAAGTCGGCTTTGTAGATCGGCAAGCCGGCTTCGATTCTCGCGGTCTGCCAGGCTTGCCGGCCGCAGGGCCTGGCGCCGGCCGCTCGCAACGCTCGCCAGACGGCGACCGCATCGCTCCGTCCGCAAAACGCCAGAAAACCGCCGGACCGGGTCCAGTCGACGCGCGCGATGAGCGTGCGGCAACCGGCCAGTTCCGTTTCGACGTTCGCGAGCCGCCCATTCGGAAGTTCCGCCGAAGTCAACGATGCCAGCAGCTCGGCGGCTTGGGGCCCGGCGAGCAGAAACTCCGCTTCGTCCGCGGTACGGCCTGATAGTTCGACTTTCTCGCGAATCAAGTAGCGATCGAAGTGCGCCAGCAGCTTCTCTTCTTCGCCCGGCGCGGTTTCCAGCAGCAGCGACGCCGGCCGGCAAAAGATGAAACCATGTCCGACCAGGTGGCCGCGGGCGTCGGCGATGAACGCTTCGCAGCCTGCGCCGGGCGCCAGCTTGCGAACCTCGTTGGTGCACAAGTTGTGCAAGAAGCTGGCCCGATCGTCCCCGCTGAACTCGATCCGCGCGCGTGCGCTAAAATCAACCAGTCCCGCTTGAGAGTGCAGGGCTCCGTATTCGCCGTTGGCATCGCCGAAATGGAGTCGCCTCGCGAGCCGGCGTCGACTCGTCAAACACGGCTCCGGCGGCTGTTAATTCTTCCTGCAACATCGCAGCTTCCTCACTTGCTCTGCGCGGTAAGCGCTTAATCCTCTTCAGCGGTGGCGAGCACATGCTGGGCGTTGGCCATCACAATGCACGACTCGTGCCGCCGAGCCAGACGCGCCAACTCGGCGACGCACGAAACCGGCGCCAGCCCGAGTTCTTCAACGGTCGTTTCTTCCAGTTGGCTGAGAAGGTAAATCCGGGCTCGGTCAGCGGCATCGATCAGTTCGGCCGCCGCCAGCGCGTCGGGCGGACAATCTCGCCGGATGCGGCGCAGGGCGGCTTGCCAGTCTTCGGCCTGCGACAAGCTGGCCACGGCCGCTCCCGGCTCGGCGTCCAGTTGCGTGACCAGCGCAATGGCGCCCCCTTCGGCGACAACTCTCGCGGCATTGGCCAGCGCCCGGGCGACGTTTTCCCACGTTTGCAGGCCCTGCCGTCCGCTGACGCACGCTACCACCAGGCTCGCGTGGCGCCCGACGCGAAAGTCCCAGGCCCGGGCGTACTGCCGCTCGCCGTGTTCAAACACCTTCTCGGTGGCGCCCGCCCACACGCCCAGCAGGCTTTCGCCGCCGCCCGGCAAGACCTGGATGGTGAACTGCGAACCGATCATCCAGCCGATTTCGTCGATCTCGCGGCGCTGTGCTTCCGCCGCTTCCCGCCGCTTTCCGGCCCCGCGCGGCTTCCGATACCGCTGCACGGTCTTTTCGTCCGCAAACGCCGGAAACAAACCGCCATAGCGGCCGTGGTAACCGATTGCAGACGCCGATCGCAGGCAGCCGAGCGGCACGACCAGGTCCGCGTCGAGCAAGCTGCGATTGAGATAGATCGGGCGCCCATCGTGCGCTTGTCCCAGCAGGCTGAGTTGCGTCTTGGCCGTCGGATCGTGAATCTCCAAGCAAAGCGAATTGCGCCACTGAGAGGGTAACTGCTGAAGCAGTTCTTCCCCGTTAGGGTCGCTCGCTGACTTAGTCGTCAGTACGGTCAGGCGCTCGGCGTCCGCTCCCGCATCGACCAGGTATTCCGCCAGCGCGGACAGCAAAACGCCCGGCTGCGGAAGGCCCGCATCGACGGCAAGCACGATCCTGTCGCCCGGCGCCATGGCGCCGCCAGGGCGGGGAATTCCAGCGGCTCGGAAAGCGCTTGGCGAATGGCGGCGCTGGGGTCGGCAAGCGTTTCGCCATGCGGTTCTTGGCAGATAGCGATCAGCGTTTCAGGCGATATGTCCAGATCGAACGAGCCATCGGCGCCGTAGGCAATAGTACAGGGCATTTGGAGAGGCTGGGGGCTCTTTGGAGTGGTTCCCCTCTTCGTGGGATGGCTCGATTCGAGCATGGTTGGCGGTTGAGAGAGGGGCTCGGCCGCCGAAGCAGTGCGTGAGATCTTATCGCTCATGCGCGCTGGTGGTCAAGAAGCCGAGCTTTACCTGTTCGGCGAAGTTCCCAATAATGCGGCCGCTCAGTTTTCATCACTGTCGAACCGTCAGGTCTTTCGAAGGAACCTGTATGCCCCCCCACATTCGAGCCGCGGCGGCGCGTTCGTTCTTTGCTTCGCTTCAGCTTGGTTGCCTGTTGTTTGCCGCCGCATGGCTCGGCGGGTGCAGCAAGGAGCAATCTCCCGGCGAATTGGCTCCCGGCGAATTGCCGAGCGGGGGCGCCGCTAAAGGTGGGGTCACGCCGGATGAAAAGGCGGCGCCTCGGCTCACGAGCGCCGACGAAGTGCTGAAAGCGATGTCCATAGCCTACTTCCAGGCCAAGACCTATGAGGACAGCGGCCAGTTCCGCTTGAAGTTCGCGCGCGGCGACGAAGTGGTCGATGAAGCGGCGGATTTTTCGGTCGCCTTCTCGCGCCCTAATAAGCTGCGGATGCACGCTTACCAGGCCATCGTCGTTTGTGACGGCGAGAAGTTCCGCGCGACGATCGCGGACCTGGCCAATCAGGTTCTCGAAAAGCCGGCGCCTAAAAAGCTGAACGTTCTCGACGTCTTCTCCGATCCCGTGCTGCTGCAGACCGTCACCACGGGCATCGTCGGGGCGCCCATGACGCTGGGCCTGCTGCTCGACAAGAATTCGTTGCAGCCGATTTTGCTCAGCGGCGAAGAGCCCAAACTGCTCGACGACAAGAAGATCGACGATCGGCCCTGTTACGGCGTCGAGATCAAACGCGAGGACGGCGAACTGAAATTCTGGATCGATCAGCAAACGCTCGTGTTGCGGCGGCTCGAGTACCCCGCCGGACCGATGCTCGCCCATCTTGAACAACAAGGCGGTCCTAAGGCGACCGGCCTTTCGCTGGTCGCCGAGTTCAAAGGCGCCCGCTTCAACCAGTCCCTCGAGGACGTCGCGTTTGAATTCGAACTGCCTGCGGAAGCCAAGCTGGTGGAACGCTTCAACGTCCGCCCGCCCCCGTCCGAATTGCTCGGCCAGAAGGCGAAGGACTTCACGTTCGTGACCATGGACGGCAAGCCGATCAGCCGCGCCGACCTGGCAGGCAAAACGGTCGTCATTGACTTTTGGGCCACCTGGTGCGGCTGGTGCTTCAAGAGCCTCCCGCACTTGCAGTACGTCTACGATGAATACAAGGACAACGACAAAGTCATGTTTCTGGCCGTCAGCACCGACGCGCCGGAAATCAAGGACGACAAGTTGAAAGAGTCGTTCGACAAGGCGGAGCTGAAGCTGCCGATGTATCGCGACCTGGACCGTTACTGCGACGCCATTTTTCAGGTCAAGGGCCTGCCGACGATGGTCATACTGGGCCCCGACGGCACGATTCAGGCGCATGACGCCGGCTACCAGCCCCAACTGGCTTCCGAATTGCCGGTGAAACTCGAAAAGCTATTGGCCGGAGAGAGCATTTACGAACAGGCGATTCAGGAATACGAGCAAGGGGGCAAAATCGACCCTGCCGAGGGGAACATTCGCCTGGCCGAAATCGCCGAGCGCAGCGAGCCGGCCCGGCTGAAACTCAACAAGCTTTGGGCCTGCGCTGAAGTGGCCAGGCCGGGGAACTTCCTGGTCGTCCCCCAGGGCGGCCAGGACCAGATCCTGGTGATCGATTCGTGGCGCAACGTGATCGAATTGGCCGCCGACGGCAAGGTCGCCGCACGGCACGAATTGGATCTGCCCAAGCAGGCCGAAGATTCCATCGTGAGCTTCTTGCGCACGGCCGTCGACTCGGCCGGTAAGCGTTATTTCGCCGCTTCGGCCGTGAGCGTGCAGCAACTCCATCTGTTTGACGAGCAGTGGAACACGCTGCTTAATTTCCCGGAAGGAAAACATGGCGGCATCACCGATGTCGAATTGGCCGATCTGGATGGAGACGGCCAGCCGGAAATGAACGTCGGCTATTGGGGCGAGGCCGGACTGCAAAACGTTTCTTTCTCCGGCGAAAGGCTGTGGAACAATCGATCGCTGGATAACGCTCCTCCGCCTGGCGGCGGTTGAAACGTCGGGCCGCCGCGAACTGCTGGCGACCAGCCTGCACGGCAGCCTGGTTCCCTTTGACGCCCAAGGCAAGGAAGGCAAGCCGATCGTCATGTCCAATCGTTTTATCCGCTTTGTCTATGCGGCGGATCTTGACGGCGACGGCCAATCGGAAGTGTGCGCCATTGCGCAAGGCAAGCTCGACAACGGCAACCTGGGGCCCGACGTCGCGGTCGGGCTCAGCCCGCAAGGCGACGAACTATGGACCTATGACCTGCCGCCGGGGATTCACCCGGAAGCGGCTCTGGAGATGGTCCAGTTTGGCAAACTGTTGCCTGGCGACGCAGCCCAGTGGGTAATTGCCGGCGCCGACGGATCGGTGCATATTCTTTCGGCCAGCGGCGAAGAGATTGACCACTATCACACCGGCGTGGCGATCTCGGGACTTGCCGTAGCGCAAATCGGCGGCCAAGGAGCTTTGCTCGTGGCCAGCGAAAAGGGCGTTGAAGCCTGGCGCGTGGAGCAATAGAGTCTTGCGTTCGCGAGTGCGCGAGGGCGGGGAGTGACAACCCTTGCGGCGCCATCTCTCATCGTTCGGAACTGACATTGCCTGGCCTGGCGGGCCGTGAGTTGTGGGGATTAGGAAGAGATAAGAAGAAGCGTTCCCGGCAATTGCAGTTCGCTTCTTCATTCCCCTGATCTGCACTTCGTCACCCTCTCCCCTTGGAAAAAGGTTGCGTCGCTCAACGCTTCCCTGCTCCCTCGTTTGCTTCTCTCCGCGTGCTGCGGAATGCATGCGATTCAGGGGACGGCACTCCCCTCGCAGGTTCTGGTTCTTGAGAACCTGTCGAAGAATTAAGCCGGTACGCGCCTCGTACTCCCCAAAGCGTGTTGACCGTCTTCCGCAAGCGAGCATAGGATCGCATTGGCGGGCATTGATTTTCTGAATTGAAGCGACTGCAGCGCATCCTGCGTTTGCAGATTACGCGAACGCCGTCGATGCGGACGCAGACGGCGGCGTTTGTGAACTGAGAGGAGGCGTTTTCATGCGCTCTTTGAAGCGTCCGCGATCATTTTGTCTTGCAAACTTTCCCGTGCGCCCCGTTGCGCGTGGCAGCGCAAAAGTCGAGCCGGCCGCGCGATCGAGCGTCAACGCGCAAGCGGCCTTTACGTTGGTGGAATTGTTGGTCGTGATTGCGATCATCGGCATTCTCATTGCGCTGCTGTTGCCGGCGGTGCAGGCCGCGCGAGAAGCGGCCCGAAGGGCGCAGTGCACCAATAACCTTAAGCAGCTCGGCTTGCGCGCTGCAGAACTACAACGACATTACCGGCGCCTTTCCGTTCCGAAAGGGCGGAACCAGCGGCTGCGGCTCGTCGCCCTACATCCAAGGCAACTGCGGCCGAGTCAGCGGCTTCATCCCGCTGCTGCCCTTCCTGGAACAACAGGCGATGTACAACAACATTCGCGGCGGCGGGGGCATCGCGGCCGGTTCGGGCCCCGCGGCGCCCTTCGGTCCAGCGGGTTGGAACTCGTGGAACTACTGGAATTACCAGGTTCCGATGTTGCTCTGTCCTTCCGATTCGATGATGGCGCCGGCCCCAGCGCGGTCGGGCAGAACAACTACGCGTTCAGCATGGGCGACTCGATTTACGCCAACCGCGACTCGACTACCGTGCGAGGCATGTTCGGCGCCGGAACCCAAGCGGTCAAATTGAATATGGTGACCGACGGCACGAGCAACACGCTCGCCATGAGCGAGCGGATGCGAGCCAACATTGCTCTCGGCAGCTCGCAGCGAGTCGACGTGCGGATGGGCACGGCGACCGGCGTATCGGGGCTCAATACTGGCCCGGGCGTTTGTCTTACTCAGGCGAACGGCCGCTACTTCTCGAATCCCTCGATGGTCCGAGGCTACTTCGGCACGCTGTGGACCGACGGAGAGCCGGAACGCGTCGGCGTATCGACGATCCTGCCGCCGAATTCTCCATCGTGCATTCTGGACACGACAGGGTCCGCCGACGGTTATTCCGGCGTTTATGCTCCCAGCAGCAACCATCCCGGCGGCGTTACCGCCTTGATGGTCGACGGCTCCGTGCGGTTCATCAACGAGTCCATCAACTGCGGCGCGTTAGGCTCGCCTGAGGTAACGCAAGGGCCCAGTCCGTACGGCGTGTGGGGCGCCATGGGTTCGTGCGGCGGCGGCGAGAGCAGTATCAGCGGCATTTGATCCCTCGGCACAACGACGAAGCGAAAACGGAGTGCATGCTTCCCCCACGCGCTCCATTCTCTCGCCCGCCCGGCGGCCTGCAATTTCCGGATGGCCGCTGTTTGGCGGGCGCGGCCGATACCGCCGGACCTACCGGCCCGAGGATGATTTTGCTATTTTAAGCGCCCGTATGAACCAAAGTGAAAATCAAAAGCCGGCCGCTCGCGACCGCGCAGCCTGTCGCGGTTGCGTGGCCGGCGGCGAACCGAGTACGAGGGAGAAAGCCAGATCATGTCCGTATCCACCGAGTCGATGGCCAACTTGTGTCGCACCCTGCTGGGCGACGATGCGGAAGGCAGCAAGCTCTCGCTGAACGATTATCTCGGCGCCATCCCTCGCTTGGACTCGCTGGCGAGCGCGCCGAGCGGCACGACGGTGCTGGTCCGCGGCGACGTCGACGCCAAGCCGGGCGAAAAGGTCGGCGAGGGAGACGTCCGCTTGCGGTCGATGGTCGACACGCTGGAATTCGGTCGCCAGCGCGGCTGGAAGCAAGTTGTCTTTGGCCATATTGGCCGCAAACCCGAGGGGAGTTTGAAAGCGGTCGGCAAGCGGCTGGGCGAGCTGTTGAACTGCGAGATCCCGCTCGTCGGCGACTGGCTCGACGAAAGCTCGCTGACCGTCCGCGACGAATTGGTCACGGCGCTCGCCGCCGCGGCGCCGGGCGACATTCTGCTGCTGGAAAACGCCCGCAAGTACGAAATTGAACGCGTGCTGTGGAAGGCCCGGCCGGCGGACGCCGATCAACTTGCGGACCGCCTGGCGAAATTCGCCAATGAAATGGCGGACAAGGTCGCCCGCGTGTACGTCAATGAGGCGTTGTCCGCCGGCAGTCTCGACTCGTCGACCACGGCGGTTCCGCTGGCAATGGATCGCGTGGCGTTAGGCAAATACGTGGCGGGCGAGTTCGACGGGCCGCTGCAACGCTGCCTGGGCGCGCAATTGGTCGTATTCAGCGGCCTGAAGACCGACAAGCTTGATGACCTGGAGGCAATGATCGCCCGCGGCACGATCCGCTGGGTCTTCACGGCCGGTTCCTTGGCCATGGCTTTGAAGAAGGCGGCGGGCGAGTTGGACGGCAGTGAATTCGGAATGGGCATCGCCGAAAATCCCGACCACAAGGACAAGCCCTATTACATTGCTCGCGAGCGCGTCGATCAGGCCAGGCAGATGCTGGCCGACGGCCGCGCCAAGGGCATTCGCTTCGTCCTGCCCGTCGACTTTGTGTTGCAGGACGGCCGCACTTCGGATCAGATCGGTCCCGGCGACCAGCAGTTTGACGTGGGACCCAAGACCAGCGCGCTGTTCGAGGAGCAGATCGGCGCCTTCATTGATGAGCAAAAGGCGGCCGGCCAACAACCCGTCGCCTTTCACAACGGCGTCTTCGGCATGTTCGAAGACTCTCGCTTCGAAGAAGGGACGCGTAAATTCATCTCACAATTGAAGCGGATGAAAGACGCCGGCGTCGAAGTCTACGTCGGCGGCGGAGAAGGCGGCGCGGCCCTGGACCGCTACGGCCAGCCCGACTGGGTCACCCACTGCTTCACGGCCGGCGGTACGGTGCTCAACGCTTTAGGCAGCAACCCGGTTCCCTACCTGCAAACGTTGCGCGCGGCCGCCAAGAAGTAAGCGGGGGCGGCCGTCAGCGCACGTGCCGGCAAAGGGCCAGCAGCGCTTCGAGCGCCGACTGAATCGCGGCAGCGTCGCGTGCTTCGCGTGCGGCGTCTTCGAGCGCGGCCGCAAATTCGGTCAGTTGGTGGTATCCGTGGCTTCCGGCGCCGCCTTTCAACTGGTGGGCGTGGCGCGCCAGCCCACGCCAGTCGCGGGCGGCATAGCTGTTTTCCAAGGTCTGAATCCGCTCGGGCATCTCTTGGGCATAGAGGGCGACTAGCTCGCGCAGTCCGGGATCGTCGGCCAGGCAAGAGAGGAGCGGCTCCACATCGCTTGTTTGTGAAGGTCGGGGCAGCATGATGTCGGAGCTCGGTAAACGCGTAAACCAGTAGAGGGCGTCGTCGGCTGTGAAGCCGCTTCGCACGGACGCCCGTCAGTCCAGTTTAGCCCGTTCTCGCCCGCCGCAACGAAGCGCCGCGTTCGGCTTTCCCGAGGCGCATCTTTGCCAAGGATAGGGTTCCTGACGATTGTTCTTGTGACGCGGGGTACGTGCGGAAACGCACGGCAGAATGGCGGAGGTGCGCACCGGTCGGAACGTCTGTAGAAGAAACGAGGGGCGCCAGTCGCCCGGCGGCTCGCTCGCGCGCATTAAAAATCGGAACGCTCACGGCATTGCTCATAACCGATAAAGTGCGCGTTTACCCTAAGCAAGGAATGCAGTTTTCCTAATTAACGCCGCCGCTCAAGCCGGACGATAGCTGCCAGTAGCTGGAGCCTAGATTGCCTAGGTCAACGATTTCCACTGCTACACGCAGGAGAGTTTCCCGATGAAAGCGAAGATTCTGGTCCCGATGTTTGCCGTTGTTGCTTTGGCGCTGTTCTGCAGCCAGGAAGCCAACGCCGGCCTGTTCCGCCGCCACTGTGGCTCGTCTTGTTGCGAGCCGTCGTGCTGCGAGCCGACCTGCTGTGAGCCGGTCTGCTGCGAGCCCGCCTGCTGCGAGCCGTCGTGCTGCGAGCCGAGCTGCTGTGAGTCGAGCTGCTGCGAACCGTGCTGCAAGCCGCGCCGCTGCCACCGCCGTCGCTGCCGCCCGCACCGCTGCCACCGTCGCCGCTGCTGCGAATCGGCCTGCTGCGAACCCGCTTGCTGCGCCGCTCCGAGCTGCTGCAACTAGCCTGTGTTGAGGGGGGCGGCTTGGTTTGTTGTGCCCGATCCACAGGCTCAAAGCGAGCTGACTTTCAAACGGCTTCCGCGTTGTTCAAAACGCGGCGGCCGTTTTTTATGCGCGTGGCGAATTTTCTTGACTTCAACTCTCGTTTTTCAGAAGGTATAGGCGGCGTGTGCCTCTGAACGAACAGCAGAAGAAGCGAGGAGTGTCGCCATGTCTTGTCCTTTCTGGATGCGTCGCTCGAAATGGTTTCTGGCCGGGGCCGTGATCGCCTTGGGGGCCGCAATTGGCCCAGGCGGCGCCGTCGCTGCGGCTGAGCTTGTCCCGGATGATTTGCTGCGGCAGCAATTAGCCGCGGGGGAATTCGCCCCCGCACTAAGAGACGCCCAAGCAGCGCCGCCGGCCGAACGCGACCGTCGGCTGGCTTCAATCGCCCAGGCCCAAGCCGGCGCCGGAGAAAAAAGCGGGTCGCTCTCGACGCTCGGAGAAATCCGCGACGACGTCGTACGCGATCGGGCCTTGAGCGGTCTGGGGCCGCAGACGCAGCTCGGCGCGCAAGGCGGGGCCGGCGGGGCCGACTTCGCCTCGCTGATCGAATTGATCACCACCACCATCGCTCCAACCACCTGGGATGAGGTCGGCGGGCCGGGCGCCATTCAGGAATATCAAAACGGCGTGTACGTCGATGCGTTGGGCGTGCTGCGCCGCATTGCCGTGGAAGACCGCACGAGCAGCCCCTTGGCGGAACTGCGCCGTAATGCGGAACGAGCCGTCGCTTCCGGCGAGGCGCGTCAGGCGTCGCCGCTGCGTAAGATTTCGCTGCCGCGGCTCGAGCGCGAAGTTCAGTTGCGGCTGGCCGCGGGGCAGCCTCTCGACGAGGAAATGCTCTGCCTGGCGGGCTTGCAGCGCATCAAGTACGTGCTGATCTATCCCGAGACGGGCGATCTCGTGCTGGCCGGCCCGGCGGGAGATTGGCGATTAGACCGCGAGAATCGCCTGGTCAGCGCGGACAACGGACGGCCCGTCGTACAGTTGGATGACCTTGTCTTATTGATGCGGCAAGCGAACCACGCTCGCGACGCTCGCTTCGGCTGCTCGATCACGCCGACCGAAGCCGGCTTGGCCAAGGCTCATGCCTTCTTGCAGCAATCCAGCAAGACGCCGCTCAAGCCGGGCACGCGCGGCAAGTGGCTCGCGGAGCTTCGCAACCAGCTTGGCCGGCAGACGGTCGAGGTCTTCGGCATCGACCCGCACTCGCGCGTGGCGCATACCATCGTCGAAGCCGATTACCGCATGAAACTGGTCGGCATCGGCCTGGAAGAAGGCACGGTCGATGTTCCCAGCTATCTGGAGATGGTCAACGTTCCCCGCGGCCAGGCGCCGCCGCCGATGAACGTGCTGCGTTGGTGGTTCACCATCGATTACGATTCGCTCCGCGCCAGCGCCGATCGCGATGTTTACGAACTACGCGGTCAGGGCGTCAAAGTGCTCAGCGAAAATGAACTGCTCACGGCTACCGGCAAGCGCGTGCACACCGGCCAGGCCGACGAGTTGAACTCGCAGTTTGCCCACAACTTCACCCGGCACTTCGAGCAGTTGGCGGCGAAGTACCCGGTTTACGCCGATCTTCAGAACGTCTTTGATCTGGCGCTGGTCGCTTCGCTCTTTAAGGCCGAGGGACTGGCGGATCGGGTCGGCTGGCATAGGCTCTGCTTCGACGATCCGTCGCAGTACGTCGTGGCGGGCGGGCAGGCGCCGCAGGAGGTTGACAGCGTGATCAACCATCGCGTCGTCAACCGCGTCCACATCCTGGCCGCAGTCAGCGGCGGCGTCAGCGTCGATTGCCGCTCGCTGGTCAAAGCCGAAGCGATCGAGCAGGACCGCCAAGGCGCCTTGGGCAGCGAGCGAGTTCGCTCGGCGCCCGAGCAAGTGCCGCACGCGAGCTGGTGGTGGGACTGACGCTTACGAGCGGGTCAGCTTGTGAAACCGCTCGAGCAAGTCGCGAGTCACCGGGCCCGGGCGGCCGTCGCCAATTTCCCGGTCGTCGACCTTGACGACCGGGATGACCTCGGCGGCCGTGCCGGTCAGGAAGCACTCGTCGGCGATGTAGACGTCGTGCTTGGTGAACGGAATCTCGCGAACTTCCAACCCGGCTTCGCGGGCCAGCTCGATCACGGCCTCGCGCGTGATGCCTTCCAGAATGCCGGCCTCGATCGGCGGCGTGAGCAGCACGCCGTTGCGGACCAGGAAGATGTTGTCGCCGGTGCACTCGGCCACTTCGCCCTTGTGGTTGAGCATCAAGGCTTCGACGCAGCCGGCCTTCAGCCCTTCGATCTTGGCCAGGATGTTGTTCAGGTAGTTCAGCGACTTGATCCGCGGACTGAGCGCCGCCGGGTGATTGCGGACCACGCTGACCGTGATGATCTCCAGCCCCTTCTCGTACATCTCTTGCGGGTAGAGCGCGATCTTGTCCGCGATGACGATCACCTGCGGATTGTCCGTGCGGTTGGGGTCGAGGCCCAGCGTGCCGGCGCCGCGGGTGACGACCAGCCGGATGTATCCGTCGACGATCTCGTTGAGCTCGAGCGTCTCGTCGATCGCCTTGGCCATCGCTTCCTTGGTCATGGGGATCTTCAGCCAGATGGCCTTGGCCGAATCCCAGAGCCGGTCGAGATGTTCTCCCAGGCGAAAGACCTTGCCGCCGTAGCTGCGGATGCCTTCGAACACGCCGTCGCCGTAGAGCAGGCCGTGGTCGTAGACGCTGATCTTGGCGTCTTCTTTGTCGTAGAATTGGCCGTTGATGTAGATCTTGAGCGACATAGGTTCCAGCGGCGTCTGCGTGGGGGGTGTGGATACTAGAGGGTAGGCCAACCCCGTAGCGGAATTCGTGAGAATTCCGAACGTGGAGCCGAGGCCGGAATCGGAAATCTCACGAATTCCGCTGCGTTCTCGTTCAGACCTGCTGGACCTGGCCTTCGACGAGTCGAACCACCCGGTCGGCCTGCTCGGCAATGGCCAAATCGTGCGTCACCATGACTATAGTGAGCCCTTGCTGGCTGTTCAAGGTTCGCAGGATTTCGAGAATTTCCTCGCCGGTGGATTGATCCAGGTTGCCGGTCGGCTCGTCGGCCAGCAGCACGTCGGGACCGGCGACCAGCGCCCGGGCGATCGCCGTCCGCTGCATCTCCCCGCCGGACAGCTCGCGCGGCTTGTGCTTCAGCCGATGCCCCAGCCCGACCATTTCCAGCAGTTCGTTCGCCCGGGCCACGTGCTGGCGGCGCCGGCGGTAATAGGCCAGCGCGCCGGAGGCGATCATCAGCGGCGAGAGGACGTTTTCCAGCGTCGTCAGAATTCGGGCAGCAGGTGATAGAACTGAAAGATCATGCCGAATCCGCTGGTTTCGCAGCTGGTCGCGCTTGGCCGCGGGCAGGTTGTCGATCCGCAGATCGTTATAGCGGACTTCGCCGGCGTCGGGAGCGTCGAGCGTGCCGAGCAGGTGCAGCAGCGTGCTCTTGCCCGAGCCGCTCTGGCCGATGATCGCCAGGAACTCGCCATTGCGGACCTGGATATCGACGCCGCGCAGGACCGGAATCGCCACGCGGCCTTTGCGGTAGCTCTTGCAAAGCCCGGTCGCTTCCAGCCGCACGGGCGATGGGGCGACGGACTCGGGCGCCGCCGTCAGTTCGACTCGCGGGACGCTCGGCGCCGGGCTGCCGACGCGGCGGCGAGGAATCCTCGCGGTCGGGGCGATGGGATGCGCATCACTCATAACGCAGGGCCTCCACGGGATGAAGTCGGGCGGCCCGGCGAGCCGGCAGCACGCTGGCCATCACCGCGATGGCCAAGCGCCGCAGACGATCCAGGCGACCGTGAACGGTTCGATGATGGCGGGAATCTTGTAGAAGTAGTAGATCGACGGGTCGAACACGTCGTGCCCCGTGATCTGGCTCAGCACTTCGGCGATCTCATTGATGTAGATCACAAACAGCAGCCCCAGCACCATGCCGACGCCGGAGCCGACCATGCCGAGCGACAGGCCGTACGCCAGAAAGATGCCCATGATGCCGCGGCCCGAGGCGCCCAGCGACTTTGAGAATGCCGATGTCGCGGGTCTTTTCCACCACGATCATGAAGAAGATGGCCAGGATGCCGAACCCGGCCACGGCGATGATCAGAAACAGCAGCACGTTCAAGATGGCCGTTTCCATCTGCACGGCGGCCAGCAGCGGCCCTTGCTTGTCCCGCCAGGTGGAGATGTTGTACAACTCGGTAGGAAACGCCGCTCGCAGCTTGTCCCGCACCAAATCGCCGTCGACGCTCGTCCTTCAGCTCGAATCTGGATGCTGTTGACGTAACCCACCTTGCTCGTCGGATCGATCATCCCGCGGTCCTGCTGCAGCACGTCGATCGGCACGAACACGAACGTCGAGTCGTACTCGCTCATCTTGCTCTCGTAGAAGTCGACGACCGTAAAGTACGAATTGATGGCCCTGGGCGGATTGCCGGCGTTGGGGAACGTAAGCTGCACGTCGTCGCCCGGCATCAACAAGAACCGCTCTTTGTTGTTCTGGTCGCGGTAATTGGACAGCGCAATGCCGAGCACCAGTCCGGCGTGCTGTTCCTGCATGGGGTTGAACACGTTTTGCTTCGGCTGAGCCGCAGCGAAAGGATCCTTGGGACCAGCGGCCGGGCCCGCGGCCTGTTCCGCGGCCTGTTCCGCGGCGGCTTGCTGTTCACCGCCCTCGAATTCCGGCGGCGGAACGCGCATGGCTTGCTCAGCATCGAACTCGAAGGCCTGCTCGCGAGCCGCCCACCAGCGGCGATAGGGCCAGCCGGCGTCGGCCAGCACGTCGCGATCGCCCGAGGCCTCGCCCGATTGGCGGTCGAGCGTGTCGTAGCCCCCTTCGCGGAGATTGAAGCTCAATCGTTTGCGGTTCTCCGGGTGCTGCAAGAACTCGGGCAGGCTGCTGGCGTTGCCGGCCGTCTCGGGTCGACTGCCGATCAGCGTCACCTGCCGGGTTACCATCTTGCCGCCATACTTGAACGTCAGCATGGCGGGCACGTGGACCGTGGGCGTCATGCCGGCGATGTAGTCGCCGGCCACCCGCATGATCTGCTCCATGTGGTACTCGGCGTCGTGAAAGCCGCTCATGCTGTGCGACTCGAAGATCACGTCCGAGAGAATGCCGTGAATGCGGCTTTTCATTTCGAAGGAAAAGCCCGACATCACGCTGTTGACCACGATCATCGTGGCCACGCCCAGCGTCACGCTGATGACCGAGGCCAGGGCGATATAACGCGTGCGGAGATACCGCCAGCAGAGCAAGAGCTTGTACATGGTCCCATCCTTGGGAGTTGAGTCGCGGGTAATGGGGCTCTGGCGCCCGATGTCTTTTTTCTAGTCAGCTTCCGGTCTCAGTAGAGGAAACAAAATCACTTCCCGAATCGATTGCGTATTGGTCAGCAGCATCACGAGCCGGTCGATGCCGACGCCCAGCCCGCCGGCGGGCGGCATGCCGTGGCGCAGCGCGCGGACGAAGTCGTGATCCATCTTGGCCATCGAGTCTTCTTCTTTCTGGCCGGCCAATTGCGTGCGGAACAACTCCTCCTGCAGGTCCGGATCGTTCAACTCCGTGTAGGCGTTGGCCACTTCCATGCCTTGGATGAACAATTCGAACCGCTCGGCCACGGCCGGGTTGGACTGCTTGCGCTTGGTCAGCGGGCAGATGGCGGCCGGATAATCGTAGACGAAGATCGGGCCCATCAACTGGTCTTCGACGCGTTCCTCGAACACGTAGCTCTTGATCACGTCGGCGTCTTTGCCCTCGGTGGCGAAACCGATCTCGTCGGCCAGCCGCTGCACGCCCGCGGCGTCGTCCGGCGAAACGCCCGTATGCTCGGCGAACAACTCGTCGTAGCTCTTGCGGGCGAACGGCGGGCTGAAGTCGATCGTGTTGTCGCCGAAGGCCAGTTGCAGTTGCTGACCCGTAGCGCGGATCGCCTCGACGATCAGCTTTTCGCACAGGTCCATCATGCTCAGGTAATCGCCGTAGGCCTGGTAGACCTCGAGCATGGTGAACTCAGGGTTGTGCTTGGGGCTGATCCCTTCGTTGCGATAGACCCGCCCCAGTTCATAGACCCGTTCGACGCCGCCGACCAGCAGCCGCTTCAGGTGCAGCTCCAGCGCGATCCGCATGTAGAGCGGAATGTCGAGCGCGTTGTGGTGCGTCTTGAACGGTCGCGCCGCAGCGCCGCCGGCGATGGAGTGCAGCGTCGGCCCTTCGATCTCGACAAAGCCTTCGCCGCCGAGCGTCTGCCGGATCGACTGCACGATCTTCGTGCGGTTCAAAAACCGCGGCAGCACGCCGTCGGTGTAGATCAGATCGAGATATCGCAGCCGGTGACGCAGTTCCGGATCGGTCAACCCCTTGTGCTTGTCGGGGTGCGGCTCGACGGACTTGGTCAGAAAGTGCAGCTTCTCGGCAAAGATCGTCAGCTCGCCCGTGTTGGTGCGTTTCATCTCGCCGTCGACGCCGACGATATCGCCCAGGTCGAAGCACTCCGCCAGCGCCCAGTTCTCTTCGCCCACCTGGTTGCGGCCGACGAAAAGTTGGATCTGTCCGCTCCAATCGCGGATATCGAGGAAAATCAGCTTCCCCTTCTTGCGCTGCAGCACCACCCGGCCTGCGGCCCGCACCTTGGGGCCGTGCTGTTCGGCCTGGCGGCGCTCGCTGCCTTCGGGGATGGGCTCGACGACGATTTCGTGTTCGCGCTGGCGGATTTCGGCGATCGGCAAGTGGTCGTCGAATCGCTGTCCCCAGGGATCGTGGCCCAACTCCGCGATGCGGCGCAGCTTGTCGCGGCGCGCGGCTTCGTGCATACCTGGCGTGGAAGAAACGTCGTCGGCGTTCGTCATGCTAGCTATCTGCATTTAACTCCAAGAGTCGCAACATTTTAGTGGAAGGTCACAGGGGGTCAATGTCAGCCCGGCTCTGCGGACGCGGAAAAGTCCGTAATTTGCGTGGACGGCGGAAACTGCGGTGCAGGGCATTTCGCCGCATCAGCGAGGAGCAAGCGATCCGCTCGACGCTTTGAGGCAGTTGGGATAAGCGACGCGGCCTTTTGGAGTTTCAACGCCGTAGGGTGGGCACTGCCCACCAGCGAATCCGGTGGGCAATGCCCACCCTACGACCTGTCCGCGCTGCAACCTCAGAGCTGTCTCGGCGTACGCCGCCCCCTCACTTCCCAATCTTCCACAAATGCTTGTCGCTGCGGAAGTAGATGGCGCCGTCGGAAATGGCGGGCGAGCCGAGAATCGGTTCGCCGAAATCATTCTCGGCGATGACTTCGCCCGTGTCGCCGAGCTTAACGACGCGGACCAGGCCCTGATCGTTGACGCAGTACAAATGCCCGCCGGCGATCGTCGGGGTAGCCCAGAACTTGCCCCCCAGCCGCAGCCGCCACAGCACTTTGCCGCTCTCGGCGTCGGCGCACGTCAATGCCGGCGCGCCGTTGATCACATACAGTCGTCCATCGTGCAGCACGGGGCTGGGCGAAGAGGGGCCGAGCTTCGGCTCCTTCCACACCACTTCCACCTGCGAGCCGGGCTGCTCGCTCGGCCGCAGAGCCGTCAGGCCGCCGGCCGGCAGATAGACCATGCCGCCGGCTCCCAGCGCCGAAGGAATCACGGAGCACGAGGTGGCATACGACCAGACAATCTCGCCCGTTGCCGGCTTATGGGCCGAGACGTGCGATGGGCTCTGCAGCAGCACCACGTCATCGTTCGGCGTTTTGCCTTTCAACACGGCGGGCGAAGACCAGTTCATCGCGTGATCGCGCTCCTTGCGCCAGCGTGTCTCGCCCGTAATCGTGTCGATTCCGGCCGCGAACGATTCCCCTTTGTTCTCCACCTGCACGATCACCGTATCGCCGACGACCAGCGGCGAGGCTGCCATGCCCACGTCGTTCGCCGCGGTCGGATAGTCGTAGCCCAGGCCGCGGTACCACTGCAAATTGCCGTCCAGGTCCAGGCAAATCAGATCGTTGGAGGAATAGAAGGCGAAGATCGACTTGCCGTCGCTGGCCGGCGTCGGCGCCGCCACGGACGAAGTCGGATGGCAGAACGTGCGGCCGGTGGCCCAGAACTGACGATGCCACGCCTCGCGGCCACTGGCTGCGTCGAAGGCGATCACGTGCAACCGGTCATGCTTGAAGCCGCTGGCGGCGGTGACAATCACCTTGCCGTCAACGACGATCGGCCCCGACACGCCGCGTCCTGCCAGGTCGACGCGCCAGGCGACATTCTCGCCCAGGCCTTCGTTGGATTCCGCTTGCTTTTCGCCTTCCGCCTTGTCTTTCTTGGCGACGCCCCACTTCACCGGCAGTTTGGCTTCCGGCGCCACGCCGGTCGCGTCGTTACCGCGAAACTGTCGCCAGTCGGCGCCCGCTGCGGAGACTCCGATCAGCAAGGAACCACAGAGAAGAACGATTCGCGAGGTCATATTCATCAGTTCCTTATTTGCTCAGCGGACGAAACGCCAGCCTTAGTCTCTCAACGCCATTGCCTCGCCCCGAGTCGATGCGCTTACTTGCCGCTCCCGGCTTTTTCACTCTTGATCGCGGCGCCCGTCGAATCGCAGATGCGCAACTGGAAGTCCCAGGTCTGGGCCCAATCTTCCTTCTGCTCGTTCTGCAGGATTTTCACGAGCAGCGTGTTGCGGCCCTGCTTCAGTTCTACCGGAGCGGAATACTGGTCCATGTTCGAGCCGGAGTGATACACGGCGTGCGTGTGAACCAGTTTGCCGTTGAGCCAGATCTTGGCGGCGTTGGCGCTGCCGACTCGCACTTCCGCGGCGCGCGCCGCAGGGGACTCGAATTCGCCCCAGGCATAGGCCGTTACGCCGTTGGCTTTGAGCAGGGCCTTGTTCAAATCGACGACGCCGTAATCGTCGCTCGTCGCGTAGTCGATCCATTGCACCGTTTGCGGCTTGCCCTCGTTCGGCTTGCCTTCGTATTCGGCGGCCAGGTCGATCGACTGTTCGGGCGGATAGGCGAAGTTCGAGCGCCTTTTCGTCCGTATTGTCAAACGGACCGATCAGCTTCCAGTGCGTGATGAAGCCGAAGTGTCGCTGCAGGTCGACCTTCTCGCCCAGCTTTTCCAACGCCTCTTTCAGCTTTTTGACCTGGTCCAGATCGCAAGCGCCGAGAGGGCCTTGTCGTAAACCTGATGAGCCTTGTCGGTCTGCTCCGCTTTGAGCAGGGCATCGGCCTCGTCGATCAGCCGCGCCACTGCGTCGCGGCGCAGTTCGGGGCTGGGATCGTACAAAAAGCCGGGCGTCAGCCGATCGGCCGCGGTCTTGTCGCCCTGCACGAGCCACTCGAACGCCAGCCGCCGGGCCCGGGGAGCGTGCTGGGTATCGAGCACGAAAGCTTCCAGCTTGTCCGCCGGCAATTTGCCTTGCTGTACCTGCCGATCGGCGATCGTCTCGACCGCCGCGGCGATCCAGTTGGCAGCCAGCGGGTCCGCCTGGTCCATCGCCGCCAATACGGCGGTCAACTGGCTCGGATCGGCCGCGGTGACTTTCCGCCATGCTTCCGAGGCCGCCACGTTGCCCACGCCTTTGGCCTTCACGGCCAGCAGGGCGTAGAGCGACTGCGAGAGCTCTTTGTCGCCGACGGCTTTCGACTTTTCGGCGCCGAAGGCCGGCGACCCGATGAGGCAAATGAGCGCCGCGACAGCCAGCGGCCCGATGGATTTCTGGCAAAGCTTCATAATCTCGTCCGGCAGGGCATGTTTCTGGTGCGGGAAGAAACGGCGTTTAAGCCGGTCGCCATTGTAGTAGGCGGCGCGCGAGAGGCAAATGATTGGGGCGGTCGGCGCGTCTCGGCGCTTTGGTTGCTTGAGGGGCATCAAAACCGATCGAGGACATAAGCGAGGACATAAGCTAACAAATGGATCGCAGCCGCAGCCAGGCTCACGAGCATGATCACGCCGATGAACGCCGAGACCAGGAACATTACGACGCGATCGAATGTCTCGCGGAGGAGCCCCGGCACATGCGTGGGGAGCATATCGGGGGCCTTGTAGGGGTTCTCGTCCATGTCTGCGATTGTAATCGTTTTGCTCGCCGAAATCCCCCCTTCTGAGCTTCGCGTGGGTGTTCAACTTCGGTTACGATGGACAGATGCGGCGCCGATGGCAGTTCAGCATTATTTGCTCAGCCGCGTAGCGGCGGCAGGTTGTAGCCAGGCGGCGTCAGCCCAATGCCACTTACTTTTACTCGGTAGAGGCGGGCACGTCGCCTTCGGCGGTGGTTTTCTTGCGTTGAGCTTTCACAAATTTCGTGGATTTTTGTCGCCTGGTGTGCGCGCTTTCTTGGATAAGTGCGAGGGTGGCTACGGTTGGGATGTTTCTTTTTCGCGGCTCGGCGGAGCGCTTCGTCGTAGCGGTTCAACCATTCGGCCATGCTGCACGCAGGCTGTGCGAGTAAGCGGTCTTTCAGCGTCGTCCAGACGCCTTTGAATCTCAGGCGACGCGGCGGGACTTGCGCCAGTGTCGCCGCTTGACGTCGAAATTGCGCCACCAAGTTGTAGGCCACGACGGAAGTATAGAGTTCCTTCTTGAACATCTCCACGCTTTTCGCCCGGATGTTCTCCGCGTCCAGCGTCACCTTGAGGTCGCGAATATCGAACTCCACGTCATAGCGACGTCGGTAGCCTGTCGCCGCCGAGGGGCCGTTCCACTCCAAATTGCTGACCAAGTACAGCGGCTTATCGGATTGGATGTCCACTTCATGTACGACGACATCGAGAGACGCATCGGCGGGCAAGTCCGGAGTGCTTTGCCGATCTTTGGCGCTTGGAGTCCAGAGCAAATGGAACGTCTTGTGCGTCGGGCCTTCGTCGATCAAGACGGCGCGGCGACGCAACGCTTTGAATCGCACGCCGCTCAAGCGAAACAAGAAATTATGTCCGCCAAGCACGGCGTAATGCGCAACACTGTAGATTCCGAAACCGGAGTCGGCCATTGCGATCGAACGGGCCGGCAATTGCTCGATGATCCGCCGGGCCTGGACGGCTTCGCTGGCGTTGTTTTCACCGTACATCGGATCGATTTGCGGCAGCAATGCGCAGCCGCTTTGCAGTTCGTTGGCGACCATCAACTGCGCCACCGGCCAGACCGACTCGCCATGCTGATTGGGCGCCGGTGGATACGCTGCCTTCAACGCTGGGGTTGGCGCGAGCGTGGTCGTCGTACCATCCAGGATGAACGCTCGTTGGCCATCGGCGAACGGTTCGCTGATTTCTCCTAGGTAATTGCAAACGCGGTTGGAGAAGTCGAAGATGAGCTCCACGGGCAAACGCTTTCTGGCCCGAGCGTAGGCGCCCGAATTCTCCGACAGGCTCTGCTCTCGAACCCGCTTGTTGTCGGGGAACACGTCGCAACCGTGAGTGACGACGTGCGAAACGACTTCCTCGAGCGTCTTTCCGCGGCCCAAACGCTGCAAAATGAGCATCCACAACGTGACGCCGTGCGTGTAGACCATTTTGCTCGTGCTGCGGCCGGCGAAATCGAGACCGGCTTGTTGCTGCAGCGCCCCCATTAGGGAGTCAAGCAATTTGACCGCCGACTCGAGATCGGTGGCGACGGCCTTTGCATTCGTGGGAAGGCGCGGCATGCTGCATCCTTGCAAAAATGGCAGGTATTAGAAATACCTGACGCTGATGCGCAAAAGTTGTGCCAATTGTCGCCTGTGACCCCCAAGTCGTCACCAAAGTTCGAAAGTAAGTGGCATTGGGCGTCAGCCCCTGGAGCCCTTCGCGCCGAAATTCCCTTTCCCCGATTCCGGGTTCGTCCGCCGCCCGCGGGCGGCGGACGAATCCGGAATCGGGGAGCAAGGTCGCGGTGATGCGCGGCCACTAGCTGATCAATCTGCGCTCCACCGCGACGAGCGCGGCGGTGGTCGTTTTGTCGGCTTTCGCTCCGGCGAAAGCCGACCTTGGGCGCCAACGTGACGAATTCGTCCGCTTCCTACTTCCCATGAGGACTCTGGAGTCCGGCGAGCCGGATGCGTTAGCGTCCGTTGGGAATCGCCGAGCGGATTGTCGTTCCCGCTGACGCGGCAATGTCGTTTGGCCGGTCGACCGCACCAGGGGACTGACGTCCCCCGCTCGCCGGGCGCGAGCGAAACCCCAGGCGGCGAGCCGGCGCGTCGCCGCCCCGGTTTGCACGGCCATTTCGGCCGTTTATCATAGACCGTCTTAAACTCCAGGCAACCGTCCCATTCTCTCAAGGCCAATATCATGGACCGTCCCGAACACGCTCGCCCGCACGCATCCGATTCCATTTCCCGCCGCCGCCTGCTCGGCGGCGCCGCAGCGGCCGCCGGCGGCGTGGCGCTGGCTGGTCTGCAGGCCCGGGCTGCCGAGAAGGCCCCGGCCAAGGCCGTGAAGGGGAACATCCAGCAATCGCTCGTGCAGTGGTGCTACTCGAAATACTGGAACACCGACGAGCTGTGCACGGTAGCCAAGCAGTTGGGCTGTGTCAGCGTGGAGCTCGCGCCACCGAAAGACTGGCCGACCTTGAAGAAGCACGGCCTGGTCTGCGCGATCGCGGGCAGCCACACGTTCGAGAAAGGGATGAACAATCCCAAGTACCACGAGATGTGCATCGAAAAGATGCGCAGCTCGATCGACGCTTGTGCGGAGTACGGCTTTCCGAACGTAATCACCTTCACCGGCTTTCGCGAGGACATTCCCGACGATGAGGGGATGAAGAACTGCGTGGCGGGCTACAAGAAGATCATCGGCTATGCGGAAAAGAAGAAGGTCAACCTCTGCCTGGAAATGCTCAACAGCCGCGTGGCGGTGGAGATGAAGGGGCACCCCGGCTACCAGGGCGACCACACCGACTACTGCATCGAGCTGATCAAGCAGGTCGGCTCGCCGCGGATGAAGCTGCTGTTCGACATCTACCACGTGCAGATCATGGACGGCGACGTGATCGCCCGCATCCGGCAATACGCCGACTTTATCGCCCACGTCCACACGGCCGGCAACCCAGGCCGCCGCGAATTGGACGACGAGCAGGAGATCAACTACCCGCCCATCATGCGGGCCTTGTTGGAAGTCGGCTACAAAGGCTACGTCGGCCAGGAGTTCATTCCCACCCGCGATCCGCTCGCCGGCTTGCAACAGGCCGTCGCCCTGTGCGACGTCTGACGGCGTGAACCCGGTCGGCGTTCCGCTTGTCTGGCGCATAGTGCTTTTGTCAGAACTGGAAACGCGACTCGGCAAATTGGAGCAAGGAGGGTGGCCGGCGGCAGAGCGCAGCGATGCCCCAGGCGCGGCGGCATTGCCGGGCTCAACGACCGCCGCGATAACGGCGGCTTGGCGAGACACTGGGCCTGCGCGAACCGCCCCCGCACGTCGAATTGTCGATACGGTCGATTTGTCCCGCCACGATCCGGGCTTGTCCCGGTCGGGCGATGATTTTCAGCTAGCCTGCCGGCCCCCAAAATTCGCCTCCCTTTTCCGCCTTTCTCCACCGCCTAGGCGGTGGAGAAAGGCGGAAAAGCGGAGAAAGGGGCCGGGTGATTTCTAGCTGATCAATCAGCGCTCCACCAGGGCGAGCCTGGCGGGGGGCGGTGCAGAAACAACCCGACGCAAAAGCTGAGTCCAAGCAAGGTGCAAAACTCGCCATTCTGCCCCGCCAGGGCTCGGCCCGCGTTATCGGCGTTCCGCATGCTCCAATTCTGCCAAAAAGCGCGTCCGCCCTGGTCGCCGCAAGTATCGGCGCCGGTTGACCTCCAGGCGGTCGGAGTCTCTAATGTTCGCTCGCTTCGACTGCACTCGCGAATCAAGGCGGGACTTCCGGCGGCAACGTCGCCCCCGCCTTTGACGTCGCGACGGCGGCGATATTCCTAAAGCCTTTTTTCAAAAGGCTTTAAGTGGGAGGCTGTAGCTCAGTTGGTAGAGCAACGGACTTTTAATCCGTAGGTCTTGGGTTCGAGTCCCAACAGCCTCATTTCAACTAAACCCGCTGCATGTGAGGGGCTTGCGGCTTCTTCTTTGACCTAGTCGTTAAGCGTTCTGGAAGCCGTGGGGACATTCTGGGCAGAAAACGGCGATGACATTGCCGCAGCATTGGGGCCCCCACCGCCCCCCGCGCCTTCGTGGAGAGTCGGGATTCGCGCCAGGTTGGTCGGCAGCCGCAGCCCCGTCGACGCTGATCTTGCTGAAGACTGCGACAGTATTCTGATTTTGTCCAGGGGTCGGTCAAAGCTCTCGCGGGGGCGCCGCCGAGCGACAGAGAATGCAGGCCGCCAAGAACGGCTCGCGTAAAATCTGTCTGTCTGCATTCACCTTCCTTGCGACCCGCGGCCAAAATCCAGAGAATACTCGAAGTAAGCTGTTGCAACTTCTTACGTTCTGAACCACCACGCCGGAACCTGAATGCCATAGCAGAAGCACCAAGAAACAAATGGCAGATGTAACTGTACTCCACCTGACCGATCTCCACTTCGGGTGGGAAAGCGAACCGGGCAAGAGAGCCGAGCGGCAGCTGGTCCTCGACGGCCTCATCGACCGCGTGGCCGCACTTCCGAAGGAGTGGCGTCCGCAAATCGTGTGCATCTCCGGCGACATCGCCTGGAAGGGGAAGGCACCGGAGTACGCACTCGCCAAGACATGGTTGACGAAGCTTCTGACCCGACTCGGGCTAACTTTTGCGGACGTGGTCGTGTGCGCGGGGAACCACGACACTGACCGCGAGGTCACCGGGCGGATGGGGCGTCCAAAGGACGCAAAGGAAGCAGACGACATCCTGCGGGCTCCGATTGCACCGCACAACCTTTCGGCCTTTACCGCATTTACTGACTTCTGCAAAGAGGCCGGAGTCACGCCATACGCCTTCCATGGCGCTTCCGTCGTATGTTGTCGGCCACACGGTGCTCCGCGGCGTGCGGTTCGTCGCCTGCAACTCGGCGTGGTTCTGTAAAGGCGAAGATGACAAAGGGAACCTCTGGGTCGGGCTGCCACTTATCCGGTTCATCGAGTCCGAAGGCGGGCTCAAGTCCGGTTCGACGGCGACGGGTGATCCGACCGTGTGCCTCATCCACCACCCGCCCGACTGGTGGCATGAGGCCGAGACGAACGCCACTCCAGGTCGACCGAACGTGCGAGATTACCTCGCGCACCGGACGGACGTAATCCTCTCCGGACACACGCACGGGGAGGTGCGGAGGGTCGACCGGATCGCACAAGGGGCACTTCACCTAACGGGCGGGGCCGGGTACAGCGGGTCTGACCACTACAACTCGTACCGGCTCATCCGAATCGGAAAGAAGGGCCTTGAGTCGTGGTCGTTCGAGTACGACCCGCGGTCGGCAGAGGGTGCGTGGCGCGATCATGGAGTGAACCCCGTCCCTTTCGTCGAGGGGCCACCTGACGCCAGTTGGGTGGCCCAGAGCGAGAACGACCTTGCGGCAGACCTCGGCCATCTTGCCGCGCTCTCGCGCGGTCCGATGGAGGACGTGAGTACGGCCATCCATGGCCTCGCACCGCTCGAACGGCGGAAGCTGACCGACAAGATCGAGAAGTACCTTACTCAGCACGGGAGTTGCCTCGCGACCGGCGAGTCTGGCAGCGGAAAGTCGGCGATCGCAAAGGAGCTGGGAACGCGGCGTTACGACCGGGTGGTTTGGCTCACGGCAGAAAGCCTCGATGCTCCCGACGCCGAGCGACTCCGCGGCAACCTCGGGCTCAAACACTCACTCGTTGACGTCCTAACGTCGGCCCTCGGCACGTGCCTTGTCGTGATCGACGGGGCCGAGCGATGCTCGCGAGAAGCACTTAGGCAGGCGGCCCGGCTCATCAGCGAAGTGCGGGGGCATGCGAACGGCATGCAGATGCACTTCCTTGTCACCTTCCAACTCGAGGCAGCACGCCGAGTCGTATCACGACTTCACGAGGGCGGGCTTTCCAAAGCCGCAGCCGAACTCGTCGAGGTCGACGCCCCTCCGATGACGAGGTGGGACAGCTGCTTAGGTCGGTTGCGAGTCTGTCATGGGCGGTCCTCCGGCCTGAACTCCGAGAGCTCCTCACCAACCTGAAGCTCCTCGACTGGGTGGTGCGTGCCACAGGCTTGGGCCTGGAGTTCGCTGAAGGCCAGCCAGTGACTCTCACGGCTTTGGTCGATCGGCTTTGGGATCGGTGGGTCGAGGAGGACGGTTCACAGCACGGCCGCTCGGGTCTTCTCCTGAAGCTGGGCGAGCTGGAAGCGCAAACGCTGTCGGATGGAGTGCCGAAGAATAATCTCGAGTATCCGGAGCAGGCGGCACTTCCGGAGCTCATCGGCGCTGACCTCGTTCGCGTGCGAAACGAAAGGGTGCGATTCGCCCACGACCTTCTAGGTGACTGGTCCCGTCTAAGACTCTTGGTGGCAGAAGAGCCAACTGCCTCGAAGAATGACCGTGAGCGCGCGGCAGGGCCGCGGTGGCACCGTGCAGTGAGACTTTACGGTCAGCGACTCCTTGAGCAGGAGGGAAGTGGGCCCGATGAGTGGAAGAAGGCGGTCGCACGGGCAAACGACGGTAGCGAGTCCGGGCGGCTCGTAAGTGACCTCCTGCTTGAGGCGGTCTTCTTCGCGCGAAACACGCGAAGCCTCCTTGAGCATGCGTGGCCCTTGCTGACGGCCGACACGGGCGAGCTCCTCCGGCGGCTCCTCTCGCGGTTCATGTTCGTCGCGACTGTGCCGGACGATCGGCTAAGTGAGTACTTCAAGACTCCCGAGGAAGTGGCCCGCTTTGAGCACTTGTACCGCGTGCCGTTTGGACCCTACTGGGGCCCAGTACTCGGAGCTCTCTTTGTTCACCGCGAAGAGGTTGCCACACTCTGCGCAAGTCAGAGGCGCACAGGTCGGCGCGTCTCTGGCTACGTTCGACGCCGCCTACGGCTGGTAATTCGCGACCCTTCTGGTGGCGTCGGGAGGCGGCCGAGCTGACGCTCGCGATCGCACGCCGCTACCGGCGACGCCTTGAGGCCGGTGAGTTCTTATCGGACCGACGAAGACCAACCGGCGTACGAGGCCGTTTTCTTCGCTGCTCCGGATTTGCCGGACGAAGTCGCCGACTTCTGCCGGGAGATGGCCGAGCGACTGCCGCGCAGGCTAGAGGATGAGAAAAGTCCAGATAAGGCGAATGAGGAGGCGACTTTGCGAGATTGAGAAAGAAGACGCGAAGCGGGCGCAACTGATTCGCCGGATGACGACACCTGCAGTCGCCCTGGGGCCGCTCCGCGACCCGTGGCCTGATGGACCCTTCTCAAGAGTCGACGAAACATTCCGACAGGCTTGCCTCGATTCCGGCGCCTTTCCCACGTTCTTCCGAGTCCGGCCGGATGCTGCGGTCGAAGTGCTCCTAGCAGTGACGATCGAAGAGCCGCAGCATGATAGCCGTTTCGGGAACTCAGCAACTGATGACGTCGGGGTGGAGCACTGGCATGAAGGGTTCCCACCGCTCTACTTCCGTGGGCCCTTTCTTGCGATGTTGCGGGAGAACAGCGACGCTGGGCTCACTTACATTCTGAAGCTCGTTAACTTCGCGACCCGACGGTTCACGGAGACCGACCGCTTCCAGGGCGCCAGCGTTGCGGGCGAGGACCCCGCTCCGGAGGTTTGGATTGCAGCAGGGGATAGCCGCCGGAGGTGGCTTGGGGACCACAGGGTCTTCCGGTGGCACCACGACTGGCCTCTCGACGCCAAGCTAGTCGTTTGTGGCCTATGGCCCTCGAGTTCTGGCTTCACGAGGAAATTGACAAAGGCCATGACGTGAGCGGAGTCCTGGAAAGGATCCTGTTGGAGAGCGAGTCGCTCGCGTTTGCCGGTCTCCTCATCGACATCGGGAAGAAACAGATTGAGTTCCTTGCCGGACCGCTCCGTCCACTCCTTGCGTGCGCGGCCCTCTACGAACTCGACCTGCGTACCTGCGTCGAGCGTCAAGGTACAAGTGTCGGCCTGATGGCTTGGGGCTTTCAGCAGAGCCCCGAACTCGTTGCCATGGCTCGCGATTGGTACAGGCAGCCACACAGAAGGCACTTTCTGCGAGACATTGCGCAGCGTCTCCTCATCGCCAAGCCCGAAGTGCAGGAGTTTTATGTCGGTGTGCGGTCCGCATGGCGGGAAGAGATGCAAGGAAACGATCGCCACCCACTGAGGTACCTCGTCGAGCAGCTCAATCCTGAAAACTATTTCGTCGAGCGGCTCGACGACCAGCACGTCAGGATCTCCGTTCGACTGCCGGAGGACCTGCAGCAACAGGTCGCCGAAGGTGAGAAGCAGCGCGCGGAAGAGCTGCTTATCATGATGACCCCAGTCCAGTGCCGGATGAGGCTGGATAAGAACGACTCCGTTCCGGCCGCTGAACTCGATCAGTTCTGGGACAATCTCCAGCGGCTCGATGCGCTGCGCGGCAATCTGGCCCTCGACGAGTACGGGATGAGCGATCCGGTGAACGGGGTCATGGGTGCTGTGACCGTGCTCATGGTCTTCCACATGGACTGGCTGGAAGCCGAGCCTCCTCGTCTTGCGTGGTGCCGCGCGAAGCTCGAAGAGGTGTGTACGAATCCACCAAAGCGGTCTTTGTTTGACGTTGAAACAGCTGATGGCGGTAGCCGCTGGGATGCGTTTGCGGCAGAAGCGGGGGTGGTCCTCTTGACGATCGACACTCGCGATCCGCTGGCACGCCACCTTGTAGCGGGTGGAGTGATGGGAAACCGGTACGCAACCGCGGGATTGACCGTCAATCTGCGCTCACTCGTTGCGTTCAAAACTCGGCGACGAGTTCCGGAGGCTCGTAAGTCTCGGTGTCCGGTACTCGGGGGCAAGGAGAGTTCTTTCTTGCGCCGCGCAGAGCCAAGTGCCGATCGATAATTGGGTGAAGCGTGCTGAGGGCCTCTACACGAGATTCGTCGACGGCACTCTTCCAGTCGACATTCCTTCGCTTGCCGACTTGAGCGAGGCAGCAGCGGGTGGGATTGCTGAGATTCAGAAGGCGCTTGAACAGAAGTGGAAAAAACAGGCGAAATCGCGCGGAAAAGGCAAACGTGCCGAGCAGGTCCCGTCACCAGGAAAGAGAGCTCGAAGGTACCCGGTCACCCTCGACACGCAGTTGCTCAATGCAGTACTCACGCCGCTAGCTCCGAGCTCGTCATCAGCAGGCAGCGAACGTGAAGAGTGGCGAAAGCTACTTGCCCAGTTGCTCACGCTGAGCATCAAGAGCATCCCCGGGCCATCAGACCTGCGCGGTGACGAGGTAGACGGGCTCCCATCAGCGTTCGACCAGTGGGTTTTCGAGCGGGTTGCTTCGCTTCTTCCGCTTCTCCCTGCCGATCAAGCCCGCTCGCTCTGGGAACCTATCCTCAACGTCGGCATCCCAGCACACGCCTGGGTCGAACAGTTCTTCTGGCATTGGTTCACCGATGGGTACAACCATGTGCCGACTCCGGAGGCGTTCACGGCTCTTTGGGAGGAAATGCTCCGACACTGTCTTCAAAGCCCCAATTGGGTGAGCAACCGAAACACGTACGACCTGGCGAGAATGATAACCGAAATCTTGGGGTTCCACTTCGGGATCGAGACAGTGGCGAAGGACACCGCGTACACCGAGTCGCTCGGCAAGATGACCCCTGTGTTCGAGGATGTCGCAAGCAAGTGGTTCGAGATGGAGAGCGTAGCGGACGGATTTGCTCGATTCGTCGTTGCCCCGGCCGCAACGAAGCTACTCCTTCCCGCAGTTCGCTGGTTGGGTAAGGCCTTAGAAATCGTCAAACCGACGAAGAGCGAACGCCGCCTAGACGGTGCGCTATTGATCTCCTCCGCGTGGCGTGGGAGCGACATCGGGCGGAGCTCGCTCATGACAAGGATTCCACGGGCGCATTTCAGGGGATGCTGGCGTGGTTATCGTCTGCCGGCGACCACGCCGCACTCGCCTTGAGAGATCACGTACTAAACTCCCTCACACGCGACGGTGGTTAAGGCATGAATCGCCCCTAATTGGCGGTGCTATTCCTCGTTCGGACCTGGCTTCGGGAATCGGTCTTAATGCGTTCATCAACACTTAGGAAGCCGTATTCGCCGAACCTGCGGCGATGGCCGCCAGGAATAGAGATGAGCATCGCTTGTCGCGTCTCAGTTTCAGTTTCAGTTTCAGTTTCAGTTTCGGGAGGAACACCTGCTGCCCTGGAGGGGCGTGGTGACGCCTCAGAAGCTGGCGGCGAGAGAAGCATCGCAGCTTACGGTGGGCATCGAAAATCGGCAACTACGAGAGTGACTTGCACCTCGCGGCGCGATTAGAATGGGCGGAACGTCGCCCCATGGACTTCCCCCGCCTTTCAGCCTCCCGCCGCGTTATGGTTCATGCTTTTCCTGCCGCTCGCAGTTCGCTCGCTGTCGATCGCCTGGTTGACGTTAGCCGTTGTCACGGGGACCGCCTTGGCCCAGAAGCCGGACAAACCGGCGGCGGTCAACTTGCAGCGACTCACGCCGGCCGGTTGCCAGCGAGGCGTGATGCAAGAGATCGAACTTGCCGGCGCTGGGCTGAAAGACGTGACGAGCCTGTTCCTGCTCGATCCGGCGATCGCGCGCGACGCGCGGCGAAAAAGATCGCTGGCAGGTTAAAGCGGGCGAGGCGGCCGTGCCGCGAGATCGCGATCTGTGGGCGGTTGCGCCCGGCGGCGTGACGGGGCCGTTGCGGTTTGGCGTGGCGTTGATCCCGCAGATGCTGGAACAGGAAAAGAACGACGCGCCGGATGCGGCCCAGCGCGTCGAATGTCCGGTCGTGGTGCATGGGCGGATCGAGCCGGGCGTGGACCGTGATTGGTTTTGCTTTGCGGCCGAGAGCGGCGAGCATGTCTCGGTCGCCTGCCGTTCCTATTCGCTCGACGGCCTGGTCGAGCCCGCTTTGACCGTGGTTGATCCGCACGGCCGCGAGATCCGGCACGATGCCGGCGGAGCGCGCGACGGCTTTGTTCACTTTACGGCCGAAGAATCGGGCGAGCATCTTGTGCTGGTGCAGGAGCGGGCCTACCGCCAGACCAAGGCCAACGGCTACGCGCTCGAAATCCGCAAAGGGCCGTGGCTGCTGGCCGCGTTTCCTCATGTCTTGAAGGCCGGTTCGACCAGCGACGTCACGCTTGTACGGTTACTCCTTGCCGGGCGGTTCGAAGGCGGAACTGCCTGGCGGCGCCGAAGACGAACTCCAGCAGTTGGTCGTCCCCATAACGGCGCCTGCCGCTGGCGATGCGGATGGCGGCGGATGGACTCCCGCCTCGGCGGTCATGTTCGACGGTTTTGCGTATCAACATCCCGGCGTGGGAGGTTCGCTTCGCTTTCAACTGACCGATGCCGAGATCGTCGCAGAGGCCGACGCGCCGAACGATCGGATCGGCCAGGCGCAGCTACTCTCACTGCCGGCCGAAGTCGTCGGGCGGTTTCTCACGCGCGGCGATGTTGATTGGTATCGTTTCCAGGCGACCAAAGGCCAGACGCTGTGGATTGAAGCGGTCGGCCAGCGGGCCCGCGAAACGATCGATCTCGATGCGGCGATCCACGATGCGAAAGGCAAGCTGCTGCTAGCGCTCGGCGACCAGACGCAGCCGAAAGGTTTTCCCGCCGCTTTGCCGCTCGACACGCCTGATCCGGCCGGCGCCTGGAAAGTTCCGGCCGACGGCGAGTACTGCCTGGCGATTCGCGATCTGTACGGCTCGATCGCGTCCGGCTTCAAGCGCGGATACCGGCTTTCGATCGGACCGCGGCGAGAAGCGGCCACGATCGTCGCCGCCACGGCCGGCGCCAGCGTAAAGCCCGGCGGTTCCGCCACGCTCAAATTGATCGCCGTGCGTCGCGGCGGCCACAAGGCGCCGATTCGCATCTGGGCCGAGAACTTGCCGCCGGGGCTCACAGTGAAAGAGCTGTCGCTGCCGGGCGACAAAGCCGAGGGCGAGCTCCAACTTACCGCAGCCGCCGATGCCGCCAGTTTTACTGGCGCCTTGCAACTCGCCGCCGAAACGCAGCTCGACGGCCAGACGGCTCGCATCCCCGTACGCGTCATCGCCCACATTCACGACGGGCAGCCGCAACGAGTCCGCCTTTGCGAAGCCCTCGTCATCTCTATACCAGCCGGGAAATAGCCCGCTAAGAAGAAAGGGGAACCGCTAATCTTCACTAATCCTCGCTAATCGTATTAGCGGCGATTAGTGCGGATTAGTGTTCCCTCTTCTTCATCCTGTTTCCGCAGGTTTTCGTTTGGCTGCCGGGCGGTTTTCGCTTGACCCATTTGCGAAGATTGATGTAAGTTGACAGGCAGCGCAAAGCGTTCGGAGGGATGGTTTTGGCCTGCTTCGCTCCGAGTGCCCGTTGTGCGACCCGCCTGCTGATTTCCTGCCTGAGGCGCTCCCGGAGGATTTGCGACTGTGATTCGCCGCGTCCATGATCCACGGCGTTTCGTTCGTAGTTGCCGCGTCAGTAGCGCGCTGGCGATCTTCTCGGCGTTGCTGCTGGTCGCCGGAATTGGCCGTGGAAGGGCCGTTGCCGACGAAACTCGCAAGGCCGTCGACTGGTCGCAGGTCGTTGCCCTGGAGACGGAACCGGCGAGCGTGATGCTCGACGGCCGCGATAGCCGGCAGCAACTGCTCGTGACGGCGAAGTTCGCCGATGGCCGCTCGCAAGATGCGACGAGGGCGGCAGTTTATCGCTTTACTGATTCCGCCATCGCCGCGGTCAATGCCTTGGGCGTGGTGGAGCCTCGCGCAAGCGGCGAGACGCGGATAGAAATTAGCGTGGGCGCCCAGAAGGCCGTATTGCCCGTTCGCGTGACCGAGGGCGAACGCTTTTTGCCGCTCAACTTTCGCCGCGATATCCTGCCGATTCTGACCAAGGGGGGCTGCAACGGCGGGGGCTGCCACGGCAAGCTCGGGGGACGCGGCGGCTTCCATCTTTCGCTGTTCGGTTTCGATCCGGCCAACGATTACGACTCGATCGTCAAGCAATCTCGCGGGCGGCGGTTGTCATTGGCCAGCCCGGGCGAGTCGCTGTTGCTCGAAAAGCCGCTGGGCGCCGTGCCGCATGGCGGCGGCACGCGACTGAGACGCGAAGAGCCCGAGTTCGAACGTTTGAAACGCTGGATCGAAACAGGCGCCGAGCGCGGCGAGTTGAGTGCTCCGTGCGTCGAGCGGCTGGAAGTGCGGCCGGCCCAGCGTTTCGCCGGGCATCTGGAAGAACAGCAGATTGCCGTGACGGCCGTGTACGACGACGGTTCGCGCCGCGATGTGACCCGGCTGACCGAGTTCCGCAGCAACGATACCTCGGTGGCCACGGTCGACGAGCTCGGGCTGGCGACCACCGCCGAGCGCACCGGCGAAACGGCGATCGTCTGCAGCTATCAGAATCAGGTGGGCGTCGCTCGGATCGTCGTGCCGCTGGCGCAGCCTTCGGCGCCATGGCCCGAGTTTCCCGTCGAGTCGTTCATCGACCGGCTGGTGCTCGACAAGCTGCACCAGTTGCAAGTCGCTCCCTCGCCGCGCGTGGACGACGCCGGCTTCATGCGTCGCGTCTCGTTGCAGCTTGCCGGTCGGCTGCCCGAAGTCGACGAGCTGAAGGCGTTTCTCGCCGATCCGGCTGCGGATAAGCGGGCCAGGCTGGTCGATCGGCTGCTGGCCGGCGGCGCCCATGCCGACTATTTCGCACAGAAGTGGGGCGACGTGCTCCGCAACAAACGCCGCGGCCAGGCGCCGCGGCTGCCAGGCACGATTGGCTTCAATCGCTGGCTCCGCAACGCGATTGCCGAGAACGTGCCGTACGACCAGTTCGTGCGGGCGATCGTCACGGCCAGCGGCAGCCAGGCCGAATATCCGCCGGCCCAATGGTACGCCGAAGTCCGCTACCTGGACCGTTACGTCGACGATACCGCGCAGGTGTTCCTGGGCGTGCGGATCGGCTGTGCGCGGTGCCACAATCATCCGTTCGAAAAGTTCACGCAGGAAGATTACTACGGGTTGGCCGCCTTCTTCGCTCGGCTGGATCGCAAAGGGGGCGCCGGCGTGGCGGAACGCCGGGCCGATGAAACGATCTTCGTCAAAGCGACCGGCGAGGTGAAGCATCCGCTGACCGGTCAGGTCGTGCCGCCGCACGGCCTGGACGGCCCGCCGCTGGAGATCGCCCCCTACGACGATCCGCGGCAGTATCTGGTCGACTGGATGTGCCAGCAGGACAATCCCTATTTCGCCCGGGCTTTCGTCAACCGGATGTGGGCCCACTTCTTCGGCCGCGGGCTGGTCGAGCCGATGGACGACTTGCGCGTCACCAATCCGGCGGTCAACGAGCCGCTGCTGGACGAATTGGCCGCCGAGTTCGTGCGCTCGGGCTTTGACATGCGGCATTTGCTGCGGTTGATCTGCACCAGCACCACGTATCAACTCAGCTCGCTGCCCAACGCCGACAATCTCGACGAGACGCAATGTCATTCGCGGTTTTACCCGCAGCGGCTCAGCGCCGAGGTTTTGCTCGACGCCATCGACTCGGTGACGCGCTCGCCGACTCGCTACGGCGGCTTGCCCGAGGGGACGCGGGCGATCGCCCTGCCGGATGAGGATTTCAATAATTCGTTCCTCAAGCTGTTCGGCCGGCCGCCGCGGGAAAGCGCCTGCGAGTGCGAGCGCATTGCGCAGCCGAGTCTCGCTCAGGCGCTGCACCTGATGAACGACCCGTTCGTCTCCGGCAAGTTGGCCGCCAACGGCGCCTTGGCCGATCAATTCGCCAAAGACAAGGCAAAGCCTGAGCACGAGAAGATCGAAGAATTGTTTCTGGCGGCGCTGGCCCGGCCGCCGCGAGCCGATGAGCTATCGCGGGCCACCGAGTACCTGGCCACGGAAAAGAACGCAGCGATCGCTTATCGCAATTTGCTGTGGGCCGTGCTCAACACCAAGGAATTCTTGTACGTCCACTGACGCGGCCGAAAGCCGCTGAAAACGGAGACGAGTTTGATGACTCCCGCAAGCCGAAACGCTCGTTGCCGCGGTCCCCTGGGGCGCCGCACGTTCATGAAGATCGGCGGGCTGAGCATCGGCGCTCTGGCCGGCGGCTTCGATCCGAACCTGAGCCGTCTGCTGGCCGCCGAACAGGCCGCCCCGGCGGCGAATCGCGACTTCTCCGTCATTCTGCTCTGGGCGGCCGGCGGGCCGAGCCACCTCGACACCTTCGATTTGAAGCCCGAGGCGCCCGCCGAGTATCGCGGGCCGTTCCATCCGATCTCGACGAACGTGCCGGGCATCGAGATTTGCGAGCTGCTGCCGAACCTGGCTCGTCGGGCCGACAAGTTCGCACTGCTCCGCAGCCTGCACCACAACCGCAACGAGCATTCGGGCGGCACCAGCCGCTTGCTTTCGGGCTATGCCAGCGTGGGCGCCAATCCGTCGGACGGCGAGTTCCCCGAGATCGGTTCGATCATTGCCAGGCAACTCGAAGCCCAGGTTCGCGATCTGCCGCTGTACGTGGCCAGCAACAAGTTCTATGGCGGCGGCCCGGCCTATCTGGGACCGGCCTATTCGCCGTTCATGTACAGCGGCGACCCGAACGGCGACCGGTTCGGCGCCGGCAACCTGACCATCACGCAGGAAGGCGCGAGCCAACTGCGGACGCGGATGGAGCTGCTCAAGAGCTTCGACAGTTTCCGCCGCGAGGTCGACCGTTCGCAAAGCATGACCGCGCTCGACAAGTTCAATGCCCAGGCTCTGGATATCCTGACCAGCTCGCGCACGCGACAGGCCTTTGACCTGTCGCAAGAGCCGGACGCCTTGCGAGACAAGTACGGCCGCACCACCGGCGGGCAGAGCTTGCTGTTGGCGCGGCGGTTGGTCGAAGCGGGCGTGCGGTTCGTGCAAATCACGGCCAACTTCCCGGTGCGCAAAGAGTCGGGCCGGATTGGCAACACCAACTGGGACGATCATTCGGTCAACTCCGACATCTTCATGGCCTATCGCGACCGCATGCCGGTGTTCGACGTGGCCGTGCCGACGTTGATCGACGACCTGTACGATCGCGGGCTGGACAAGAACACGCTGTTCATCTTCTGCGGCGAGTTCGGCCGCACGCCGAAGATCGGTCATCAGGACAAGACCAAGCGCACCGGGCGAGACCATTGGTGCCGCGCCATGAGCGTGCTGCTGGCCGGCGGCGGCATGCGGATGGGGCAGGCCATTGGCGCCACCAATTCGCGCGGCGAAGAACCGGTCGACGACGTGATGAACAGCAACTGCCTGCTGGCGACGATCTATCGCAAGTTCGGCGTCGACGTTTCGCAGATCAACTACGACAACGCCGGCCGGCCGATTCCGATTCTGACGGATGGCAAGCCGATTGAGGCGTTGTTGTAGGAGTGGCGATGGGTGGCCAATGTTGCGCGTTTGACCGGCGGGCGCCTGGTGGCTGAGCCTAGGCGAAGCCCCAGTTCGTTTCAACGCCGACTTCGCTGGGGCATCGCTGACGCTCTGCCACCAGGCACCCGCGCCGACGAAGGCATGCCCCGGTCAGTCCCCGTCCCGATTCCGCGGCAAAAACGTCCGTGATTGCTCCTTGGTCGACATCGGCCTGCCGGCGAGTCACAATGTGCTACTCCCGGGGACTCGAAGCCACGACCAGAGGATGACGCCATGAAGCGGCTTGTTTGTTGGACCCTTGTCTTGCTCGGTTGCGTCGCATGCTTCGATGCGTCGGCCTCGCTCGCTGACGAAGCGAAGACGCTGCAACCGATGGACGTGTTTCAGTTGGAGTACGCGTCGGATCCGCAAATCTCGCCCGATGGCAAGCAAGTGGCGTATCTGCGGAACTCCATGGACGTGATGAACGATCGCGTGCGCAGCGAACTGTGGATTGTCAATGCCGACGGGAGCGAGCACCGTGCTTTGGTCAGCGGCGGACAGAACATTGCGCAGCCGCGCTGGTCGCCCGACGGCAAGCGGATCGCGTATGTCAGTAAAGAAAACGATGAAGGCGGAGGCGCAGATCTTCGTCCGCTGGATGGACAGCGGCCAGACTGCGCGGTTGACGCAACTCACCGAGGGACCCAGCGATTTGACCTGGTCGCCCGACGGACGCCGGCTGGCGTTTGTCATGCTCGTGCCGGCCAAGCCGAAGCCGTTTATCGAAATGCCCGCTAAGCCGGAAGGAGCGGAGTGGGCCGATCCGCCGCGCGAGGTTCGCAGAGTGGTCTACCGGCATGACGGCGAAGGGTATGTGAAGGAAGGCTACCAGCACGTGTTCACGCTGCCGGCCGAAGGCGGCACGCCGCGGCAACTGACCTCGGGAGATTACTTCCGCCAGGGACCGCTCGCCTGGTCGGCCGACGCCAAAGCAATTTATTTCTCCGCCAATCGCAGCGACGACTGGGAATATGAGCCGCGCGAGTCGAATATCTTTCGCGCGGAAGTCGCCGACGGCTCGCTCGAGCAACTCACCGACCGCAAAGGGCCCGATGAGCATCCTGTCGTCTCGCCCGATGGCCGGCGGATCGCCTGGCTCGGCTACGACGACAAGAAGCTCAGCCATCAAACCACGCGGCTATACGTGATGAACACGGACGGCGGCGACCGCCGCGAGATCACCGGCAAGTTCGATCGCGACGTGGAGGCGCCCGTCTGGAGCGAGGACGGCAGCGGACTCTATTTTCAGTACAACGACGCCGGCACGACCAAGGTCGGCTTTGTTATGCTCGCGGGCGAAACTTCGTCGCTGGCCGAGCACCTGGGCGGCGTGACCATCGGCCGACCGTATGCCAGCGGTTCGTTTTCGGCCGACGGCCGCGGGCATTTCGCCTATACGCTCTCGACGCCCGATCATCCGGCCGACGTCGCCGTCGGAACAAAAGGCGCCAAGGAGATTCGCCGGCTGACGCGGTTGAATAACGATCTGTTCTCGCAGCGAGACATGGCCTCGACCGAAGAGATGTGGTTCGAGTCGCCTGTCGATGGCCGGCGCATTCAGAGCTGGTTGGTCAAGCCGCCGAAGTTCGATCCGGCCAAGAAGTATCCGCTGATTCTCGAGATTCACGGCGGGCCGTTTGCCAACTACGGCGACCGCTTCTCGACCGAAATGCAGTACTACGCCGCCGCCGGCTACGTCGTACTGTACGTCAATCCTCGCGGCAGCACGGGATACGGCCAGGATTTCGCGAACCTGATCCACCACAAGTACCCGGCGCAAGATTACGACGACCTGATGGCGGCGGTGGATACGGCGATCGAAAAGGGCTATGTCGACGCCGATAACCTGTTCGTCACCGGCGGCAGCGGCGGCGGGATTTTGACGGCGTGGATCGTCGGCAAGACGGGGCGCTTTTGCGCGGCGGTTTCCGTCAAGCCGGTCATTAACTGGTATAGCTTCGTCTTGACGACGGACATCTATCCTTACTTTAGCGATTACTGGTTCCCGGGCGTTCCCTGGAAGAACGTCGAAAACTACCTGCGGCGATCGCCGATTTCGCAGGTTGAGAACGTCACGACGCCCACGATGCTGATGACCGGCGAGGAAGATCATCGCACGCCGATTTCGCAATCGGAGGAATTCTACCAGGCGCTGCGGCTGCGAAAGATCGACACGATGCTGGTCCGCGTGCCCGACGCCTCGCACAACATCGTCAAGCGGCCGAGCCGGTTGATCATGAAGCTCGAGTACGTGAAAAACTGGTTCTCGCGGTACCGTGCGAAGGACTGAATCACCGGCTGCGATTTTGCGCCATTGGAATAGATTGCAAGTTTTAGGGTGGCATGCTTTCACGCGAGGCTTTCCGAGCGGGTAAGCATGTTCCTCGTCGGCACGCGAACATGCCTACATCGGCGCGGCGCCGACGAAGGCATGGCGCCCCGCGCGGCGAGTTTTGCCTTTGGGAGAAAGACACTGTGAATCGAAGACTATTCACGCAGTTGATGGCGCTCGTCGCCGGTACGACCGGGCTGCTGCAAGCCGAGGCTCAAGAGACGGCTTCCGGCGGTTCGACCGACGACGACACGAGCGACGGCGCCGGCGATCGCCCGCCACAGGGCGCCAAACGGCCCGCGCGCCAGCCGGTGAATGTGACCGACTACGAGGCGCTGGCGAAGGCGAAGCTGCCGCCGACCACTTTCGATTACATCGCCACTGGTTCGGGTGATGAAATCACGCTGCGAGACAACGTCGCTGCGTTCCAGCGGATCAAAGTCCTGCCGCCGCTGCTGGCGGGCGTGGCCCAGGCCGATCTTTCAACCACGGTCCTCAAACAGAAGATCGCCTTGCCGATTCTGCTGGCGCCGGTGGCCGCGCAGCGGATGTACCATCCCCAAGGCGCGCTGGCCGCAGCCCGAGCGGCCGCCGCGGCCGGCACGATCTACGGCGTCAGCAGCAGCGTGGGGCACAGCATCGAAGAAGTCGCCCAGGCCAGCGACGGGCCGAAATGGTTCCAGCTTTATGTGCCGCGCGACCGCAACGTCGCCCGTCGGCTGGTCCAGCGGGTCGAGCGGGCCGGCTACCAGGCGCTGATCGTGACGGTCGATCTCGGCGAGCGCAAAGACGCCGACCGGCGGAACCGCTTCGCCTTGCCGAAAGAAATGCTTCTCAAGCTGCTGCAAGACGCCGGCTTTGAAGGCGTGAGCGAGCAGACGAGCTACCAGGCCTTGCTGGAGTTCAATCAACAGGCCTGGGACCTGGCGCTGTCGTGGGAGTTCTTCGATTGGCTGCGGAACGTCACTCGGCTGCCGCTCGTCATCAAAGGCGTGTTGCGCAGCGACGATGCCAAGCAGGCGGTTTCCATCGGGCTTGACGGTATTGTCGTTTCCAATCACGGCGGCCGCCGGCTGGATGGCATGCCCGCCAGCATCGATATGCTTTCCGGCGTGGTCGAAGCCGTGGCCGGCCGCGCCGAGGTATATATGGATAGCGGTGTGCGGCGCGGGACCGACGTGCTGAAAGCGCTGGCGCTGGGCGCCAAGGCGGTGCTGGTCGGCCGTCCTTACGCCTGGGCCCTGGCGGCGGACGGAGAAGCGGGCGTGCGGCAGGCGATTGAGTTTCTGCGCGAGGAACTGCTCAATGCCATGCTGTCCACCGGCTGCTCCAAGCTCAACGACATCCGGCCATCGTTGCTCATGACGTAACGGGGGAAAAGGACGGAGCGGCCGACAGCGCCGTCGCAGAAATCAACGATGCGCAACTCCGAGGAACGAAGTAATGAAACGTTGTTTGGTCTCTGTCTTCATGCTCGCGGTCATTTTCTGTTGCCTGGCGTTTGCCGCCCAGGCCGCTGACAAACCCAACGCTGATAAACCGAACATTGTCGTGATCCTGGCGGACGATCTCGGTTGGGCCGACGCTGGTTGCTACGGCGCCGATCTGCACGAAACGCCGAACCTCGATCTGCTGGCCCGTGAAAGCGTACGCTTCACCGAGGCGTATGCCATGTCGGTTTGTTCGCCCAGCCGCGCGACGTTGCTGACCGGCAAGCATGCCGCCAGGTTGCGGATGACGATCTGGTCGGAAGGCTCGCTCGGCGGCCCCCAGAACGGAAAGTTGCTGCAAGCGGAGTCTCGCCACGATCTGCCGCACAGCGAGATCACGCTGGCCGAACATTTGCAAAAGGCGGGTTACTTGACCGCCATCGTCGGCAAGTGGCACCTGGGAGACGCTCAGCACTACCCGGAGACGCAAGGCTTCGACATCAACATCGGCGGCACGTTGTGGGGCGCGCCGCAGACGTTTTTCTGGCCGTATCGCGGCAGCGGCAGATTCGGGAACGAGTTTCGTTATGTGCCGCATCTCGAGTTCGGCGAGCCCGGCGAATATCTCACGGACCGGCTTACGGACGAAGCGCTGACCGTCATCGATCGCGCCGGCGACCGCCCCTTTTTCCTCTACCTGGCTCACCACGCCCCGCATACGCCGATTGAGGCGAAGGATGTGGATGTCAAGCACTTTCACGCCCGGCTGCACGAAAGTCTGAAACACCAGCATCCGGTCTATGCCGCCATGGTGAAAAGTCTGGATGAGAGCGTCGGGCGAGTGTTGGACCGTTTGAAAACTCGCCGGCTCGAAGAGGATACGATCGTCATCTTCGCCAGCGACAACGGCGGCTACATCGGCGTGGACAAGGCGAGCGGCTACAACGTGCCGTGCACCAACAATGCGCCGCTCCGTTCGGGCAAAGGCTCGCTGTATGAAGGCGGCATTCGCGTGCCGCTGATGGTGCGCTGGCCGGGCGTTACGCCGCACGATGCAGCTTGCACGGAGCCCGTCATCCTCACCGACCTGTTTCCCACCTGCCTGAGCGCCGCCGGTTTGCCGCCGGCGCCGGAAGCCGAAGACGGCCGCGACCTGACGCCGCTGCTCAAAGACCCGTCGCGCAGCTAGATCGCGATGCGTTGTTCTTCCATTACCCGCACTACTATCCCACGACCGCGCCGGTCGGCGCCATCCGCACGCGAGACTGGAAGCTGCTGGAGTACTTCGAAGATCAGCACGTCGAGCTATACAAGCTCAGCGAAGACCTTTCCGAAACGAAAGATCGGGCGCAGCAGATGCCCGACAAAGTCGACGAGCTGCGCCAGCGTCTGCACGCCTGGCGAACGGAAGTCGACGCGGCGATGCCGACGCCGAATCCGAAATTCAAAGCGAAGTAAGCTTCACCAAGTAGCAGAACTCGTGAGACTTCTGACGTAGTCCCGGGCGCCTGGCGGCAGAGCGCAGCGATGCCCCAGGGTTCCTGGGACCTGTGATGGCAAAAAAATGGGGGCAAAAAAATGAAGAGGGGGAGGGGTGAGGAGGAGGGAGAAGGCAAGCGGGCGCCTCACTGCAGTGACGAGCAACCGGATTCTCGTCCCTGTGTTTTTGCCTTTTATTTTTTTGCCACCCTTGTCTGAACCGCACGAAGGCGGCATTTTCATCATTCAGGGCGTCCCGGGCGGGGATGAATACTGGTGAGAATTTCGTTGCTGTGTCCCATCGCCCGGAATTCTCACGAATTCCGCTACAGGCGGATGAAACGATCGCCGCATTGAAACGCGGCCATGGCCGCCTGGCCAAGCGCAATACCGCCGTCGTTGACCGGTACGGCGGTATTCGTGAGCAGACGCAACTTGGTGCGCTCGGCCAGCGCCTCGGAGATCAACGCCCAGAGCAGTTCGTTCTGGAACACGCCGCCGGAACAGGCAACGGTTTGCAACTTGTGCCGGCCAGTCAGTTGAATGATGCGCTCGACCGTCGCGGCCGCTAATCCGGCATGGAAGGCGGCGGCAATCTCACGATAGTCGCGGCCGGCCAGCCGGTCTTCGATGATTGCCGCCAGCAAGGGGCGCGCGTCGAATGCCGGAAATGGGTACGCCGGCTGACGGCCGCACTTCTGGGCTTGATGCTCCAACCAGATCGCGGCCTGGCCTTCGAAAGTCGTTTCTCGCGTAAAGCCGACCAGGGCCGCGGTCGCGTCGAACAGTCGGCCGATGGAACTGGAAACAAAGGTGCGCACTTTCTTCGCCGCCAAGGCCTTGGCGTGAGCGAAGCGACGTGGAAAGTAAAACGGCGCCTGCTCCATGGCCGGCAGGTGCGGCATCTCCGCCAGGAAACCCGCGGCGGCTTGCACGGGGAAGCGGGCCGCGGCATCGCCGCCGGGCATCGGCACGGGACGCAGCCACGCAACTCGTTCAAAGCCGTCTCGCACGCTGCCGACAAAAAACTCTCCGCCCCAAATCGTGCCGTCTTCGCCGTAGCCCGTGCCGTCGAACGCCACGCCCAGCACGCGCTCGTCGAGCCGTTCCTGCTCAGCCAGTACGCTGGCCACGTGCGCATGATGATGCTGTACGCTCAGGCGCCGGGCGGCGGGAATTGCCCCGGCGATGCGAGTCGAATGAAACTGAGGATGCAGGTCGTGGACGACGGTCAGGCGGGCCGGATCGATGTCGTACATCGACAACAGGTCGCGCACCGTTTCGTCCAAGGCCGTCTGCGTCGCCAGGTCGTCTAAATCGCCCAGGTATTGGCTGGCGAATGTCTGGCCGTCAACGACCAGGGCGATCGAGTTCTTCAAATCGGCGCCCAGCGCCAGGATCGGCTCGGCCGCCGGAAGTTTGCAGACGGCGGCCGGCGCATAGCCGCGCGAGCGGCGAATCATGAGCGGTCGCCCGTCGCGCACGGTGACGACCGAGTCATCAATTCGGCGAGCAATCGGCCGGTCTCCCATCAGGATGGCATCGACAATGCCGGCCAGCCGCTCGCGCGCGTCGTCATCGTGATAGGCGATCGGTTCGCTCGAACGATTGCCGCTGGTCAACACCAGCGGAGTAGGAGCGCCGCAGGCCAATAGCAGGTGGTGCAGCGGCGCGTAGGGGAGCATCATTCCGAGCATCGCGCTATCGCCGGAAACGGCCGGCCGCTCCGCGATCGCCGGGGCAAGCACGATCGGCCGGGCGGTTGACGTCAAAAGCCGCTCGTGCGTCTTGTTCAAGTGCGCCAACCGGCGCGCTTCGTCCAGATTGCGCACCAGCAGGGCGAAGGGCTTCTCCTTGCGGTATTTTCGCAACCGCAACTCGCCCACCGCCTCGGGGTTGGTCGCATCGCAGGCCAGGTGATACCCTCCGATCCCCTTGAGGGCGACAATCTTTCCCTGCCTGAGCAATTCCGCGGCCTGCCGGATGGCGGCGTCGTTGTCGTCGAGCGACGGTTCTCCCGCTAGCCAAAGACGGTAACCGGGCCCGCACTCGCTACAGGCGGTTGGCTGAGCGTGATAGCGCCGGTCGAGCGGGTTTTCGTATTCGCCGCGGCAACGTTCGCACAGTTCCCACTCGGCCATCGTCGTGTGGGCCCGGTCGTAGGGGAGCGAGCGAATGATAGAAAACCGGGGGCCGCAGTTGGTGCAGTTGATATAGGGATATCCGAAGCGGCGATCCTTTGGATCGTTGAGTTCGCGCAGGCAGCCTTCGCACACGGCAAGGTCGGGAGAAATGCGCACGGTCGGCGCCGACTCCCGCCGGCTGGCGCAGGATTTCGAAGCCGGGCAGTTTCTCGTACGGTGTTTCGCGCACGGAAAACTCGGCAATCGTCGCAGCCGGGGGAGGTTCGGACTGGACGGCTTGCAGGAACATCTGCAAGTCGCCTTGCTCCGCCTCGGCATGGATCTCCACGCCCGCCGCGCCGTTGAGCACCCAGCCGGCCACGCCGTAGCGGTGCGCCAGCCGATACACGAACGGGCGGAAACCGACGCCTTGAATGACGCCGCGAATTGAGACTCGGCATGCGATCCTGATGTGCTCGCTCATTGTTGGCGCCCATGGCGGCTCGTTTGCTCAGCAGATGCGAGGCAAGGGATCGCCAAACAGCATGTCGACCACGCGGACTCCGCCGTAAGACGCTTTGGCCACCACCCGCGCCGGCGTCCCCCGTCGGACTTCGCCCAGAATGCAGGCGCGCTCGCCGCCGGGAGTGGTGCGCAAAGCTTCCAACGCGACGGGGGCGGCCTCCGCCGAGACCACGGCGACGAACTGGCCTTCATTGGCGACTTGCAGCGGATCGAGCCCCAACAATTCACAGGCGCCGCGAACGTTATCGTCCAGCGGCACGGCTTCTTCTTCGATGACGACGGTCAGCTCCGCATCGCGGGCCAGCTCGTTCAATACGGTGGCGGCGCCGCCGCGCGTGGCATCGCGCATCCACTTGACCCCGGCGCCGCAACGTTCCAATAGTGCGTGCGTCATAGCCGTCAGGGGGCGGGTGTCGGAGCGAATATCGGTCTCGATTTCCAGCTCCGCCCGGGCCAGCATGATTGCCATGCCGTGATTGCCGATCGGTCCGGACAGCAGCACGCAGTCGCCCGGGGCGGACGCGATCGGCGCGCAAATCGGCCAGGGAGTGCATCACGCCCAATCCAGTCGTGCATATATACAGGCCGTCGGCTTTACCGTGTTCGACCACTTTGGTGTCGCCTGCCACAACCGGCAACTCCAGCCGCCGCGCCGCAGCGGCCAGGGCGGCGATTTCTTGTTTGAGCACTTCTGCGGAGAGTCCTGCCTCGAGAATCAACGAGGCGGTGAGGGCCACCGGGCGGGCGCCCGAAACGGCCAGATCGTTCACCGTGCCGTGGACGGCCAGTTCGCCGATCGAACCGCCCGGAAACCGTAGCGGCTGCACGACGAAGCTGTCGGTCGTGATCGCCAGCTTGCCCTCGTGCGGCGGCAGCACGGCGGCATCGGCCAGCGGGTTGAGCCACGCGTTCGCCAGCAGTGGCCGGATCAGCCCTTCGACCAGCCGGCGCGACGCTTCGCCCCCGGCGCCATGCGCCATGGAAATCTGCTTGTCGTGAAACGTCACGTCGCCGGGCGACGCGTCGCCTTGCGTGTCGTTGTTGATCGCACTCGGCGAACTATTCATGCCGCCTGCGCCTTTCTGGTTTCGGCTTTTGTTTTGTTGTGTGTTTGTCGAGTTATACTGCGCGGGCTCGGCTGCAGAAAATCGCACTCATTCGGAGGATCAGCATTACGACAGCTTTGCTCCGCCACGATGGGGCTTGCCCCCGTCGAGCGATGATTTGCAGCTAGCACGCCCACCGCGCCGAGATTCGTGCCCCTTTTCCGCGTTTGTCCGCCGCCGCGGACGGCGGACAAACGCGGAAAAGGAAGAGGGGCGTGGTGGGGCGCGGTTTCTAGCTGATCAATCAACGCTCCACCGGGGCGAGCCCGGTGGTGGCGGCGCGGAACAGGAACTGTCACAAACTATCGCCCCTCAGAGCGCAAAGGCGCCGCATTTTCAACAACTCAGGTCCATGCCGCCCCGCTATCCTTTTCTCCTGACGCCCGACGCCTTGCCTTCGCCGCTTCACAACGTTACCGCGTCACAACCGGCAGCGGCGAGCGGCCATACTTGAAATGTGCTGCACAGGCTCCTTCGGAAGAAACCATCAGCGCCCCGATCGGTCGTTCGGGCGTGCATTCGACGCCGAACAGCTTGCACTCGTGCGGCTTGAGAACTCCTTTGAGCACTTCGCCGCACTGGGCCGCTTTCGGATCGGCCACGCTCACGCCGCGGATCGGCATGGTCTTTTCCGCATCCCAGGCGGCAAAGCTGTCGCGAATGCGCAACGCCGATTGAGCGATGAAGCCCAGGCCTCGCCATTCAAAGTGCGGCCGCACTTCAAACACCTCGGCCAGGGCCTTCAGGGCCGGCAGGTTCCCGGCCCAGGGGACGACGCGGCCGTACTGGTTCTCCACCTTGCTCTCGCCGGCGCTAAGCTGACGCAAGACCATCACCAGCGACTGCAGGATATCGGCCGGCTCGAAGCCGGAAACGACGATCGGGCAGCCGTAGTCGCGAGCGATGAATTCATACGGGCGGCAGCCGATGACCGTCGAGACGTGGCCCGGGCCGACAAACCCGTCGAGCCGCATGTCGGGCGAATCGAGAATTGCGCGAATCGCAGGAATGATGGTCACGTGATTGCAGAAGACGGAAAAGTTCATCACCTGCAGTTCGCGGGTGCGCAACAGCGTCAGCGCCGTCGAGGGCGCCGTCGTTTCAAATCCGATGGCGAAGAACACCACCCGGCGCTGCGGGTTCTGCTGGGCAATCCGCAATGCGTCCATCGGCGAGTAAACGATCCGCACGTCGGCGCCGCGGGCCTTGCTTTCCAACGGGCTGCCTTGAGAGCCGGGCACTCGCATCATGTCGCCGAAGGCGGTGAAGATGCACTCCGGATCGTTGGCCAATTCCAGCCCGTCGTCCATCCGCCCCATCGGCAGCACGCACACCGGGCAGCCCGGGCCGTGGATCAACTCCACCTCGGGCGGCAACAGATCCTTGAGGCCGAAGCGAAAGATGGCGTGCGTGTGGCCGCCGCAGACCTCCATGATGCGGTACTGCCGCCCAGGCTCTGCGAGAGTGCGGATTTCTTCCAGCGCCTTGCGCAAGACTTCCGGATCGCGAAACTCGTCTACATATTTCATGTCACCCGCCCGAGCTCTGGTAGCCTTCGACCTCTTCGCGCGCCTCGTTTGCTTCGCCCAATTGCCGGAGCAGGTCCAACTGCTCGGCCGCCTGCTCATCGCTGATCTTACTCATGGCGAAACCGACGTGGATCAGCACCCAATCTCCCAACTGAGGCGGGCTGTCCTCCAACAGCGCAATATTGACCTTGCGCCGCACGCCAAGCACGTCAACGGTCGCCGTGTGGCGGTCTTCGTCGGAGAGTTCGCTGATCTGCGCGGGAATTGCCAGGCACATGCTTCCTCCGCCGGGCCGAGATGGTTCTGACGGCGACTTGGATCTGCCGGCCGGCGAGCAACTCGCCGCCGGTTGCGGCTTTTCGAATTGTCGAGCCGAATGCTCAGACTGTCAACTGTCGATAAGTGGGCGGCATTTGGAGGTCTGGTTGGGTAATGACGCCATTTGACCGCAGGAACAACAGACGTCACAATGCACGCCGATGTCGCTCTCGAAGATCATTTTGTCGCGTTGATGGATGGGAGCGGTTCAACGATGCACGAGCTTTCCATCGCCTGCAGCCTGGTCGACGCGGCGTGTGAAGCGGCCGCTCGCGAAGGCGATGTCCGGGTGACAAAGCTGAATGTTCGCATCGGTGCGCTCTCCGGCATTGTGAAAGAAGCCTTGCTCTTCTCGTTTGCCATGGCGGCGGAAGGGGGCGCCTGCGAAGGCGCCTCGCTCGAAATTGAAGAAGTCGCCGTCACGGTCATGTGCCCGGATTGCGAAGCGCCGAAGACGCTGAAAGACCTCACGCAATTCTGTTGCCCCGACTGCGGCGCCCCGACGTCGCAGGTTGTCAGCGGCCAGGAACTGGAACTGACGTCTCTGGAGGTTTTGCCCGATGCAGCCGCGCATTGTTGAATTGCGTACGAAGATTCTGAAGAAGAACGACGAGCTGGCGCGGGAAATGCGCGACGAGTTCGCTCGCTGCGGCGTATTCGTCGTGAACGTCGTTTCCGGGCCTGGGGCGGGCAAAACCGAATTACTGCGCGGAACGCTTGCCGCGATGGCGCCGGAGTTGCGCGTGGCGGCCGTGGTGGGAGACCTGGCCACCGAAAACGACGCTGCAAGGCTGGCCGCCAGCGGCGCGCCCGTCCGGCAGATCCTGACCGGCACGATGTGCCACCTGGAAGCGGACATGGTGCGCGGCGCCCTCTCGCAGTGGGACCTCAACCAGATCGACGTGCTGTTCATTGAAAACGTCGGCAACCTGGTTTGCCCTTCCAGTTGGGACCTGGGCGAGGACCTGCGCGTGCTGCTGTGTGCGTCGACCGAGGGCGAGGACAAGCCCTTGAAATACCCGACGTTGATCAACACGGCGGACGTCGTGGTGATCAGCAAGATCGACCTGGCCGCGGCCGTTGAATTCGACGTCGCCGCCATGCTGCAGAACATTCAGCAGGTGCGCCCCGGCGTTGCCGTGCTGCCGACATCGGCCCGCTCCGGGCAGGGAATGGACGAGTGGATCGCATTGCTGAGGCAGCGACGCGAGGAAAAATGCCGCAAACGGCCCGGGACAGGCAGCCTGCAGAACGTGATCTCGCCGCAACAAGGATGGTTCCGTAGCAGCCGCCTGTTCTCTCGGCAACTGCAATGTTACCAAGCGCGTCGGGATGACGGGCATCGGCGTCTGGCCGTCGCCCCGCAGTGCCGGCAAAGGCGACTCCAACAATCTCAAGCGGCAAAACGGCAGCACCAATCACCCGCCGCCAACGTAAAGCTGCCATCAGCCGTCCGGGCGGTATGCAGCGATCGAGTTGCTTCCCGGCAGGAGCAATTCGGGCAGGCTCGGCAGTGCGTCCGCGGTCCGGCTTGCCTGGAGCGGGCAACACCGCCAGGCTGTGCCGAGCAGGACATTCCCAAAGCATTCGAACAACGAGTCTTTGGCGGCGACGCCGGTTGCGTGCCATTGCCGCCGGCGTTTCCTTGCGGGAAATAATCGGGCAGTCGAACGCCCGTCCCGGGAGCCGCCGCGGGCGGGTTCTGGCCGTATTCAGGCAAATTGGTGATTTCCTGCTCGATGTCGCGGTCGGTCTTGCCGGCGTGCATTTCATTGGGCGTATTGATTGAGCTCTTCGGTCGTTGGCGGTCGCTGAAGGTATTCCTCAAACCAGCCGGTCACGTCGCCTTTATAGGCTTCCAGCGAAGTGAAGAAGCCCAAGGCGATGTGCTTCCTTGCGCTGGCCGTGTTGCCGTGGCTGGTCAGGTAGTCGAGCCAATACTGTTTGCCTTGCGGATCGGGTTGCCAATGCGCTCTACGCCTTGTCCAGGTTTTTTGAGTCACCGACCCGACTTGCCGAGCCCAATAACGCTGGTGGAGCGAGCGGACCGCCACGCAGTGGCTTCCTGTGCCGTAGGCAAGGGGGTCGGCAACGCGTACGCACTTGCGATCGTCGAAAAGTCCGCCCGTCGGCTTGGCATAACCGTACTGGCGGCGCCCTAATGATCCTTTAGCTGCCCAGATCTGGGATGCCGAGAACTCTCGCAGAAAAGCCCCAAATGTCGCAGTCGTCAGCATGGCTCGCTGTCAGGACGAGACTCCCGAGCAAGGCGGTTCGTCCCTTTTTTACCGCCCTGCTTTCAATCCAATCTTCGGGGGGGTAGACTGAAACCCTCAGCCGCTTGGAACAGTAGGCGGAGAGGCTTGCTGCAGGGAACAGACGGCTCACCCATTGTGAATTATGGCCAACCCAACCAGCCAAAGCCTGTGGTCCTCACGCGGCATAATCGTGAGCGTCCGCGGTCCTGGAGACTCTCAGGTTTCCATTCGTCTCTCGCAGCCATTTGCTCGCATTGGCAGCGATCGCCGCGCGGAAGTCAGTTTGCCTGAAGGCGATTTGTTGTCCTGCCATATCTATCTCCATGCCACCGACAACGGCATCTTTTGCCTGGGTCTTGCCGATTCTGCGCCGAGCGGCTGGCTGACGGCCAACACCCGCGTTGAGATCGGTCCCTACCGCATCAAAGCGGCGTTCTCCGGCGACGCCTGCCTCCCTGCCGGGGACGCCGGCAAGTTGCATAAAAAGATGCCGCTCGTCGGCCCAGCTCCGGTGGTGCAAATCCTCGACCCCAGCGGCCAACGCCGTGCGGCGGAACTCCCGCTGGATCGCCCGCTGACCGTCATCGGACGACGAGCCCCGAGCCATATCCGTCTATCGCACCGGACCGTTTCGCGCGTGCACTGCGTGCTGTACTGGCACCAGCAACGGTTATGGGCGATCGATTTGCTGAGCGGAAACGGAACGCGCTTGAGCGAACAGTCCATCGATGCCGCATTGTGGCCAGCCGATGAGGAGCTGTCGATGGGGAGATTTTGTATGCAATATCGGGAACTCGGCGGAACGAGCGCGGCGCCGTGCAACTCCGGGCGGAACAATTCCCTCGTTGACGCCGCTCCCAACGCTGGCGCCCCAAACGCCTCCCGCGCAGAGCCGGCTGAAGCACATCGAGACTGCGAATTCGCGAAAGCCCCATCTCAGAAGGGCGCGAGTGAGTCAGGGCCCGCCAACCAAACGCTCTCGCAGCTCATGCTCCGAATGACCCAACTGCAAAACGAACTCGTCAGCCTCGCTACCCAGGACCAGAGCCCCGCCTTGCCGTCGGAAAGCCGAGAGCTCGTCTGCGTCGACGCAATATTGGGGCCGCACCCGCCATTGGGGGCCAAGCCGGACGGTCAAGAGCCGAACAGCTCCAGCGCGCCGCCCGGTCTGCCGGCCCCTGCCGAGATCGCTCAGTTGCTGTTGGCGGCGGAGCGCCACGCACAGCCTGACGTCGCAATGTGCTCGGCGCCGGGGAGCGGCCGCCCGATCTGTTGCATGCGCTGGCGGCGCTCAGCCAGCAAGCACTTCTCGGACCCGATCGTGCAACCACCGGCAGGGCGGCGACCGAACTGGCGGACCAGGCGAGTCGCAAGCTGCGGCAAAGCGAGCAATCGCCTGCTTCGATGCAACTGCTCGAACAGGAACTGTCCCTCGTGTGTCTGACGCTGGTGAAAGCCGCGCAAACGGCGGAGCCGTCGGACTCGCCGCGGCCGCCAGATTGGGAGCGGCTGATCGACGCCATCCGCAGCCTGGAACAACGCCTGGCGCGTCTGACGCCGACCAACGGCAATGCCTCCCGGGTTGCTGACGGCGCGGCGGGGCGGGAAGGGCCGGATCGGTCGGCAGCAGCGCTCGCTTTCGGCGACATCAGAGTGGCAGGCGGCCCTTGCGGGCACCGTCGGGCGCCAAGCCGCTTCGCTGCCGCATTTGGAGCCGAAGCAGCCTTCGCCCCGGGCGGGCGTAATGCTGAGGTCGCTCGACGAGGCGCGGACGACAGGCGTCGACGCCGCGCATTCTGCCCGCTCAGGAAAGGCCTCTCAAAGCGCCGATTTCTGCGGCGCCGCCTCGCATGCCGACCTGCTCGCGTCGAAGGCGACGTCTCAACCTTCTTGGCCGCGACTTGACTCGCCCTCCAGCGGCCAGCGCCGGCTTGCAGAAGGGCGCGCTGCGTCGCCCTCGCTGGGGGCGGCTTCCGCCGCGCAAGCCGCAGGCCGCGTCACGGAGCAGACAACCGGCGAGCCGGAGCTTGACTCGCGGCGGGCTACTCGACGACCGCATGCTTGAGCGGCTGGTGAATTTTCAGGCCAAGCGAGATACCGGAGCGCAGCGGCAGAAAATCTTCTGGAGCGCTTGGCGGCGGTCGTTGTCCTGGCCATCGTCGCGGTGACCGGGGCCGCCAAAGTCTGGTTCGTGGCCGCCGACCAGGGTGGAGGCGCCAGCCAGCCAGCGGCGTTTTCTATCAACGAATCGGATTAGCTCGCGGCTCCGCCAGCAGAAGGCTTGCGTCTGCTTTTCGAGACGGCGCGTCAGAACCGGAGACAAGCGGCGAAGCCCAGCGCCGCTTTACGGCTTGGCTCGACTGCGTCCTTTGCCGCGTACTTGAACGCGGCCGTTGGCGGATCGATGACCGCCTGCGACCGCCCCGGACAGGCGGTCCCGGTCCAACCCGCCCCCCTCGCGGCCGACGGAAACGCGGAATACAGCCGTGATCGTGAAAGGGTACGCCAACCCCTGCGACGCACTCGACCAACGCATCTCGCCGATTGTCGGTCGTGATGGCGAGCTCACGGCGGCCCGCGTACGGTGCGCCAGACTGTAGCCCCGGCCCCCTGCTGCCCATGGCCTGATCCAGGAAGTCCTGGATCAGGCCATGGGCCGAGTTGGGTGCGCCGGGTCCATAAGCTGCCGCCTACCCGTGGCGTTGTCGAGGTTAGGTGACAGAAGCTTTTTATCGAAAGGAGACGCGCAATGCCCTGAAACGAAACGCGGACCTGATGAAAGAAAAAGGTCGGCCAGCTGCATGACGGCACTCTCAGTTCGGCATGCCGCGCGGAGGTCTGACAGCGTCGCGACGATCCTCCAGTAGTCCCTGTTCCTCGGCGCCGTGGTTTCCCCGCTGCGCACGACGGGCGGGAACTTGTCGACTCGCTGGCTGGTCGCCGGGGGCGGGCGGCCAGCCGGCGCTATTTTTAGCTGTTCGCCGCCGCGTCAGCGGCGGTCGTTCCCGCTTTACCAGAATCCGAAGCCATAGCCGTAGAAGAAGCCGCGATTGAGCACGTCAGGGTAGGTGCGAACCTTGCTGCCCGGAAAATACTGACTGCGAGAGCCGGGCGCACCGAGGCTCGCCGCCGCGCGGTCGAGGGCTCGTTCTCGCTCTTCCTCCTCCCGACGCTGCTCCGCCTGCAAGGCCGAGATGCGAGCTTGACGGGCGTGCTCAAACGCCGTCGTCTGGCTGCGGGTGGCCGAGCGTCGTTGCTCCAAGGCGTCAAGTTGCGCACGCAGCTGGGCGGCCGTGAGCTTGAGCAGGTCGGGAGTTTGCAGGTCCAGCGTTTTGCGATAGGCGGGAGCGGCGGCCTGGAGGTTCGCCTGCACCCAGTCCAAGATGCTGCGTCCCTCCGGGCTCAGCGCCATCTGCAATTTCGCGTCGAGATCCTGTTGGAAATCTTTCAGCTCGTCGACCGACATCTGCTCCCAGCGCCGCTTCAGCTGCTGCTTCGTTGCCGCCGCCTGGTCTTGGTCGTAGATCGATTGTACGGAAAGCCATTCGTCGAGCCCGCCCATCGTTTTCCGCCAGGCATCGCCGTTGAGCAATTCGTCGCGGCCTTCCTGTTGGGCAGCCTTCGAAGCGTCGCCGGACGGGGGCGGCTCGGCGGCCGGCGCAGCGTCGCGCCGTGGACAGGACGGCCACCGTCGTCAGCATCATCGTCGTCAGCATCACCGTCGTCAGCATCACCGCCGCCGTCAGAGCACTGCGCCCACGATCGGACGCGACGCCGGCGGGCCTCAAAGAAATCATGAGCTGCTGGAACAAGGTGGTTTCTCCTCGTCTAGTTCGATGTTTTCTTGTCGTTCGCTTTGCGGAGCAAGCGCAGTTTACGACTCGGCTGCGGTTCGCCGTCGATCTCGGCGTGGTTGGACTCCCACACAAAGGCGTCGTCGCCTTCCCGGACCATGACGTTGGCGCCCGTGGCGACTCGTCCGTCGGGCAGCACGATGGCGGCTTCGACGATCCAGCGATCCCCTTGATGAAACCACAGACCGTCGCCATGCCCGCCCTGGGAATCGAAGGTCCACGACTTGACCTGTTTCTCATGAGCGTCCCAGCCAATCCGCTGCGTCACGCGCAGCGGCCCGCGGTCGGACGAGGCGACCTCGATCTCGCGCAGCAAAAAATGTTGGTCGTCGCTCCAGCGGCAGGAAAGTCGCAGGGTCTTGCCGTCCTCGGAAACCCAATCGCCGAGCATCCAGCTCAACGCTTCCAGTCGGTTCCGGGGAGCGTCGGCCCGCGCGGCCAGCTCGCGCACGCCGTCGAGCAGCCACTTGTCGTCCTGCTTGACCCAAATGGCCGTATAACGTCGCACGAGCGAGACGTCCGCCGGCGCCGCCGCCGAGAGGCGATGGACGCCGTCTTCGATGGCGACCTGCGGCGTAACGAAGCGAATCGATTCCACGGTCCCCGCGAACTGTCGCGCCGCGTCGGCCGCCGCTGAGCGGTCGCCCGCCTGGCGGGCCAGTTCGCGCCCTCGGGCGGCGCGCCCGCGTCATCGATGTAGTCGCCGTTCGCCGTCCAGAAGGAGGCGATTTTCTCGACGTCGCCGCTCTCGATGGCCGCCAGGTATTTCTGAGCCTGGCGCCGAATGGCCCGTTCGTCGTCGCTATGGGAAGCGGGCGCCTCGGCCCAGACTTGACGGCACGTCAAGCAGACGAGCAATGCCAGCGTCCAGGACGCGAGGCGAGGGGGCGGGGCAATGCGCATCTTGAGGTTCCTCATGGATGGTCGCTCGCGTTGTTTGGGGCCGCCGCCGCGCCGCGGATCAATCAACTCGCAGCGCCCGCTGGGGCAGGCCGCTTGTCGGTCGTCGCCGCCGCCACGGTCGGGACGCTTGCACGGACGAACGGCCGGCGTTTCGTGGCATGCGTTTCTCATACGGGCGGGCCTAAGGGTGTCTGGCGGGCCTTAGCGTGTTCGCCGCGGCGAATGTGTTGACCGAGCCTTGGCGGATCGTCACGTTTACTGCCAACCACGCCGCGATCGCCGCACGAC